>NZ_JARKII010000010.1:0-180828 GCF_029309855.1 Chelatococcus sp. XZ-Ab1 | reverse complement strand
CATCGTAAGCCCTTGTGATCGCGTCCATGAGCCGATCCCAGACGCCCGCCTTCCGCCATCGGTTGAAGCGGTTGTAGATCGTGGTCGGCGGCCCGTAGCGCGCCGGCATGTCCGCCCACGGCGCGCCCGAGCGCAGGCACCAGAAGATGCCATTGAGAACCCGCCGGTCATCCACGCGAGGCACGCCCCGCGACTTGTTGGGAAGGTGAGGCCGGATCGCCTCCCATTCGAAATCCGTCAGATCGTAGCGGCCCATCGCAAAGCTCCCGAAAAGGAGCTTGAATCACAATCGCCACCGTCAGGGAACCCAGAGCCGTTTATGGGTTTACGGCCTAGGCAGCCGAAGCTGCTGTCTTCCCTCTCGCTTCCGTGACATTTAAAATTGTATTCAATTATTATGACAATCGACGATATTAATCGATTGTCATTTTACGTCATCGGAAACGTAGACAAGAATATCATACCAGAACATTATAGAAAATACCTCCTGCTTATGTCGCAAGAGCCCTTGGGCGACTGAGGCGGAGTCTGATTACAGCTGGGGAGGTTTTTATGTTTCGCATTTTCATCCTGCTCGGCGTCATTGCGCTTGGCGCATGCAATACGACAGCTGCCCAGCGGCAAGTCTGGGTTCGCAGCGACGGGCGCGTCATCCAGCCTGGAAGTGCGGACGAACGGCGCGCCAACAGGGTCCTGACAGAATGCCGGCAGCGGGCCTTGGCGAGCAGCGATGCCGGCAAGACGATGCACAGCTGCATGAACGGCCGCGGCTACAAGCTGATCACGACCCCCTGAGGGGCCGTCGACGAAAGCGCAGCCGCCCGGCGCCGAAGCCGGGCGGTCAACGACATGGAAACGGGACGGATTGGGTATCCTGCCATCCGAGATTGGCAGAGGTTGCAGGAAAGCTCCTCGGGCAACCGGCTCGGACATAGACCACGGTCCGGACAGTCGACGTCACGTTCCCGTCGCCGCAGGATCGAGTCTGGAACTTCGAGGCTCTGATTTTCGAGGGAGAAAGTGGCGGGAGTGACGGGGCTCGAACCCGCGGCCTCCGGCGTGACAGGCCGGCGCTCTAACCAACTGAGCTACACCCCCGCGGCGAACGTCTCGTTCGCTGTGGTGGCGCTGACTTAAGACCCGTCTCCGGCCCTGTCAAGCACCTTGACTGCATCCCTGTGAAAACCCTTCCGAACACCCCTTCCCGCCTGTGGACAGCGGCTGCCGCCGCTCGCAATGGCCGTTCTTCGCAAGGCCGAGCGCGAGCATCCGATTCACCCTGGACGACCTGCAGGGCACGTCTCGCGGGGCGAAGCGTTGCCTCTTTCCGCTCCTCCGAATCCGCTGCCCCAATGGGCCCGCGCAACGAGACAAGGCCACCGCCTCACCAAGGCGGACCGGCCCCTCCCCGCTTCATCGCGGCCGCGCATCGATGGCAGCCACGGCCGGATGACGCAGGACATCGGCCCCCGCGGACAGCAACCGGATCTGACTTCGAGAGACAAGCATATGACCGAACCAGCCCACGGCGGGCTTGCGCGCCACGCCGACATAGCGAAGCCCCGACCGCATTCCTTGGGGGGCATGGATGCGATCAGGGCTCGCCGCGGAGGTCACAGAACACCGCTTGGAGAATATGGGGTTCACCGCCCCATATTCAACGTCCCAGATCGCCAGGAGAAATCGCAATCGATGCCCGTGCCGCGGCCGGGACGGGGCCGTGCCGGCGGAAAATCGGCACATGTTCTGCCGGGTTCGGCAAGCGGCCGCCCGTCCCCCGCTGCACGGGACCGACCGGCGGGCGGCGCGGAAGGAGCCCAAAGACAGGCCGGCGCCTCATCTCAGGACTGGCCTGCGCACGCCATGTCCGGCGCTATCCCCCGCCACTGCAAGATCGCGGAACAAACGTTCAAGGCTGATATTTCAAGGACTTCAGGTGGTGGGCGGTGACGGACTCGAACCGCCGACCCTCTCGGTGTAAACGAGATGCTCTACCGACTGAGCTAACCGCCCATTGTCCCAGTGTTTAGGGGCGAGCCGGGCCCTCCGCAAGGGCTCTGGCCGCATCCCGCGTGAGCGAACGGCCGAATAGCCTCATGCGATCGGCTCGCCCCTGTAACGTCACTTGCCGTTGACGGCGTCCTTGAGAGCGGCACCCGCCTTGAACTTGGGCGCCTTGGACGCCGGCACGGGGATCGTCTCGCCCGTACGCGGATTGCGCGCCGTACCGGCCGCTCGGTCGGCGACCGCAAAGGTGCCGAACCCGACCAGCTTCACTTCGTCACCCTTCTTCAGAGCGCCCGTGATCGCGTCAATCGCCGCGTCGATCGCCTCGGTGGCCTGGGTCTTCGTGAGGCCCGCCTTCTCGGCGACGGCCGAGACGAGTTCACCTTTGTTCATGTTGTCCTCCTTGCATTCGCGCCGTCACAGCTGCGAACCGAATGCGCCACATGGCGCGGACACGTCCGCCCGCAACAGCGGCGGCACGCTCAACCCCGATGCCGCAGAATCCCAAGAAATGCAACGGTTACAGGCTGCAAAACCACAAAAAAGCACCCGTGTCGCGCACTAACGACGCCCAAATTCGGCCCCGAAGGTGCGATGCCGGCTTGTCCTTGGCTGACAAGCGAATCGCGGCTCTTCAGCGAAGGAGGCGGGGTCCGTGGATCCCGCCTCCTGCGATTCCGTCCTAGCATCCCGGCTCAGTGAGCGACGAGACCCGTGCCATCCTCATCGCTGGATGCGACCGCGCCCTTCCGGGAGGCCGCCTCCTCGTCCCAGACGATCGCCTCGGGCTGACGCACCAGAGCATGGGCAAGCACCTGCTCCATGCGCGACACGGGGACGATCTCGAGGCCGTTCTTCACCGAAGCCGGGATGTCCGCCAGATCCTTGGCGTTGTCCTCGGGGATCAGCACCTTCTTGATGCCACCGCGCAAAGCGGCGAGGAGCTTTTCCTTGAGGCCGCCGATCGGCAGAACCCGTCCGCGCAGCGTGACCTCGCCGGTCATCGCGACGTCGCGGCGCACCGGAATGCCCGTGAGCGTCGAGACGATGGCAGTCGCCATGGCAATGCCGGCCGACGGGCCGTCCTTCGGGGTCGCGCCTTCCGGAACGTGCACGTGGATGTCACGCCGCTCGAACAGCGGGGGCTCGATGCCGAAGTCGACCGCGCGCGAGCGGACATAGGACGCCGCTGCAGAGATCGATTCCTTCATCACGTCCCGCAGGTTGCCGGTGACGGTCATCTTGCCCTTGCCGGGCATCATGATGCCTTCGATCGTCAGGAGCTCGCCGCCGACCTCGGTCCAGGCGAGACCGGTGACGGTGCCCACCTGATCCTCAGCCTCGATCTCGCCATAGCGGAACTTCGGCGCGCCGAGATAGTCGGAGATGTTGTCAGCCGTAACGCTGATCCTCTTCTTCTTGGTGAGGATGATCTCCTTCACCGCCTTGCGGATGAGATTGGCAATCTCGCGCTCGAGATTGCGCACGCCCGCCTCTCGCGTGTAGCGGCGGATGAGGATGAGCAGTCCGGCATCGTCGATCTCCCATTCCTTCGGCTGCAGGCCGTGCTTGGCCAGCGCGTTGGGAATGAGATGCCGCCGGGCAATCTCGGCCTTCTCCTCTTCCGTGTAGCCGGCGATACGGATCACTTCCATGCGGTCAAGCAGGGCCGGCGGGATGTTGAGCGTGTTCGCCGTCGTCACGAACATCACGTTCGACAGGTCGTAGTCGACCTCGAGATAATGGTCGTTGAACGACGAGTTCTGCTCAGGATCCAGCACCTCGAGCAGGGCCGAGGCCGGATCGCCGCGGAAGTCCATGCCCAGCTTGTCGATCTCGTCGAGCAGGATGAGCGGATTGGACGTCTTGGCCTTGCGCATCGACTGGATGATCTTGCCGGGCAGCGAGCCGATATAGGTGCGCCGGTGGCCGCGGATCTCGGCCTCGTCCCGCACGCCGCCGAGCGACATGCGCACGAACTCGCGCCCCGTCGCCTTGGCGATGGACTTGCCGAGCGAGGTCTTGCCGACGCCCGGAGGTCCGACGAGGCACAGGATCGGGCCCGTCAGCTTGTTGGCGCGCTGCTGCACGGCAAGATATTCGACGATGCGCTCCTTGACCTTGTCGAGGCCGAAGTGGTCGGTGTCCAGCACCTCCTGGGCGAGGTTCAGGTCCTTCTTGACGCGCGAGCGCTTGCCCCACGGGATACCGAGCAGCCAGTCGAGATAGTTGCGCACCACCGTCGCCTCGGCCGACATGGGAGACATCTGGCGCAGCTTCTTCAGCTCGCCCTGCGCCTTCTCGCGCGCCTCCTTGGTCAGCTTGGTCTTCTCGATGCGCTCTTCCAGCTCGGCGAGCTCATCGCGACCGTCCTCGTCGCCAAGCTCCTTCTGGATCGCCTTCATCTGCTCGTTGAGGTAGTACTCGCGCTGGGTCTTCTCCATCTGGCGCTTGACGCGCGTGCGGATGCGCTTCTCCACCTGCAGGACGGAGATCTCGCTTTCCATCAGGCCGAGAGCCTTCTCGAGCCGCTCTGCGACCGACGTCGTCTCGAGGATCGCCTGCTTGTCGGCGATCTTGACGGCGAGATGCGAGGCGACCGTGTCAGCGAGCTTCGAGGGATCGTCGATCTGCGTCACCGCGGAGACGACCTCGGGTGAAACCTTCTTGTTCAGCTTGACGTAGTTCTCGAATTCCGAGACCACGGAGCGAGCGAGCGCCTCCGTCTCCACCGCATTGCCGGCCGATTCGGCGAGCACCTCGGCCTCGGCCTCGTAATAGTCGTCGCTGCGGGTGTACTGGCGCACCTTGGCGCGGCCGGCACCCTCGACAAGGACCTTCACGGTGCCGTCGGGCAGCTTGAGGAGCTGCAGCACGCTCGCCACGGTGCCGACCTGGTAGATCGCGTCCGTCGCCGGATCATCGTCAGAGGCGTTGATTTGCGTCGCGAGCAGAATGTGCCCGTCGCTCTTGACCACTTCCTCGAGCGCGCGGATCGACTTCTCGCGGCCGACAAAGAGCGGCACGATCATGTGCGGGAATACGACGATATCGCGCAGGGGCAAGACCGGATAGACGGCAACAGTGCCCGGGATGGCCGGCTGGCGGGGCTTGGAATTGGTCATAGCCCTCAGTTCCTTTCCTTTGCGCCCGCCCCCGCCCCGATGGGCCGACAACGGACGGATTGTCGGGCGCGCTCACCGCGGCTGCGGCTGCCCCGACACACCTTGCCGGCACCTCTTCTAAGAGCATGCCGGCACCGGGTGTTGGGCGTTAGGTGGCGTCCCGTGCCGTATGTTTCAAGAAAGGACGCAGGGCCAGCTCGCAAAACGGTGATCGGCCCTGCTCCGTGCAACCGGCGAGCGAGCGCCCGTCAGGCGCTGGCGCTCGTTTCCGCCTGTCGATCCGCATAGATGAACAAGGGCTTGGCCTTGCCCTCGACCACCTCGGGGCTGATGACGATCTGCTCCACACCCTCGAGACCCGGCAGGTCGTACATCGTGTCGAGCAGGATGCCCTCCATGATGGACCTGAGGCCGCGAGCACCCGTCTTGCGCTCGATCGCCTTGCGGGCAATGAGCAGAAGCGCCTCGTCAGAAAAGGTGAGTTCGACGTTCTCCATGTCGAAGAGCCGCTGGTACTGCTTGACCAGCGCGTTCTTCGGCTCCCTGAGAATCTTCGTCAAAGCGTCCTCGTCGAGATCCTCGAGCGTCGCGATGACCGGCAGGCGGCCGACGAATTCGGGGATGAGGCCGAACTTCAAGAGATCCTCCGGCTCGACCTCGCGGAAGATTTCGCCCGTGCGCCGGTCATCCGGAGCCTGCACATTGGCACCGAAGCCGATCGAAGTGCCCTTGCCGCGTGCACTGATGATGCGCTCGAGCCCGGCGAAGGCACCGCCGCAGATGAACAGGATATTGGTGGTGTCGACCTGCAGGAACTCCTGCTGCGGGTGCTTGCGCCCGCCCTGCGGCGGCACCGAAGCCACCGTGCCCTCCATGATCTTCAGGAGCGCCTGCTGCACGCCCTCGCCCGACACGTCGCGGGTGATCGAAGGATTGTCGGACTTGCGCGAGATCTTGTCGATCTCGTCGATGTAGACGATGCCGCGCTGGGCCCGCTCGACGTTGTAGTCGGAGGCCTGCAGGAGCTTGAGGATGATGTTCTCGACATCCTCGCCGACATAGCCGGCCTCCGTCAGGGTGGTGGCATCCGCCATCGTGAACGGCACATCGAGGATACGCGCCAGCGTCTGGGCGAGCAGCGTCTTGCCCGAACCCGTCGGGCCGACGAGCAGGATGTTCGACTTCGCAAGTTCGACGTCATTGTGCTTCGTCGCATGCGCGAGGCGCTTGTAGTGGTTGTGCACCGCGACGGAGAGCACCTTCTTGGCATGGTCCTGGCCGATCACGTAATCGTCGAGAACCTTGCTGATCTCCTTCGGCGTCGGCACGCCATCGCGGGATTTCACCAGCGAGGACTTGGATTCCTCGCGGATGATGTCCATGCACAGTTCCACACACTCGTCGCAGATGAACACGGTCGGTCCAGCGATGAGCTTGCGGACCTCGTGCTGGCTCTTGCCGCAAAATGAGCAGTAGAGCGTGCTCTTGGCGTCGCCACCGCTGGTCTTGCTCATGGTCCGTCTCCGCTCGATCCGCCCGTGCCGCACCACGCGGTACGAGCGTCATCACATCTTCATATAGGCGTCGATCTAAGAAAGGGTAATTCCGCGATCTTCGCCCGGCGCCAGCGCGCCGATTCATTCGATGACGGCTACCATGCAAACATGGTGCCGCATGCCGATCAACAGAAATGGGACGGCACGCCGGAGCCGGCGCCCGTCCCCTGACCCGTCCTTGGGGACAACCGCGATCAGGCCGCCACCTCCGGGCGCGTCGCCAGGACCTGGTCGATGAGGCCGAAGTCGCGAGCCGCATCCGCGGTCATGAAGAAATCGCGCTCCAGAGCCTGCTCGATGGAGACGAGATCCTTGCCCGTGTGTTTCACGTAGATCTCGTTGAGGCGGCGCTTCAGCGCCTCGATTTCGCGCGCGTGGATGAGAATGTCCGTCGCCTGGCCCTGGAAGCCGCCCGAAGGCTGATGCACCATGATGCGCGCATTCGGCAGCGCGAAACGCTGTCCGGCCTCGCCCGCGGCAAGAAGCAGCGAGCCCATGGAGGCCGCCTGGCCGATGCACAGCGTCGAAACGGGACAGCGGATGAACTGCATCGTGTCGTAGATGGACAGCCCCGACGTCACCACACCACCGGGGGAATTGATGTAGAAGGAGATTTCCTTCTTCGGGTTCTCGGCCTCGAGGAACAGCAGCTGCGCCACGATGAGCGAGGCCGAATAATCCTCCACCGGGCCGGTGAGGAAGATGATTCGCTCGCGCAGCAGGCGGGAATAGATATCGAACGCACGCTCGCCGCGGTTGGACTGCTCCACCACCATCGGCACGAGCGTGTTGTTATAGACCTCTAACGGATCCCTCATCGTCTTCCTCGTCGGTTCCGAATGCCCGCGGCCGTGAACCGACCCTGCGGGCGATCCTGCAGCGAATCGCCCGCAGGATAGCCTGTTACGCCTTCTTCTTGGACTTGGAGGCCTTCTTGGCCTTCTTGCCCTCGTCCGCGCCAGCCTCGCCGTCCTCGTCGTCCGAGAACAGAGCCTCGCGCGACACTGTCTTTTCCGTCACCTTGACCTGGCCGAGGACGTGGTCGACCACCTTCTCCTCGAAGATCGGGGCGCGGATCTCGGCAAGCGCCTGCGGGTTCTTGCGATAATAGTCCCACACGGCCTTCTCCTGGCCGGGGAACTGGCGGGCGCGCTCGATGACGGCCTGCGTCACCTCGTCGTCCGTGATCTTTACATCGGCCTTCTCGCCGATTTCCGCAAGGACCAGCCCCAGTCGCACGCGCCGCTCGGCGATGCGGCGGTATTCGGCGCGCGCCTCTTCCTCCGTCGTGTCCTCGTCGGCGAAGGTCTTGCCGGACTGCTTCATCTCGGCTTCGACCTGGTTCCACACGCCGGCGAATTCCTGCTCGACGAGGCTCGGCGGCAGGTCGAAGGTATACTGCTCGTCGAGGGCGTCGAGCAGGATGCGCTTGAGCTTGCGGCGGGATTGGGCGGCGAAGTCGCGCCCGATCGCCTCGCGCACGGCGTCCTTGAGCTTGTCGAGCGACTCCATGCCGAAGCCCTTGGCGAGCTCGTCGTCGATCTTGAGCGCGTCCGGGGCCTCGACCGCCTTGACCTTCACGGCAAAGGTCGCAGCCTTGCCGGCGAGGTTTGGCGCCAGGTAATTCTCCGGGAAGGAGACGTTGACCGTGCGGTCTTCGCCAGCCCTGGCGCCGACCAGTTGCTCCTCAAAGCCGGGGATGAAGGAGTTCGAGCCGATCTCGACCTTGATGTCCTCGGCCGAGCCGCCTTCGAAGGCCTCGCCGTCGATGGTGCCGACGAAGTCGACCGTCAGGCGGTCGCCGTTTTCGGCCGCATCGTCCTTTGGCGAGAAGCTGCGGTTCTGCTTGGCCATGCGCTCCAGCGCCTCGTCGACCTCAGCGTCACCGATCTCGGCGACCTCCTTGGTCAGCTCGATGCCGGAGAAGTCCTTGATCTCGATCTGCGGCAGCACCTCGAGCGCGACGGTGAAGGCAAGATCCGCCTTCGCCTCCATCACGGCCTCGATCTCGTCCTTGTTCTCGGGGAATGTGACCTGAGGCTCCTGGGCGAGCTTGAGCGAATGCTCCGCGACGATCTGGCGGTTGGCGTCGTTGACGGCGTTCTGCACCACGTCCGCCATCACGGCGCGGCCATAGAGCCGGCGCAGGTGCGTCAGCGGCACCTTGCCCGGGCGGAAGCCGTTGATGCGGACACGATCTTTCAGTCCGGCCAGCTCGCCCGTGAGCTTCGTTTCCAGATCGGCGGCCGGCACGACCACCTTGAACTCGCGTTTGAGCCCCTCGGACAGGGTTTGCGTCGCCTGCATCTTTACAGCTCTATTCCGTTCGCTCTGAATGATCATTCACAAGGGTCGGCCGCGCCGAACCTCACCAAGGCGCATGGTGCGGGCGGAGGGCCTCGAACCCCCACGACTTGTCGTCACTGGAACCTAAATCCAGCGCGTCTACCAATTCCGCCACGCCCGCAACCGGAGTCTCGCCCTGCGGCCAAGACCCCTTCCGGGACGGGGCTCTATATCATGACAGAAGGGTGATGCAGCAAAAAAATGACGCGCGCCGCCTTTTGTGCCCGGCGCCCCGGCGCAGCAGCATGGCGAGGGCGGAAAAATGCTGCCGCGCCCTCGTGCCGGACGGCGCTTCGCGTTAGATCTGGGCCTTCCGACAAAGCGATGGTCTCCATGGCGCCATTCGAGGCAACGACGATTTCCTCTCGCTCCCATACCACCGCCATGGCCCGTCGCACATTCGTGAAGGCACTCGGCGGGCTTGCGCTGTTCACGGGCACAACGCGCAGAGCCTGCGCTCAGCCGGCTGCCGGAGGCGGCGCCCGCCTTGTCGCGGCGCCCGCGAGGGTACCGCTCAATCCGTCCGCCGCAGGCCCCGCGGACCTATGGAGCTTCACAGGCGATGCCGCGGGGGCACGGCTGCGCGCGCCACTTGGCGAAGCCCTCGCGCTGCACCTCACCAACGAGCTGCCGCAGCCCGTCTCCATGCATGTCCTCGGCCTGCGGACCGAGAATGCGCTTGACGGAGCGGCGCCACTTGCGGGGGATGCCGTGCCGCCCGGCGGGGAGCGCTCGCTTACCCTCACGCCGGTCCGGCCGGGTACGTTCCTTCTCCGCCCGGCCGTCCTCGCCCATGCCGCCGAGCAATCTGCCCGCGGGCTCTATGGCACGCTCATCGTCCCCGAGCCGGAATCGATCGCGGTGGACGAGGACGTGATCGTCGTCCTGTCCGACTGGGCGCTCGAGAAGAGCGGCGCCCTGCGGGCGAGCTTCGGCACCGCGGAGGACGCGGGGCTCGCCGGCCGGCTCGGCAACTGGCTGACGGTGAACGGCGTGACGCCGCCGCAGGCGGTAAGGCTGCCGCAGCGCGGCCGTGCGCGGCTGCGCCTCGTCAATGCCGCGAACGCGCGCATCTTCACGCTGCGCTTCGACGCCATGGAGGCGGAGGTCATCGCCGTCGACAGCATTGCCGTCGAGCCCTTCGCTCCGGCCCGCGCGATGCTGACGCTGCTGCCCGGCGGGCGCCTCGACGTCGTCGTCACGCCGGGCGAAGGCGCGACCGTCAGCGGCCTGTTCGGCACGTCGACGGTGCCGCTCGTCACGTTCGCGGCGACCGGTGCCCCGTCGCCGCATGCCGATGAACCGCGGCCGGCATTGGCGGCACCGGATCTGCCGGCCGCCATCGACCTTGCCGCCGCCCTGCGCGCGGAGGCGGTAATCGGCGGCGGCCTCGACCCGAACCGGCCGGCGACCGATGCCGATGTCACGCGCCTCTGGCAGGTCAACGGTGCCGCCTTTACAGACCAGCGCGAGCCGCTGCTGCGCGTGCCGCGCGGCAAGCCAGCCGTGCTGGCCTTCACCAACCAGACCGCCTTCGTGCAGGCCCTGCACATCCACGGGCACCATGTGCGGCTGCTGCATCCGCTCGACGACGGCTGGGAGCCCTACTGGCTCGACACGTTCGCCGTGCCGCCCGGGCGCACGGTGCGGATCGCCTTCGTCGCCGACAATCCGGGCCGCTGGCTGATCGGCTCGGCCATCCTCGACCGGCTGCCGGCCGGCCTCGCCACCTGGTACGAGGTGACGTGAGGCGGTGATTCAAGAAGCCATCCCTTCCCGCTGAAAACGAAGGCTAATCCAGCAACGTCCGCCACACCTGCGGCAGCATCTCCGGCAGGTCCTCGGCGATGAGGCCCGGCCCGAAGGCAGCGGCCGCCGCTCCGTGCATCCACACGCCGGCGCAGGCGGCCACGAAGGTCGGCATCTCCTGGGCCATGAGGCCGCCGATGATGCCGGCGAGCACGTCGCCCGTCCCGGCCGTCGCGAGCCAAGGCGGTGCGTTTTCGTTGATGGCGGCGCGTCCGTCCGGCGCGGCGATGACCGTGTCGGGGCCCTTGAGCACGACAACGGCCCCGCTCGCCGCGGCGGCGGCCCGGGCCCGCTCCAGCTTGGATCGCGCCTGCGCGACGCCCCCGGGCTCCCCGAACAGCCTTGCGAACTCGCCCTCGTGCGGCGTCAGCACGACGCCAGCCGGCGCAGCGGAGGTCACCACCTGCCACAGGCCGGCGAGATTGTTCGAAAAGCTCGTCAGCGCATCCGCATCGAGCACGAGGTGCCGGCGCGCGGCGGCGGCCACCTCGACCATACGGCGCGTCTCCTCGCCAATGCCCAGCGCCGGACCGAGAACGAGCGCCGAGAAGCGCGCATCTGTCAGCAGGTCGGCGAGCTGTTCGGCACCATCGACGGCGCGCACCATGATGGCGGTCAGATGCCCCGCATTGATGGCGACGGCCGCCGGCGGCGAGGCGACGGTCACGAGCCCGGCCCCGGCCCTCAGGCCGGCTCGCGCGGCAAGGCGCGCCGCGCCCGTCCGCGCCGGCCCGCCGGAGGCGACGACGAGATGGCCGCGCTTGTATTTATGACCCGCCGCATCCGGGCGCGGCAGCTTGTCCCGCCAGAGGCCGGGAGCGTTCGCGGCCGTCCGCACATCGAGCGCGGCCACCGTCGCGTCGGCGATGCCGATGTCCGCAACATGCACGCGGCCACAATGTTCGCGTCCCGGCAGCAGCAGATGGCCGGGCTTGCGCCGGGCGAAAGTCACCGTCTCGTCAGCCCTGACGGCGCAGCCCCGCACGGTGCCGGTGTCGCCGTCGATGCCGGAGGGCACGTCGACCGCGACGACCTGGGCGCTGGCGGCATTCACTGCCGCGATCACCGCATCGAGCGGCGCGGCGATATCGCGCGCGAGCCCGGCGCCGAAGATGGCGTCGACGATGATATCGACACCGTCGGCACGCCAGCCCGCGAGCGGCAGGACCTCGCCTTGCCAGCCGCGGGCCGCCTCGGCGGCGTCACCCGTCAGCCGGTCCGGCGGCACGAGGGCGTGGACGGCCACATCGTGGCCCGCCGCCGCGAGCAGGCGCGCGACGACGAAGCCGTCGCCGCCATTGTTGCCGGGCCCGCAGAGAACGGCGATGCGCTGGGGTCCTGCCACCCCGGCGAGCACCCGCTCGGCCACCGCCTGCCCCGCCCGTTCCATCAGCACGATGCCCGGCGTGCCACCGGCTATGGTGCGCCCATCCGCCGCAGCCATCTCGGCGCAGGTCATGAGCTCAAGCATCGGGCATTCTGCCGCTGCGATGGCAGCCCCCTCGCCGGGGTCGATGAAAAAAGTAGCATCTGCACAATTTTTAGCCTCCAAATGTCGTCTGGCTGCAACATTGCGTGGCAGGGAGCGGCCAATTCCCCGTGGCAGGCCGATCGGCTTTGATGGTAAGAGCCACACGAGCTGTTTGCACTGACTGATCCTGCGGAGGCTGCACGGCATGAAGAAGATCGAAGCGATCATCAAACCCTTCAAGCTCGACGAGGTGAAGGAGGCGCTTCAGGACGTCGGCCTGCAGGGTATCACCGTCATCGAAGCCAAGGGTTTCGGCCGCCAGAAGGGCCATACCGAGCTCTACCGCGGGGCGGAATACGTCGTCGACTTTCTGCCCAAGGTGAAGATCGAGATCGTTCTTGCCGACGAGATGGTCGACCGGGCGGTCGAGGCCATCCGCAAGGCGGCCCAGACGGGCCGGATCGGAGATGGCAAGATTTTTGTATCCACGGTCGAGGAGGTCATCCGCATCCGCACCGGCGAGACCGGCACGGACGCGATTTGATCCGACCTACGCCACCCCACGGGCCGCAGACGGCCAGTTCCACTAGAGGATGATAATGATGAAGAGCGCTAAGGACGTGCTCAAGCTGATCAAGGACGAAGACATCAAGTATGTCGACTTCCGCTTTACCGATCCGCGTGGCAAGTGGCAGCACGTCACCTTCGATGTGTCGATGATCGACGAAGACATCTTCGCCGAAGGCACGATGTTCGACGGCTCTTCGATCGCCGGCTGGAAGGCCATCAACGAATCCGACATGCTCCTCATGCCGGACCCGGCCACCGCCACCGTCGATCCATTCTTCTCGGCCGCGACGCTCTCCATCGTCTGCGACGTTCTCGAGCCGACCACGGGCGAGGCCTACAACCGCGACCCGCGCGGCATCGCCAAGAAGGCCGAGGCCTTCCTGCAGTCGACCGGCATCGGCGACACGATCTATGTCGGCCCCGAGGCGGAGTTCTTCGTCTTCGACGACGTCAAGTTCACGGCCACCCCTTATAACACGGGCTTCAAGCTCGATGCGGCGGAGCTGCCGATCAACGGCGACACGGACTATGAGGGCGGCAACCTCGGCCACCGCATCCCGACGAAGGGCGGCTACTTCCCCGTGCCGCCGCTCGATTCCGGACAGGACATGCGTGGCGAGATGCTCGCGGCCATGGCTGCCATGGGCGTCAAGGTCGAGAAGCACCACCATGAGGTCGCCTCGGCCCAGCACGAGCTCGGCATGAAGTTCGACACGCTGACGCTGATGGCCGACCAGATGCAGGTCTACAAGTACTGCATCCACAACGTGGCCCAGAGCTACGGCAAGTCGGCCACTTTCATGCCGAAGCCGGTCTATGGCGACAACGGCTCGGGCATGCACGTGCACCAGTCGATCTGGAAGGGCGGCAAGCCGCTGTTCGCCGGCAACAAGTATGCCGACCTCAGCCAGGAATGCCTGTGGTACATCGGCGGCATCATCAAGCACGCCAAGGCCATCAACGCCTTCACCAACCCGTCGACCAACTCCTACAAGCGTCTGGTCCCGGGCTTCGAGGCGCCGGTGCTGCTCGCCTACTCCTCGCGCAACCGCTCGGCCTCCTGCCGCATTCCGTGGACGAACTCGCCGAAGGCCAAGCGCGTCGAGGTGCGTTTCCCCGACCCGACGGCGAACCCCTACCTCGGTTTCGCGGCCCTGCTCATGGCCGGCCTCGACGGCATCCTGAACAAGATCGACCCCGGCTCGGCGATGGACAAGGATCTCTACGACCTGCCGCCGCGCGAGCTGAAGAAGATCCCGACCGTCTGCGCCAGCCTGCGCGAGGCGCTGCAGTCCCTCGACAAGGACCGCGCCTTCCTCAAGGCCGGCGGCGTGTTCAGCGACGACTTCATCGACGCCTATATCGAACTCAAGATGCAGGACGTCATCCGCTTCGAGCACACGCCGCACCCGGTCGAGTTCGACATGTACTACTCGGTCTGATGCAGCGCGGGGGGCCCTTCCGGCCGCCCGCACCGGAATATGGCAGCCGGGGTCTTCGGGCCCCGGCTGTTTCGTTTCAGGGTCCTTCTCCACCGTGGCCTGGGTCTCGCAGGCGCCATGGCCGATGGAGAAACGTCGTCTGCGGGCGTCATCGGTTACAGTCGATCGCGGGACGTAGTGTCATCCATCGGACATGCCCCGGCCCTAACTGTGAGCGGCTGATTTTCCATCGGGGGATCCCAGGATGACCGACGCTGAGCTGACTCGCTCCCAGGCTTACGAGGAATCAGAGAACCTCGGCCGCAACACGAGCGACAATCCCAGCATGGGCGAGATCATCGCCCGGCGCTTCAGCCGCCGCGACCTGATGCGCGGGGCGCTGGCCGTCACCGCCATTTCGGCCACCGTCTCGCCGCTGGCGCTCGCCACGGCCGAAAAGGCGCGCGCCGAGACCGACGCATCGGCCTTCCGCTTCAAGGAGCCGGCGGCGGGTGTCGACGAGCGGCATCATGTCGCCGAGGGCCATGACGCCGACATTCTCATCCGCTGGGGCGACCCCGTGCTGCCCGGCGCGCCGGCGTTCGATCCGAAGAGCCAGAGCGCCGAGGCGCAGGCCGGGCAGTTCGGCTACAATAACGACTTCCTCGGCTACATCCCCCTGCCCGGCGCCGCCGACCCGTCGGCGCACGGCCTCCTCGTCGTGAACCACGAATACACCAACGAGGAGCTGATGTTTCCGGGCATCCCGCCCCAGCACACCAAGGACGTCCGTTTCAAGGACATGACGAAGGCGCTCGTCGACATCGAGATGATGGCGCACGGCGGCTCGGTCATCGAAGTCCGCAAGGTGAACGGCAAGTGGCAGGTGGTGCCGGATTCGAAATATGCGCGCCGCATTACCGCCGAGACGGAAATGGAGATCACCGGCCCGGCCGCCGGCGCCGAGCGCATGAAGACCTCCTACGATGCCGAGGGGCGCAAGGTGCGCGGCATGCTCAACAACTGCGCCGGCGGCATCACGCCCTGGGGCACGTGGCTGACGTGCGAGGAGAACTTCAACGGCTACTTCTGGGGCAAGGCCGACGGCCACCCCGAGGAGGCGGCGCTGAAGCGCTACGGCGTGCCCGGCAATTCCTACAACTGGGGCCAGCACTACGACCGCTTCGACCTCGCCAAGGAGCCGAACGAATCGAACCGCTTCGGCTGGGTGGTGGAGATCGACCCGCTCGACCCCACCTCGGTGCCGAAGAAGCGCACGGCCATGGGCCGCTTCAAGCACGAGGGCGCGGCGAACATCGTCAACAAGGACCGACGCTTCGTCGTCTACCAGGGCGACGACGAGCGCTTCGACTACGTCTACAAGTTCGTCACCGAAGGCCGGGTCGATCCGGCCGACCGCGCCGCCAACATGGACCTGCTCGACAGGGGCACGCTGCATGTCGCCCGCTATGACGCCGACGGCACTGGCGAATGGCTGCCGCTCGTCTTCGGCGAGGGGCCGCTGACGGCGGCAAACGGCTTTGCCAGCCAGGCCGATGTCGTCATCGAGGCGCGCCGCGCCGCCGATCTCCTCGGCGCCACCAAGATGGACCGGCCGGAGGACGTCGAGGCCAATCCGCAGACCGACAAGGTCTATGTGATGCTGACCAACAACGCGCGCCGCAAGGCCGAACAGGTCGACGCCGCCAATCCGCGCGCCAACAACGAGTTCGGCCACATCATCGAGATGCTGCCGGAGGGCGGCGATCATGCGGCGCGCAAGTTCACCTGGGAAATCCTCGTCAAATGTGGCGACCCCTCGATCGCCGACGTCGGCGCCACATTCTCCTCGGCGACGAGCAAGGACGGCTGGTTCGGCATGCCGGACAACTGCGCCATCGACAGCGAGGGGCGCCTGTGGGTGTCGACGGACGGCATGTCCGAAAAGAGCACAGGCCGCACCGACGGGCTTTTCGCTCTCGACACGGAAGGCGCGGCGCGCGGCACCTCCAAGCTGTTCTTCCGTTGCCCGGCGGGTGCGGAGCTCTGCGGCCCCATGCCGACGCCGGACCTCACCACCTTCTTTGTCGCCGTGCAGCACCCCGGCGACGATGGCAAGGACTGGTCGGCCTTCGGCCGCATCTCGACCTTCGACGATCCGGCGACGCGGTGGCCGGATTTCCAGGACGGCATGCCGCCTCGCCCGTCGATTGTCGCCATCACGAAGCGGGGCGGCGGCAAGATCGCCGGCTGAGTGCTCCGTTAAGACGCAAACGGCCGGCGCCTTTGCGCCGGCCGTTCCGCCTGCAGTCCCTGCCGCCGTCTACTGCGGCAGCTTGTCCTCGATACCCTTCACATAGAAATTCATGCCGAGCACCTGCTCGTCTGATAGAGCCGCGCCACCCTTGCACTCCACCTCGCTGCCGTCCTGCCTGAATACGGGGCACTTGAAAGGATTGAGCTTGCCGGAACGGATCGCCTCCTCCGTCTCCTCGGCCATCTTCTTCACATCATCCGGCATGTTGGTGTAGGGCGCCATCTTCACCATGCCGCTGTCGAGGCCACCCCAGGTGTCCTCGGACTTCCAGGTGCCGTCGAGCACGGCCTTGGTGCGGGCGACGTAATAGTCGTTCCAGTTGTCGACGATCGCGGTCAGCTGCGTCTTGGGCGCGAAGCGAATCATGTCCGACGCCTGGCCGAAGCCGAAATGGCCGCGCGCCTCGGCCGCCTGCAGGGGCGCCGGGCTGTCGGTGTGCTGGGCCATCACGTCGACGCCCTGGTCGAGCAGCGCCTTGGCGGCGTCCGCCTCCTTGCCCGGATCATACCAGGAATTGGCCCAGACCACCTTGATCTTGATGTCCGGCCGCACCGACTGGGCGCCGAGGAAATAGGCGTTGATGCCGGCGACGACCTCGGGGATCGGATAGGCGCCGACATAGCCGATGACGCCCGTCTTCGACATCCTGGCCGCGATCTGGCCGATGACATAGCGGCCCTCATGGAACTTCGCCGCATAGGTGGACACATTGTCGGCGCGCTTGATGCCGGTGGCGTGCTCGAACTTCACGCCCGGATATTTCTTCGCCACCTTGAGCGTCGGCTCCATGTAGCCGAAGGAGGTGGTGAAGATGAGCTTGTGGCCGGTGCGGGCGAGCTGCTCGATGGCGCGCTCTGAATCGGCCTCCGGCACGCTCTCGACGTAGCTCGTCTCGACCTTGTCGCCGAGCGCCTTCTCGATGGCCTTGCGGCCGACATCGTGCTGGTAGCTCCAGCCGTGGTCACCGACCGGCCCCACATAGATGAAGCCGACCTTGAGCTTGTCCTGCGCGCTGGCAGCGCCGGCAACGAGCGCCATGGCCGCCGTCGCCAGAAGATGGGTGAATAGACGCTTCATCGTGGGTCCCTGTCACTCGAATGGGGGCTGGTCTTGTCCGCCCGCAGGACGCCGCCCCCTGCGACGTCCCCTCTCCGGCACGGCGGGACGGACGAACTTAGCAAGCTACCGGTCCGGCACGAAAGGTGCGCCGAGCGAACCCGGGGCACCGGTGTCGCGCCGCCGACCGAGCGAGAGGACGACGAGCGCGACGATCGTCGCAAGATAAGGCAAGGCTGACAGCGCCTGGGACGGGATGCCGATCGCCGCCGCCTGCGCATGGAGCTGCAGCACCGTCGCCGCCCCGAAGAGATAGGCGCCGAAGAAGGTCCAGCCGGGCCGCCAAGCCGCAAAGACGACGAGCGCGACCGCGATCCAGCCGCGCCCGGAGGTCATGCCCGGCGACCAGAAGCGCGTATAGACGAGCGAGAGATAGGCCCCCGCGAGGCCCGCGCAG
This sequence comes from Chelatococcus sp. XZ-Ab1, assembly GCF_029309855.1. Lineage (NCBI taxonomy): Bacteria > Pseudomonadati > Pseudomonadota > Alphaproteobacteria > Hyphomicrobiales > Chelatococcaceae > Chelatococcus > Chelatococcus sp. XZ-Ab1. The sequence continues at coordinate 162,693 of NZ_JARKII010000010.1, read as the reverse complement.
GCGCCGCCGAAGAGGATGGCGACGAAGCGCACGCGCAGCACCGGCAGGCCGAGAGAATGGGCCGAGGTCTGGTTCTCGCCCACCGCCCGCAGCAACAGGCCCTTGCGGGTGTGGAACAGGAACCAGCCGACGCCGAGACAAAGCAGGAGCGAGGCGTAGACGAAGGCATCCTGGCCGAAGAACAGACGCCCAACGAGAGGCAGGTCCGAGAGCCCCGGGATGTGGAGATGCGTGATGGGATCGCGCCGGGCGCCGATGAAGGGCGCACCGATGAGCCCGGACAGGCCGAGGCCAAAGATGGTCAGCGCCAGGCCCGAGGCGACCTGATTGGCGGCGAGGCCGAGCACGGCGAAGGCGAAGAGCGCCGCCGTCAGCCCCCCGGCAAGAATGCCACAGAGGACGCCAAGAAGGGTCGAATCGAACAGGATGGCGCCAGCAAAGCCGCAGGCGGCGCCCATCGCCATCATACCCTCGACACCCAGGTTGAGAACGCCGGCCCGCTCGGTGACCAGCTCCCCGAGGGCGGCGATGAGGAGCGGCGTCGATGCCGTGACGATGGTGAGCAGAATGGCTTCGACAATGCTCATGCCGCTCTCCCTGCCGCCTGTGCCGGCGTGCCGCGCACGAGCCGCACACGATAGGTGACGAGCGCGTCAGCCCCCAGGACACAGAACAGCAGGATGCCCTGGAAGGTGCGCGTCAGGTCGAATGGCAGGCGCAGCGTGATCTGCGCCGCCTCGCCGCCGATGAAGGTCAGCGCCATGACGAGGCCGGCGAGCAGGATGCCGAAGGGATTGAGGCGCCCGAGGAAGGCGACGATGATCGCCGTGAAGCCGTAGCCCGGCGAGATCGAGGGCTTCAGCTGACCGATCTGGCCCGCGACCTCGACGATGCCGGCGAGCCCGGCGAGGCCGCCGGAAATGGCGAAGACGATGAAGGTCGTGCGCGGCTCGCTGAAGCCGGAAAAGCGTGCGGCGCGAGGCGCTTCGCCCGTGACCCTGAGGCGATAGCCGAAGATGGTGTGCCCCATCACGACAAAGGCGACGATGACGGCGACGAGCGCCATGAGGATGCCGACATGCAGACGCCCGCCGTCCGTGAGGAAGGGCAGCGTCGCCGCCTCGTCGAAGGTGACGGATTGGGGGAAGTTGAAGCCCTTGGGATCGCGCCAGGGCCCGCGCACCAGATAATCGAGGATCAACTCGGCCACGTAGACGAGCATCAGGCTGGTCAGAATCTCGCTGACGCCGAAGCGGGCGCGCAGGAAGGCGGGCACGCCCGCCCAGGCCATGCCGCCGAGCGTGCCGAGCAGCAGCATGGCCGGCAGCACCCAGGCGCCCGCGGCTGTTCCGTGCGTGGCGAGCGCGACGGTGCTGCCGCAAATGGCGCCGACCACGAACTGTCCCTCGGCGCCGATGTTCCACAGGTTGGCCCGGAAGCAGAAGGACAGGCCGATGGCGATGAGCACGAGCGGTGTCGCCTTCACGACCATCTCCTGCAGCGCCCATGGGTCGGACAAGGGCTGCAGCACATAAACGTCGAGCGCGGCGAGCGGCGAGCGGCCCATGGCCGCAATGACGATACCGCCGAGGAGAAAGGCGGCAGCCAGCGCAAGCACGGGCGCAAGGAGCCGCGCGATGGCCGAGGGCGCCGTGCGTTGTTGCAGCTCAATGCGCATGGACGGTCCCCTTCGGTGCCGCAGCGCCCGCCATCAGCAGGCCGACCGTCTCGCGGGTGAGGTCGCCCGTCGCCTCCGGCGCGCTCAGTTCACCGGCGTGGATGACGGCGATGCGGTCGGCGATCTCGAACAATTCGTCGAGGTCCTGGCTGATGACGAGGACGGCGCTGCCGCTGCGGGCAAGATCGACCAACGCTTGGCGGATGAGCGCGGCGGCGCCAGCATCCACGCCCCACGTGGGCTGATTGACGACGAGCACGCCCGGCTCGCGCAAGATCTCGCGGCCGACGACGAATTTTTGCAGATTGCCGCCGGAAAGGGTACGAGCGCGCGGGTCCGCACCCTCCTTGCGCACGTCGAAGGTCTCGATGATGCGCGTCGCCAGTGCCCGCGTCGCGTCGGCGAGCACGAAGCCGCGCGAGACGAGGCCGCCGGTGCCGTGGCGTGAAAGCAAGGTGTTCTCCGCGAGGCGGTGGTCCGGCACCGCACCGTGGCCGAGCCGCTCCTCCGGCACGAAGGCGGCGCCCAGCCGCCGCCGCTCGGTTACGCCGAGATGCCCGACGGGCTTACCATCGATGGTGACAACGTCCGGTGCAGCGGCGAGACGTTCGCCGGAGAGTGCGGCGAAAAGCTCCCCCTGGCCGTTGCCGGCAACCCCAGCGATGCCGAGGACCTCGCCCGCCCGCACGACGAGATCGATGTCCCGCAGCGCCTGGCCATGCGCCTTCTCAGGCGCGAGCGAGAGGCCGCGCACGACGAGCCGCGGGGCGCCGTCGGCGGCGGCACGGCCGGCGACCACGTCGTGCAGCGCCGCGCCCACCATCAGGCCCGCAATCTCACGGGCGCTGACGGCGCGCGGGTCGATGGTAGCGACGACGCGGCCGGCACGCAGGATCGTGGCCGAAGAGCACAGCCGTCGCACCTCCTCGAGGCGATGCGAGATATAAAGGATAGCGCAGCCGCTCGCGGCCAGGCGTTCGAGCGTCACGAAAAGCCGGTCTGCCTCCTGCGGCGTCAACACGGAGGTCGGCTCGTCGAGCACGATCAGCCGCGGGTCCTGCAGCAGGCAGCGGATGATCTCGATACGCTGGCGCTCGCCTGCCGAGAGCGTCCACACCGGCCGGTCGAGGTCGACGGACAGGCCGTACTGGCCCGACACGTTCCGCGCCTTCGCGGCAACCTCGGCGAGCGACAGGTCGGGCGGCATGGCGGCGGCGATGTTCTCCGCCACCGTCAGGTTCTCGAACAGCGAGAAATGCTGGAAGACCATGCCGATGCCGAGCGCGCGAGCCTCCTGCGGCCCGGCAAGGCGCACCGGCTCGCCCCGCCAGCGGATCTCGCCCTGCGTCGGCTCAAGCAGTCCGTAGAGGATCTTGACGAGCGTCGACTTGCCCGCACCGTTCTCGCCGAGCAGGGCATGAATCTCGCCCGCCCGGATGGCGAGATCGATATGATCGTTGGCGACGAGCGAGCCGAAGATCTTGGTGATGCCGTGCATGGCGATGAGCGGCGGCCCCGTCTCATCCGCGCCCGCGCCCGCTGCTGCGTCCAACTCCGTCACGCCGCCCCGCCCCGTGTCTCGCCCCGCCCGCCGAGGCAGGATCCGTGCCAATGAAAGGTTGCTCAGGGCAGCAGCACCGTCGACCCGGTCGTCTGCCGCGCCTCGAGGCGGCGGTGCGCCTCGGCTGCCTCGGCGAGCGGCATGCGGGCGTGGATCGGGATCTTGACGACACCGCTCTCGACCACATGGAAGAGATCGTTGCTCATCTCGACCACGTCCTCGTGCGTGGCCAGATGCGTGAACAGCGTCGGCCGGGTTGCGAAGAGCGAGCCCTTCTGCGCCAGGAGCAGAATGTCGAAGGCCTCGACGGGTCCCGAGGCGGAGCCGAAGCTGACAAAATAGCCGAAGCGGCGAAGACAGTCGAGCGAACCCGGGAAGGTGGCCTTGCCGACGCCGTCATAGACGACGTGGCACCCCTCGCCGCCCGTGATCTCCTTCACGCGGGCGACGAAGTCTTCCCTGCGGTAGTCGATGACGTGGTCGCAGCCGTTGTGCCGTGCGAGCTCGGCCTTGTCCGGCGAGCCGACGGTGCCGATGACGGTGGCGCCAAGATGCTTCGCCCATTGGGTCAGGATGAGGCCGACGCCGCCCGCGGCTGCGTGGACGAGGATGGTGTGGCCAGCCTCGACGCGGAAGGTGCGGCGCAGCAGATATTGCGCCGTCAGGCCCTTCAGCATCATGGCCGCGCCCGTCTCGAAGTCGATGGCGCCGGGCAGGTGTACCAGGAATTGGGCCGGCACGATCCGCTCTTCGGCATAGGAGCCGAGCGTAGCAGCGTAGGCCACCCGGTCGCCGGGAGCGAAATCGCCGACGCCCTCGCCCACCGCCACAACCTCGCCGGCTCCTTCGTTGCCGGGCGTGAACGGCAGGCCCGGCGGCTTGTAGGCGCCGGTGCGGAAATAGACATCGATAAAATTGAGGCCGACTGCCATGTTGCGGACGCGGACCTCGCCGGGACCCGGCTGGCCGATGTCGACATCCTCATAGACCAGCACCTCTGGCCCGCCGTGGCGGTGAATGCGGATTGCTTTCACGGCTTCCATCCCTCGTGTTGCATTGCATGTTAGATATGCAATGCCGTCGTAGGCAATGCGGCTCCGGGCTTATATACTACAAATACATTTTGTAATTTGCGTCAGGATCAAACCCCATGCTTCAGCAGGCAAAGACGTCACCGAGACCTTCGCCGAAGCCGTCTCCCAGCCTGCGGGACCTGTTCACGCCCAAGCTCGTCACCGTCCTGCGCGAGGGCTATGGCCTGCCGCAGCTGCGCGCCGACGCGCTGGCGGGCCTGACCGTCGCCATCGTCGCCCTACCCCTGTCGATGGCGATTGCCATCGCCTGCGGGGTGAGCCCGGACAAGGGCCTCGCCACCGCCATCATCGGCGGCTTTCTCATCTCCGCCTTCGGTGGCAGCCGCTTTCAGATCGGCGGCCCGGCCGGCGCCTTCATCGTGCTCGTGGCCGCCACCATCGAGCGCCACGGCTATGACGGCTTCCTGCTCGCCACGATGATCGCCGGCTTCGTACTCGTCCTCATCGGCTTTCTTCGGCTCGGGACCTACATCAAGTACATCCCGCATCCGGTGACGGTCGGTTTCAGCGCCGGCATCGCCGTCATCATCCTGGCGAGCCAGTTCAAGGAGCTCCTCGGCCTGACGCTGGCCGGGCCCGAGCCTGCGGCCCTCCTGCCGAAGGTCGAGGCGCTGTGGCAGGTGCGCGAGACGGCGAACGGGGCGACCATCGCCCTCGCCGTCGCCTCGATCGGCCTCATCATCCTCGTGCGCCGCATCGATGCGCGGCTGCCGGCCTTCCTCATCGTGGTGCTTGCGGCCACCCTCGCCTCCTGGGCCTTCGGCCTGCCGGTCGAGACCATCGGCTCGCGCTTCGGCGAGGTGCCGCGCGGCCTGCCGGCACCGAGCATGCCGGCCCTGTCGCTCGACAAGGTGCTCACCGTCCTGCCGGATGCGCTGGCGCTCGCGCTGCTCGGCGGCATCGAATCGCTCCTGTCGGCGGTGGTCGCCGACGGCATGACGGGGCGGCGCCACCGCTCGAACTGCGAGCTCGTCGCGCAGGGGCTCGCCAATATCGCGTCTCCGCTTTTCGGCGGCCTGACTGCGACGGGCACCATCGCCCGCACGGCAACGAACGTCCGCGCCGGCGCCATCGGGCCCGTTTCCGGCATGCTACACGCGCTCTTCCTGCTCGTCTTCATGCTGGTGGCGGCGCCACTCGCGGCCTATGTGCCGCTGGCCGCGCTCGGGGCTGTGCTCGCCGTGGTCGCCTGGAACATGGCCGAGCGGCACGCCTTCGCGTCGATCCTCACGCGCTCGCGCGGCGAGGCCGTGGTGCTGCTCGCCACCTTCCTCCTCACCGTCTTCCGCGATCTGACAGAAGGCATCGCCGTCGGCGTCGTGCTCGGCAGCTTCCTCTTCATGCACCGCATGGGCGAGCTCGTCGCCGTGGAGCGGCACGCCTCGCTCGGCATGGACGACGAGGCGGATGCGCCGGCCGGCGCGCGGGAAGCTTACGACAGTGGCCGCGTCGCCGATCCGGACGTCATCGTCTACAGCATCGCCGGCCCGCTCTTCTTCGCCGCCGCCGGCAACGTCGGCGCCATCCTGGAGCGCATCGGCAGCCGTCCCAAGACGCTGGTGCTCGATCTGTCGCAGGTGCCTTTCGCCGATTCGACAGCGGCCCGCGCGCTCCTGTCGATCGCCCGGGAGACAACGCGGCGCGGGGCCCGGCTCTACATCGCGGGCGCAAGCCCCTCTGTCAGGCGGGTTCTGGCGCACGAGGGGCTGAAGGTGCCGCTCGTGCGCTATGCCGCCACCGTCGCGGCGGCCCGCGACGCGGCAGGCCGGGCGCTCGCCACGCTCTGATCAGGCCTCTCCGCTCCCCCCGGCATGCCTGCGCCGCTTGCGACCAGCCATGACGTTGATCGCCTCGACGGCTGCCGCGAAGGCCATGGCCGAATAGATGTAGCCGCGAGGGATATGGATCTCGCCGCCTTCAGCCACCAGCGACACGCCGATGAGGATGAGGAAGGCCAGTGCCAGCATCTTCGTGGTGGGGTGGTGGGCGATGAAGCGGCTGACGGGCCCGGAGGCCGCATACATTACCGCCATGGCGATGACGACGGCGATGATCATGATCGATACGTCTTGGGCCATGCCGATGGCCGTGACGATGGAATCGACCGAGAAGACGAGATCGATGACCGTGATCTGCGCGACGGCCGCCGTGAAGGCGCCCGGTGCCGCACCGCGCCGCTCGCTCTCGCCCGGCCCCTCCATCTCGGCGTGAATTTCGTGTGTCGCCTTGGCGATCAGGAACGCCCCGCCGACGATGAGGATGATGTCGCGCCAAGAGAAGCCATTGCCGAAAATGGTGAAGACCGGCTCCGTCAGGCGCATGATGGCCGTGAGCGCAAAAAGCAGCAAAACACGAAAGACGAGCGCGAGCAGGAGGCCGATGCGGCGGGCCCGCTCCGCCTGGTCGCGCGGCAGCTTCGATACCAGCACGGAGATGAACACGACATTATCGATGCCGAGCACGATCTCCATGGCCGAGAGCGTGACGAGCGCGGCCCAGCCGGCGGGATTGGCCACCCATTCGAACATGCAGGAAAGCTCCGTCTCGAATCGCTCGGTCCGGCAGGAAAGCATGGCCCGGAAGCCGCGACAATCCGGCCATTGTGGCGTGCGGTAGCCGGCCTCTGGCATCCGCGCCCAGCTTGCGGTAGCTCAGAGGTCGACGTGCGGCGCAAGGCGCGGCCGAGTTGGAGGACATGCGATGGCGAAGCGAAAAGTCCCGGCGGCGGACGCCGATGTCATCGTCGTCGGGCCCGGCCCAGCCGGCCTCGCCCTCGCCATCGCACTGGCTCAGGAAGGCCTCCGCACCACGCTTGTCGGGGAGGTGCGCACGGCGCGCGACGGGCGCACGGTGGCGCTGCTCGATGCCTCCATCCGCCTGCTCGATGCCATCGGCGCCTGGCACGGCCTGCAGATGCAGGCGGCCCCCATGGCGCACATGCGCCTCATCGATGCGACGGACAACCTCTTCCGCCCGCCGCCGGTGACCTTCAACGCCGGCGAGATCGGCCTCGACGCCTTCGGCTACAACATCGAGAACGCGACATTGGTCGCGGGCCTTGCTACCCTCGCCGACAACACCCGTGGGCTCGCGCGCGTGGCCGCATCCGCCACCGCCTTCACGGACGGCGCCGACCTCGCCGAAGTGAGCCTGGACGACGGCCGCATCCTTAGGGCGCCCCTCGTCGTGGCGGCAGACGGGCGCAACTCGCGCATGCGGGCCGACGCGGGCATCGACATCCGCGAATGGTCCTATCCGCAGACGGCGCTGACAGCGATCCTCGCGCACAGCCGCGACCACCGCGACACGTCGACGGAGTTCCACACCCGCTCGGGGCCCTTCACGCTGGTGCCGCTGCCGGGGCTGCGCTCCAGCCTCGTGTGGGTGTGCAGCCCCGAGCAGGCGGAGACGCTCGCGGCGCGTGACGACGAAAGCTTCGCGCTTGCCGTCGAGCGGCAGGCGCGGTCCATGCTCGGGCGTATGCGCGTCGAGGGCGGACGCGGGCGCGTGCCGATGAGCGGCCTTTCGGTCGCGCGTTTCACCGCCGATCGCATCGCCGTCGCCGGCGAGGCGGCCCACGTCTTTCCGCCCATCGGCGCGCAGGGCCTCAACCTCGGCATGCGGGACGTCGCCAACCTGCGCGATGCCGTGGTCGATGCGCGCACGCGCGGCCTCGACATCGGCAGCCCGGAAGCCCTCGGAGCCTACGAACGCGGCCGGCGGCTCGACGTGCGCCTCAGGACGACGGGCGTCGACGCGCTGAACCGGACACTGCTCGCCCATTTCCTCCCGGCCGACCTCCTGCGCGGCGCCGGCCTCATCGCGCTCGATCTCATCGGGCCGCTGCGCCGCTTCGTCATGCGCGAGGGGCTCGCCCCGCACGCGCGCCTGCCGCGGCTGATGTCCCGCGCCGGGGCTGCCGACCCGCTATTGTGACGCGGGCTTGAGCGCCGGCACTGAGCGCGGCTCGTCGCGGGCGCGCCGCAGCTGCGGGTCGATCGGCACGGCGGCGAGCGGAATGCGGCTGCCGTCGGGCGTCGCCGCGGTCGCTCTCATGAGCCCGCGAGCCGTGAAATGCGGGTCGCGCACCGCTTCGTCGAGACTGGCCACCACCGTGCAGCAGCAGTCGAGTGGGGTGAGGCGCCGGCGCCACTCGTCCGCGTCCTGCGCAGCGATACGTTCAGTGATCGCCGCACGCGTCGCCGCCGGATCGCGCCGGTCGTCCCGGAGGGCCTCCGGCAGGTCGAGCGCACCGCAGAAGGTGTCCCAAAACTTCTGCTCCAGCGCCCCCACGGCGAGGAAGCGCCCGTCGCGGGTGGCATAGAGGCCGTAGCGCGGCGAGCCGCCGGCAAGGACATTCTCCCCCGCTCCCGGGAAACGGCCGGTGGCGTGGCCCTGGGCGAGGCCATACCAGGCGAAGGTGAACATCGCGTCGCTCATGGCGATGTCGAGGTGCATGCCCTCGCCGGTGAAATCGCGCTGGCGCAGGGCGAGCAGGATGTTGAGCACCGCCGGCAGCGAGCCGCCGCCGATATCGGCCGCCAGCATCGGCGGCACCGTCGGGCTGCGCGTCGTGCCGGGATTGAGCGACAGGAGCCCCGCCACGGCGGCATAGTTGAGGTCGTGGCCCGCCTCCTGCGCCCGCGGCCCCTCCTGCCCGAAGCCGGTGATGGAGCAATAGACGAGGCGCGGGTTGATGACCTTCAGCGCCTCGTAGCCGAGGCCGAGCTTCGCCATGACGCCCGGGCGGAACTGCTCGACGAGGATATCCGCCCGCTCGACGAGGGGGCGCAGCGCCGCCCGCTGGTCCGGGTTCTTCAGGTCGAGGGCGATGCTGCGCTTGCCGGCGTTGAGGACGGCGAAGGGCGCCGAAGTCTCGCCGAGCCGCGGCGGGAAGTGCCGCATGTCGTCGCCCTGCGGCTTTTCCACCTTGATGACCTCGGCCCCGGCCTCGGCGAGCATCAGGGTCGCCAGCGGCCCCGGCAGCAGGGTCGAGAAATCGAGGACGACGAGGCCCTCGAGCGGCAGATGCGCCATGAATTACCCCTCACGACGGAAACAGATCGTGAGGCATCCTGCCCGTCTTGATGAGCCAGAGAAAGCCCGTCAGCGTCACCATGGAGGCGACGGTGCCGACGAGGATGGCCGCCGAGGCGCGTTCCAGGCCGATGCGATACTGCGTCGACAACACGAAGATATTGAGGGCCGGCGGCAGCGCCGCCATCAGCACCGCCGCGTAGACCCAGACGGGATCGAAATCGCCGAAGGCCGATAGAACCACCCAGACCAGCAGCGGATGGATGATGAGCTTGACGAAGACATGGGCCGGCACCTCGAGCGGCAGGCGCCCCAGCGGCCGCAGCGCCACCGTCACCCCGAGGATGAAGAGCGCGCACGGCGCGGCCGCCCCGGCGAGCCAGGTCACCATCTTATCGGCAAAGTCGGGCAGCGTGAGCCTGAAATAGCTCGCCGCGACGCCGGCGGCGGTGGCGAGGTTGAACGGGTGCGTCACCACCCGCCAGACCACGGCCCGCGTCGTCTCGGCGAAGCTGCGCTTGTCGGCGCCGCCGATGGTCATCAGGAACGGCACGAGCGTGAAGAGCAGGATGTTGTCGAAGACGAAGATCAGCGCCACCGGCGCGCTGGCCCCGCTGCCGAGGGCGGCGAGTACGAGCGGCGGCCCCATGTAGCCAATGTTGGAATAGGCGCCCGCGAGCCCGCGCAGGGTCGCCTGCGAGATGTCGCCGCGCGACGTCGCCATTCCCGTCGAGAACGAGATCGCAAAGGCGCTGAAGGTGCACAGGGTCGTCGCCGCGATGAAGGGCCAGTTGGCGAGTTCCTCGATCGGCGTGTTGACGATGAGCCGGTAGAACAGCGGCGGCAGCGCGACGTAGATGAGGAAGAACTGCATCCACGCGAGCCCGCCCTCGGGAATATGCACCCGCTTGCCGCAGTAGAAGCCGAGCGCGATGAGCCCGAAGAAGGGCGCAACGAGGCTGATCAGCGCGGCAAGGTCCGTCATCGAGGGCTCCCGGCGGGCGGCGTGGCGCCCGCGGCTCAAGGCATAACGTGCGGGGCCGGCAGCACAACCGCCGCAGGCGCAGGGGGCCCATGCACGGGAAGCCCCGCGCAAGAGCACGCCCGGGCGCGTGGAGCGCCTGGTTTCGTGTCGTCCATTCGCCCTCCGGCCAATGGACGACGCGGTGCAACTGGTATCTATTGCACTGCAGCATGAGTGCCGGGAACCGGCGATCCGAGGGTGGAGACGACATGAAACTGCCGCGCAACTTCTATCGCCCGCTGGCGCTCGGCGCGCCGCAGCCCTTCCGGGAGCTGCCGACGCGGCTCGAGCGGATGATCCATTTCATCCCGCCGCACATCGAGAAGGTGCGCACCAAGGTGCCGGAGATCGTCGGCGAAGTGGACGTGCTGCTCGGCAATCTCGAGGACGCCATCCCGGCCGATGCCAAGGAGGCCGCACGCACCGGCTTCATCGAGCTGGCCGAGCGCTGCGACTTCGGGACGACGGGCCTGTGGGTGCGCATCAACGCCCTCAACAGCCCCTGGATGCTCGACGACGTCATGGCCATCGTCGCGGCCGTGGGGCAGAAGCTCGACGTCGTGATGCTGCCGAAGGTGGAAGGCCCGTGGGACATCCACTACCTCGACCAGCTGCTCGCCCAGCTCGAGGCGCGGCACGGCATCGGCCGGCCCATCCTGATCCACGCCATCCTGGAGACGGCGGAAGGCGTCAAGAACGTCGACGACATCGCCGCCGCCTCCCCGCGCCTCCACGGCATGAGCCTCGGCCCGGCGGACCTTGCCGCCTCCCGCGGCATGAAGACCACGCGCGTCGGCGGCGGCCATCCGGACTACCGGGTGCTCGCCGACCGCGGGGAAGAAGGCGCCGAGCGGGCCAGCGCCCAGCAGGACCCCTGGCACTACACCATCGCCCGCATGGTCGATGCCTGCCAGGCCAACGGGCTCAAGGCCTTCTACGGCCCCTTCGGCGACTTTTCAGACGAGGCGGCCTGCGAGAGCCAGTTCCGCAACGCCTTCCTGCTCGGCTGCGCGGGGGCATGGTCGCTGCACCCGTCGCAGATCGCCATCGCCAAGCGGGTGTTCAGCCCCGATGCGAAAGAAGTCGCCTTCGCGCAGCGCATCCTCGAGGCGATGCCGGACGGCACCGGCGCCGTGATGATCGACGGCAAGATGCAGGACGACGCCACCTGGAAGCAGGCCAAGGTGATCGTCGATCTCGCGCGTGCGGTCGCCGACAAGGACCCGGACCGGCGTGCGCTCTACAATTTGTGAAAAACCGCAATGCTGCCGAAAGTTAGCTATTGTTGCACCGCGTTGACGGCGCCTGCCCCCCTCTATATGTCCTAGCAGACGGGACAGAAAGCACCATGAAGACGCGTTCAGCAAAGTTCGGCATCGGCCAGGTCGTGCGGCACCGGATCTATCCCTTCCGAGGCGTGGTCTTCGATGTCGACCCGACCTTCGACAATACCGAGGAATGGTGGCTCGCCATTCCCGAGGGGCAGCGTCCGGCCAAGGACCAGCCCTTCTATCACCTGTTCGCCGAGAACGACGAGACGGAATACATCGCCTACGTTTCGGAGCAGAACCTGGAGCCCGACCACTCGCAGGAGCCGATACGCCATCCGCAGGTCGATGAGATCTTCGAGCGCACGGCCGAAGGCAATTACCGGGTGCGGCACGGTTTCGACAATTAGGCCGACGCGTTTCCGCCCTCAAAGTCCAGACATAGGCCAAATGAAAAGGCGCCGGGAGACCGGCGCCTTTGTCTTGTGCGATCCGAGCGAGGCCTTACTGAGCCGGCTTCTGCCCGTTGGCCGGGGCGGCGCCGCTGGCGCCGGCCGCACCCTGCTGCTGCTCGAGACGCTTGCGCAGTTCCTCGGAGCGCTTCTGGAGCTCTTCCTGCAGCTTGCGCTGCTGCTCTTCGAGCACCTTCGGGTCGATCGGCGCGCCGTCATAGGCCTTGGTGAAGCCCGCGAGCGGAATGGCGAAGGTCACCTCGTTCGCCATCTGATTCTGCACGCTGACGTTGAGCGTGTTGCCCTTCTTCATCTGGCCGATGAAGTCGTCCTTCACCTGCGCTTCGGCGAAGCAGCCGTTGGGGAAGCAGATGGCGTACTGGCCGGGGGTCGCCTGGTTCTGGTCGACAGTAAAGCGCACACCCGGGCGCAAAAGCAGGCCGAGCGGCATCAGGAAGCGCACGATGCGCGTCGGGTCGCCCTTGACCTCATAAACCGCCACGGCCAGGACCGGCTGGCCCTGGTCGGACACGAAGTCGCGTGTCGTGTAGCAGACTTCCTTGTTGGCTGCTTGGTCCCGGCCGCAGACCTTCGTCCAGTCGGTCTGGGACGGCTCTGGCTTGACCTGCACGATCGTCGGCCCCTGCTGCTGTTGCTGGGGCTGCTGCGGCGCCGGCTGTTGCTGTGCATGGGCAAGACCCGGCAGAAGGCCAGTCGCTGCGGCTGCGACGACCGCAACCATCGCGAGCGGCGTGCGCTTCGCCGCGGTGTTCGTCATGAGGCCCATTAGAATTCCTCTTTCACGGTTCGACGGGCGCGGCGCCCGTTGGACTGGCTCGGTGGCGGAACGATCTCCGCTGCGGCCGGCGAAACGACCATCACGCGAGGAGACGCTGCATTCCGCGCCGAATGAGGCGATTGAATGACACGACTCGCGCACTCCTTTATCGTGTTCCGCCGCCGGGCGCCAGCAGGCTGGAAGGCGCTCTACGGACCTGAACGCGAGACAGGACACCGGCCGGTGACCTTTCGTTGGCAACAACCGGCCAAGATGCGCATGATGGAGCGCGCGATTCGTAGAAGGGAAACAAGGCTGGGTGACGGCAACACGCAGTGAAGCGCAGGAGCGAGTGGCTGCCCTCGATGACGAGATCTGGGCGCGCCTCAGCCTGACCCGTCTCCTCACCGGCTCGGCCCGCCGCTCGCCGGAGCGGCCGGCGTTCGCCTCCCTGCCCTCGGCGGAGCCGGTCGCGAGCCTGCTCGGCGCGGAGATGCGCCTCGCGCAAGCTGACACGATGTCGGCACGGCTCGCCACCGTTCTCGGCAACGTGCGGCTCGATCCAAAGGCCGCCGTCGGCATTCTGATGCCGTCCGGGCCGGAGGCATGTATCGCCATTCTCGCCACGATGCGCGCGGGTTTCTGCCCCACGCTGCTGCCGCTCGGCTGGGATGCGCCGCCCCTCGCCCAGGCCTGCGAGGCCGCCGGCGTCCAGGCGCTGCTCACCATCGGCAGGCTCGCCGGCATGCGGCCGGCTGACATGGCGCGGCACATTGCGGCGCGCTATTTCGGCCTGCGCTTCATCGCAGCCTTCGGCGACAAGGTGCCGGATGGCGTCGTCGCCCTCGACACGGTGCTGGCGGAGACGGAGGACCCGGTGCCTGCCCCGGCTGCGGCTTCACCCGGCGTCATCACCTTCAACCGTCCCGATCGGCCAACGCCCCTGTTGCGTAGCGAGGCCTCGCTGATCGCGAGCGCCTTGCCTTTCGTCCTCGCGGCGAAGCTGGGTGCGGGCCAGCAGATCATCTCACTGCTGGCGCCGGACGATCTCGCCGGCCTCAGCTGCGGCCTCGCCGCTGCGCTCATCAGCGGCGCGCCGCTGATCATGCAGGCGCTGTTCGACAGCCGCCCGCTCGCGGACCGGCTGGTCGCCGATCCGCAGGCGCTCCTCGTCGCGCCTGCTTGGCTCGAGCAGCCCTTGGCCGCAAGCGGCCTCTTGCGCGACCGGCGCCGGCGGGTCGCCTTCGTCCATCAGGTGCCGTTCCGTGCCGAGCCGTCCGATGCCGCCGGCGAAGCCCACATCGTCGATGTCCTCGACATCGGCGAGTTCGCACTTCTGTGCGCCGTGCGCGGCGGCAATGGCCAGCCGACCCTCATGCTCGGCCCGCAGCCGGGCCCCATGATGAACGGCCAGCCGCTGCTCGATACCCGACGCGGCATCGGCGGCCACCTCGAGGTGCGCGGCGGCGCGACCGAAATTGCGCCCGTCGGGCGGTTCGAGTGGCCGGGCGGTGCGCCCCTCGCCGACGGCTGGCGGCGCCTGCCCTACCGGGTCGACAGCCTCGACGCGCGCATTCTCGCCATCTCCGAAGCAGCGGAGCCGCCGGCCGCCTGAGCGGCCATCGCCGGAAAGGACAAGCCATGGCCGCGCCCTCCGCCAGCCTCGTCATCGACGTCGTCTCCGACGTGGTCTGCCCATGGTGCTTTATCGGCAAGCGGCGGCTCGCGGCGGCGCTGGCGCAGCGCCCGGATATCGCCGTGACCGTCAACTGGCGCCCGTTCCAGCTCGACCCGACAATCCCCTCAGGCGGCATCGACCGGAAGGATTATCTCAGGCGGAAGTTCGGCGACGACGAACGCATCGCCGCCCTGCATGACAACGTTCGCGCCGCCGCCGCGGACACGGACATCACCTTCCGTTTCGAGGCGATCGCGCGTTCGCCCAACACGCTCGACGCGCACCGACTGATCCGCTGGGCCCAGCCGCTCGGCCACCAGGACGCGGTCGTCGAACGCCTGTTCTCGGACTATTTCCTCGCCGGCCGCGACATCGGCGACCACGCCGTCCTCACGGAGGCCGCGGCGAGCGGCGGCCTCGATCCGGCGGAATTCACCGCAAGGCTCGCGACGGAGGAGGACAAGGACGCGGTGCGGGAGGAGATCGCGACCGCCGCGCGGCTCGGCATCTCCGGCGTGCCGTTCTTCATCTTCGACGGGCGCTACGGGGTCTCCGGCGCCCAGGCTCCGGAAACGCTCGTCGAGGTCATCGACAAAACCCTCGCGGGCTGAGCCGCGATGCCCCTCGTCCTCGCCTGCGACATCGGCGGCTCGCATTTCCGTCTCGCCCTCGTCGACGAAGCCGGCGCCATCCGGCAGGACGTCACCCTCGCCTCGCCGGGCGAGCACGAGGACGGCGGTGGCATTGCGCCTGAGGCCTGGTGGGACCTTTTCGCCGCGGCGGCCGAGCAGCTTGCGCGCAAGGCGCCGGAAGCCTTCGCCGGCGCGGCGGCCGTCGCCGTGTGCGGCATCACGCGCACGCAGGTCTTCCTCGATGCGGCCGGGGCGCCCGTCCACGCCGCCATCACGTGGCGGGATGCGCGCGCGGCCGAGCTCGCGGAGGAGCTGCGCGCGCGCCTCGATGCCAGCCATCCCGAGACGACGCACGTCAACGCCTTCCACCCGCTCGCCCGACTCGCCTGGCTGCAGCGTTATGCGCCGTCGGCCTACGGCCGCCTGGCGCACGTCGTCGACCCAAAGGATTTCATCAATGCCCGCCTGGCCGGCATCGTGGCGAGCGATGCCATTTCCGCCGCGCGCCTCACTGCCTGTGCCGCAAATGCGGGCACGGCGAGCCTGTTCGCGGGCGCCGGCATCAGCGATGCGGTCCTGCCGCCGCTCCTGCCGCCGGGTGCGACGGTCGGCACGATCCGCGAGGATGCCAGCGGGGCGCTCGCCCGGCTCGCGGGACGGCCTGTCGTCTGCGGCTCGCACGATACGTGGGCGGCGGTCGTCGGCCTCGGCGCCATGCGGCCGGGCTTCGCCTACAACATCTCCGGCACCACCGAGGTGCTCGGCCTGATGAGCCCGGCGGACCGGACGGCCGAGGGGCTCCTGACGATCGACTGGGGCGACGGCCTCAACCAGATCGGCGGCCCCGGCCAGAATGGTGCCGACACGGCACGCTGGCTGGCGGAGCTGCTGGCCGGCTGGCGCGGCGAGGACGCCGATGTGCCCGCGGTGTTCGAGACGCTGCTTGCCCGGCCGCGGGATCGGGCGCCGGTGCTTTTCCTGCCCTTCCTGCAGGGCGAGCGAACGCCCTACTGGAACCCGGCCATGCGCGGCGCCTTCCTCGGCCTCAACCGCCGCCACGGGGCGGGCGACCTCGCCTGGGCGCTGATCGAGGGCATCGCCTTGCTCAACCGCGAGGTCCTGGCCCGTGCGGAGGCGGCGGCCGGCATCACCTGCAGCGAGATCCGCTTCGGCGGCGGCGCAGCGGCCAACCGGCTGTGGGCGCAGGTGAAGGCGGACGTCTGCAACCGGCCCGTGGTCGTCGGCGCGGCAGGCGAGCCCGGCCTCGTCGGCGCCGCCGCCCTCGCCCAGGTCGCCGCGGGCACCTATCCCGATCTTGCCGCGGCGCAGGCGGGCATGGCCCGGCCCGCCCGTCGCCACGTGCCGCGCGGCGACCGGCGCCCGTTCTATGACGCGCTCCATGCGCAGTTCCGGCGCGCCGTGCCGATGCTGGCGCCGCTGACGGCGGACCTCGCGCATCTCGAAACGCCGACGTAACGCCGGCTGGCCACACAATTCATGCGCGCGGCGCACACAATTCGTGCCCTTTCTGCTTGCGGGGCATCCCCAGTCTGCTAACGATGCCCGCTCCGCCAGCCTCAGCGCCCGCCGAGCCGCCGTCCGCCGAATGTCTCCCGCCTTCGCGCCCCTTCCCCGCCGCCGCCTTGCCGGCATCGCCAGCGCGATCGACCGCTGATGCGCTCCTTCCTCGAAACCTACGGCACCGCTTTCGCCGGCCTCACGCTCACGCTGTTCTTCGTCGCCTTTGCGCCAAGTTTCGCGGCGCCGATCAACCTTCTCAACGTGCTCAAGGAGACGAGCTTCCTCGCGATCCTCGCCATCGGCTTCACGCTGGCGCTGATCACGTCGGAGCTCGACCTGTCGGTGGCGGAGGTGGCGAGCCTCGCCGCGGTGGTGACGGGCGCATTGATCCAGGCTGGCCAGTCACCGCTCCTCGCCGTCGCGGCCGGCCTCGCGGTCGCCTTCGGCGCCGGTCTCTTCAACGGCATCGCCGTCACGCGGCTCAAGGTGCCCTCGCTCATCGCCACGCTCGGCACCGCGGCGATCGCCAAGGGCTTCGCTTTCATGATCACCCAAGGCGTCGCCTTCGTCGGGCGCTGGCCGGCGGAGTTCACGGGCATCGCGCGCGGCAGCATGCTCGGCGTCCCCAACCTCGTGATCTGGCTCGCCTTCGTCGCCGGCGGGGCACTGTTCCTCGTCAAATGCACGCGCACGGGCGTGCACATGACGGCGACGGGCGAAGCGGACGAGGCGGCCCGGCTCGCCGGCATCGCGACCGGGCGCATGAAACGCCTCGGTCTTGCCCTCTCGGGCCTTCTCGCCGGCGTCACCGCCGTGTTGCTCACGGCGAGCCTGTCCTCGGCCGCGCCGAACATGGCGGGGGACTATTTCCTCTATGCCATCGCCGCGGTGCTCCTCGGCATGACCATGTTCGAGCCGGGCCGGGCCAACGTGCCGGGCACGCTCGTGGCCGCGCTTACGCTCAAGGTTCTGGGCAACGGGCTCGTGCTGATGGGCGCCGCCTATTACGTCCAGGATATCGTGCTCGGGCTCATCATCATCGTTTCCGTTGCATTGTCTGCCACGGCGCTGAAGAAAGCTGCGTTTAAGCTGTAGGATCTTTGCGCCAAGATCAACTGATCGCAGATCGATCGGGGCTGGGGAGAGGAACCATGAAGAAGACGTCGCTCATCGCCGCCGCAGCCGGGGCGCTGCTGGCATTGTCCGCCAATGCCGCCATGGCTTTCGAGCTCGGCATCGTCGCCTTCCAGATGTCGTCGGAGACGCATGCGCGCGTCGCCAACGCCGCGGCGGAGGCCGCCAAGGCGAAGGGCTGGAACGTCACCCTGCTCAATTCCGAAGGCGCGCTGCCGAAACATGCCGAGCAGCTCGATGCGCTGATCGCGCGGAAGGTGGACGCCATCGTCATCGCCATGGGCAAGCCCGTGGAGGCGGACGCGCAGCTCGAAGCCGCCAGCAAGGCGGGCGTGCCCGTCATCACCGTCATGGCCGGCACGAGCCCGCACACGCTGATGGACGTGCAGGTGAACGAATACAAGGTCGGTGCCGACGCGGCGCTCTACCTGCTCGGCCAGATCGGCTACCGCGGCAACATTCTCACCCAGCGGTTCGAGGGCAATGTCGGCACGCGCATCCGCGGCAAGGTGCTCGACGTCGTCCTGTCCGAGAACACGGCGGTCAAGGAAATCGGCAAGCACAGCATGGCCCGCACGCAGAGCTGGCGCGACGACGTACGCAACGGCATGCAGGCGCTGCTCCTCAAGAACCAGGGCCAGATCAACGGCATCTGGGCCTCCTTCGACGGGCAGGCCTACATCATTGACGACCTGATGCAGGCCCAGGGCCTCAAGAAGGGCGACATTGTGCTCGTCTCCATCGATGGCGGGCCCGAGACCTACCGCCGCATCGCCGATCCGGAAAGCATGCTGATGGCGACCGTTGCCATTCCTTTCGAGGGCATGGGCCGCTCCGCCGTCGAGGCGATCGACACCATCGTCGTCAAGAAGCAGCCGAAGGACACGGTGACGGCGGGCCCCTATCTCTTCACCGACGCAACGCTCGTGGACGCCACGAACGTCAAGGAATTCATCAAGTAGGTCCGCAAGATGACCCGCGCGGCCGCGACGCCGGCCGCGCCCCACCCAAACGGCGAGAACCATGGCGCCCGTCCTTTCCCTGCGCGGCATCGAGAAGTCCTACGGCGCGGTCGCCGCGCTCAAGGGCATCGACCTCGACATCGGACGGGGCGAAGTGCTCGCCATCTGCGGCGACAACGGCGCCGGCAAGTCCTCGCTGGTGCGCATCATCTCCGGCGCGCAGGAACCGTCCGCCGGCGCCATGATGCTCGACGGCAGGACGGTCAGCTTCCGCTCGCCGCAGGATGCGCTGGCGAAGGGCATCGCCACGATCTACCAGGACCTCGCCCTCGCCCCGCGCCTGTCGATCGTCCAGAACGTCTTCATGGGGGCGGAGCTGACGCGCCCGGTGCTGCCCTTCGTCCATATCCTGGACAAGCGACGCATGGAGGACCTGGCCAAGGGCTATCTCGGCCGCCTTTCGGTCGCGGTCGAGGACATGCACAGGCCGGTCGAGCGTCTGTCCGGCGGCCAGCGCCAGGCGGTCGCCATCTCGCGCGCTCTGCACTGGGACGCACAGGTCGTCATCATGGACGAGCCGACAGCCGCCCTCGGGGTAAAGGAAACGGCGCTGGTGCTCGACCTCATCCGCAAGCTCAATGCCGAAGGCCGCACCGTTGTGCTCATCAGCCACAACATGGCGGACGTGACCGCGGTCGCAACGCGCGTCGCCATCCTCAAGAGCGGCCGCAAGGTCATCGACCGGCCCGTCGCCGGGCTCGACGCCGACGGCCTCGCCCACATGGTCATGACCGGCAAGGAAAGCTGATATATCGATCCGGCGCGATCATGCATTCTTTGAGGTATTTTTGGCTGCAATCCAGCACAGACTGACGCGCCCGCGCCAATCCTGAATGCTATCTGAACAACCATTGGCAGCTTTTCGACGGCTGAATGGTGAATATATGCAGACCAACGAATCAAGTACAATTGCAGAGACCGACTCAAGCCTTTCATGCCTCGCACATCGCGCCGTTTCGGAGATGATTTATCAACATCGCCTGAAGGGTGGCGAGATCATCGTCGAGGCGCGCATCGCCGACATGCTTGGCATTTCACGCACGCCGCTCAGAGAGGCATTGCAGCGTCTCGAGGGCGAGGGACTGGTGGCCAAGGCCTCCAACCGGTCGTTCGTCGTTCGCCAGGTGGATCTCATCGAATACCTCCAGAGCCTGAAGGTGCTCGAGTTCCTGGAGCCAGAGGCCGCCACCCTGTCGATCGGGCGCGTGCATCACGGGGCACTGCGTAGCGTCCGTGCGGAAATCGAGAGTGCCAGGGCGGAGCGCAAGGTCCCCCCGGATACGGTCCTGCACATCGACGAGGCCGTGCACGGCCTTTATACGGACCATTGCGGAAACAGCGCCCTGCGGCAGACGATCCGATCGCTGCGCATCGCCACGCGCCTGTTCGGCGAGATGCGCTGGAACGGCCGGCGCGAGAAATCCTTTGGCGACCATCTCGCCATCGTCGACGCGCTCGAAGCCGAGGATGTCAAACGCGCGCGCCGCGCGGTTCAGCAGCACATCCGGACACTGCACCGGCACGGCCTGTCGCTGATGAGCTGACCGCCACGAGCGCCAACGGCGGGCGAAGCCCCTAGCGCAACCAGGCGCGCAGCCTCGCCACCGTCTGGCGGCAATCCTCCATTGAACCGGCGAAGGAGAAACGGACGAAGCGCGCGCCCCTGTCCGGGTCGAAATCGAGCCCCGGCGTCGCCGCGACGCCCGTCTCATCCAGCATCCGGCGGCAGAAGGCGAGCGAATCGTTCGTGAAGCGCGCAACGTCGCGATAGATGTAGAACGCCCCGTCGACGGGCGGCCCCTCGCCGAGGCCGATCGCCGCCAGTTCCTGGAGCAGGAAGGCGCGATTGGCCGCATAGCCGGCCTTGATCGCCTCGAGTTCCTCCACAGCGTCGAAGGCAGCCTCGGCCGCCACCTGGCTCAGATAGGGCGGCGAGATGTAGAGGTTCTGCGCTAGCGTCTCGACCGGGCGCACGAGGGCATGAGGCACCACGAGCCAGCCGATGCGCCAGCCCGTCATGCAGTAATATTTGGAGAACGAGTTGACGATCAGGGCGTCGTCTTGGACGGCAAGCGCCGTTTCGGCCGGCGCGTCGTAGGTCAGCCCGTGATAGATCTCGTCGGAGATGAACCAGATGCCGGAGCGCCTGCAGGTCTCGGCGAGCCGGGCGAGCGCCTCGCGCCCCATCATGGTGCCCGAAGGGTTGGCCGGGCTCATCACCAGCGCACCGGCGAGCGGCGCCTCCCGGTGTGCCCGCTCCACCGCCTCGGCCGTCATCACCCAGCCGCTTGCGGCATCGACGGCGATGTCGACCGGCTCGATGCCGAGCGCGGCGAAGATGTTGCGATAGGCGGGATAGCCGGGTGCCGTGATGGCAACGCGCGCGCCTGGCTCGAACAGGGCAAGAAAGGCGAGCACGAAGCCCGCCGAAGAGCCGGTCGTCGCGACGACGCGCTCGGGCGCCACATCGACGCCATAGGCGTCGCGGTAGTGCCGGGCGATGCGCTCGCGCAGGGATGGCAGCCCGAGTGCCTCCGTGTAGCCGACCTGCCCGATGTCGAGCGCCGCGCGCGCGGCCTCCCGCACGCGACGCGGCGCCGGCGCGGACGGCTGCCCGACCTCCATATGCACCACGTCCCCGCCGGCGCGTTCCTTCGTCCTGGCGGCGGCGAGTACGTCCATGGCGAGGAACGACGACACGCGACTGAGACGGGCGGGCAAGGGAGGGAGCGGCATGAACAGGTTCTCGGATCAGGTCTCCCGCGGGATTAACCGCCCGCCGGGCCGATGGCAACGCCGCGGCCGGCATCGCGGCGCTCGCTGACGGAGGCTGCCTGCGGCCGTTTGCCCCCCGCCAGTCCCGATGCCCCAGAAATGACGCGGTGTTGGCGCACTGACGCGCTGGTGAATTGATCTTGGCGTCCTTCCGTGCTCCCTGAGCCGGAAAAGCTGCTCCATCCCGGTTCAGGAATCCAACATGATCGCTCTTCGCTCGTTCGCTCCCGTCCTCCTCGCCTGCGGGCTCGCCACCAGCCTCACGGCCTTCGGAGCCTCGGCGCAGTCGGACACCATTTCCACTCAGGATCGGGCGGGCATCGAGAAAATCATCCGCGAGTATCTCATCCAGAACCCGGAGGTCCTGCAGGAGGCGTTGGTCGAACTCGAGCGCCGGCAGCAGCAGGCGCAGGAGGATGCGCAAAAGCAGGCGCTCGCCAGCCATTCCGAGGCGCTGACGCAGTCGCCGCACGGCATCGTCGTCGGCAATCCCGAGGGCGACGTCACGCTTGTCGAGTTCTTCGACTACAACTGCGGCTACTGCAAGCGGGCCGTAGGCGATGTCGTGGCCCTGACGAAGGCGGACCCCAAGCTGCGCGTCGTCCTGCGCGACCTGCCGATCCTCGGGGCCGATTCGGTCGATGCTTCCGTTGTCGCCCTCGCCGTCCGGGAGCAGCTCGACGGCGACAAGTACTTCGAGTTCCACACCCGTCTCATGAACTCGCGTGGCCGGGTGGGCAAGGATCGGGCGATGGCCGTCGCCAAAGAGATGGGCCTCGACCTCGCGCGCCTGCAGAAGGACATGGAGTCGCCGAAGATCCGCGAGGCGCTGGCCGAGACGCTGGAACTTGGCGATAAGCTGTCCCTGACCGGCACTCCCGCCTTCGTCATCGGCGATGCGATCATCCCTGGCGCGGTCGGCGCCGAACCGATCAAGCAGCGCATCGCAGCCATGCGCACGTGCGGCAAGAGCGAGTGCTGAGCACGGCGTCGCAAAGCAGCGTGCGCCGCGAGGCGGCTTTCGCGCGCAAAGTCTTCCTTTCCCACGCGCTTCGCGCTAAGAGGGCCGGGTTCGCGCGCCGTCCCGGCCGCGTCGTCCGCCACGGCATAGAGAGCCCATGGTCGCCGTTCACATCATCAACGGTCCCAATCTCAACCTTCTTGGCGTTCGCGAGCCACAGACCTACGGCTCCCTGACGCTGGCCGCGATCGAGCAGCGCCTGGTCGAACTCGGCGCTCGCCTCGGCGCTGATGTCACCTGCCGGCAGTCGAATGTCGAGGGCGAACTCGTCGGATTCATCCACGAGGCGGGCCTTGCCGGCGCCGGCATCGTGCTCAATGCCGCGGCCTATACCCACACCTCCATTGCCCTGCGCGATGCCATCAAGGCTGTCGATGCGGTGGCGATCGAGGTCCACCTGTCGAACGTGCACGCCCGAGAGGCCTTTCGACATCACTCCACCATCGCGCCCGTCTGCGCCGGCGTCATCTGCGGCTTCGGCCCGGTGAGCTACGAGCTCGCGCTTGATGCCATCGTGCGCATCCTGAGGCAGCGCCACGGTGCCGATGGCAACTGATCGAACGGACATTCAGACGATGGCCACCGCAAAACAGAACCCGATCGACCCGAGCCTCGTGCGCGAGCTCGCGCAGCTGATCGCCGACACCGATCTCTCCGAGATTGAGGTGGAAAAGGGCGATCTGCGCATCCGCGTCGCACGCCACCTGACGGCGAACGTGTCCGTTCCCGTGGCTGCCGCCCCGGTCGCTGCCGTCGCCCACAATCCCGCTCCGGCACCGGTCGCCGCCCCGCCGGCGCCGCCGGCCGGCAAGCCGGGCGCCGATCACCCCGGCGCCGTCACCTCGCCGATGGTCGGCACCGCCTATCGCCGCCCCTCGCCGGAGGCGAAGCCCTTCGTGGAGGTGGGTGCGCGCGTCGAGGCCGGCGACAAGCTGCTCCTCGTCGAGGCCATGAAGACCTTCAACGACATCCTGGCGCCACGCTCCGGCACGGTCACGGCGATCCTGGTCGAGGACGGGCAGCCGGTGGAGTATGGCGAGCCGCTCCTCGTCATCGAGTGAGGCTCTCCGCATGTTCGACAAGGTCCTCATCGCCAATCGCGGCGAAATCGCCCTGCGCATCCTTCGGGCCTGCAAGGAGCTCGGCATCGCCACTGTCGCCGTCCATTCGACAGCCGACGCCGATGCCATGCATGTGCGCCTCGCCGACGAGAGCGTGTGCATCGGCCCGCCCACCGCGCGCGACAGCTATCTCAACATGCCGGCGCTCATCTCGGCCTGCGAGATCACGGGCGCCGATGCGGTCCATCCCGGCTACGGCTTTCTGTCCGAGAACGCCCGCTTCGCCGAGATGCTGAGCGACCACAACATCACCTTCATCGGCCCCAAGGCCGAGCACATCCGGCTTATGGGCGACAAGATCGAGGCCAAGCGCACGGCAAAGCGCCTCGGCATTCCCTGCGTGCCGGGCTCGGAGGGCGGCATCAGCGACGACGACGAGGCCCGGCGCGTCGCGGCCGAGATCGGCTTTCCCGTCCTCATCAAGGCGGCGGCCGGTGGCGGCGGGCGCGGCATGAAGGTGGCCCGCAACGCCGATGAGCTGCCGCACGCCTTGCAGACCGCGCGCGCGGAGGCGAAGGCGGCCTTTGGCGACGATGCCGTCTATATCGAGAAATATCTCGAGAAGCCGCGACACATCGAGCTGCAGGTGCTCGGCGACGGCCAGGGCGGCGCCATCCACCTCGGCGAGCGCGATTGCTCGCTGCAGCGGCGGCACCAGAAGGTGTGGGAGGAAGGTCCCTCGCCCGCCCTCAACCGCGCCGAGCGCGACCGGATCGGGTCCATCGTCGCCGACGCGATGAAGAAGCTCGGCTATCTCGGGGCTGGCACGGTCGAGTTTCTCTACGAGAACGGCGAGTTCTACTTCATCGAGATGAACACCCGTATCCAGGTGGAGCATCCGGTGACGGAGATGATCACCGGCATCGATCTCGTGATCGAGCAGATTCGCATCGCCGCCGGCCATCCCCTGTCCATCCGCCAGGAGGATGTGCAGATCGAGGGCCATGCCATCGAGTGCCGCATCAATGCCGAACATCCGGCGACCTTCCGTCCCTCGCCCGGCACGATCACCTATTATCATCCGCCCGGTGGCCTCGGCGTGCGCGTTGATTCGGCGGTCTACCAGGGCTACCGCATTCCGCCGCATTACGATTCGCTCGTCGGCAAGCTGATCGTGCACGGCCGCTCGCGCAACGAGTGCCTGATGCGCCTGCGCCGCGCGCTCGACGAGTTCGTCGTCGACGGCATCGACACGACGCTGCCGCTGTTCCGCACGCTGGTGCGCAACCAGGACATCCAGAACGGGCTTTACGACATCCACTGGCTCGAGGGCTTCCTGCGCAGCGGTGGACTCGATCTCGAAAGCTCCGCAGCACAGGGCCAAGGTGGTTGACCGCCCCCGGCGTTCCCCGTATCTGAGGCGGACCAGAGCGAGCGCGTAGCTCAGCCGGTAGAGCAACTGACTTTTAATCAGTAGGTCCTGGGTTCGAGCCCCAGCGCGCTCACCACCGCCAAGTCCCTGACCGGCAAGGGATTGCAGATGACATCAGGCGCAGGCATGCCGCCGGACAGGCCCGGCGGCCCCAAGGACGAGACGGTCGCGAGGCGCTTCAGCCTCACCTTCGTCCTCGCCACGCTCGCGTTCGCCGCGCTGACCTATGGCGTCATCGCCGGCTTCGATCCCTACGGCGTCAGGCGCGGCGCGGGCGAGCCGGGTCCGCTCATGGACATCAACCAGCGCTACGTCTATCCGCAAATCGTGCGCAGCGGACGTTATTCCTCCGCCGTCTTCGGGACTTCGACCGTACGTCTCCTCGATCCGCAGCGGCTCGATAAGCTCCTCGGCGGGCGCTTCGCCAATCTTGCGATGAATGCCGCCACGCCATGGGAACAGATGCAGATCGCCGACCTGTTCCTGCGCCATACGCCGGCGCCGGGGACGCTCGTCTTCGGCATCGACGCGCCCTGGTGCGACCGCGACGCCGACAGCGAGGCCAAGCGCCTGACGCCCCGCCCCTTCCCGCCCTGGCTCTACGACGACGACCGGCTCAACGACTGGGCCCATCTCTTCAATTCCAAGAATCTCGAGATCGCCCTGCGGGTGGCAGCCTATCGGCTCGGCCTCATGGACGAGCGCATCCGCGGCGACGGCTACGAGGTCTTCGTGCCGCCGGAGGACACCTACGACCTTTCCCGCGCGCGCATGCACATCTGGCAGGGGCATGCCCCCGAGGCCGTGACATCCGTCGTGCCCGCCGAGACGGTGAGCGAGGCGGAGCGTAAGAGCTGGCGCTTTCCGGCGCTCGCATGGCTCGATGCCATGCTCGCACGCGCACCGGCCACGACGCGCAAGATGATCCTGCTGCCGCCGGTGCATGTCGCCGTGCAGCCGCGGCCAGGCAGCAAGGCCGTCATGCACGAGGAGGCCTGCAAGGCCATGCTCGCCGAGATTGCGCAGCGCCACGGCGCGCTGCTCCTCGATTTCCGCCGATCGTCGCCCGTGACGCGTGAGGACAGCAACTACTGGGATCCGATGCACTATCGCATCGGCATCGCGCGGCGCATCGAGGAGACGCTGGCGGCAGCCATGGGCGGGGCGACGGAGGCTGACGACGGCTTCTTCGTTACCCCCGGCTCGCCCGTCTGGTGAGGCGGCTCAGGCGGTGGCGTCCCCGCCCTTCTCGCCGCGCGCCCAGGCTGCCTTCGTCTCGGCGATGAAGTCGTCGAGACGGTCGTCCGCAATGGCGCGGCGCAGGCCGGACATGAGATCCTGATAATAGGCGAGATTGTTCCACGTCAGCAGCATCATGCCGAGGATCTCGCCCGCCTTGACGAGGTGGTGCAGATACGCGCGGCTGTAGGTGTTCGAGGCCGGGCACTTGGAATCGGGGTCGAGCGGCCGTGAATCCTCGGCATGGCAGGCATTGCGCAGATTGATGCGGCCGAAGCGGGTATAGGCGAGGCCGTGCCGGCCAGCCCGCGTGGGCATGACGCAGTCGAACATGTCGATGCCGCGACGCACGGCTTCGACGATATCGTCCGGTGTACCGACGCCCATGAGATAGCGCGGCTTGCCGGCCGGGAGATGAGGCATCACGGTCTCGATCATGGCGAGCATGACAGGCTGCGGTTCGCCCACAGCAAGGCCGCCGATGGCATAGCCGTCGAGCCCCATGTCGACGAGTTCGCGCGCGCTCTCGATGCGCAGACGCGGGACCTCGCCGCCCTGCACGATGCCGAACAACGCCCGCTCGGGCTGCGTGCCGAAGGCGACCTTGCAGCGCTCGGCCCAGCGCAGGGAGAGGCGCATCGCCTTCTCCGCCACTGCCTCCTCGCACGGCAGCTTCACGCATTCGTCGAGCTGCATCTGGATGTCGGAGCCGAGCAGGCCCTGGATCTCGATGGAGCGTTCGGGCGTGAGAACATGCGTCGACCCGTCGAGATGGGACTGGAAGGTGACGCCGTTCTCATCGATCTTGCGCAGCTGTGCCAGCGACATGACCTGGAAACCACCGGAATCCGTCAGGATCGGATAGGGCCAGTTCATGAACTTGTGCAGGCCGCCGAGCGCGGCCACCCGCTCGGCCCCCGGACGGAGCATGAGGTGATAGGTGTTGCCGAGGACGACGTCCGCCCCCAGCGCCTTCACCTGGTCGGGATACATGGCCTTGACGGTGGCTGCCGTGCCCACGGGCATGAAGGCCGGTGTGCGGATGACACCCCGCGGCATGCGGATCTCGCCTGTTCGGGCGGAGCCGCTCGTCTTGCCGGGGGTGAAGGTGAAGGAAACGGTCATGCTGGCGGCTCCGGCGCGCGGAAGAGCAGACTGGCATCGCCATAGGAATAGAAGCGATAGCCCGCCGCGATGGCGTGGGCATAAGCCGCCTTCATCGTCTCCATGCCGGCGAAGGCACAGACCAGCATGAAGAGCGTCGAGCGCGGCAGGTGGAAGTTGGTCATCAGCACATCGACGGCGCGAAAGCGATAGCCCGGCGTGATGAAGATCGACGTGTCCCCGCGCCATGCCTCGAAGGTACCGTCCGGGCGCACGGCGCTTTCGAGCAGGCGCAGGGCCGTCGTGCCGACGGCAACGATACGCCGCCCCTCGGCGCGCGCGGCATTCAGCGCGGCAGCCGTCGTGTCGTCGATGGTGCCCCATTCGGCGTGCATGCGATGATCGCGCGTATCTTCAGCCTTGACCGGCAGGAAGGTACCGGCGCCGACGTGCAACGTCACGAAGCGCCGCGCGATGCCGCGCGTATCGAGCGCGCAGAAAAGCTCGTCCGTGAAGTGGAGGCCCGCGGTCGGCGCAGCGACGGCGCCGTCGTGGCGAGCGTAGATGGTCTGGTAATCCCTGAGGTCTGCGGCATCGTCAGGCCGCTTCGAGGCGATGTAGGGCGGCAGCGGCACATGGCCGAGGCGGGCAATCGCCTCGTCGAGCGCCGGCCCCGAGAAGGCAAAGCGCAGCAGCACCTCGCCACCGTCGCTCTTCTCTTCTACCTCCGCATCGAGGGCGGCGAGCAGGCAGGCCATGTTCTCGCCCTCCTCGCCGAAGCGGATGCGGTCGCCTACCTTGAGGCGCTTGCCGGGGCGGGCAAAGGCGCGCCAGAGATCGGCGCCCTCGCGCTTGTGAAGCGTCACCTCGACGTGGGACACGGCCTCGCCGCGCACGCGGATGCCGGCAAGACGCGCCGGGATGACGCGAGTGTCGTTGAGGACGAGCACATCGCCCGGCGCCAGCAAATCCGGCAGTTCGCGTACGATCCGATCCGCGAGCAGCCTTTCTCCATCGGGACGCACCACGAGCATGCGCGCGCTGTCGCGCGGGCTCGCCGGCCGCAGGGCGATGCTCTCATCGGGCAGTTCGAAGTCGAACAGATCGACGCGCAACGGTTCTTCCTGGGTGAAACGAAGGTTCTTCGCGGCAGGACTTAAGCGGTGAGGGGCAGGCTTGCCAGTGCATCGTTTGACATTCGGCGGCGGTCCTACTCGCGGAGCCTGGCATGAAGGCCGCATCATGCTTGCGGCTGTCGCGGACATCCACGCGTCGAAGCCCGGCTACGACGCGGCTCTTGCCTGGAGCCAAATGGCTCGCCCCTTGGCTCCAGGCTTCAGGACGTCACGCTGCGTCGGCCACGACACGCATCGAGACGATGCTGTCGGGGTCACGCACGGGCTCGCCGCGCTTCAGCTGGTCGACGTTCTCCATGCCTTCGACGACCTTGCCCCAGACGGTGTACTGCCGGTCGAGGAAGCGCGCGTCGTCGAAGCAGATGAAGAACTGCGAGTTGGCGGAGTTGGGATTCTGGGTACGGGCCATCGAGCAGGTGCCGCGCACGTGCGGCTCCGCGTTGAACTCGGCCTTCAGGTCCGGCAGGTCCGAGCCGCCGGTGCCGGTGCCGTGCGGGCAACCGACCTGGGCCATGAAGCCGTCGATGACGCGGTGGAAGACGATGCCGTCATAGAAGCCGGCCCGCGCCAACTCCTTGATACGTGCCACGTGGTTCGGCGCGAGATCCGGCCGCAGCGCGATGACGACGCGGCCCTTTGTGGTCTCCATGACGATGGTGTTTTCGGGATCGGTCGTCATCTCTTGTCTCCTGGTTGAACGAGCCGTGAATCGCCCCGGTCCGGCATCCGGGTCTGCAGGGCGCCTTTCACTTGGCGTCTGCGGCGACCTGCATGCGGACGATCTTGTCCGGGTTGTCGACCGCGCCGTTGCGGGCCTTGCTGCCCTTCTTGATCTTGTCGACCACATCCATGCCCGAGACAACCTCGCCGAAGACGGTGTACTGGCCGTTGAGGAAGGACGCATCGTCGAAGCAGATGAAGAACTGCGAGTTGGCAGAGTTTGGATCCTGCGCCCGCGCCATGCCGAGCGTGCCGCGCTTGAAGGGGGCGTTGGAGAACTCGGCCGGCAGGTCCGGCAACTGCGAGCCGCCGGTGCCGGTGCCCGTCGGGTCGCCGGTCTGAGCCATGAAGCCGTCAATGACGCGGTGGAAGACGATGCCGTCATAGAAGCCGGCCCGCGTCAGCTTCTTGATCTGCTCAACGTGCATCGGCGCGAGATCTGGCCTGAGGCGGATGGTGACGCGCCCGTCCTTGGTGTCGAGATAGATCGTGTTCTCGGGGTCGAGTTTCGCCTGCGCCATGGCCGGCGTGACGAGCGCGGGCGCGACGATGAGGGACATGAAGGCGGCAAGCGCGAGCAGCAAACGCGGCATGAGGCTCTCCTGATCCGGGCCGGCTCAGCCGCCGGCGAAACGTCTTTGAAGGCGGGCGGCCACCCGGTGAGGCACGAAACGCGAGACATCGCCGCCCATCGCCGCGATCTGCCGCACGAGCGTGGCGGTGATGGGGCGCACGATGGGAGACGCCGGCAGGAAAACGGTCTGCACGTCTGGCGCCAGGACCTCGTTCATGCCCGCCATCTGCATCTCGTAATCGAGATCGGTGCCGTCGCGCAGCCCGCGGATGAGCAGGCTGGCGCCGTTGCGGCGCGCTGCCTCCACCACGAGATCGGAGAAGGTGACGACGGCGAGTTCGGCTCCCTGTTCCTGCGCCAGCGGCCCGCACTCTTCCTCCAGCATCTCAGCCCGTTCCTCGGCGCGGAAGAGCGGCGTCTTGCCCGGATGGACGCCGATGGCAATGACCAGCCTGTCGACGAGGCGGCAGGCATTGCGCACGACATCGAGATGCCCGTTGGTGACGGGATCGAACGAGCCGGCATAGAGAGCGGTGCGTACGGACATGGAATCTCCCTGGCGGCGCCCTGCGCTGGATAAACCGGCCGGGCCCGTTATCCTAGTCCTTTCCTGCTGCGGGAGTCGCCCATGCCGGACATCGACGCCTTCCTTGCCCCCTTCCGCATCACCGACGGAAGCAAGTTCCGACTGTCGAAACACGACCCGCGCGACACCAACGGCTTCGACATCAGCAAGGCCGCAGCCAAGGCGAAGCTCGACGAGGGCATCTCCCACATGCGCGAGATGCAGGAAAAGCTCTTCGCCCAGAACGAATGGTCAATCCTGCTCATCTTTCAGGCGATGGACGCCGCCGGCAAGGACGGAGCGATCAAGCATGTGATGTCCGGCATCAACCCGCAGGGTTGCCAGGTGCATCCGTTCAAGGCTCCCTCCGACGAGGAACTCGACCATGATTTCCTGTGGCGCACCACCTGCCGGCTGCCGGAGCGCGGCCGCATCGGCATCTTCAACCGCTCGTACTACGAAGAGGTGCTGGTGGTGCGCGTTCACCCGGAGATCCTCGCGCGGCAGCGACTGCCGATGCGCCTCGTCACCGGGTCCATCTGGGATGAGCGGCTGAAGGACATTTGCCTGTTCGAGGACTACCTGTCGCGCAACGGCACGAAGGTTCTGAAGTTCTTCCTCAACGTCTCCAAGGAAGAGCAGAAGAAGCGACTCATCGCCCGCATCGACGACCCGTCCAAGAACTGGAAATTCGACGTGAAGGATGTCGACGAGCGCCAACACTGGGACGCCTACATGCAGGCCTACGAGGCCGCCATCCGCGCCACGGCGACCGAGCAGGCGCCATGGTACGTGGTGCCGGCCGACGACAAGTGGTTCACCCGCGTCACCGTCATGGCCGCCATCATCAGCGAAATGCGCAAGCTCGACCTCGCCTTCCCGCTGGTCTCGGCGGCAACCCGCGAGAAGCTCGCCGGCATCCGCAAGGCCCTCGAGAACGATTGAGACTCCCCCGCCTTCGGCTCCGACGGAAAGGGACCAATCCATCGGCTGGCAATGCCAGCGCCGCACAGGCGGACGCCTGCCCGGCACAGCGACCAGATGGAAGCTCAAACAAGGCGCGGCATCGCGCATTCAGTTTTCACACTGTCGAATGGTTCCTGATCGCTCCCGCTCGGCTACCATTCAAGCCGGGACCGCGCATTATTCAATATCAAATTCCCCGCATCAATTAACAAATGAGATTATGTGAGAAGTGATATGATACATAACAATTTTCAATATTCAAACCATTACAGACACATCACACCAGGAACACTCTCAGAAGAAGCAAAAGCATGGTCGGAAACAAGCCAAGCGGCTTCATCCCCGGCGATGTCGGCAGCGAATGGCCGAACTCAGAATGACCTGTTCACCAGCGCCGTGGCCGCGCCGGGCAGAGCCAAGCGCAATGGCGACGGGGACGCTGCGGCCTACGTCCCGATAAATTACTGGGCGGCCGCGCATGATGCCAGCACGGCATTGGAAACCAATCGGTTGACGTCCTGTTCCGCCCTGCTGGTCCTCACGGACCGGCAGCCCGACGGCATCTACGCGAACCGCACGATGGTCCATTTGAACGGCAGCAGCTTGAACAATCGCCTGAACGGAGGCGTCGACGGCTACAAGCTGGTGGACGATCTCGCCAGGCAGGTCAACGAGGCTGGTGGGGGAAAGATCATCTGGGCTTCCGGTCCCGACAATCGCAATACGAGCATCCTGACCGCACTGGGGCAGGAAGGACGCAACGGAAAAGGATATCCGCTTGCAGAGCTCATGCTCAATCCGAAGGTCACGACGGATATCGTCAGCACAAACGAAATAACTGTTTCGCCGGATGGCTCATACACGCTCGGAGAACTCGGCACCGGAAAGCTGGACGCCGCTGACTTCCTGAGCATTCTCAGGGAGGAATCGGTCCAGAATGGCATCGAGATTGCAGGCTATACTCCGCGGACGAAAGCCGATTCCGTCGCTTCGGACGGCCGGGCCATAGCGGACGAAACAAATGCTTCGGCAGAACTGGCCGAAGACGCAGCAGACGCTCCGGCACTGCTCCAGGATCTGGAGGACATCGGAGAACTGGGACGGCTGTTCGAGGTCTAGGCAGGCAGGGGGCGGCACACCCCTTTCCCTTGCACACATTCCGTTGCATGCCTGTCCCTGCCTGCAGCGTCGAGCCCTCGCCCCCGCTGCAGGCATTGACGCATATCACGCCTCGGTCGAGGCCTCCCCGCCATCGCCCCCATCCTCGCTCTCGTCGCTGATGCCTTCAACGGAGACAACGCGCTCGTCCTCGGCCGTGTTGAAGACGATGACGCCCTGGCTGGAGCGGCCGACGATGCGAATGCCGTCGACCGGGCAGCGGATGAGCTGGCCGCCGTCGGTCACCAGCATGATCTGGTCGCTCGCCTCGACGGGGAAGGACGCCACCAGCGATCCGTTGCGACCGTTGACGGCCATCGCCACGATGCCCTTGCCGCCGCGGCCGGTGACCCGGTACTCGTAGGCCGATGAACGCTTGCCGTAGCCGTTCTCCGAGATCGTGAGAATGAACTGCTCGGCCGCGCCCATGAGCGCATAGCGCTCCTGCGACAAGGCGCTGTCGGCCGAGCCCTCCTCCACATCCAGCTCTTCCTCCGCGCCGTCACCGTTGGCCGCGCGGCGCGCGGCATTGGCGAGCTTGAGATAGGCCGCGCGCTCGTCCGCCGTCGCATCCATATGGCGCAGGATGGCGAGCGAGATGACCTTGTCCCCATCGCCGAGCGAGATACCGCGCACGCCGGTCGAATCGCGGCCCTTGAAGACGCGCACCTCCGGCACCGGGAAGCGAATGCACTGGCCGAGCGCCGTCGTCAGGAGCACGTCGTCATGCTCGGTGCAGATTTGCACATCGACGATGGAATCCCCCTCGTCAAGCTTCATGGCGATCTTGCCGGCGCGGTTCACCTGCACGAAGTCGGACAGCTTGTTGCGCCTGACGTTGCCGCGCGCCGTGGCGAACATCACGTCGAGCGACGCCCAGTTCGCCTCGTCCTCCGGCAGGGGCATGATGGTGGTGATGCGCTCGCCCTCGTCGAGCGGCAGCATGTTGATGAGCGCCTTGCCGCGGGCGTTCGGCGCCGCAAGCGGCAGGCGCCACACCTTCTCCTTGTACACCTGGCCATGCGAGGAGAAGAAGAGCACTGGCGTGTGCGTGCTGGCGACAAAAAGGCGCGAGACGAAATCCTCGTCGCGTGTCTGCATGCCGCTGCGGCCCTTGCCGCCGCGCCGCTGGGCCCGGTAGGTCGTCAGCGGCACGCGCTTGATGTAGCCGGCATGGCTGACGGTGACGACCATGTCCTCGCGCTGGATGAGATCCTCGTCCTCTACATCCGCCGCCCAGTCGAGGATCTCGGTCTTGCGCGGGGTGGCGAAGGCATCGCGCACGGCGGCGAGTTCGTCCTTCACGATGCCCATGATGCGCGCGCGCGAGCGCAGGATGTCGAGATAGTCGCTGATCTCCTCGGCGAGCTTGTTGAGCTCGTCGGCGATCTCGTCGCGGCCGAGGGCCGTCAGGCGCTGCAGGCGCAGGTCGAGGATGGCACGCGCCTGCGTCTCCGACAGGCGATAGGTGCCGTTCTCGCTCACCCGGTGGCGCGGATCGTCGATAAGGGCGATGAGCGGCGCGACGTCGCCGGCCGGCCAGTCGCGCGCCATCAGCGCCTCGCGCGCCGAGTTCGGGTCCGGCGCCGTGCGGATGAGGTGGATGACCTCGTCGATATTGGCGACGGCAATGGCAAGACCCGCCAACACGTGGGCGCGATCGCGCGCCTTGTTGAGCAGGAACTTTGTGCGGCGGGAGACCACCTCCTCACGGAAATCGACAAAGGCGACGATCATGTCGCGCAGCGTCATCACCTCCGGCCGGCCGCCGTTCAACGCCACCATGTTGGCGCCGAAGCTCGTCTGCATGGGCGTGTAGCGGTAGAGCTGGTTGAGGACGACGTCCGCCACCGCATCGCGCTTCAGTTCGATGACGATGCGCATGCCGTCGCGGTCGGATTCGTCGCGCAGGTCCGAAATGCCTTCGATGCGCTTCTCGCGTACCAGATCGGCGATCTTCTCGATCAGCGCCGCCTTGTTCACCTGGTACGGAATTTCCGTGACGACGATTGCCTCGCGGTCCTTGCGCACCTCCTCTACCACGCTCCGGGCACGCATGATGATGGAGCCGCGCCCGGTCGTGTAGGCCGCTCGGATGCCCGAGCGGCCGAGGATCGTCGCCGCGGTCGGGAAGTCCGGGCCGGGCACGATCTCGATCAGATCCTCGTCGGTGATCTCGGGCCGGTCGATATAGGCGACACAGGCATCGACCACCTCGCCGAGATTATGCGGCGGGATGTTGGTGGCCATGCCGACGGCGATGCCGCCGGCGCCGTTGACGAGCAGGTTCGGGAAACGCGCCGGCAGAACCGACGGCTCCTGCTCCGTATTGTCGTAGTTGTCGTTGAAATCGACCGTGTCCTTGTCGATATCCTCGATCAGGGACATTGCCGCCCTGGCAAGCCGCGATTCGGTATAGCGCATAGCCGCCGGCGGGTCGCCGTCCACCGAGCCGAAGTTGCCCTGCCCGTCGACGAGCGGCAGGCGCATGGAGAAATCCTGCGCCATGCGCACGAGGGCGTCGTAGATCGACTGGTCGCCGTGCGGGTGATACTTACCGATCACGTCACCGACGATGCGGGCCGATTTTCGGTAGGGCTTGTCCGGCGTGTAGCCGTTCTCGTGCATCGAGAAGAGGATGCGCCGGTGCACGGGCTTGAGGCCGTCGCGCACATCCGGCAGGGCACGGCTCACGATCACGCTCATGGCGTAATCGAGGTAGCTGCGCTTCATTTCATCGATGATGGAGACCGGCTTGATATCGCCGCCGGGCGGCTCGCGGTCGCTGCCGCCGTTCTCGATGTCGTCTTGATCCGCCAAGGTGCACGTCCGCAGTGAATGCTCCGCCGGCGGGGATGTCGCGGCGGAATGAGTCTCATTGGGTCTAGCCCATACGGCCCCAAAATGCCATAGGCGAAAGCGCCGCGCCCCGTAACTGATCCACGATCAGAATCAGCCACTTAGTTGTGGTTTTGGATGTTTCTGCGACGCCGGCCGGCGCAAGTCTCGAAGCACGGTGGCGCAGGAGCGCCAACTGCCTTGCGCAAGCCTCGGCGGCGACGGCACAATCGCGCGTGAAAAGCGGCAGAATGCGGGGGCATCGTGCAGGAATTCATCTCATCGGCACTCGTCACGCTGCTCGTCACGCTCGATCCGCCGGGTCTTGCACCGATCTTCCTCAGCCTCACGCGTGGCATGACGGCGGCGGAGAGCCGGCGCGTCGCCGTGCGCGCCTGCATCATCGCCTTCGGCATCATGGCCTTCTTCGGCCTCGGCGGCGATTTCCTCCTGCAGGCGCTCGGCATCGGCCTGCCGGCCTTCCGCATCGCCGGGGGACTGCTGCTGTTCTGGATCGCCTTCGAGATGGTTTTCGAGCTGAGGACGGCGCGCAAGGCGGCGACGGCCGAGACGGCGATCACCGAGGACCATATCCGTAACGTGGCGGCCTTCCCGCTCGCCATACCCCTGCTCGCCGGCCCGGGCGCCATCACCGCCACGATTCTCATCGCCGGCCAGGCGGGCGGCGAGCCGGTGCGGCTCGTTCTGCTGCTCGCCATGATTGCCGCGGTACTGGCGCTCTGCCTCGTCGTCTTCCATCTCGCCAAGAGCATAGCGCGGCTGCTCGGCACGACGGGCAACATCGTGCTCACGCGCCTGCTCGGCGTTATCCTTGCCGCCCTCGCGGTCCAGTTCGTCATCGACGGCATCAAGGCGGTCGCTGCGACCGGCTGACGACCCAGGCGGAACAAATGCGGCTGAGGCCCCGTTGTCGTCCCGGACATGCAAGGGACGGGGGTGTATCATGCCATCACGAAGCCTGCTTTATCTTCTCGTCGGCGCGCTGGGCGTCGTCGTCATCGTTCTCGGCTATCGCCTCTACGAGGAAGAGCGCAAGCCCGACGGGGTGGAGATCAGCATCAGTCAGCACGGTGTGTCGATCGAGAAGAACTGAATGGGGCGGACAGCCCGCTGCGCCGCTCGCCCCGTCGACGTGGGGGCAAAGTGGAAGGCTCGAGTGGGAGACGGCACATGAGAGACAGCGTCAAGGCAGCAATCCTTTGTCTCGGCATGGGTCTCGGTCTGGGCTTGGGCGCGTCGGCCGGGGCCATGCCCCTCGCGCCATCCGCTGACGGCGCGAGAGCAGCCCAACGGACGGAAGGGCCCGTTACCTCCGTCCGCTGGGTGTGCAACCGCTGGGGTGACTGCTTCTGGCGGCCGGGCCCACCGCCGCGCGGCCGTGTGGTCTGCCGCTGGCGCTGGCGCGACACACCGTGGGGGCCGCGCCGCGTGCGCGTCTGCACGAGGCGCTGGTAGCGCTCAGGCCGGCCTCGGCAGCGCCACCCGCAGCAGCAGGAACAAAACGAGCCCGTTGGCGAGGTGCCACACGAAATGGGTGCCGAGGGGCAACGCGCCACAAACGAGCGTATCGATGCTGCGGAAGGTCAGCGAGACGACGAAGAGGCCGCCGATGCCGACGAGCGCACGTCCGACGGCCGGCTTGCAGCGCCATACGAGGGCCCCGACGACGATCATCGCGGCGGCGGCCGGCAGATAGCCGGCCGATCCGTTGAGCGGATCGTAGCCGAACTGCGCGCGGGCGAAATCGAGCCACAATCCTGGCACCATCATCGACAATCCCTGAAACAGCGCCGTGACGGCGAGCGCCGCCCACAGCGGCAGCTGAAGGTAGCGCCGCATGGCGAGGAAGAAATAGACGATGATGAACAGTGCGATGGGCACGACATCGGCGAGTGCCGCCCAGCGCGTCGCGACCGTGTGGAAGAGGAAGGAGCCGACGCCTACGGCAAAGGCCAGCACGATCAGGACCGCCACCAGCCAGTCCCGCCGCGGCGCCCGCAGCCAGATCAGGCCCGCCGCGATGGCCGCGAGGATGAAGGCGCCGTTCGTCAGCGCATTGACGGGTTCGGACCAGAAGCTCGGATCGATGCGCTCGCAATAGGCATCGATCGGTTGATGCCAGGACGACCGATCCATCCCCCACCCCTCGCCTTCGCGTGATTGCGGTGCCGTCCCTCCCGTGTCACATCTCCATGACGATGAGGCAACACCCCTTCGCCGGAGCCGACACGCCATGCGGATCGCCACCTGGAACGTCAATTCCGTCAAGCAGCGGCTGGAGCATCTGCTGCGTTTCCTGAAGGAGGAGGCGCCGGACGTCGTCTGCCTGCAGGAGCTGAAGTGCCAGGAGGACGCCTTCCCGCGGCTCGAGCTCGACGGCACCGGCTATAACATCGCGCTGTGCGGGCAGAAGAGCTTCAACGGCGTCGCCATCCTCTCCAAGCGGCCGCTGGAGGACATCCGCCTGCGCCTGCCTGGTGACGACGATGACGGTCAGGCGCGCTTCGTCGAGGCGCTCGTGCCGGGCAAGAAGGGCGCGGCGCGCATCGCCGCGATCTACCTGCCGAACGGCAATCCCGCGCCGTCCGAGAAATACAGCTACAAGCTCGCCTGGATGGACCGGCTCCATGCCCACGCCCGGACCCGGCTCGCCGAAGAGGAGCCCTTCGTAATCGCGGGCGACTTCAACGTCATCCCCGAGCCGAAGGATGCAGCCCGGCCGGAGCTGTGGGTGAACGACGCGCTGTTCCTGCCGCAAACGCGGGAGAAGTTCCGCGGCCTCCTCAACCTCGGTCTCTACGACGCCCTGCGCTCCACCACCGATGCCACGGGCCTCTATACCTTTTGGGACTACCAGGCGGGGGCGTGGCAGAAGAACAATGGCATCCGCATCGACCACCTGCTCCTGTCGCCGCAGGCGGCCGACCGGCTCCGGAGCGTCACGATCGTCAAGCGCACGCGCGCCTGGGACAAGCCGTCCGACCACGTGCCCGTCATGGCCGAATTCGATCTGTGAACGCCATGGCTCACGGCCCGTTGTTTCCCGGTACGCCGCCTCCTTGATTGCCACTGCCCTGGCCGCCGCGGTTGCCGCCCTGTGAGGAGCCTCCATCACCCGGCGAGGCGGGGCCGTTGCGGTCGAGCCATTCGACCGGCTGCCTTGACGGCACCTCTTCCACCTGCCGGCAGAGGGCCCGGTTGCTGCTCCGCAGGCAGGCCTCGAAGAAGTCGAAGGTATTCGCCGTGCCGGGCACCGGCCCGGCGAGGCCGGTCCGCGTGACGACGACGACGTCTGCGGGACGCACCATGTCGACACAGCGGCCCGCGAGCGTGCAAACCTCGACCGCTCCCGCCTGCAGCACCACCGTGACGCGGGCGGCCTCGACGAGGAGATCGAAGACTGTGCCACGTACGCCGATGGTCGCGATCGGCGTGCGGATCTCGTACGCGCCGGAGGGCGAGGCGCCGCTCACCCAGCGGAAGGCGCCGCGGGTGGCGCGCACCACGGCTTCAGTTGCCGTCCGGTCGGGATTGAAGACGAAGCGGTCGAGCGTGACGACGGCATTGGCCGTCATCATCAAGTGCGTCTCGTCGCGGAAGACGAGGCGAGCCGCGCTGTCCCGGCCGGTGCGGATGATCTCGTCGGCGAAGACGTCCGAACCGACGGTGACGGTCCGCACCCGCCCGTTGAGGCTGCCCGACACCTGGCGCTCGGCGATCACGGCCGCGCCGATGTCCGTCTCGGCCGCTGCGGGCCCGCAGAGCGCCGTCAGGAAGCCGGCAGCCAGTGCCGCCACCGTGGCAATCGTGCACCTTGCCATCGCGCGCCCCTCTTTGCTTGACGAGAGTATAACTTGCAACGCAGCCAGTGCACGAGGAAGGGGCGCGATTTGCCTTGCGCACCGGCGATTGCGACAGTCTCTCCTGCAGACGGAGACGACCCATGCAGGACAGCGGCCCGACGCCGACGACACCGACGGACCGACGCCGATGGGCACGCCGCCACCTGCAGCCCGGCGGCTGGATCGCCGTGCTCGTTCCGGTTGCCGTCACTGCCGCGCTCATCCTCTGGGCGCCCATGCCGGTGCGCGCCGTGCGCGACATCACATTCGACAGCTACCAGCGCCTGTCGCCGCGTCCCTACGACCCCACCCTGCCCGTTCGCATCGTCGATATCGACGACGAGAGCCTTGCCCGACTGGGCCAGTGGCCCTGGCCGCGGGCGCGCCTCGCCGCGATCGTCGACCGGCTGCGGGCGGCCGGTGCCGCCGCCGTCGCCTTCGACATCCTCTTGTCGGAGCCGGAGCGAACCAACGGGCCGGACGGCGACGAGCGGCTGGCCGAGGCCGTCGCCTCAGCCCCTGTCATCATGAGCCTCTCCCTGACGAACGCCCCTGGTGAGACGCCCCTCGCGCCGAAAGCGGGCTTTGCCACGGCAGGCGACGATCCCCTGAAATTCGTGCCGCGCTTCTCGGGCGTCATTCCCTCTCTGCCGCTCTTCACCGAACCGGCAGCCGGCCTCGGGGCGCTCAACTGGGTGCCGGATCGCGACCTCGTCGTGCGGCGCGTGCCGATGCTCATGGCGCTCGGCGATGCGCTGGTGCCGGGCCTGGCAAGCGAGGCGCTGCGTGTCGCGCAAGGGGCATCGACCATCCTCGTGCGCGCCTCGAATGCGAGCGGCGAAACCGCTTTCGGACGTCCGACGGGGATCGCGGCTCTGCGCATCGGCGAGGTCACGATCGCCACAGAGGCGGACGGGGCGCTGCGCATCCACTATGCCGGCACGCGAGACGAGCGTCGCCTCCCGGCCTGGCGCCTGCTGGACGGCTCCGCCGATACGGCCGCGCTTTCCGGCGCCATCGTCCTCGTCGGCACGAGCGCCGCCGCCCTTGCCGACGTGCGCGCGACGCCGCTCGAGGCGGCGGTGCCCGGCGTCGATATCCACGCGGAATTCCTCGAGCACGTGCTGTCGGATGCCCGCCTGATGCGGCCGGATTATGCGCCGGGCGTCGAGGTGGCCGGGCTTCTTGCCCTCAGCGCCCTTGCCGTGGCACTTGCCCTGCGGGTGCGGCCCCTTGTCAGCGCCCCCGCCTTCCTTGGCCTCGCGGCGGCCGTGGGCGCGGCAAGCTGGCTTGCCTTCTCGCGCGCGGCGATGCTCATCGATCCAGTCTGGCCGCTGGCCGGCACGGCGGCGTCTTTCGCCAGTGCCATCGCCATCGCCCTGCGTCGCACTGAGGCGGAGCGGCGGTGGATCCGCCAAGCCTTCGCGCGCTATCTGTCACCGGAGGTCGTGGCGGTGCTGTCGCGCGAACCAGGGCGCCTGGCGCTCGGCGGCGAAACCCGGCCGATAACCGTTCTCTTCGCCGACATTCGCGGCTTCACCAGTCGTGCCGAGCGGCTCGACGCGCGGGACGTCGTCGCCTTCCTCAATACCGTGCACACGCCGCTGACCGACGAGGTGATGCGCCACGGCGGCACCATCGACAAGTTCCTCGGCGACGGCCTCATGGCCTTCTGGAACGCACCGCTCGACGTGCCCGACCACGTGGCGAAGGCGCTCGCGGCCGCCCTCGCCATGCAAGCGGCCATTGGCCGGCTTGCCCCAGCCCTGGCGCAGGAGGGTTTGCCGCCACTTGCCGTGGGCATCGGCATCCACACCGGTCCGGCCTGCGTCGGCAACCTCGGCTCGCTGCATCGCTTCGACTATTCCGCCGTGGGCGATACGGTAAATGCTGCCGCGCGCATCGAGCAGGCGAGCAAAATCTACGGGGAGCCAATCCTCGCCTCGGGAGCGGTCGTCGCCGCGGCGCCCGCCTTCGGCTTCCTCCTCGTCGACGAGGTGCGCCTGCGCGGCCGCGGCGAGGCGACGCGGCTTTATACGCTCGTGTGCGGGCCCGACCAGCGGGACGCCGGATTCGACGATTTCCGCCGGCAACACGACTGTGCCATCGAGGCCGCAATCGGGAGGCGGCCATCAGCACGAGAGCTTCTGGACGAGGTATCGCGAAACTCCCGCGGGGCTGACCGGGCGCCGCTGTACGCCTTCCATCGGGCGCGACTCGCGGAGAACGAGTCGGTGTCGAAAGGCTGAATCATCTGAGGTTTTTAGCGGTTTTTGCTGAGATACTGCTGCATGTAGGCGAGCGCCGCCTGCCGGTCGCTTTCGCTCGCGGAAGAGAAGGCCTTGTCATGCAGATCGATGATCCAGCTGTCCTTTTGCGGATCGGCCGCCTCGCGGGCCATCGTCAGCCACATCAGGCCGCGTGCACCTTGCCGCGGCACGCCGTCGCCGAGGATGAGCAGGTTGCCGAGTAGCGCCTGGGCGGCGTGGTGACCCTTCTCCGCGGACAGGTGCAGCCAGCGCGCTGCCTGGCGGCTGTCCTTCTCGACGCCGAGCCCCTCGAGATAGAGGCGTGCAAGGCCGTACTGCGCATCCGGATCGCCGTAGTAGGAGGCAGCATAGTAGAACATGTCCACCGCGCGGCTGACGTCGCGTTTGACGTAGCTGCCGGATATGCCTTCAAGAAAATAGCCGCCGAGCGCGACGAAGGCGCTGGAGACGAAGCGCGCATTGGCCGAAGCCGGGCTCTCGTCCGCATACTGGTCGGCGATCTTCGAGAAATACTCGAAGGCCTTGAGATCGTCGTGGCCGACGCCGTCACCCTCGGCATACATGCGGCCGAGCTTCCACAGCGCCATGGTATGGCCCTGGGTTGCCGCATATTCGAGCGCGCGCACGGCGCCCACCTTGTCGCCGGCGTTGTAGTCGCGGATGCCGATCTTGAAGGCGTCGCGCACCGACTTGAAGGCATCGGTGGGCGAGGCGCCGATCACCGGGGCGGCGGCGGAGCGCGGGCCGTCGAGCGCCAGGGCCGCCGGCGTGGCGGCAAAGACGAGGGCGCCGAGCCCGCAGGCGAGTACTCTACTGGTCAGCATAGCAGTGCTTTTCTTCGAAGGCGCCGGGATGGGTCACGGCGCCGCCGCGCGCCGGCCCGACCGTCTGCGCATATTTCCAGAGTGCCCCCGAGCCATAATCCGTCTCGCGCGGGGTCCAGACGGCGCGCCGACGCGCCATCTCAGCCTCGGACAGCCGCACATCCAGCCTGCCGGCCACGGCATCGATCTCGATGATGTCGCCGTCGCGCAGCAAGGCGATCGGTCCGCCGACGGCCGCCTCCGGCCCGACATGGCCGATGCACAGGCCTCGCGTCGCGCCGGAGAAACGTCCGTCCGTGATAAGCGCCACCTTGTCGCCCATGCCCTGCCCGTAGAGGGCCGCCGTCGTGGCCAGCATCTCACGCATGCCGGGGCCGCCGCGCGGCCCTTCGTAGCGGATGACGAGCACGTCCCCTTCTTCGTAGGCGC
This sequence comes from Chelatococcus sp. XZ-Ab1, assembly GCF_029309855.1. Classification (NCBI taxonomy): domain Bacteria; kingdom Pseudomonadati; phylum Pseudomonadota; class Alphaproteobacteria; order Hyphomicrobiales; family Chelatococcaceae; genus Chelatococcus; species Chelatococcus sp. XZ-Ab1. Next base: position 119,839 of record NZ_JARKII010000010.1, on the reverse strand, counting down.
GGTTCGTCACCGCTTCGAAGCAGGCCTCCTCGCTGTCGAAACATCGGGCGGGTCCGGCAAATTCGAGGCTGTCCTCGTCCATGCCCGCCACCTTCACGATGGCGCCATCCGGCGCGAGATTGCCGCGAAGGCAGACCACGCCGCCCGTCGGCGACAGCGGCTTGTCGGCGGGACGCACCACGTCCTGCTCATCGTTCCAGCGCACGGAAGCGAGGTTTTCCGCGATCGTGCGACCCGTGACGGTCATGCAGTCGCCATGAAGGAAACCGTGGTCGAGCAGCGTCTTCATCAGGAGCGGAATGCCGCCGATCTCAAACATGTCCTTGGCGACATAACGCCCGCCGGGCTTGAGATCGGCGATATAGGGCGTGCGGCGGAAGATCTCGGCAACGTCGAAGAGGTCGAACCCGATGCCCGCCTCATGGGCGATAGCCGGCAGATGCAGTGCCGCATTGGTTGAGCCGCCCGAGGCGGCCACCACGGTCGCTGCATTCTCCAGCGCCTTCCGTGTGACGATATCGCGCGGGCGGATCTGCCGGGCGACGAGTTCCATGACCATCTCGCCCGCCGTCATGCAGAAGCGGTCGCGGATCTCGTAGGGCGCCGGTGCACCCGCCGAATAAGGCAGCGCGAGGCCGATGGCCTCCGAGACGGTTGCCATGGTGTTGGCGGTGAACTGCGCGCCGCAGGCTCCGGCCGAAGGACAGGCCACCTGCTCCAGCTCGGCAAGGTCGTCGTCCGAGATGCCGCCGACGGAATGGCGGCCCACGGCTTCGAAGACATCCTGCACGGTGACGGGTTTTCCCCGAAAGTGGCCGGGCAGGATGGAGCCGCCGTAGATAAAGATCGAGGGAACGTTGAGGCGCACCATGGCCATCATCATGCCGGGCAACGACTTGTCGCAGCCGGCGAGGCCGACGAGCGCGTCATAGCAGTGGCCGCGCATGGTGAGCTCGACCGAATCGGCGATGACCTCGCGCGAGACGAGCGAGGACTTCATCCCCTGGTGGCCCATGGCGATGCCGTCGGTCACGGTAATCGTGCAGAACTCGCGCGGCGTTCCGCCGGCGGCGGCGACGCCCTTCTTCACCGCCTGGGCCTGACGCATCAGGGCGATGTTGCAGGGAGCCGCCTCGTTCCAGCAGCTGGCGACGCCGACGAAGGGCTGGTGGATCTGCCGCTCTGTCAGGCCCATCGCATAATAATAGGAGCGATGGGGCGCACGCGCGGGCCCCTCCGTCACGTGACGGCTGGGCAGCTTCGCCTTGTTGAAGACGCGCGCGTCCATATGGCAACGCACTCCCTGTTCGCCCTGCCCCTTGCGAGGCAATTCTTTCCCAGAAGCCTGCGGCGATGCCAAGAGGCACCCACGAGCCCAATCCTCCCGGCAATTGCTTGCCGGAACCTTGGACCCCGCAGCCAAACCGCAGCGCTTTCAAGGATTTGCTGTGCGTAAAGAGGTGCGACTCGTTTATGGCGGCTTCGCGGCAGCCGGAGCGCCAGGGCCGTGCCGATCGTCGATCGTCACGGCCTGTTGCGCTGAAGTCACATAAAATTGAGAGGAAATTAACCTTAATCGCTATGCGAGGCGTGCGAGCGCTTCGCGGATCTTGCCCTGGCGCAGGAGAGCGCCCTCCCGGCGCTCCTTCTGCTCCTCCACGACCTCTTCCGGGGCGCGGGCGACGAAGTCCGCATTGGCGAGCTTGGCGTCGATGCGGGCAATGTCCGCATCGAGCTTGCCGAGTTCCTTCTCGAGGCGAATACGCTCGGCAGCGAGATCGACGAGGCCGGCGAGCGGCAGGGCGGCCACTTCGCCGCGGACGATGAGCTGGATGCTGCCCCCGGGCACAGCTTCGGCATAGCTGATGTCGCCCAGCCGGGCGAGACGGCGCAGCACATCTTCCCAGCGTGCGACGCGCGCCCGGGTCTCGGCGGAGGCACCAACGAAGACGAGTGGCACCTGCGCCCCGGCCGGCACGTTCGTCTCTGCCCGGGCGGAGCGGATGTCGGACACGAGGTCGATGATCCAGCCGATCTCGGCCTCCGCCTCGGCATCGCCCGCCACCCTGGTCGCAGGCCACGGCGCGAGCGCCAGAATCGTCTCCCGCGCGGGCCCCTCTTCGCCCTTGATGGCCCACAGCTCCTCGGTGAGGAAGGGCATGAAGGGGTGCAGCAGCTTGCAGATCTCGTCGAGGACGAAAGCGATCGTCGCCCGCGTCTCGTCCTTGGCGGGGCCGTCCTCGCCCTGCAGCACAGGCTTGGCGAGCTCGAGATACCAGTCGCAGAAGAGATTCCAGACGAAGCGGTAGGCCGCGCCGGCCGCCTCGTTGAACTTGAACGCCTCGAGCGCCGCCGTGACCGCGCCTGCAGCCGCCCCGCACTCGCCGACGATCCAGCGGTTGAGCGTCAGCGTCGCCTTGTCCGGCGCGAAATCCGCCACGCGCACGCAGCCGTTCATCTCGGCAAAGCGCGCCGCATTCCAGATCTTGGTCGCGAAATTGCGATATCCTTCAACCCGTTGCGTCGAAAGCTTGATGTCGCGCCCCTGCGCGGCCATGGCGGCGAGCGTGAAGCGCAAGGCATCGGCGCCGTATTTCTCGACGAGGTCGAGCGGGTCGATGACGTTGCCCTTCGACTTCGACATCTTCGCGCCCTTCTCGTCGCGGACGAGGGCGTGGATGTAGACGTCGCGGAAGGGCACGTCGTCCATGAAATGGATGCCCATCATCATCATCCGGGCGACCCAGAAGAAGATGATGTCGAAGCCGGTGACGAGCGTGCTGGTCGGATAATAGCGGGCGAGCTCCGGCGTCTTTTCCGGCCAGCCGAGCGTCGAGAACGGCCACAGCGCGGAGGAGAACCAGGTGTCGAGCACATCCTCGTCCCGGGTGAGCGACACTTCGCTGCCGTAATGGCGGGCCGCGGCGGACCTTGCCTCGTCCTCACCCGCGGCGACGAAGACATGGCCATCCGGCCCGTACCACGCCGGGATCTGGTGCCCCCACCAGAGCTGACGCGAGATGCACCACGGCTCGATGTTCTCGAGCCACTGGAAGTAGGTCTTCTCCCATGTCTCGGGCACGAAACGCGTCTTGCCGGCGCGCACCGCGGCGAGCGCCTTATCGGCGAGCGGCTTGACATCGAGATACCACTGGTCCGTCAGCCAAGGCTCGATGACGACGCCGGAGCGGTCGCCGTGTGGCACCATGTGGGTGTGCGGCTCGATCGCCGCGAGAAGCTCCCGCTCCTCCAGCATGGCGACGATGCGCTTGCGCGCCTCGAAACGGTCGAGCCCATGGAGTGCGAGCACCGCGTCGAGATCGGCGCCGGCCACGGCGCCCTCAAGGAAAGCTTCGTTATCGCGCACCGTGATTTCGGCCTCCGGGCCAAGCACGTTGACGAGCCGGAGGCCATGGCGCTTGCCGACATCGAAGTCGTTGAAATCGTGCGCCGGCGTGATCTTGACTGCACCGGTGCCCTTATCCGGATCGGAATAGGCATCGGTGACGATCGGGATGCGCCGGCCGACGAGCGGCAGCACGACATTCCGGCCGATGAGATCGCGATAGCGCTCGTCCTCGGGATGGACCGCGACCGCGGTGTCGCCGAGCATGGTCTCCGGCCGGGTTGTGGCGACGGTGATGAAGCGTCCCGCCTCGCCCTCGACCGGATAGCGGATGTGCCAGAGATGACCCTTGACCTCGACCTGCTGCACCTCGAGATCCGAGATGGCGGTAAGGAAGCGCGGATCCCAGTTGACGAGGCGCTTGTCCTTGTAAATCAGGCCCTCGGAATGGAGGGTGACGAAGACCTTTACGACGGCCTGCGACAGCCCCTCGTCCATCGTGAAACGCTCGCGCGACCAGTCGCACGAGGCCCCGAGGCGCTTCAGCTGGTTGATGATGGCGCCGCCGGACTGTTCCTTCCACGCCCAGACGCGCTCAATGAAGCGCTCCCGCCCCAGGTCCCGGCGAGACGGCTCCTGCCGCTCCATGAGCTGGCGCTCGACCACCATCTGCGTAGCAATGCCGGCATGATCCATGCCCGGCTGCCACAGCACGTCCTTGCCACGCATGCGCTCGAAGCGGCAGAGCACATCCTGCAGCGTGTTGTTGAGCGCATGCCCCATGTGCAGCGAGCCGGTGACGTTCGGCGGAGGAATGACGATGCAATAGGGCGGCGCGCCGGCGCGATCCGCACGCCCGGCGCGAAACGCCCCTTCCTTCTCCCACAAGGCGGAAATCCGCGCCTCGACGGCGCCCGGCTCGAAAGTCTTGTCCATCACCCAAACCATTTGCGCACGCCGGCAGGGGCCGGCGCGGGGAACCGACTGGTAGAAAGCGAAGCGACAGGCATAAGTCAATCGCGGACCAGGTTGATCCGGCGATCAGACTGCGCGTGTCGCAACAAGACTCAGCGGCGGCCGCCGCGTGCCACGCGCTCGATCTCCTGCCGCACGAGGCGCTCGACGATGGCCGGAAGATTGTCGTCGAGCCAAGCCTTGAGCATGGGACGCAGCATATCGCGCACAAGGTCCTCCAGCGTGCGCGCACCCTGACCGGAAACGTTGGACGTCAGAGCCTCGAACGAGGAGGCGACGCGGGCGCCGGTCTGTGGCGAGAGCAACTCGTCCCTCGCCTCGCGCTGGGCAGATGCGGGCTCCGGCTGTCGCGGCGGCAGCGCCGCTGAAAGCGACGCGACCAGCGACGGCATAGCCTCCTCGGCAACGCTGCGCTCGATGGCGGCGCGGGAGAAGCCTTCGCGGCCGGCCGGCGCGTTCAGGGGCGTCGCATTCGGTGCGGGCCCGGGAGCCGGCGGGCGCACCGCGGCGCCAGACTCTTCGGCGGCAACAGGCCTGCGCGGCGTCTCCGGCAGGAAGGGTTCACCCCGGTGCATCCGCTCATGAGCGGCGGCCTCACGGCGCAAGCTATCGGCACGGGCGCCGTCGGGACGGCCGGCATCCTGACGGGGGATGCGTTCTTCCGCCACCGGCAGCCGGGGAGCCGGCGCCGCCGCGGACTGGTCCTCCGTGATGATGCGCCGGATGGACGCGAGAATCTCGTCCATCGTCGGCTCGGGCGTCTTCGCAGGGTCCTGCAGCTTGGGGCTCGCCGAATTCATGCGTCGCACCGATCAATTGTCGGACGCGGGAATCACGTCCGTCCGCCTCAGCCGAGTATTTCACGCAGAAAGGGCGAGGCAAGCGCCCCGCCCGAAAGACCACAGGATTTAGCGGCATTCCGGCCGCAAAATACCACCTCTGCTACTTGCCACTCGGCGTGTCGAGACCGATCCACTTGTCCTTGACCTGCTCGAAGTGGATCTTCGGATCATAGGTCGCGACCCTGAGGCCCAGCGTGGGCGCCGCCAGGCGACCGACGGCCGAGAGCACGCCATAGGACGCAACGATGCGGTCTCGCTGGGCCGTGACCAGCTCGACGCGAGAATTGAGCAATGCCTGCTGGGCGTTGAGCACGTCGAGCGTCGTGCGCTGGCCGACCTTGGCCTCCTCGCGGACGCCCTCAAGCGCGACTTGGTTGGCTTCCACCTGCGCCTGCGCCGCCGTGATCTGCTGCTTGGCAGCCTCCAGCTGTGACCAGGTGGCGATGACCTGCTGGCGCACCTGGTCGCGGATCAGATCGACCTGGATGCGCGCCTGACCGGCGGTCTCCTTGGCCTGCCGGGTCTGCGCATAGACGACGCCACCCTCATAGATGGGAACGTTGAGCGTGCCGATGATGGAGGCGCTCGTGCGCCGGTCGCCAGAAATGGTCTGGTCCCAGCTCTGCGACACGCCCGCCGAAACCCGGAAATCGGGCAGCAGTTGCGCTTCCGTCGCCTTTACCTGCAACTCGGCCGTATCGACGCTGTGTTGCGCGGCGGCGATCGCCGGGTGGCGCTGCAACCCGAGCGCGACCGCCTGATCCACCGTCTTGGGCAGGTACTTCTCGGCCGAAATGCCCGGCCCGAGCTGCTTGGGCTCAACGCCGATCACCTGCCGGTAAGTCGCGATGCTGGACCTGAGATTGGCCTGGGCCACGCTCTGCTGGGCGCGCCCGGCAGCGAGCGCCGCCTCGGCCTGGGCGACGTCCGTGCGCGTCACCTCGCCCACGTCAAAGCGGTCCTTCGTCTGGCGCAGTTGCTCCTGCAGCACCTCGACGTTGTTGGTCTGCAGGTTGTAGACGGCGGTGTCGCGCAGCACGTTCATATAGGCGATGACGCCTTCGAGGAGCACGCTCTGCTCGGTGTTGCGAAGCGTCTCGCGCGCACCGAAGACCTGCGATTCGGACGCGCGCACCGTGTTGAGCGTGCGGCCGCTGTCGAAGATCATCTGCTGCACCTCGATACCGATGGTGCGGCGGAACAGATCGTCATTGGACCCGCCGACGTTGGGTGTGCGCGAATTTAACGCCACGGCGCCAATGGTGCCCTGCGCGGTGATGGTGGGGCGCCAGCCGCCCTTGGCGCGGGGCACGTTCTCGTCGGTGATGCGCACCTGCGCACGCTGGACGTTCAGAGACGGGTTGTTCTCGTATGCCTTCGCGAGCGCGCCAGCCATCGTCTCGGCCTGCGCAGCAGCGCAGGACGCGAGGATGGTGCCGGACAGTGCCGCAAGCTTCAGCCACTTCGCCCCGGTGGTCTTCGAATGTCGAATCACGGCCACCTTCCCGTCATGTCGAGGCCTAAAAAGCACCTCAGAATCCTTCTTCGAACGTGCCAGCCCCTGCGAACGCTCGGCGGCGAGCATACAGCCCGGATCCGGCAGCGAGAACCGCTGACGCGAACGATCGCGCCAACTTTTCTGGTTGTGCCGCAAAAATGCGACACAGCGTATAACCTTGAAGACAATCAAAACTGGAAGGACGGCGCGCGCCGCAACCCCTCGATCACCGGCGCTGCGGCATCGAACAGCCGACGGCTACCCACCGCCTCGCCAGCACGCTGGAAGAGCACGACCCGGCCAGCCCCTTCCGAGGCATCGACCGCGGCGAGCCTTCCGCCGTCGGCGAGCTGGGCGAGCAATTCGTCGGGAACGGTCTCATAGGCCCCGTTCACGAGAATCAGGTCATAGGGCGCGCCCGCTGCATAACCCTCGGCGACCGGTCCGACCTGGACCGCGACGTCGCAGCCGAGATCGGACAGGATGGCCTTCGCACGCTCTGCCAGAGCCGGATCCGCCTCGAGCATGACAACATCGCCCCCCAGACGCTCCATGACAGCGCTCGCGTAGCCCGTGCCGCCGGCCACATCGAGGATGCGGCTGCCCGGCACGATGTCGAGAGCCTGGATCATCCGGGCGAGCACCATGGGCGGCAGCATGACACGCGCCGTCCCGTCGGCGAATCGCGCCAGCGTGATGGCTCGGTCGGAATAGGCGGTAGCTTCCGCGGCGGCCGGCACAAAACGCTCGCGCGGCACCTCCTCAAGGACGCTCAGCAAGGCATGGTCCACCACGTCGAAGGTTCTGACCTGGCAGTCCACCATGGTGCGGCGGGCTTGGGCGAAATCGAGCATCGGGGGGACCTTTCAGGATCGCTGCCGGCAGGACACCCCGGGCAGCGTTCCCGCTGGCATCGGGCCGGCGGGTTCGATCCCGAAAGCGGTATCGCCGGATATGGAGGCCTCGCCCGGAATCGAACCGGGGTGCAAGGATTTGCAGTCCTCTGCGTAACCACTCCGCCACGAGGCCTCGCCGCGGGTTCATACCAAAGGCGCGGGCCCTTCCGCAACATCCGTTTTGGGGTGCCCCTCCCCCTCGATCCACAGCCTGGTGACGGGCACGAAAAGGGGTTGCAGGAGCGTCTGTCATGATATAGTCAACCGGCCGTGATCCCCGATAGCTCAGTCGGTAGAGCGTTCGACTGTTAATCGAATGGTCGCAGGTTCGAGTCCTGCTCGGGGAGCCACCTTCTTCCTCCCAAAATCGTTGTTACGCTTCAGATTGCCCCGTCCGCGCTCGGACATTGGCGCCGCAAGCGCCAATGAGGTGCCAATCCACGCAAGATCGAACGAGAACGCTGCGGACCTTGGTGAAGCGCTGCCGCCAGTTGGCGGCTTTCATCAAGGATCTTGCCGTCTGCCAGCTTCCTGGCCGTCCCAAACAGTGACCTCCGGAACGGCCGGTTGGGCCGACCCTCCGACGGGCAGGAGCGCTCCGGACCTCAGACTCGAAGCAGACCGTGGCCTGCCGGTCCTCCACGGTCGGCATCGCCGACCACAGCCAGCGTCTCATCCGCAATCACCTGCTCCTCGTCGGTCGGGATGACGTAGGCGGCGATGCGGCTGTCTTCCGTGCTGATGCGCGGGGCGTTGGCGGCATTGGCGCCCGCATCGAGCGTGAGGCCGAGCCAGCCCAGCCGCGCGCAGACCTCGGCACGGATGCGCGGCTGATTCTCGCCGATGCCCGCGGTGAAGACGACACCGTCGAGGCCGCCGAGCGTCACGGCGAGGCGCGCGATCTCGCCCGCGATGCGGAAGCAGAAGAGCGTGATCGCCTCCTCGGCCCGCACATCCCGGCTATCGAGGAGAACGCGGCTGTCGGGGCTGATGCCGGAGACGCCGAGAAGACCCGAGCGATGGTACAGAAGGTCCTCGACGGCGGCGAGCGGCATGGCCTTCTGCCCCATGAGGTGAAGGAGAACGCCGGGGTCGAGCGCGCCGCAGCGCGTCGCCATGGGAATCCCGTCGAGCGTCGAGAAGCCCATGCTCGTGTCCCGGCTCACGCCGCCCTCGAGCGCACACAGGCTGGCGCCGCTGCCGAGATGGGCGACAACGACCTTGCCGGCCGCCGTCTCAGGCGCACGGCGGGCGAGTTCGCCGGCAATGAACTGGTAGGACAAGCCATGGAAGCCATAGCGCCTGATTCCCTCGTCGTGCAGCGCGCGCGGCAGGGCGAAACGGCGCACGATATCGTCCTGGCTCTGGTGAAAGGCGGTGTCGAAACTGGCACACAGCGGCAGCGTGGGCCGCAGGTGCCGGATGCCGCGGATGATGCGCAGGCTCTGCGGCTGGTGCAGCGGCGCCAGAACCGTCAATTCGTCGAGCTTGCCGACGACATCGTCGTCGATGAGGACCGGCCCGGTGAAGGTGCCGCCGTGCACCACCCGGATGCCCGCCGCCCTCACCCGGCCGAGGTCGACGTGCTGGCCGACGAGACCGAAGGTCTCGGCCAGAAGACCCCGCACGTCCTCGGCCGGCGCCGCGAGTGCCGTTTCGAAGGGCTGCGGCCCCTCGTCGAGCCGGAACATCGGCGGCGCGCGGCGCAGGTCGATGACGCCCCGGGCGATGCGCCGCGCCCTCCCCGCGCCGGCCTCGAACAGGCCGATCTTGATCGTGGACGAGCCGGCGTTGAAGGTGACGAGAAGATCGCCCGTCATGCACCCACCCCCGGCGGGCGACGGGGCGCCGCAGCGAGTCTTGCCAGTGCTGCCGAGGCGATCCGCGCCGAGAGAGGATCGGCCCGGCTGGTGAGGACGATCGGCACGCGGGCGCCGAGGACGAGCCCGGCGGCCGTCGCGCCGGCAAAGTAGATGAGCTGCTTGGCCAGCATGTTGCCGGCCTCGAGGTCCGGCACCAGCAGGATGTCGGCCCGGCCGGCGACGGGCGAGACGATGCCCTTCGTGCGTGCGGCATCGGGGCTGATGGCATTATCGAAGGCAAGCGGCCCGTCGACGCGCGCGCCGGTGATCTGGCCGCGGGCCGCCATCACGGTCAGGGCTGCTGCGTCGAGCGTCGACGGCATCCTGGGGTTGACCGTCTCGACGGCGGCGAGCACGGCGACAAGCGGCTCCTCCATGCCAAGGATGCGCAGAAGATCGACCGCGTTCTGACAGATGTCCCGCTTGTGGTCGAGCGTCGGCTGGATGTTGACGGCCGCGTCGGTGACGATGAGCGGCTTGTCGTAGGCCGGCACGTCCATGGCATAGACGTGGCTGATACGGCGCTCGGTCCTGAGGCCGGAAGACGGTGCCACGACCGCGCCGAGCAACTCGTCCGTATGCAGGCTGCCCTTGACGAGAACGGACACCGCGCCGGCGACGGCGAGCTCCACCGCGCGCTCCGCAGCCGCGTGGCTGTGGGGGACGGTTTCGATCGTGATGCCGTCGAGCGATACCTGCGCCGCGTCGGCCGTGGCACGGATCTTCGCTTCCGGCCCGATCAGGAGCGGCTCCAACAGGCCCTCGTCCCGCACCTCGACCGCCGCCTGCATGGCGGCGACGGAGCAGGGATGCACGATGGCCGCGCGGACCTGCGGCGCCTTGCGGGCCTTTGCCACAAACTCTTCGTAGCGGTCATGCCGTCGCAGCGAGACGTCGGGCAGGCGTTTGCGCGGCCATTCGATGCGCCGCTCCGGCGCGATCACCGTCGCGACGCCGCTCAGGACCTCCTCACCCCGCTGGTTGGTACAGACGGTGTCGAGAAGGACGATGCGCTTCTCGGGGCGCTTCTCCCGCACGCTCGCCCGTGCGGTGATGGTGTCGCCTGGGGTGACCGGCTTCAGGAACTTCAGCTCCTGCCCGAGATAGATCGTGCCCGGGCCGGGAAGTTCCGTGCCGAGCACGGCCGAGACCAGCGCCGCCGTCCACATGCCGTGCGCGACGACGTGGCCGAACCTGTCGGTCGCTGCGAAGGCGGCATCGAGATGGGCCGGGTTGACGTCGCCCGAGACGGCCGCGAACAGGTCGATGTCGTCACGGCCGACGACACGCACCAGCGAGGCGCCGTCGCCGGGGCGCAGCTCCTCGAAAGTGCGGTTGCGCAGGAAATCGCTCATGCCGCTCACCTCTGGAAGATGTAGGTGCCCGGGGCATCGGCGAGGGGCGGATAGCCCTTGCGCGGTGCCCCCATCGCCGGCGGCGCGACCCGCTCGCCCACCGACCGCTCCGCGAGCCAGGCCGCCCAGTCCGTCCACCAGGAGCCCTCCTTCACCGTCGCCGCCGCCAGCCACTCGTCCGGGCCGAGGTAGAGCGCGGAGGCCTCCTTGAGGCCGGTGCGGAAGGTGCGGCCGGCATGCCCCGGCTCGCTGACGATCCCCGCATTGTGGCCGCCGCTCGTCAGGACGAAGGTGATGTCGGTGTCGCAGAGCTGGTGCACCTTGTAGACGGAGCGCCACGGCGCCACGTGGTCGCGCTCCGTGCCGACGACGAACATCGGCACGCGGATGTTCTGCAGGGCCGCCGGGCGCCCCTCGACCATGAAGCGGCCGCTCGCCAGTTCGTTGTCGATGTAGAGGCGCTGCAGATATTCGGCGTGCATGCGATAGGGCATGCGGGTCGTGTCGGCGTTCCAGGCCATGATGTCGAACATCGGCGCCCGCTCGCCCATCAGATATTCGCGAATATGCCGCGACCAGACGAGGTCGTTGGTGCGCAGCAGCTGGAAGGCGCCCGCCATCTGGTCGGCGGAGAGATAGCCCCTGTTCCACATCATGCTCTCGAGGAAGTGCATCTGGCTGTGGTCGATGAAGAGCGCCAGTTCGCCCGGCTCGGTGAAATCCGTCTGCGCGGCAAGAAGCGTCATCGAGGCGAGGCGATCGTCGCCAGCATGGGCCATGGCCGCCGCCGCGATCGCCAGGAGCGTGCCGCCGAGGCAATAGCCGACCGCGTTGACCTTCACATCCGGCAGGATGGCATTGATGGCGTCGAGCGCCGCCATCACCCCCATCCGCCGGTAGTCGTCCATCGACAGATCGCGGTCCGTGGCGTCGGGATTGCGCCAGGAGATGCAGAAGACTGTATGCCCCTGCCCGACGAGATAGCGGACGAGCGAGTTCTGCGGCGAAAGGTCAAGGATGTAGTACTTCATGATCCACGCCGGTACGATCAGCACCGGCTCGGCCAGCACCGCCTTTGTCGCCGGCGCATACTGGATGAGCTCGATCAGATGGTTGCGGAAGACCACCTTGCCCGGCGTGACCGCGACGTCGCGGCCCGGCTGGAAGGCGTCCGCGCCCACGGGAAGCTGTCCGGTCGCCTGCCGGGTGACATCCTCAAGAAAGTTCGAGAAGCCTTCGAGATAATTGGCGCCGGCGGTCTCGATCGTCTTCTCCAGCACCTCCGGGTTCAGCAGCGGGAAGTTCGATGGCGAGAACACGTCGAGGAGTTGCCGCACGGCGAAGGAGACGACCTCCTCGTGGTGCGGGCTCACGCCGGGCACCTCGCGGGTGACGTTGTGCCACCATTGCTGCTGCAGCAGGAAGGCCTGGGCCCATAGGCTGAACGGCGGCTTGCGCCAGCCCTCGGCGCGGAAGCGATGATCGCCGGGCAGCGGCTCGATGCAGGGCGGCGTGTCGGGCCGGGCTGCCGCGGCGGCAATATGGGCGGCGATGCGCCCGGTCTTGCGCACCGCCTTGTCGATGAGCTCCAGCCGCTTGCCCGGCGCCGCGGCGAGATGGATCGACCAGTCGAACAGGGCAAGCGCCAGCGAGGTCGGCGAGATTCCGCCGGTTATCGCTCCTGTCAGCGCCTCGCGCATGCGGTCCAGGGCGCGGTAGCCCTCCAGTCCCAGGCTTTCGTCGCGACACGTGTGTGCCGTCGAGATCCGGGGGTGACGGGGATCGTTCATCTCGCGTTCCTCTGTCCAGCCCGACCGCAGGCCTTCACGTCGGGCATGTCCGCGCTGCGTCGCACAATGGCACGCCGGGCAACCCCACCGTTTGATCTCGCACAAAGCAGACCCCGGCCGTGCCGACGCATGATCGCGGCTCTCAGACATGATCCGCTTCAATGTGACGACAACCCGGAAGCCGCCGCGATCGTTCTCGAGGCCGCGGCCTCGCCCGCCTCTCACCCGCAGGGTTCAACCGAAGGAGTGTGCCATGCCCAAGATGAAAGCCGCCATAGCGCGGGTGTTCGGCGAGCCTCTCGCCATCGAGGAATGGACGGTGCCGGAGCCGCGGCCGGACCAGATCCTCGTCAAGATCGCGGCGACGGGCGTCTGCCACACCGACCTGCACGCGGTGAAGGGCGACTGGCCGGTCAAGCCGACGCTTCCGTTCATTCCTGGCCACGAGGGCGTGGGCACGGTTGCCGCTGTGGGGCGCGACGTGAAGCGCGTGAAGGAGGGCGATCGCGTCGGCGTGCCCTGGCTGCACACGGCCTGCGGCTACTGTCCCCATTGCCGCACCGGCTGGGAGACGCTATGCGGCAGCCAGCAGAACACCGGCTATTCCGTCAACGGCAGCTTCGCCGAATATGCCCTCGCTGACCCGAACTACGTCGGCCGGCTGCCTGAAAACCTCGCCTGGGGACCGGCCGCGCCGGTGCTCTGCGCCGGGGTTACCGTCTACAAGGGCCTCAAGGAGACGGAGGTGAAGCCCGGCGAATGGGTGGCGATCTCCGGCATCGGCGGGCTCGGCCACATGGCCGTGCAATATGCGCGCGCCATGGGCATGCATGTCGCCGCCATCGACGTGCATCCCGACAAGCTGGAACTCGCCAGGTCGCTGGGCGCGGAGATTGCCATCGACGCCCGCGAGCGCGACCCTGTTTCGGAGCTGCAGCAGCGCATCGGCGGCGTGCACGGTGTCCTCGTGACGGCGGTGTCGCCCGCTGCCTTCGAGCAGGCTTTCGGCGTGCTGCGTCCGCACGGCACGATGGCCCTCGTCGGCCTGCCGCCGGGCCGTTTCGCGATGCCGATCTTCGACACGGTGCTGAAGCGCATCACGGTACGCGGCTCCATCGTCGGCACGCGCCAGGACCTCGAGGAGGCGCTCGCCTTCGCCGGCGACGGCGCCGTCGCGGCCCATTTTTCCTGGGACCGGCTCGACAACATCAACGACGTCTTCGAGCGCATGGAAGCCGGCGCCATCGACGGCCGGGTCGTCCTCGACCTCGCCTGAGCCCTTCGGCGGCGATGGTCTCCGTCGCCGCCCCTCATCCGCCTAGGCCGCCATTCAACCGGCGTTGAAGATAACCTTGCGGAAGCGGCCGAGCGAGACGGCGAAATAGGCGACACCGATGGCGGCGAGCGCCAGCATCTGCGGCAACACGATTTTGAGCCCCGCCCCGCGATAGAGCACGGCCTGCGAAAAGGCGACGAAATGCGTCGCCGGTGAAATCTGCATCACATGCTGCAGCCACTCCGGCATGCTCTCCATCGGGGTCGTCGAGCCCGACAGGAGGTTGAGCACGATGAGCACCGGGATGGCGAGCAGTCCGAACTGGGCCATTGAGGTTGAGAAGGTGGCGATCAGGATGCCGAGCGCCGCGACCGAGAACTGGTAGAGCACCGCCCCTGAAAGAAAGAGCAGGATCGATCCGGCGATGGGCACGGCGAGCAGCCACTCAACCACGACGACGAGCGAGACGAAGGCCGCCGCCACGATGACGAGGCCATTCGCCAGGATCTTGGCGAGCATGATCTCGACAGGCGTCACCGGCATGACGAGCAGGTGCTCGACGGTACCGTGCTCGCGCTCGCGGATCAGCGCGGCCCCGGTCAGGATGACGGACAGCATGGTGATGTTGTTGATCACCTGCATCACCGAGGTGAACCAGGACGAGGTCAGGTTTGGATTGAACATCGCCCGCACGACGACGTTGACCGGCAGGATGGCGCTGCCCTCCCGCCGCTGCAGGAAGGCGATGATCTCGTTCGTCAGGATGTTCTGCACGTAGACGGCGCCGTTGCCCGCCTGGGTCATGGCCGTCGCATCGACATTGACCTGCAGCTCGGGATGGCGCCCGGCGAGGAGATCCGCCTCGAAGCGCGGCGGAATGACGAGCACGAAGACGAAGCGCCCCGCATCCATGGCCGCGTCGATGTCGCCGGCGCCGATTTCGACCGGCGTCTTGAACAGGGGCGGCAGGAAGGCATCCTGCAGTCGGCGCGACAAGGACGAGCGGTCCTCGTCGACGACCGCGATGGCCATGTTCTCCGCCTCCGTCTTCGCGCCCGTCGCCACCGAGTAGATGGCGAAGGTGAAGGTGTAGAGGATGAGCGCGACGAGGACCGGGTCGGCCCGGATGCTGCGCAATTCCTTCACCGCCAGGCGCAGGACATTGGCGACATGGCCGCCGATGCCGCGCGCCGACAGGCGATGCCGTTTCGATTGCCCGCTCATCTCACGGCTCCTGCTTGGCGAGCGCGACCTGCGACGCGACGATGAAGCCGATGCCGAACAGCGCCAGCATGACGAGGTTGGGCCACAGGTCGGCGAAGCCGAGGCTCTTGGTGAAGGTGCCGACGCTCACCGGCTGGTACCACGCCGCCGGAAAGGCGAGTCCGATGAAGCGGGCGCTACCCGACAGCGAGGAAACCGGCACGAGAAGGCCGGAGAAGTTGACCGCAGGGATGATGGCGATGATCGAGGTGGCGAAGACCGCCGCCACCTGCGTGCGCGTGAAGCACGAGACGAAGAGGCCGAAGCCGGTCGTCGCGAGGATATAGAGCAGGGTCGCGAAAAACAGCGCCGGCAACGAGCCCTTCACCGGCACCCCGAACAGCAGCAACGCGAGCGCAAGCAGCGAGACGAAGCTCACGGCCGCGATGACGACATAGGGCAGCTGCTTGCCGACGAGAAACTCGAACCTGGTGACCGGCGTTGCGCGGAAATTGGCGATGGAGCCGGTCTCCTTCTCGCGCACCACGCCGACCGCCGTCATGATCGCCGGAATCAGCACGAGCATCAGCATGATGACGCTCGGCACGATGGCATAGATGCTCCTGAAGGCCTGGTTGTAGCGGAAGCGCGTCTCGATATCGGCCGGCAGGACGCTGACGGAACCGCGGCCGCGCTCGTGCGACTGCGTCTGGAGATATTGCAGCGCCAGCCCGCTGACGTAGCCGCGCGTCGTCTCGGCCCGGAAGGGCATGGCGCCGTCGAGCCACACGCCGACCTCCGGCTGGCGGCCGGCAACGAGGTCGCGCCCGAAGCCGGCGGGGATCTCGATGGCGAGCTTGAGCTCGCCGCTCTTCAGGCGGTCCACCACCTCGGCGGCATTGGCGATCGGCGCCCGCTCGTCGAAATAGCGGGAGCCGGAGAAGCTTTCGAGCAGTTGCCGGCTTTCCAGCGACCGGTCCTGGTCGAGGGCCGCGAAGGTGAGCTTCTCGACGTCGAAGGAGATGCCGTAGCCGAAGGTGATCATGAGGATGATCGGGCCGAGCAGTGCGAAGGCGAGGCGAATGGGGTCGCGCATCAGTTCCATCGTCTCGCGCCGCGCATAGGCCCAAAGCCGGCGCAGGTCGAAGGAGCGCGCGGCCTGCGCCTGTCCCATGGCCGTCGGCAGCGCGACCGGCGCCTCCTGCGCATCCTCGGCCGACAGGTCGATGCCCGCCGCCTCGGCAAGGCAGGCGACAAAGGCCTCTTCGATGTCGCCGCCGCCGTGCCGCGCTGCCAGTTCCCGCGGCGTGCCCACGTCGAGCACCTTGCCCGCATGCATCAGCGAGATGCGGTCGCAGCGCTCAGCCTCGTTCATGAAATGGGTAGAGATGAAGATCGTCACGCCCTCGTCACGAGACAAGCCGACGAGGAAGCGCCAGAAGGCGTCGCGCGCCACCGGGTCGACGCCCGACGTCGGCTCGTCGAGGATCAGCATCTCCGGCCCGTGGATCACCGCGACGGCGAGCTGCAGGCGCTGGCGGATGCCGAGCGGCAGGCTTTCGGGGCGCTCGTCCGCGACATCGGCAAGATCGAAACGCTGCAGCATCTCGTCGACCCGCGGCGCGACCCTGTCGGCCGGGAGGTGGAAGAGATGGGCGTGCAGCTCGAGGTTCTGCCGCACGCTCAATTCGCCGTAGAGCGAGAAGGACTGGGACATGTAGCCGACGCGCCGGCGCGTCTCGAGATCGCGTGCATCAAGCGTTTCGCCGAACAGCCTGGCCCAGCCCTCGCTCGCCGGCAGCAGGCCGGTCAGCATCTTCATCGTCGTCGACTTGCCGCAGCCATTGGAGCCGAGGAAGCCGAAGATCTCCCCGCGCGCGATGCGGAAGCTGACATTGTCGACGGCCGTGAAGTCGCCGAAGCGGCAGGTCAGGCCCTCCGCCTCGATGGCCGGCGGGCCGTCGCTGGCGACGCGCGGGCGCACGGCGACCGGCTCGTGCTGGCGCTTCTCCTCGGGCAGGAGGGCGATGAAGGCGGCTTCGAGCGTGTCCGTCCCCGCCCGCGCGCGCACCTCGTCCGGCGAGCCGGTGGCGATCACCTTGCCGTCGTCGATGGCGGCGAGCCAGTCGAAGCGCTCCGCCTCCTCCATATAGGCGGTGGCAACGATGACGCTCATGCCCGGCCGCCGTTGCCTGATGCGCTCGATAAGGTCCCAGAACTGGCGCCGCGACAGCGGATCGACGCCGGTCGTCGGCTCGTCGAGGATGATGAGGTCGGGATCGTGGATGAGCGCACAGCACAGGCTGAGCTTCTGCTTCATGCCGCCCGACAGCTTGCCGGCCGGCCGGTCGGGAAACGGGTCGAGCCCGGTCGCTTTCAGGAGCTCGGCGATGCGCGTCTCGCGCTCGCCGGCGCCCTGCCCGAAGAGGCGGCCGAAGAAGTCGAGATTCTCGTAGACCGAAAGGGTCGGATAGAGATTGCGGCCGAGCCCCTGGGGCATGTAGGCGATACGCGCGCCGCTCGCCCTGCGGTGCCCGGCATCGGCCATGTCGCCGCCGAGCACCCTCACCTCCCCCTCCTGAATCCTGCGCACCCCGGCAGCGAGCGCGAGCAGCGTCGACTTGCCGACCCCGTCGGGGCCGATCAGCCCGGCCATGCAGCCGGCGGGAACGGACAGCGAGACGCCGTCGAGGGCGTGCACCTTGCCATAGCGATGGGTGACGCCGCGCAGGGTGACGACGGCATCCGCGCCGGTGACGGCCGGGGCTGCAGAAAGGCAGGCGATATCCATGAAGGCTACCGCTGGGCTCAGTCCGGCAGCCGGATGGCGAGGTCCGTCGGCCAGCCGGCATCCTTGACGGTGCGGACGAAGCCGATGCCGCGCACGCCCGTCTTCACCTGCGGCTCGTATTGCCTGAGCAGGTTGGGATCGATGCGGATCTTGACGCGGAACATCAGCTTCTCGCGTTCGTCTGCCGTCTCGACGGCCTTGGGCGTGAATTGCGCATCGGCCGCGACGAAGGAGACCCGCGCCGGCACCACATAATGCGGGATGGGATCGAGGATGATGCGCGCCTCGTCACCGAGAACGACCCTGCCGGCGTCGCGCGCAGGCAGGAAGATGGTCATATAGACGTCCGCAAGGTCGAGCAGCGTGACGATGCGCGCGCCGGCGGCCACCACCTCGCCGCCGCGCGCCAGCTTGTATTGCACGCGCCCGCGCCGGGGCGCCTTCAGCACCATGTCGGCGACAACCGTCTCGAGCCGAGCCACATCCGCCTTCGCCGCCTCGATGGCGGCGGCGGCCTGGTCGCGCGAGGCCTGGGCGGCGTTGAGCGCGGCATCGGCCGCCTTCATCTGGCTGCGCCGCTGGTCGAGCCGCTCCTGCGAGAAATGGCCCTTGGTGAAGAGCTCCTCGGCCCTGTCGAGCTCGGCCTTCGCGAGCAGACGGTCGCTCTCGCGCTGGGCGATCAAGGCCTCGGCCTCGGCCTTCGCCTTGACGGCCCGCAGCACCTGCGCCTCGGCGCCGCGCAACTGGGCCCGGTATTCGGAATCATCCATGCGGGCGATGACGGTGCCGGCATCGACCATGTCGCCCTCCTCGACGAGAACCTCGGCGAGGCGGCCGGCATATTTGGCCGAGACGTCGACCTGCTCGGCCTCGATACGGCCGTTGGCTCTGGCGATGCCCTCCGGCAGGCTGTTGCGGCGCAGGCGGTTGAACAGCGTCTCGAGGGTTCCCTGCGCCTGCACAACCCCGGCACCGAAGACCGCTTCGCCGGGCGGCAGCCAGCCGGGCGTCGCCAGAAACACCACGAGCAGCGCAAGACAACAGGGACGGGGCAGGCTCATCCGAAACCTCCTGAAGGCCCACTGTCGGTGAACTCGCCTCGGCAGCTTCTGCTGCCAAAGGCCGCGATTCCAGCCGGCGTCACCGGCCGAGTGTCGTCCTAGGCTCCGGCACTCGCTGCGGCCTTGATGCAGATCATGGCCCGGCGACGGCATGCCAATCAATGTTCCTTCATTCCTGCCGCAGCCCACATGTCCGGCCTGCAGCGGGCCGCGAGCGCTTCGCCCCCAGCCTTGCATGGCTCGGAGGCGCAGCACTGCCCCCGACGGGCTTGCAGCGGCCAGGGCCCCCGCCTACGGTCGCGCAACCTGTTCTGCGGAGGCGCGCGATGAGCAAGACGACCCTTCTGTTCCGGGACGATCCCTATGCCAAAACGGCCGAGGCGACCGTCGTCGGCCTCTCCGACGATGGCGGCATCATCCTCGACCGCACCATCTTCTATGCACAGGGCGGCGGCCAGCCCGGCGACATCGGCTGGATGATGCTGCCCGGCGGCCAGGAGATCGCCATCGCCAATGCCGTCTACGGCCCCGACCGGTCGACGATCGCGCATGTGCCGGCGGCCGAGGGGCGTCTCCCCGCCATCGGCGACACCGTCGGCCTGCGCCTCGACTGGGACGTCCGCCATGCGCGCATGCGCGTGCACACCGCCCTGCACCTGCTCTCGGTCGCCCTGCCCTTTCCCGTCACCGGCGGCGCCATCGGCGACGGCGAGGGCCGGCTCGACTTCGATATCCCCGATGCCGGCCTCGACAAGGACGAAATCGGCGTCAGGCTCAACGAGATGATCGCGCAGGATGCGGCGGTGAGCGAGCGCTGGATCACGGACGAGGAGCTCCTCGCCAATCCCGGCCTCGTCAAGACCATGTCCGTCAAGCCGCCGATGGGCTCGGGCACCGTGCGGCTCGTCGAGATCGCGGGGCTCGATCTGCAGCCCTGCGGCGGCACGCACGTGAAGAGCACCGGCGAGATCGGCGCGGTCGCCGTCACCGCCATCGAGAAGAAGGGCCGGCAGAACCGGCGCGTGCGCATCACGCTCGCCTGATCACGGCCGTAACGCAGAGGACCAGGCCATGAGCGAGACCAAGCTGCCTTCGCCTCATTTCGTTTCTACCGCTTGGCTCGCCGAGCATCTCGGCGCGCCGGACATCGCCATCGTCGATGCCTCCTGGTATCTGCCGACGGACAACCGCGACGGCGCCGCCGAATATCGCGCCGCGCACATCCCCGGCGCGGTCCATTTCGACATCGAGGCGATCCGCGACGAGAGCACCGACCTGCCGCACATGATGCCGACGGCGGAACGGTTCGCGGACGCCGTCGGCGCGCTCGGCATCGGCGACGGCATGCGGATCGTGGTCTACGACGGCGCGGGGCTGCTCGCCGCGGCGCGTGTGTGGTGGATGTTCCGGGCCTTCGGCGCGCAGGACGTGAAGATCCTCGACGGCGGCTTCCCGAAGTGGCTGGCCGAGCGTCGCCCCGTCGACGCGGAGCCTGTGCAGCCACCGCGGCAGACGTTCAACGCGCGGGCGCCGCAGGGTGTCGCCCATATCGAGGACGTGCGTGCCGCCCTTCACGAGCGCTCGGCCCAGATCGTCGACGCCCGTTCGCCGGAACGCTTCCGCGGCGAGGCGCCGGAGCCTCGCCCGGGCGTGCGCCCGGGCCGCATGCCCGGCAGTTTCAACGTGCCGCATGCCCGCCTCGTCGAGCAGGGAAGGCTGAAGGCGCCGGAAGATATCCGGCCCGTGTTCGAGGCCGCCGGCGTCAGCCTCGACCGGCCGGTCATCACCAGCTGCGGCTCGGGTGTTTCGGCGGCGATCCTGTGGCTCGCGCTCGACGCCCTGGGCAGGCCGCCCGCCGCGCTCTACGACGGCTCATGGGCGGAATGGGGCAGCCGGGCCGATTGCCCGGTCGTGACCGGGCCGGCCGACTGAGCGGCCCCGAAGGGAACGATGGCCCGTCAATCGTCCTTGGGTGCCGACCGGCCCGACGACTGCAACTGCCCACCCTCTCCGGTGGCGATATAGGTCTTCAATTCGTCGAGCGAGGCGAACTTGAAGACGCCGCGGCCCGTCTCGGCCTCGATGGAACCGTCGGAGTACATCACATAAAGATTGCCGCCGGCGCTGTAGGTGCCGACGACGGTCGGCGCCGCCGGGGCGGCGTCGGCCTCCTGCTCCGCAGGCGCGGGCTCCCCGGCTTCGTCATGCTCCGCCGGGGCCTCCTCGGCGCGGTCCGTTGCGGGCCCGTCTTCAGACGGTTCCGGCGTTGCCCCGTCAGCGGCCAGTGCAGAAGAAGGTTCACGTCCCTGTTGTTGCCAGGGGGCTGCAGGCGCCTCGAAGCCCTTCGCGTCGCCCCGGTCCTCCGTGCGACGCAGCCAGGACGGGAGTTGGGGCAGTGTTTCCTCACCCTTCGGGGCGGGCTCCGGCTCGGCCTCCGCTTCGGGTTCCTCCGACACCTGGGGCGCCGTGCCGAAGGTCGACAGGCGGGGCTCTTCCTTCTGCTGTTCGCCAGCCTCCTGCGATTCGGTCCCGGCCGTCCGAGGCTCCGTGACAAAGAAATCCCGCGAGAAGTCGAAGCGGGCGAACGGATCATCCAGCTTGCCGCTGCGCGGGGGCTGGGCCGACACCTCCTCTGCCGATGCAGGCTGGTCCGGGGCTGGGGCGGAGACCGGCTCCTCCCGCTCTTCCGGCTCTTCCCGTTCTTCCTCAGCTGCCGGACGATCCTCGAATCGGCGCGAGGGGAACGGTCGCATCGTCTCGAAGCCCGGCTCCTCGGCCGCCTCCCTCTCCCGCGTCTCCTCCTCCGCCCATGCCTTTCCCCCGAGGGTCGGCGCGGCCGTACCGGCGGCGGCGGAGGGTGCTATCGGCACGCCGGGGACGACGACAGGACGAAAATCCGCCCCGTCGTCGAATGGCTGCTCGGCCGCCCGGCCCAGCGACGACTCGCGGGCCGGAAGGAACTCGAGGCCCCCAGCGAGGCGGCGCAGGTCGCGCATCAGAAGCGCAATGGCCGCCAGAACGAAGCCGGCGGCGGCGAAGACACTGCCGGCGATCACCATCGACCATCCGCGCTCGAGCACGATGACTTCGGCACCGGCCATCACCGCGTAGAAACCGCCGGCGACGAGAACACCTGCAACGACGAGGATTACGGCAACCATCACACGACAACTTTCATTTCAGTCTACGCCATACTTCTTCGGCGCACAGTAAAGCCTTGCGCTCATGCTGCCAACTCGTGGCGCTCTGCGCAGCGCGCGCTTGCCCCGTGCGCCGACCGTCCCTAAGTAGACCGGGTGGGCTCTTCCACGGCTACCCGCACCCCACGGGAGGCCAGCATGACCGTCGACCGCTGAGGCAATTCGTCGACGGCTGTGGTCCTGGCCTGCGGCGCGTCCACCGGCACGCGTCCCGGATTCCTCGATGCGGAAGCAAAGGAGATAACGATGTCCTTCACCCTCCCCGATCTTCCCTATGCCTACGACGCCCTCCAGCCGTACATGTCCAAGGAGACGCTGGAGTATCACCACGACAAGCACCACAAGGCCTATGTCGACAACGGCAACAAGCTGCTCGAGGGCACGGACCTCGCCGGCAAATCGGTGGAGGAAGTCGTCGTCGGCTCTTTCGGCAAGAATCAGGGCCTCTTCAACAATGCCGGCCAGCACTACAACCACATCCACTTCTGGAAGTGGATGAAGCCGAACGGCGGCGGCGCCATCCCCGGCAACCTCGAGAAGAAGATCATCGAGGATCTCGGCTCCGTCGAGAAGATGAAGGAAGATTTTGCCCAGGCGGGCGCCACGCAGTTCGGCTCCGGCTGGTGCTGGCTCGCCGTCAAGGACGGCAAGATCATCGTCATGAAGACGCCGAACGGCGAAAACCCGCTGGTGCACGGCGCCAAGCCGATTCTCGGCTGCGACGTGTGGGAACATTCCTATTACATCGACTATCGCAACCGTCGCCCCGACTATCTCAAGGCGTTCATCGAGAATCTCGTGAACTGGGAATACGTGACCGAGATGTACGAGGCAGCCACCCGCTGAGGGATGCGCCGATTCGCATCGCGAACGGGGCCCGTCGGGCCCCGTTTTCCTTATGGGGAACTTAATAGGGATCGCTCGCCTCGATGATCTCCTGGCCCATCAGGACGCATTCGCCGGGGATCTGCGCATAGATGAGGCGCATGCGGTAATCGGCCTTGTAGACCGCGCCGGGCACTTCGACGACGTCGAAACGGCCCTTGCCCCGCAGCGCCTTGATCGTGCCGAGCGACTTCACGCGGTCGGCGAAGACCGCGGCGCGATCGTCACCTTCGGTATGGAACTTCAGCAGTTTCAGCGCCTGCCCGGCGGCAGCGGTGGCACAGGCCGGCTCCTCGGCCACCGTCGGGGATGCGAAGATGAGGAGCGCCGCGCAGGCGGCCAACCTGATTCGTGTTCTCGCCATGGGGTGAGTCCCGTTGAGTTTTTTCGCGGACCGGCATTCATCGAAAAGCAGCCGCGCTCCCGTCATGGCTAGGCGCATGGCCGCCCGGCTTCAAGGCCGAAAGGAAAGAATGCCGTTGCAGCGCGCGGCCGTTGCGGCATGATCGCGGCGCATTCTCACCCCGAACGGATATCCAGCATGAATATGGTCGGTCTCAGCCGGCGCACCTTCCTCGCGGCGGTGGCCCTCGTCTCCTCCGCCCCAGCCATGGCCGCAGCCGGTGAGCCGGACACCGTCGTCAGGGCGATCTACGACCGCGCCGCCCAGGGCCAGGGCGACGAGGGCGGCATGTTCCTCTTCGACGAAGCCGTGCGGCGCAGGAACTTCTCGAGCGCGCTCGACGCCTTGTGGCGCAAGGCCGAAGCGATTGCCGAAGCGAACGACGAGCCGGTGCTCGACTTCGATCCCGTCACCAATTCGCAGGACCCGGACGTGAAGTCCTTCACCGTGGCGAGCGAGGCGCGGACGGATGCCACCGCCCTCCTCGCGGTGACGCTCACGGGCCGCTTCACGGAGCGCGCGCAGGCGGCCGATGCGGTGGTGCGCTATGTCCTTATCCTGGAGGACGGCAGCTGGAGGATCGACGACCTGCGCGGCAGCGTCGACGGCGAGGCATGGTCCCTCAGGGCGATCCTGAAGCAGAGGACAGGCGAGTAGCCGCCCGCCCCTGGAGAGTGAATCTTTCCCGCTTTTCTGCCACGATCGAAACCGATAAGAGCGGCCCTGGCCGCACCGCTCGTCCGACGGGTGCGCCAGGCCACGCCGGCAGGTGCCTGTCGACCGTTTCCCTCGCGTCCCTTTCCGGAATTCAGCTGATGTCGCTCGGCCTCTTCGGGGAACATGTCGGCACCACGCCCGCCGGGGCGGAGTATCGGCCGGGCGCGGCGGCCGTCCTGCGCGACGAGCGGCGCGGATGCTGAAGAAGCTCCTGTCCGTCGGCGGCTTCACGCTGCTCTCGCGCCTCACCGGCTTTGCCCGCGACGTCGTTTTCGCCGCGGTGATGGGTGCCGGCCTCGTCGCCGATGCCTTCTTCGTGGCGCTCCGGCTGCCGAACCACTTCCGCGCCATCTTCGGCGAGGGGGCCTTCAACGCCGCCTTCATTCCCGCCTATGCGCGCATTCTGACCACGGACGGTGCGGAGGCCGCCCGCCGCTTCGCCGACCGGGTATTCTCGCTGCTCACGCTCGTGCAGCTCGCGCTGCTCGCCGCGGCGCTCGCCCTCATGCCGCAGTTCATCGACCTGATGGCGCCGGGCTTCCGGGACGAGCCGGCGAAGTTTGAGCTGACGGTGACGCTGACGCGCATCACCTTTCCCTACCTCCTCTTCATCACGCTGGTGACGCTCGTCTCGGGCGTGCTCAACGCCGCCGACCGCTTCGCCGCCGCGGCCGGGGCGCCCATCCTCCTCAACCTGTCGCTCATCGTGGCGATGGGCCTCGCCTTCCTCTTCCCGACGGCCGGCCATGCCGCCGCCTGGGGCGTTGCGGCCGCGGGCGTGCTGGAGCTTGCGCTCGTCTGCTGGGACGCAAGGCGCGCCGGCCTCGCGCCGCGCTTTGCCGTGCCACGCTTCGATGCCGACATGGTCGCCTTCTTCAAGGTGCTCGGGCCGGCCGTCATCGGCTCGGCCGGCGTGCAGATCGCCATGTTCGCCGACACCATCATCGCCGCCATGCTGCCGACCGGCGCGATCTCCTCGCTCTATTATGCCGACCGCCTCTACCAGCTGCCAGTCGGCGTCGTCGGCATCGCCGCCGGCACCGTCCTGCTGCCGGAGATGAGCCGGCGCATCGCCGCGGGGGACGTCGCGGGCGCGCACGGCGCGCAGAACCGGGCCGCCATCTTTACCCTCGTGCTCGCCGCCCCCTGCGCCGTCGCCTTCCTCGCGGTGCCCGACCTCATCATGCAGGCGCTGTTCGGCCGCGGCGCCTTCACCGCCGAGGATGCCGCGGCGGCGGGCGCCGTGCTCGCCGCCTATGCCACCGGCCTGCCGGCTGTGGTCCTCATCCGCTCCGCGGTGGCAAGCTTCTATTCCCGCGCCGATACGACGACGCCGGTCATCGCGTCCTTGTCGGCCGTCGCCGTCAACGTGGCGCTGAAATTTCTCCTCGTTGGCTCGATGGCGGCGCCAGGCCTCGCCCTTGCCACCGCGGTCGGCGCCTGGGTCAACGTGCTCCTGCTCTTCGTGCTGGCGAAGCGCCGCGAATGGGCGGCGCCGAGCCGCGAGCTGGGCTGCGCCATTGTCGCCATCACCATCGCCTGCGCCGTGCTCGGCCTTGCGGCGCTCGCGGCCGAGCGCTGGGGCGATGGCCTCTTGCCTGCCACCCTGCCCTGGCGACCTCAGGTGCTGATCTTCCTCGTCGCGACAGCCGGCGCGCTCGCCTATGGCGCGACGCTGCTGGCCGGGATCAGGCTGATGCGCGTGCCGCTGCGGCGCGTCTAGAATCTCACGGCACCGCCTGTAGGGTGGCGTGGCGCGTCGCGCCGCCACTGTCGGCGATCTCGGCGACGAGCTTGCGCCGGGCCGCGACGGCGAAGGGGCGCGTTTCGTCGGCGATCTCGACAAAGGCGCCGGGCCCACCGATCAGCTGCTCACCGTAATAGGTTTCCAGCGACATGCCGCCCGGCCCACCTGGGCGCCCGCC
Organism: Chelatococcus sp. XZ-Ab1; assembly: GCF_029309855.1. Taxonomy (NCBI): domain Bacteria; kingdom Pseudomonadati; phylum Pseudomonadota; class Alphaproteobacteria; order Hyphomicrobiales; family Chelatococcaceae; genus Chelatococcus; species Chelatococcus sp. XZ-Ab1. Next base: position 93,814 of record NZ_JARKII010000010.1, on the reverse strand, counting down.
CGGCCGGCGGATGGCGAGGGCATTGATGGTGAAGCCCTTCGCCAGGGCCTCCGCCCGGGCCTCGGCCAGCGGCCGGCCGCCGATGTTGGGGCCGTCGCCCGAGACGTCGATGACCTTGCGCATGCCCGAAAAGCCGCTCTCCTCGACGAGGCGCACGGAATAGTCGATGGCGTTGGAGATCGAGTTGTAGCCATAGGCGCCGCGCGGGCGCGTGCGCAGCTTGTGCGCGAAGGCCTCGGCGGTCGCCGGATCGCGGATGACCTGCCAGTCGACGACGGTCACCTGCGATTGCGGGCCACCCCATTCCACATAGGCGACGGCGATGGCGCCGATGAGGCCGCTGCCGATGGCGGCAAGGACGTCGTTGCTCGTCAGCGCGCTCGCCCAGCCCTCGCGCTGCAGGGTGAGTTCGTCGTCGTCGATGGAGCCCGAGCCGTCGGCCGCCAGCACCAGCTCGAGATCGACCTCCTCGGCTCGCGCCGGGACGGAAACGAGCGCGATGAGAAGAAACGACAGGCCCGCCAAGATCCGCATGTCCACCTCCGGCATCCCCGGCGCGGAAGCCTAGGGATGCGGAGGGAATGCGTCACTTCAGGATGACGTTATCCGCCGACCTTCTCGCCGGCATGGGCGAAGGCCCAGTAGAGCTCGCGCGCCTGGCGGTAGAAGGGGCCGGGCTGCAGTTCGCGCTCGTCGATCCTGAGCACGGGCATGACCTTGGAATAGTTGCCCGAGAGGAAGATCTCGTCCGCATCCACGAAATCGTCGTAGCGCAGCGTCGTCTCGTGCACCGTCACGCCCGCCTCGCGCAGCAGCCTGATGACGCGCTGCCGCGTGATGCCGTTGAGGAAGGTGCCGTTGGGCGCCGGCGTCAGCACCTCGCCGTCGCGCGCCATGAAGACGTTCGTGGTGGCGGTCTCGGCGACATTGCCGAGCATGTCGAGCACGAGGGCGTTGTCGAAGCCCTTGCGCTTCGCCTCGAGGACGGCGCGGGCGTTGTTGGGATAGAGGCAGCCGGCCTTGGCGTCGGTCGGCATCGTCTCCAGCGTCGGGCGGCGGTAGCTCGCCTTGGTCAGCGTGATGCCGCCGGGCTTGGGCATGGGCGCCACGAAGAGGCAGAGGCAGAAACGGGTCGACTCAGGATCGGGCGCGATCACCGCCGGCCCGTCCGCCTCGGCCCAGTACATGGGCTTGACGTAGAGCTCGGCGCCCGCCCCGAACTTGCGCGCGCCCTCCCGCGCGAGCTCGACAATCGCCTCGGGTTCCATGGTCGGTTTCAGCCCGAGCGTCTTGGCCGAGCGGTTGACGCGCGCGGCATGGCTGTCGATGTCCGGCATCACGCCCTCGAAGACCCGAGCGCCGTCGAAAACGGAGGTGCCCTGCCAGAAGGCGTGGCTGCGCGGCCCCATGAGCGGCGGGTTGCCCTCATGCCAGCCGCCATCGAACCAGGTCCATGTCTCGCTATACCAAGGCCGAGATTGCCCGGACATCATCATGCTCCAATACGTCAGTGTTCTTGTCCCATCGAACGCCCCGTCCGGCGCGCCGTCAATGGTGCGCGGGCTCATCGTCCAATGAATATCGCTGAAGCGTCCACCACGCTTGCGTGATGTGGCCGCGGGGCGCCATCCTGCCGGCCTGTCACCCATGAAAGCGCAGGGGGAACGCGCATGGCTCTTCTCGATGAGGCTGCGCCGGGCGCGAGCGTCGTCGTCTTCGACGCCTACGGCACGCTGTTCGACGTGCATGCCGCCGTGGCGCGGCATGCCGGGGCGATCGGCCCGGACGCGCAGGCGCTGTCGGATGTCTGGCGCGCCAAGCAGCTCGAATATTCCTGGGTGCTGTCGCTCTACGGCGGCTTCCGGGATTTCTGGCAGCTCACGCGCGAGGCGCTCGACCATGCGCTCGCGCGCTTCCCGTCCGTCGAGCCCGCCATCGCCGACAAGCTCCTCGGCGCCTATCGGGTGCTCGACGCCTATCAGGAAGCGCCGGCCGTGCTCGCCGCCCTCAAGGCCAGAGGGCTTGCGACGGCGATCCTCTCGAACGGCGAAAGGTCGATGCTCGCCGATGCCGTCGCCTCGGCCGGCATCGGCGGACACCTCGATGCGGTCCTGTCCGTCGACGAGGTGCGCGTGTTCAAGACGAGCCCCGCAGCCTATGCGCTCGTGACGCGCCGGTTCGGCATCGAGCCGGCGCAGGCCGTCTTCGTCTCGAGCAACCGCTGGGACGTGGCGGGCGCCGCGCGCTTCGGCTTCCGAGCCGTCTGGGTCAACCGCGCCGGCGCGCCGGACGAATATGCCGACCAGCGCCCCGTCGCGATCGTCCGCGATTTGAACGGGCTGGTGTAGCGTGGGGTCGTGAAGCACCGTCTCTCCGGCCCGTCTGCCGGCCATCGACGCCATTGAACACGCACCAGTTCCAAGGTGCCGGCGGGACACACGACGTTTAAATGACCTTCCGACCATTTCCACCGTCGTGCCCGCGCTTGTCGCGGGCATCCACGCCGCAAAGCCTGCGCGAGACCGAAAGGCGTGGATGGCCGCGACAGGCGCGACCAGGACGGGCGGGGGCCGTTCTTCCAACGGTCCCGCGCGCCGCTCCGACAGCTGCGGGACAGGCACGGGCATGACGGTGGAAGCGGCGGTGCCCCTTCCCTGTCGCGCCAGCTGCCCTATTGCGCCAGTTCGGCGAGGATGCGCGCCCAGGAGCGGATGCCCTTGTGGAAGCTCGTCATGTCGTATTTCTCGTTGGGCGAATGCACGCGGTCGTCGTCGAGGCCGAAGCCGACGAGGAGCGAATCGACGCCGAGCGTGCGCTTGAAGTCGCCGACGACGGGGATCGAGCCGCCCGAGCCGATGGTGACGGGCTCCCTGCCCCATTCCGCGGCGAGCGCCTTGCGCGCCTTGTTGAGCACCGGACCGTCATAGGGCAGCGCGACGGCGCGCGAGCCCTTGTGGGCGATGAACTCCACCGAGCAATCCTCGGGCAGCTGCCGGCGCACGAAATCGCGGAAGGAATCGCGGATCGCGTCGGGGTTCTGGTCGCCGACGAGGCGGAAGGAGATCTTGGCCCGCGCCTCGGCGGCGATGACGGTCTTGGTGCCCTCGCCCGTATAGCCGCCGATGATGCCGTTGACGTCGCAGGTGGGGCGGGACTGGATCTGCTCGATGAGGAGCCGCCCCTTCTCGCCCGCCGGATATTTGAGGCCGACACCGCCAAGAAATTCCTCGGCCGTGAGGTTCAGCGCCTTCCACTGCTCAATCACCTCCGGCGGCGTCTCGGCGACGCCCTCGTAGAAGCCCGGCACGGTGACCCGGCCGTCCGCATCGTGCAGCGAGGCGATGATGCGGGCGAGCACGCGGATCGGGTTCTGCGCCGCGCCACCGAAGAGGCCCGAATGGAGGTCACGGTCGGCCGCGCGCACGGTCAGCTCTTCATAGAGCATGCCGCGCAGCGAGGCGGTGATCGCCGGCGTCTCGCGGTCCCACATGCCCGTGTCGCAGACGAGGGCGACGTCGCAGGCAAGCTCCTCCTTCGTCGCCTCGACAAAGGCCGGCAGGTTGCGGGAGCCGTCCTCCTCCTCGCCTTCGAGCAGAACGGTGATGCCGACCGGCAGCGAGCCGGTGACCGCCTTCCACGCCCGGCAGGCCTCGATGAAGGTCATCACCTGGCCCTTGTCGTCGCAGGCGCCGCGCGCCACGATGATCTTGCGCCCGCCCGGCAGTTCGGCGAGGCGCGGCTCGAAGGGCGGCGTCTCCCAGAGGTCGAGCGGATCGACCGGCTGCACGTCGTAGTGGCCGTAGAACAGGACATGCGGCGCGCCCTCGCGTCGCTGGTGGGCGAGCACCACCGGGTGGCCCGGCGTTTCGCGCAAGCCCGCCGCGAAGCCGAGACCCTCGAGGTCGGCAGCGAGCCATTCGGCCGCCTTGCGGCACTCCTCCTTGTAGGCCGGGTCGGTCGAGATGGAGGGAATGCGCAGGAGGCCGAAGAGGCGGTTGAGTGAGGCGCCGAGATCCTCGTCGATCCTTGCGAGTACCTGGTCGAGATGCGACATCGATGCCCTCCACGGCGAAGGCGGCCCGATGGGCCGCCTGGAATGATGGAACGAAAGGTGCTCAGCGCTTGGTCATGGAGCCAAGGATGCCGCGCAGGATGGCGCGGCCAAGCTGGGTGCCGATGGTGCGCGCGGCCGAGGAGGCCACGTTCGTGATCACCCGCTCCGTGACGGTGACGGTCCGGCGCCCGCCCCTGCCGGCTGGCTGGCCACCGCCGAGAATGCCGCCGAGCGTGTCGAGCACACCGCCCTCGCTGCCGGCGCCGGCCTGCTGCGGCGCCTGCTTGGTGGCGGCGGCCTCGGCGGCACGCTGCGCCAGGATCTCATAGGCCGATTCCCGATCAACCGCGTTATCGTAGCGGCCCTTGAGCGGGCTTGCCGCGATCAGTCGCTCGCGTTCCTGCTGCGTCAACGGGCCGACGCGGGCCGAGGGCGGCGCAATCAGAGTGCGCTCCACCACGGAGGGGGCGCCCTTGCCTTCGAGCACCGACACCAGCGCCTCACCGACGCCGAGCTCGATGATGGCCTTCTCCGTGTCGAAGGCGGGGTTCTGGCGGAAGGTGCCGGCTGCAGCGCGCACGGCGCGCTGATCGCGCGGGGTGAAGGCGCGCAGGGCGTGCTGGATGCGGTTGCCGAGCTGGGCGAGCACCGTCTCCGGCACGTCGAGCGGGTTCTGCGTGACGAAATAGACGCCGACGCCCTTCGAGCGGATGAGTCGCACCACCCGCTCCACCGCCTCCACCAGCGCCTTCGGCGCGTCGGAGAACAGCATGTGAGCCTCGTCGAAGAAGAAGACGAGCTTGGGCTTGTCGAGGTCCCCCACCTCCGGCAGTTGCTCGAACAGCTCCGACAGCAGCCACAAAAGGAAGGTGGCGTAGAGCCGTGGGTTGTTCATCAACTTTTCGGCGGCCAGGATGTTGATGACGCCGCGCCCGTCCCGGTCGATCCGCATCAGGTCGGAGATGGCGAGCGCCGGCTCACCGAAGAAGAAGTCTCCCTTCTGGTTCTCCAGCACGAGGAGCTGGCGCTGGATGGCGCCAACGGACTGGGTCGAGACATTGCCGTATTGCGCCGACAGCGCGCTCGCGTTTTCCGCCACATGGGCGAGGATGGCGCGCAGGTCCTTCAGGTCAAGCAGCAGCAGGCCCTGCTCGTCCGCGACGCGGAAAGCGATGTTGAGCACGCCCTCCTGCGTGTCGTTGAGGTCGAGCAGCCGGGCGAGCAGCAGCGGCCCCATCTCCGAGACCGTGGCCCGGACCGGATGGCCGCTCTCGCCGAAGAGGTCCCAGAAGGTGACGGGGAAGCTGTCCGCGGCATAGGTGACGCCGATGTCGGCGGCGCGCTTGACAAAGGGCTCCTTGCCCTCGCCCATGGCGGCGACACCGGACAGGTCGCCCTTGATGTCGGCGGCGAAGACCGGCACGCCGGCATTGGAGAAGCCCTCGGCGAGCACCTGCAGCGTCACCGTCTTGCCGGTGCCGGTCGCGCCGGTCACGAGGCCGTGGCGATTGGCGAGTCGCAGCAGCAGCTCCTCGTATCTGGGAGTGTCCTTGTGAGCATCGCCGGTGGCCTTGCCGATGAGAATGGTGCCTTCTTCCGCCATGGATCGTGCCATCCCTCGCGTCTCGTCCATCGGCGCCTGCGACGCCGATTCAGCTTATAGGAGATCGGGCGCCGCCTTTCCACAACGGGAGCGCCGACCGCACGGCGAAATGCGCCCTGACCGCGCGCTCCGGAATGGTTTCGATATGAACTATCTGCTTGCTTTTCGCGACAGCGGCGCAAAAGATGCCCCACCTTCCGACACAGGAGCCCATGATGGACGAACTCGTCGCACGCATAGCTGAAAAGGTTGGTCTCGACGCGGCAACGGCGCGCAAGGCCATCGCAATCGTCCTCAACTTCCTGCTCAAGGAAGGCCCGGAGACGGAGGTGCGCCAGCTCATCGCCGCCCTGCCCGGCGCCGAGGCCGCGATGGCCGAAGCCAGCGGCAACGGCAAGGGCGGCCTTGCCGGCATGGTCGGCGGCCTGATGGGCGGCGGCATCATGGCACTCGGCGGCCAGCTGACATCGGCGGGTCTGTCCATGGGGCAGATGCAGGCCCTCGGCCGCGAGCTCTTCGCCTATGGCCGCGAGAAGGCGGGCGAGGACGTTATGGGGCCCATCGTCGGCGCCGTGCCCGGCCTGTCACAATTCGTGTGACGCTTCGAGCGCGCGCCCCGGCGCGGGTTGCGTCGGCGGCGCGCGCAAAACCATCGCAACAGCTGCAGACGGCTTGACAGGCGGCCGCCACGGCGTCACGCAGCGGGCATGACAGAAGCGCTCAGCCGCCGGCAGCTCGCCGGCGTTCCCCTCGTCGGTCGCCCGCGTATCATGGGCATCGTCAACGTCACGCCCGATTCCTTCTATGACGGCGGGCGCCTGCCGACGGTGGATGCGGCGCTCATGCATTGCCGCGCGCTCGCCGAGGAGGGGGCGGACTTCATCGACATCGGTGCCGAATCGAGCCGGCCGGGCCACACTCCCATCAGCGCGACGGAAGAGCTGGCGCGGCTGATGCCGGTACTCCGGCGCTTCGTCGCCGAGAACGCAACGCCCGTCTCCGTGGACACGACAAAGGCAGCGGTCGCGGCCGCGGCCATCGCCGCCGGCGCGCGCATCATCAACGACATCTGGGGCCTGCAAGGCGACCCGGACATGGCCCGCGTTGCGGCCGAGCACGGCGTGCCCGTCATAGCCATGCACAATCGGCCTGGGGCCGATGCGGAGATCGACATCCTCGCCGACATGCGGGACTTCTTCGCGCGCACGCTCGACATCGCCGCCCGGGCCGGCATCGCACGCACCGACATCGTGCTCGACCCCGGCATCGGCTTCGGCAAGACACCGCAACAGAACCTTGTCGTGCTGCGCCACCTTGCCGAGCTGCGCGACCATTTCGGCCTGCCGATGCTCGTCGGAGCCTCGCGCAAATCCTTCATCGGCCATATCGTGAGCACGGTACCGGACGAGCGCCTGCCCGGCACACTGGCCGCCCATGTCATCGCAGCGGCTGCGGGCTGCGAGATCGTGCGGGTGCACGACGTCGTCGCCCATGTGCAGGCGCTGAGCGTCGCCGATGCCATAGCCAAGGCCCAGTCATCATGAGTGATCGCATCACCGTCCGCGGCCTCGCCCTGCGTGGCACCCACGGCGTCATGCCCGAGGAACGGGTGCTGGGGCAGCCCTTCATCCTGCACCTGACGGCCGAGCTGCCGCTCGCCGCGGCGCAGCGCTCCGACAGGCTCGAGGACACGCTCAATTATGCCGAGATGGTCGAGGTGGCCCGCGCGGCTTTCTCCAGCCGGCATTTCGACCTGATCGAAGCCGCCGCCGGCGCTGTCGCCGATGCCATCATGGCGCGGTTCCCGCGCATTGAGCGGCTCGAGGTCACCATCGAGAAGCCACATGCGCCGATCGATGCCATCTTCGAGACCGTCGCCGTCACCATCGGGCGCACGCGCCATGACTAGCGCCGTCCCCCAGCGCGCGACCCCGGTCGAGGCCATCCTCGGGCTCGGCTCGAATATCGGCGACCTGCGCGTGCAGATCGACTGCGCGGTGGCCGCCCTGCATGCGACGCCCGGCGTGCGCGTGATCCGCCATTCCGCCTATTATCGCACGGCCCCGTGGGGCGAGACGAACCAGCCGTCATTCCTCAACATCTGCATCGCCATTGAGACCACGCTCGAGCCGCGCACCCTTCTCGAAACGGCCCTCCGGATCGAGCAGGAGGCCGGCCGCGTGCGGCGCGAGCGCTGGGGGCCGCGTATCATCGACATCGACATCCTGTTTTATGGCGACGAGGTGATCGACGAGCCGCATCTGCACGTTCCGCACCCCTATATCGGCGAGCGGGCCTTCGTTCTCGCCCCCCTCGTCGACATCGCGCCCGAGCGGATGATCGGGAGCCGCAGCGTGCGCGAGGCGGCAGCGGCCATCGACATGACCGGCATCGAGCGGCTGGACTGGGAAGTCCATCTCTGAGGGCGATCGCTCGGCCGTTCCGCATCTGCCCAGGCGGTATGGGCATCGATGCGACCAAGGAAGGGTGGTGAGGCGGCATCGCCCGTGGCAATCTCGGCGCCGTTCCATCGCTTCGCACGAGGCCGCAACGCGTGATCGAAGACCTTGAGCTCGCTGCTGCATTTCCCCAGGCCACCCGCGACGACTGGCTCGCCCAGGTCGAACGCGCCCTGAAGGGAGCGGATTTCGAGAAGAAGCTCGTTTTCCGCAGCCGCGAAGGCATCGTCGTCCAGCCTCTCTATGGAAAGGCCGAAGCTGCGCCACCGCCCCTCGGGCGGGCCGAGGCCGAACCATGGCAGGTCTTGCAGCGCATCGAGCATCCCGACCCCACCGAGGCCAACCGGCTGGCGCTCGCCGATCTCGAAGGAGGGGCGAGCGGGCTCGTGCTCGCTCTCGCCGGCTCGGCAACGGCACGCGGCTTCGGCTTGACGCTGGCGGATGCCGATTCTCTGGCCGCCGCGCTATCGGGCGTCCTGCTCGAACTTGTGCGCATCCGGCTCGAGACGGCGCCATTCGACGGCCGCCGCGTCGCCACCATCGTCGCCGAACACGCGGCGCGGCGCGGCCTGCCGGCCTCCGGCCTCGATATCGACTTCGGCCTCGACCCAGTCGGCGACTTCGCGCGTACCGGCCGCCTGCCGCTCCCCTGGCCGGAACTCGCGAAACGGCTGACCGGCACGGTCGCGGACCTCAGCACCAAGGGCTTTGCCCGCGGCCTCCTGCGTGTCGATACGCGCGCCTGGCACGAGGCCGGCGCCGGGCCGGCGCAGGAGCTCGCGGCCGCGCTCGCGACCGGCGTCCTCTATCTGCGCGTGCTGGAAGAGGCCGGCATCGCCCCGGAAGAGGCAGCCCCGCTCCTCTCCTTCCTCATGCCGGCGGATGCGGACGCCTTCTTCACCCTCGCCAAGTTCCGCGCCTTGCGGCGCCTGTGGGCGCGGATCGAGAACGTCTGCGGCCTCGCGTCGCGGCCGATCCGCCTCGATGCCGAGACCGCCTGGCGCATGGCGACGAAGCGCGATCCCTGGGTCAACATGCTGCGGGCGACGGTCGCCACCTTCTCCGGCGCTCTCGGCGGTGCGGACGGCATCACGGTGCTGCCCTTCACGGCCGCGCTCGGCCTGCCCGATGGCTTCGCCCGGCGCATGGCCCGCAACACCCAACTCATCCTCGCCGAGGAATCGAACCTGTGGCGCGTCACCGACCCCGCCGCCGGATCCGGCGCCTTCGAGGCGCTGACCGAGGCGCTGTGCGAAAGGGCCTGGGGCCTGTTCCAGACCATCGAGCGTGAGGGCGGCATTCTCGCTAGCCTCTCCGCCGGCCACGAGCAGGCGCGCATCGCCGAAACACGCGAAAAGGCCAGACGCGACATCGCCACGCGCAAGGCGCCGATCACCGGCACGAGCGAATTCCCGCATCTCGGCGAGGCGCCGGTCGCCGTCCTCATGCCGGCGCCGGACGAGGTCGGTCCTGCCCTGTCCGCAGACGCGGCCCTGTTGGCCGAGCCGCTGCCGTCGATGCGGGACGCGGAACCGTTCGAGGCGCTGCGCGACGCGAGCGATGATACGCTTGTCCGCTGCGGCCATCGCCCGTCCATCTTCCTCGCCAATCTGGGACCGCTTGCCGCCTTCACCGCGCGGTCGACCTTCGCCCGCAACTTCTTCGAGGCCGGCGGCATCGCGGCGCTGACGAACGACGGCTTTGCCGGATCGCGGGGCACGACCGACATCGCAGCCCTCGCCGCCGCCTTCGCCGGATCTGGCGCCGCCATCGCCTGCCTGTGCGGCACGGACGAGGCCTACGAGACGGAGGGGGAAGCGGCGGCTGCCGCCCTCAAGGGGGCCGGTGCCACAGCCATCTGGCTCGCCGGCCGTCCGGCCGAGCCGCTCGCCGCGCGATTGGCCGGCGCCGGCGTCGAGGACTATATTTTCATGGGCTGCGATGCGCTCGCCCTGCTTACCAAGGCACAGGCAGCGGCCACGCCGGCTCGGAAAGGGATGTCATGACGCGGATCCCGGACTTTGCGAACGTTCCCTTCGCCGCCATGCCGCCCGGTACGGCCGGTGCCGCGGGAGAGCCGTGGCTGACACCCGAGGGCATCCTGGTCAAGCCGCACTACGGCGAGCCAGACCGCAAGGGACTGGACTTCCTCGACACCTTCCCCGGGCTGCCACCCTATTTGCGCGGCCCCTATCCTACCATGTACGTCAACCAGCCGTGGACCGTGCGCCAGTATGCCGGCTTCTCCACGGCCGAGGACTCCAACGCCTTCTACCGGCGCAACCTCGCCGCCGGGCAGAAGGGCCTGTCCGTGGCCTTCGACCTCGCCACCCACCGCGGCTATGACAGCGACCATCCGCGCGTCGCCGGCGACGTCGGCATGGCCGGGGTCGCCATCGATTCCATCTACGACATGCGCACGCTGTTCGCGGGCATCCCGCTCGACGAGATGAGCGTGTCTATGACCATGAACGGCGCCGTGCTGCCGGTGCTGGCGCTCTACATCGTCGCGGCAGAGGAACAAGGGGTGCCGCCCGAGAAGCTCGCGGGCACCATCCAGAACGACATCCTCAAGGAATTCATGGTGCGCAACACCTACATCTACCCGCCCAGGGGGTCGATGCGCATCATCTCGGACATCTTCGCCTTCACCTCGGCGCATATGCCGAAGTTCAACTCCATCTCCATCTCCGGCTACCACATGCAGGAGGCGGGGGCGACGCAGGACCTCGAGCTCGCCTATACGCTCGCCGACGGCGTCGAATATATCCGCGCCGGCCTCGCGGCCGGGCTCACCATCGACCAGTTCGGGCCGCGGCTCAGCTTCTTCTGGGCCATCGGCATGAACTTCTTCATGGAGGTGGCGAAGCTGCGGGCCGCGCGCCTCCTGTGGGCGAAGCTCGTCAAGGGCTTCTCGCCAAAGAACGACAAGTCGCTGGCACTCAGGACCCATTGCCAGACCTCCGGCTGGTCGCTGACGGCGCAGGACGTGTTCAACAACGTCACGCGCACGGCTATCGAGGCCATGGCGGCGACGCAGGGGCACACCCAGTCGCTGCACACCAACGCCCTCGACGAGGCGCTCGCGCTGCCGACGGACTTTTCCGCCCGCATCGCGCGCAACACCCAGCTCTTCCTGCAGCAGGAGAGCGGCACGACGCGGATCATCGACCCGTGGGGCGGCTCCTACTACGTGGAGCGGCTGACGGGCGAGCTCGCCGCGCGGGCCTGGGCCCACATCCGCGAGGTGGAGGAGCTCGGCGGCATGGCGAAGGCCATCGAGGCCGGCATCCCCAAGCTGCGCATCGAGGAGGCGGCGGCGCGGACGCAGGCACGCATCGATTCCGGCCAGCAGGCCGTCATCGGCGTCAACCGCTTCCGCCCGGACGACGAGCCGCCGATCGAGGTGCTGAAAGTCGACAATTCGGCCGTGCGCGCGGCGCAGATCGACAAGCTCAAGCGCCTGCGGGCCGAGCGCGACGCCCCGGCGGTGGAGGCGGCGCTCGCGGCCCTGACGAAGGCCGCCGACACCGGCGAGGGCAACCTGCTCGCCCTTGCCGTCGATGCCGCCCGGGCCAAGGCGACGGTCGGCGAGATTTCCGCGGCACTGGAGAAGGTCTGGGGCCGCCACCGGGCGGAGATCAAGGCCATCTCCGGCGTCTACAAACGGGAGGTCGGCGCGATGAGCGATGCCGTCGAGCGTGTTCTCGCCCTCGTGGAAGCTTTCGAGCATGACGACGGCCGCCGGCCCCGCATCCTCGTCGCCAAGATGGGCCAGGACGGGCACGACCGCGGCCAGAAGGTGATCGCCTCGGCCTTCGCCGACCTCGGCTTCGACGTCGATATCGGCCCCCTGTTCGCGACCCCGGCGGAGGCTGCCCGCCAGGCTGTGGAGAACGACGTGCACATCGTCGGCGTCTCCTCCCTCGCCGCCGGGCACCTGACGCTGGTGCCGGAGCTGAAGGCGGAACTCGAGAAGCAGGGCCGGCCGGACATCATGATCGTCGTCGGCGGCGTCGTGCCGCCGCAGGACTACGAGGCCGTGACCAAGGCCGGCGCCTCGGCCATCTTCCCGCCGGGCACGGTGATCGCCGAAGCGGCCGAGAAGCTCATCAGGGAGCTCAACCGCCGCCTCGGCTACGAGCCGAAGCAGGCCGCAGAGTAGCGGGCACGATCCACCGGGCCGGCGATCGCGGCAATGGCGTCATCGGGTGCAGCTTCAAGCTAGCGGCTCAGGTCCTCGCAGTGGCCGGCCCTCTTGCCGGACGACATCGCCAGACGCCATCAATGTATCCTGGAGCTGGGAGCGGTCGGGAAGACTCGACGTGGCCCGGCTGGCTGTGCCGCCCCTACATTCCCGCCGGGTGATGCGCATAAGAGTAGAGCCGGTATTTCGCATGCTCGCCTGTGCCCATGCCGCCGACGGTCGTGAGGGCCTCGAGCATGACGCGCAGGGTGGCGAGACCGAGCCCTCGCAACCCGGTTTGCCGTGCGACGCCGGCGGCGATGGTCACGCCGCCGACATGGGGCTGCCCCGTCTTGCCTCCGCCGGCTTCAGGCGGACCCAGCGTGTCCGGCACCGGGCCGTAGGACAGGCATTCGCCGTTGCCGTCGCAGGCGCGGAACCAGAGGCCCGGGTGCCGCGCCTCCAGGGCGGCGAAGGCCGGTGAAGGAGAGAGCGCGAGGCGCCCTTCCATATCGCGTGCCAAGGCCGCGCGAACTGCGGCGGCGACCAGCGCCTCATCCTGCGGCGCCGACCGCTCCATGGCGATAGCAAATGCGCCGAGGGCGACCAGGCTCAATACCGCAGCCGGCCAGCCAAGGGCACCGAGCCTGCCTCGCCGGACGGCACGCCCGGTGGCATCGGCCGCTCGCCTCTCACGGATCATGGCATGCACCTCCCCAAGTCGGGATCGCAGAAACGCTCCCGTCAACCTAGGGCGAATAACATTTTTGTCAATTAATTTTTCTCGATAAACATGAAATCAATCATCGTCGATTGGCTGAGGACAGCCGTCATCCACGAATGCGAGAATGTCGCCCGGCTGGCAGTCGAGATGCCGGCAGAGCGCGTCGAGCGTCGAGAAGCGGATGGCGCGGGCCTTGCCGGTCTTGAGCACGGAGAGGTTCTGGATCGAGATGCCGACGGCAGCCGCCAGATCGCCGAGGCGCATCTTGCGCTTTGCGAGCATGACATCGAGGTTGACAATGATCGCCATTGCCCGGCTCACACCGTCAGGCTCAGTTCGTCCTGCATGCGGCAGGCCATGCCCATGATGCGGCCGAGCAGGATGACGACGAGCCCGATGAACAGTTCGCCGAGATGAAGTTGGTAGACGAGCGGCACCTCGGTGAGCCGCTCGGTGAAATAGAGGACGAGGCCCGCCGCCAGGAATGCGACCTGGTCGGCCAGGGAATAGGCGACGAGGAGGACACCCATGCGGTGGATGCGCACTACCGCCGGCGCCGTGAACACCTCTCCGCCTGCATAGAGCAGCAGCAGCTGGTGCAGTTCCCGCAGCATCAAGCCGAGGAGCAGCGGCGCAATGCTGGTCAGCAAGACAAAGGCGATCTTGCTGGAAAGCTGCAACTGGCTCGCATCCGCCGGACCACCCGGCAATTCAGGATCGCCATGCATGGTCGCCACCGTCGCAATGGCGATCCATGCGAGAGGCACGAGCCATTGCAGGACTGCGGTGACCAGCGACAGGCGCCGGCTGTAGATTTGAACCGTAGGCATCGCCCATTCCCACCCGGTGACAATGTCTGCAGACGCTAGTCCGGACGGGCTTCGGCAGCAATCAGATTTATCGATAAACATGAAACGCGCGCCGTGATAGTCCGGTTGCAGCCTCCTGTTCCCCCGCCGTGCCCTGAATGAGACCGGCGCCCGGATCACGATGGCCGATCGCGCCGTAAGCCGCCGCGATGGCGTCATCAAGCGCGGCTTCGAGCCGGCCGCGCAGATCCTCGCAATGGCCGGCCGTCGCGTCGGACGGAACCAGCACCGGCTCGCCGATGACGATGGCACCGCGACCGAAGGGGAGCGGGATGCTCGCCCGATCCCAGTTGGCGAGGTCGATGCGCCGGCTGGTCACCGCCACAAGCGGGTAGATCGGCCGGCCGGAATGAAGGGCGAGACGGATGATGCCGGGCCCGCAGATGCGGGCGCGCTTCGGCACGTCCGCGGTGAGGGCGACACTGGTGCCCTTGGCCAGCGCCCGCAGCATGGCGCGGAACGCAAACGCGCCACGCTTACGCCGCGCCTGCCGCGGGTCTTCCGCCCCAGATCCGTGGATGACGGTGAGGCCGAGGCGCGCGCAGACAGCGCCGATAAGAGCCCCGTCCCGATGGGTGGAGACGAGTGCCGCCACCGGCCGCTCGTCCATGCGGGCAGCGAATGAGAGCAGCTGCTGGCCATGCCACATGGCGAAGATGGCAGCGCCGTCTGGTTGCCGGCCCAGTCGCACACCGAAACGGGTCGTGCGCGCCACGAGGCGCAGATAGCCCGCAAGGGCGAAGCTGCCCGCCCGGATGGCGAGTGGCGGGTTGAAGCGATCTTCAGAAGGCGTCTCGCAGGCGGAAGGCGCGCCGTCGGCGGCGCGATGCGGAGAGGCACCGGACATCATGAAAACACCCTGTCGGTTGCACCGGCCCGGGCCCTGTCTACCCGGACCCAGGCGCACCGCTGTCTGCGGCAGATGCATTACGGCGACCTGACGCGCGGGGAGCTCCGCCGGACGCCGGGCAGCGTGGCCCTTTTTCGCCTCACGCTCGCGGAACGACGGTGCGTCCCCTCGCCGTCCCGTGAATTGACAGCTCCCGCGGCAGTCGGCATCCGGTTGTTCATGCGTCTCATGCGCCTTGCCCTCGCGGCCTTCGTGCTCGTCTTCCTCCTGCCGCTCGGCGCCCATGCGCTCATGTGGATGGGCCACGGCCATCCCCGCTCCTGGAGCGGCGCCGACTGGACGAGCAGCGGCCTCCTGCCGGCGCCGGTCGCCGACAGCCCGGCCGTCATCCACATCTACGCGGCCCGCACCGGGCGCTGGAAAGGCGCCGTGGCGCATCACACCTGGCTCGTCGTCAAGGAGGCGGGCGCCGTCCCCTACGAGCGCTACGACAAGGTGGGCTGGGGCACGCCTGTGCGACGCGACGGCTGGGCGCCCGACGGGCGCTGGTATGGGAACATGCCCGAGCTCGTCGCCGCCATCGAAGGCGAGGCGGCGGAAGCTCTGCTACCCACCGTGCGGGCGGCGATCGCGGATTATCCCTTCCGCGAGCGAGGTAGCTACCGCGTCTGGCCGGGGCCGAATTCGAACAGCTTTGTCGCCCATGTCGTGGCCCGCGTGCCGCAGCTCGGCGTCGCGCTGCCGCCGACGGCACTCGGAAAGGACTACCATGTCGAGATGATCTATGCCGGCCTCGCGCCGAGCGGCACCGGTTTCCAGGTCGCGCTCGGCGGACTCTTCGGCATAACGGTCGCTTGGGTCGAGGGACTTGAAATCAACCTTTTCGGACTTGTCGCCGGGCTCGACCTGCGCCAGCCCGCGCTGAAACTGCCCGGCTTCGGCCGGCTGGCGCTCGTCTGAGCGACTTCACGATCAATCCCAGGTCCGGCGCTCCACGGCCCGCTTGATCACGCCGCGCACGTCCTTGTTCGTCAGGAACAGATCGTGCCTGATGATGCCCCAGCCATAGTCCGAGGCATCGGCAATCTTGACGCCGAGCGGCTCCAGCACGGCCCGGTCGGCGGCGCCGACGCGCGAGACCCCGCCGGCAAGACGGCTCGAGACGGCGAGCGCCCGGTCGTTGACGCTGGAAATCACCGTGATGTGCTTCGCCAGCGGGCCGATGCGCTGCACGCCGGTTGCAAAGAGATCGACGTCGATGTCGGGCGAAGCCAAGACGATCGCGCCAAAGCGCGCGGCAACGTCCGCGCTGCCGCTCACTGCCCAGAGCTGGCGGAGTGTCTCCAGCGTCAGGAGCGTGCCCATGCTGTGCGCGACGATGTGGACGCGGCCCACCATGGCGTTGCGCACCAGTGCCTCGAGCAGATCCTGGAAGGCGTCGCGCGACCACAACGCGCTCTCGCGGTCGTAGCCGTAGTCGAGCAGCCCCTCCTTCGACGGCCAGGAGAAGCTGACCGTCGCCCCGGAAAAGCCGATGGCGCGCGTCAGTTCCGCCGCGTCGATCGCGGCACGCTCGAAGCTCTGGTTGTAGCCGTGAACATAGACCAGCACGTCGCGTCCACCCGCCTCCAGCGTCAGCGCGGCGACGGGATCATTGTTGCCCAGGGCCTCGACGGCGTTGATGCGCCAGTCGCCCGAAAGCGTCGAGCCGATGCGGCCGAAGAATGTCTCTGGCGGCGGATCGAACCGCACGGCGACGGCGCGCGTGCCGCCGGCTCGGGCGGAACCGAACCAAGGCCGCTCGCTCGCCCCGTTCACCGGCGCGCGTGTCGTCACAGCATAGACGACAGGGCCGCCGCGCGCGCCGATCGGCGACGATCCGAGGGCGGACGCCGGCGCGCTGTCACCGTCAAAAGCGCCGATGGCGCTGGAACAGCCGGCGAGCGTGGCGGCGCCGGCATTGACGAGCGCGAGGCGCAGCAGGACGCGGCGGGACAAACGATGGGGCATGAACGGGCTTCGGTTTGCCGGGGCTTCTGGGACGGGTCCCTTTTGGCGTTCGATTGTGGGCGAAGATAGGGCAAAAGGTGGCAAAGGCCGGCCTGCGACGGTACGCCCGGCCCGCAGCGCTCCGTATGCGGAATTCATCCCACCTCGATGCGCGAATCTGTGGCAACTATAGCGTAACATGACACGCCTCGACCGCTCCGCCCTGCCCGATCTTGCCGCACGCCTCGCCAGGGGCGAGCGCGCGGCGCTGGCGCGCGCCATCACGCTCGTCGAATCACGCCGGGGCGACCACCAGGCGCTGGCGCGCGAGCTCATCCAGACGGTACTGCCGCGCACCGGCGGGGCCGTGCGCGTCGGCATCACGGGCGTGCCGGGCGTCGGCAAGTCGACCACCATCGACACCCTCGGCTCCAATCTGACGGCGGCGGGCCACAAGGTGGCGGTGCTCGCGGTGGACCCTTCCTCGCAGCGCAGCGGCGGTTCGATCCTCGGCGACAAGACGCGCATGGCGCGGCTCGCCATTGACGAGAACGCCTTCATCCGCCCATCGCCCTCCTCCGGCACGCTCGGCGGGGTCGCGGCGAAGACGCGCGAGACGATGCTCCTGTGCGAAGCGGCGGGCTTCGACGTCATTCTCGTCGAGACGGTGGGCGTCGGCCAGTCGGAAACGGCGGTGGCCGACCTCACGGATTTCTTCCTCGTGCTGATGCTGCCGGGCGCGGGCGACGAACTGCAGGGCATCAAGAAGGGTATCGTCGAGATGGCGGACATGATTGCCGTCAACAAGGCCGATGGCGAGGGTGCGACTCGCGCCAAGGCCGCGGCGGCCGACTATCGCGCCGCCCTGCACATTCTCGCGCCCGCGAGCCCGACCTGGTCGCCGCCCGTCATCACCATCTCCGGCCTTGCCAACGTCGGCCTCGACGTCCTCTGGGAGAAGGTCGTCGACCACCGGGAGCGCATGACGGCGACGGGCGAACTGCAGCAGAAGCGACGCGCGCAGGAGGTGAAGTGGATGTGGGCCATGGTGGAGGATCGGCTGCATGCGCGGTTGCGGGCCGATCCGCAGGTGCGCAAGCGCGTGCCGGCGCTCGAGGCTGAGGTCGCGGCGGGAAAGCTCGCGGCGACAGTGGCGGCCGACGAGATCGCGTCCTTGCTAGGGCTGTGACGGGCCAACACCAGATGGTTAAACGGAACAAGCGCTGCGACATTCTCATCACCGGCTTCGGGCCCTTCCCGCGTGTGCCGGTCAATCCCACGGCGGTGCTCGCCGAGCGCGTCGGCGGCAGCCGGCGCCTCGCCCGGCTCGGCATCAGGGCGGAGCACCACGTCTTCCGAACGCGCTACGCCATCCTGGACAAGGCTTTGCCGACCCGGCTGACCGCCGCGCGGCCGCGGGCGGTCCTGATGCTCGGCGTCGCCACCCGTGCCCGCCACGTGCGGGTGGAAACGCGCGCGGTCAACAAGGCCAACAGGACGGCCCCCGACGCCTCGGGCAAGACCCATCGCGGGGCGGCGCTTGCGAAGGGCGCTCCGTTGGTGCGCCGCTCGCCGGCCCCGCTCGCACGCCTGAAGGTGGCGATGGCGGGCACGGGCATGCCGGTCCGCCGCTCCATCGACGCCGGCCGCTATCTGTGCAACGCCAGCTATTTCACCGCGCTCGGCCAGCTTGAAGATAAGCGCCCGTCGATCCCGGTCGTCTTCATCCACGTGCCGATGCCGAGTGCCTGGGCGAGCAGCCCGACGCCTCGCCCGACGCGCAAGGATTCGCCGCAGACAGGCGCACCGGCAAAGGTCCGGCGCCCCACCCTCGCCGCCATGGCCCGCGCCCTCGAGACAGCCGCCATCGTTCTCGTCCGGGAAAGCGCCCGCCGGCAAATGTCCTGATCCGGGACAAGGCAGCCGGCACGGATCTTGTGTCCATGGCCTTCTAAAAGGACACTGCCCATGGACGAAAGCCGCCGCCTCATCCTGGTGACCGCCGCCCTCGCCGGCGCCGCGCCGCTCGCGGCGGGCTCCGCGATCGGCCGCGAGGCTGACGGCATGGCCGCTGCCCTCGGCATTTCGGCGCTCCCGTTCGGCCTGCGGCCCAATACGGAAGAGGACCAGTCCGCCCGGCTCGCTGCGGCGCTTGCGGAGGCGGCCCGGCGGAGCGCGCCGCTCCTCGTCCCTCCGGGGCGCTACCGCATCGCCGCGGTGGCGCTGCCCGACGGGGCGCGGCTCGTCGGCGCGCCCGGCCTCACCACCTTCGTCCATGCCGGCAGCGGGCCGATGCTCACGGCGCGGAACGCCCAGTCCATCGCCCTTTACGGACTGCGCCTCGACGGGCTGTCCCGCCCGCTGCCCGATCGCGCCGGCCTCGTGACGCTCGCGGGCGTGCGCGAGGTCGAGATCGACGGCTGCCGCTTCGAGAAGGCCGGTGGCATCGCGCTTCATCTGGCGGGTTGCGGCGGCCGCGTCACGGGGTCTGCGTTTTCGGAGGCAAGCCATTCGGCCCTGTTCTCCCTTGATGCGACCGGTCTCTCGATCACCGCCAACACGGTCACCCGCTGCGGCAGCAACGGCATCCAGGTCTGGCGTTCGGAGAAGGGAGACGACGGCACTGTCGTTGCCGGCAACCGGATCTCGCACATCGCAGCCGATGCCGGCGGCACGGGCGAATACGGCAACGGCATCAGCATCTTCCGGGCTGGCGGCGTCCTCGTGAGCGGCAACACCGTGCGCGACTGCGCCCTGTCCGCGATCCGCAACAATTCGGGCTCCGCCTGCCAGATCATCGGCAACAACTGCGCGCGTCTCGGCGAGACGGCGCTGTGGGCCGAATTCGCCTTCGAAGGTACGATCATCGCCAACAACGTGGTCGAGGAGGCGATGAGCGGCATCTCCATGACCAACCTCGACCACGGCGGCCGTCTTTCGGTGTGCAGCGGCAACCTGCTGCGCGGCCTGCGCCACCGCCCCCGCTCCTATGATGGCGTGCTCGCCGGCGGCACCGGCATTCACGTCGAGGCCGAGGCGAGCGTCACCGGCAATGTCATCGAGGATGCGGAGGACAAGGGCATCAGCGTCGGCTGGTCCTGGGCGATGCGCAACATCGCCGTGACCGGCAATGTCATACGCAACGCGCGGACCGGCATCCGCGTCAGCCTCGTGCCGAAGGAGCGCAGCGCCGTGATCTCGGGCAACGTCATCTCCGGCGCCCGCGAGGGTGCCGTTGTCGGCTACGAATACGACAAGGCCGTCACGGGTGATCTGACGGCCCGCCCGGATGCGCGGGCAACCGGCATCGTGGTGACCGGAAATGCCGTCGCCTGACGCGTCAGCCGCTGGCGAGCGCCGCCGCCGGCCGCATGGTGCCGACGAGGCGGCCGTTCCAGTTGCGCATCTGCGGGCGCGACAGCGCGGCAACGGCCTCCGCCTCCTGCGCGGACAGCGGCAGGAAGCGCTCGACGAGGGCCGCCATGGCCACCTCGGCCGCCCGCGCTGCCCCATCGTCGCACTTGAGAGCGATGCCGAGGCCGAGCTCCGGAAAGGTGGCGCAATAGACGCCTTCCGCCCCGACCTTCACGAAGGCCCGCGCGCCGAGCGCCTCCATGAGGATGGTGTCGAAGCGGCCGGTGCCGGCCACCATGAAGGGGTGGGCCGCGACAGCCGCCCTGAGGCGGGCGAAGGCGGCGGCCCGCTCCCGCGTGAGGCCGGTCCCGGTGCCGATGCGGGCAAAGGCCCGGGCGAGCGCCCGCAGCGGCACGGCATAGGTCGGAATGGAGCAGCCGTCCGTGCCGCGCAGTTCGTCCCTGTGCGCAAAGCCTGTCAGCGCCTCCATCGCCGCCTTGACCTCCCGCTGCAGCGCGTGGCCGGGCTCGATGTAGCCAGCGGGATCGACATCCATGGCGCAGGCGGCACAGATGAAGCCGGCATGCTTGCCGGAACAGTTGTTGTGCAGGACCGTCGGCTCGGCCCCGGTGCGGGCGAGCGCGCGCGCCGCTTCCTGCCCCATGGGCCAGTGGGCGCCGCATTCAAGGCAGGCTGGCTCGCGCCCCGCGCGGGCGAGCATGCGCGCCGCCGTCTCGGCATGCCGCGGCTCCCCGGAATGAGAGGCGCAGGCGAGCGACAGTTCGTCGTCCGTCAGGCCATAGCGGTCGGCCGCGCCGCTCTCGATGAGCGGCAGCGCCTGGATGACCTTGACCGCAGAGCGCGGAAAGACCGGCCGGTCCACATCGCCGAGTACGAGCACCTCCGCTCCGTCGGCATCGACCACGGCGAGCGCGCCGTGGTGAACCGATTCCACGACATCGCCACGCGTGACCTCGACCAGGACAGGATCCGTCATCATGCCTTCTCCGTTTGGCGCTCTTTTGCGCAGCGACCGGGCCCCTGTCAAACTGCGGGGTTCCTTGCCCCTCGCCCGCCGACGCTTTAAAGCCCTCGGCGATCCTCCGCTCCACCATCAGGGTGTCTCGATGCGCGTCGCAATGATCGGTTCCGGCTATGTCGGCCTCGTCTCCGGTGCCTGTTTCGCCGATTTCGGCCATGTCGTGACCTGCGTTGACAAGGATCCGGCCAAGATCGAGGCCCTGACTCGGGGCGACATCCCGATCTTCGAGCCGGGGCTCGACGATCTCGTCGCCACCAATGTCAAGGAAGGGCGCCTGTCTTTCGCCACCGATCTGACGGAAGCCGTGCGCTCGGCCGACGCCGTCTTCATCGCGGTCGGCACGCCCTCGCGGCGGGGCGACGGCCACGCCGACCTCTCCTACGTCTACCAGGCGGCGCGCGATATCGCGAAGGTCATGGACGGCTATACCGTGATCGTCACCAAATCGACCGTGCCTGTCGGCACGGGCGACGAGGTGGAGCGCATCGTGCGCGAGACGCGGCCGGACGCCGATTTCGCCGTGGTCTCCAATCCGGAATTCCTGCGCGAGGGCGCGGCCATCGCCGATTTCAAGCGGCCCGACCGCATCGTCATCGGCACCGACGACGAGCGCGCCCGCAGGGTGATGGCCGAGGTCTACCGCCCGCTCTACCTCAACCAGGCGCCGATCCTCTACACCGGCCGGCGCACGGCGGAACTGACGAAGTACGCCGCCAACGCCTTCCTCGCCACCAAGATCACATTCATCAACGAGATCGCGGATCTGTGCGAGAAGGTGGGCGCCAACGTGCAGGAAGTGGCGCGCGGCATCGGCCTCGACAACCGCATCGGCGGCAAGTTCCTGCATGCCGGGCCGGGTTATGGCGGCTCTTGCTTCCCAAAGGATACGCTCGCCCTCATCAAGACGGCTCAGGACGCGGGTTCGCCCATGCGAATCGTCGAGACGGTCGCCGCCGTCAACGACCAGCGCAAGCGCGCCATGGCGCGCAAGGTGATCGCAGCCTGCGGCGGATCGGTGCGCGGCAAGACGGTGGCTGTCCTCGGCCTCACCTTCAAACCCAACACGGACGA
The DNA here is from genome assembly GCF_029309855.1 of Chelatococcus sp. XZ-Ab1. Classification (NCBI taxonomy): domain Bacteria; kingdom Pseudomonadati; phylum Pseudomonadota; class Alphaproteobacteria; order Hyphomicrobiales; family Chelatococcaceae; genus Chelatococcus; species Chelatococcus sp. XZ-Ab1. The sequence continues at coordinate 71,613 of NZ_JARKII010000010.1, read as the reverse complement.
CATGCGCGAGGCGCCGGCCTTGTCGATCATCACCGCGCTGCAGGATGGCGGGGCGAGGATCCGCGCCTATGATCCGGAGGGTATGGAGCAGGCCCAGAGCCTGCTCGAGCACGTCACCTATTGTGACAATGCCTACGACTGCGTCGAAGGCGCGGATGCGCTCGTCATCGTCACTGAATGGAACGCCTTCCGCGCCCTCGATCTCGACCGGGTCAAGGGGCAGATGAAGGCGCCGATCGTCGTCGACCTGCGCAACATCTACCGCGCCGACGAGATGGCCCGCCGCGGCTTCCTGTACGTCAGCGTCGGACGACCCGACGGAGCTGCGGATGCCGACGGGCTGATGTGACGGCGGCATCCTCACGCCTTGCGATCTTCGCCATGGGTGGCATAGTCGCGCCCTGACGATCGAACAGCTGGCAGGAGCGAGAATGCAGACCTATCAAGGCGGATGCCATTGCGGCACGGTGCGCTACGAGGCGACCACGGATCTCGAGACCGTCATCTCCTGCAACTGCTCGCATTGCAGCAAGCGCGGCCTGTTGCCGACCTTCGTCACGCCGGACCGCTTCAGGCTCCTGTCCGGCGAGGATGCGCTCGAGGACTACCAGTTCAACCGCAAGGTCATCCACCACCTGCGCTGCCGCCACTGCGGCATCGAATCCTTCGCGCGCGGCAAGGCTCCCGACGGCAGCGAAATGATCGCCGTCAACGCGCGCTGCCTCGACGGGATCGATATCGACGGCCTGAAGCTGACGCCGTTCAACGGGCGGGATGCCTGAACCTCCGCAAAGGCCCGCGAGCTGCTGGGGATCGGGGGTCTCAGACGAGGGGCGACCTCGCCATGGCTGGGCTCGTTCCGGCCATCCACGCATTTGATGCTGCTCAGCTTTCCGGACATGGATGCCCGCGACAGACGCGGGCATGACCGTTATGAAAGCGGGGCTCGCCCTCAATGCGCCTCGGCGCAATGGGCGATGAGCCGGTCGATGAAGGCGCCGCAGGCTTCGAGCTGGGCAACCTCGATGTACTCGTCGGGTTTGTGCGCCTCGCCGATGGAGCCGGGCCCGATGACCACGGAGGGCACCCCGGCGACCGCCTGGAAGAGGCCGGCTTCCGTGCCGTAGGCCACCTTGCCGTGCTCGTTGCGCCCCGCGAGGCGCTTGGCGAGCGTCACGACCGCGTCGCCCGGCGCCGTGTCGAGCCCCGGAAAGCCGGCGAAGACGTCGAAATCGAAGCCGCTTTGCGGGTCGACGGCCTGCATGGCCGGCTCCAGCTCGCGCCGCGCATAGGCCTCGATCTCCGCAACGACGGTATCGGGATCGTCGGCACCGATGGCGCGGATCTCGAAGACGATCTGGCTCTCGTCAGGGACGATGTTGAGTGCCGTCCCGCCCGTGAAAATGCCGACATGGGCGGTCGTGTAGGGCACGTCGTAGAGCGCGTCGCGGGCGCCGCTGGTCGCGAAGCGGTCGGCGATGGTGCGGATGTGGGCGACGAGCCGGGCGCCCCACTCCACCGCATTGACGCCCTGTGGCGCGAGCGAAGAATGGCAACCCTTGCCGCGCACGCGCACCTTGAGACTGCGCTTGCCCTTGTGGCCGATGACCACGTTCATCGCGGTCGGCTCGCCGACGAAGCAGCCCAGCGGCTTGACCTCCGCCTTCGCCAGCTTCTCGACGATGCCGCGCACGCCGACGCAGCCCACCTCCTCGTCGTAGGAGAAGGCGAGATGGATGGGCCGGGCAAGCGCGGCCGCCTTCATGGCAGGCACGCGCGACAGGCAGGCGGCAAGAAAGCCCTTCATGTCGCAGGCGCCGCGGCCATAGGCCCGTCCATCGCGCAGGACCAGGTTGAAGGGATCATCCGTCCACTCCTGTCCGTCCACGGGCACGACGTCGGTATGTCCCGAGAGGATGTAGCCCGCCCGGTCCGCCGGCCCGATGGTGGCCCAGAGGTTGGCCTTGGCGCGCGTCGCGTCGTAGATGCGCTCGCTCGCGATGCCGTGGGAGGCGAGATAGTTCTCGACCCAGGCGATGAGGTCGAGGTTGGAGTTGCGGCTCGTCGTGTCGAAGGCGACGAGGCTGGCGAGGATCTCGGTGATCGCGGGACTGGACATCATGAACTCCGACGGGGGCCGCCTCAGCGCAGGGCGACCGTGAAGGGATCGTCCGGCTGCTCGGCGCGGACGAGATCGACGAAGCGGCGGGCGGCCGACGGAGCGGCGCCCGTCGCGGGCAGGAGGAAGGCCATCTCGTAGGTGATTTCCGGCAGGAACGGCCTGTAGACGAAGCTCGGGTCGTCTGTCAGGGACATGGGGAAGGGATTGAGCACCGAGATGCCCGCCCTGCTGCGCACCATCTCCATCACGAAGGTCGAGGTCGTCGCCTCCGCGACGATGTTCGGCTCGATGCCGACATCGGCAAAAGCCCTGTCGAACAGCGCCCGCGCCGCGAAACGCCGGGTGACGACGATGAGCGGTTCGCTGCCGATGTCGATTGGACGCACGACGGGAAGCCGCGCGAGGTGGTGATCCGGCCACATGATGCACTTGGCCTTAGAGCGGCGGAACGGCTCAGCCCGGACCCCGAGATGGGCCACCGGCGTCTCCAGCATGCCGATCCCCACATCGACGCTGCCGGCCGCCACCGCCGCAAGGACGTCGCCGCCACGGCCGATCTCGACGACGACGCGCGTCTCGGGCTCCGCGGCCACGAAACGGGCGAGAAGCGGCGCCAGGAAATGATGCGCCACGGTCGGCGCAGCGGAGATGCGCAGGAGGCTCTGCGCCCGCGGCGCCCGCGGCCAGTTCTCGAGCCGGGCGAGGCCGGCGAGGATCGGCGCCGCCTCCGCCTCCAAGGCGAGCGCATCGGCCGTCGGCACGAGGCGACCGCCGTCGCGCGAGAACAGCACCCGCCCGACCCGTTCCTCGAGCGCGGCCACGGCGCGCGAGACGGCAGGCTGGGAAATGCCGAGGCGCTGGCCGGCCGCGGTCGTCTTGCCGGTGGCGATCAGCGCGTGAAGCACTTCGAGCTCGCGCAGGCTCGGTCGCGATGATCGGCTTTCGCTATCCTCGGACGGCATAGTTCTATGCAATCTCGTTATTCTTTTTGGCGGTGACAATGCCAAGAATGAATAATAGCATCGGGCCCCAGATGAGCAAGCCACGTCGGCGGGGTGCTGCCGCTCCCCGCGCATTTTCGTTATCGTGGTGCGCATCCACCCAGAGGAGAATGGGAATGAAAAAACTGAAACCCGCAGCCTATGCCCTGCTGCCGCTTGCCGTCGCCATGGCGCAGCCGGCTGCCGCGCAGGACACGAAAGAGCTGAAGGTCGGCGTTGCCTCCGAGGCGACCTCCATCGACCCGCACTTCCACAACGTCGGCCAGAACAATGCCCTGCGCCGCCACATCTTCGAATCCCTGATCACCACCGACGCCAACCAGAAGCTGCTGCCGGCGCTCGCCGAGGAATGGAAGGCAGTCGACGACACGACGTGGGAAATCAAGCTGCGCCCGAATGTCAAGTTCTCGAACGGTGAGGCCTTCACGGCACGGGACTATGTCTACACCATGTGCCGGGTGCCGCTGGTCGAGAACTCGCCCTCGTCGTTCACGGTGTTCACACGCGGCATCGAATCGATCGAGACGCCGGATCCGCTGACCATCCGCGTCAAGACGACGACACCGCAGCCGCTCTTCCCCAACAACATGACCACGCTCGGCATCCTCTCCGCCGCCGTCTTCGGGGCGGGCGACGTCAAGTACGGCAAGGACGGCTGCGAGAACATGGGCACGCCGCCGAAGTCGTCGGACTTCAACGACCCGGCGAAGGCCATCGGCACCGGCCCCTACAAGCTGAAGGAATATACGCGCGGCACGCATATCATCCTCGAGGCCAACGAGGGCTACTGGGGCGAGAAGCCCGTATGGCAGCGCGTCGTCATGCGGCCGATCACCAGTGCCGGCCCGCGCGTCGCGGCCCTGCTCGCCGGCGACGTCGACATGATCGAGAACCCGCCGATCCAGGACTTCGACAAGATCAAGGGTGCCGGTTTCACCCTCGTCGAGGGCCTGTCGAACCGGATCATCTATATCCATCTCGACCAGTTCGAGGACAAGACGCCGGGCGTGAAGGGCACGGACAAGAACCCCTTCAAGGACAAGCGCGTGCGCGAGGCCCTGTCGAAGGCCATCAACCGCGAGGCCATCGTCGAGCGCATCATGGGCGGCGTCGCCAAACCCGCCGGTGAACTGCTGCCCTACCCGCTCTTCGGCACGACGAAGGATGCAAAGCCCGTCGCCTACGATCCCGAGGCGTCGAAGAAGCTGCTCGCCGAGGCCGGCTACCCGAACGGCTTCGAACTGACCATCGGCACGCCGAACGACCGCTACATCAACGACGAGAAGGTGGCCCAAGCCGTGGCGCAGATGTTCACGCGCGTCGGCATCAAGACCAATATCGACGCCATGACGGCCTCGACCTTCTTCTCGCGCCGCAACAAGCACGAGTTCTCGGCCTATCTCGCCGGCTGGGGCGCGGATTCGGGCGAGATGTCCAACTCCCTCAACGCCCTCGTCGTGACGCCGAACAAGGAGACCGGCGGCGGTCACACCAACCGCGGCCGCTATTCCAACAAGGAGGTCGACGACCTTGTGATGGAGGCGCAGCGCACCATCGACGACGCCAAGCGCGAGGAGCTGCTGCAGAAGGCGTCCAAGATCGCCATGGACGACTACGCCCTCCTGCCGCTGCACTTCGAGGTGACGCCCTGGGCGTTCAAGAAGACGCTGAGCTACACGCCGCGCGTCGACCAGTATACGCTGGTGACCGAGGTTAAGCCGGCGCAGTAACAGCGGCCGTACGAGGCTGATGACCGGACCCGACCGGCGAGCCATCGCTTGCCGGCCGGGTACCGCTTTTTTGCAAGGTCAACGACAATGCTCGTCTACGTCATCCGACGCCTGGGCCAGGCGGCACTCGTGCTGGCCGTCATGGCGACGCTCGTCTTCATCGCTGTCTATGCGGTGGGCGACCCTGTCGCGATCCTCGCGAGCCCCCAGGCGGACCAGCAGGAGCTGGAGGCGATCACGCAGCGCCTTGGCCTCGACAGGCCGCTCTACGAGCAATACGGTCTCTTCGTCTGGAATGCCCTGCACGGCGACCTCGGCCGGTCCTTCGTCTACAACGAGCCGGCGCTGACGCTGATCCTCAACCGCCTGCCGGCGACGCTGGAATTGGCGCTGACGGCCCTTGTCATCGCTGTCTTCATCGGCATCCCGCTCGGCCTCTATGCCGGCCTCAAACCGCAGTCGCTCGGCGGCCATTCCATCATGGCCGGCTCGATCCTCGGCTTCAGCCTGCCGAATTTCTGGCAGGGGCTGATGCTGGTGCTCCTCTTCTCCGTCATGCTCGGCTGGTTCCCGGCCGGCGGGCGCGGCACGACGCGCGAGCTCCTCGGCGTGCCCGTGAGTTTCCTCACCCTCGACGGGCTTTCCCACCTCATCCTGCCGGCGCTCAACCTCGCCCTCTACAAGATGGCGCTCGTCATCCGCCTCACCCGCGCCGGCACGCGCGAGGTGATGCTGCAGGACTACATCCGCTTCGCCCGCGCCAAGGGCCTGTCCCAGTCGCGCGTCATCGGTGTGCACGTCTTGAAGAACATCCTCATCCCGGTCGTCACGGTGCTCGGCCTCGAGCTCGGCTCGATGATCGCCTTCGCCGTCGTCACCGAAACGGTCTTCGCCTATCCCGGCATCGGCAAGCTGCTCATCGATTCCATCGGGCGGCTCGACCGGCCGGTGATCGTCGCCTACCTCATGCTCACCGTCGTGATGTTCGTGATCATCAACCTCATCGTCGATCTCATCTACGCCGCCATCGACCCGCGCGTGCGCCTCGAGGAGGCCAAGGCATGAGCGAACAGGCCGCCACCCCCGCGCCCGCAGCCGCCGCCCGCCCGACCGACAAGGGCGAGAGCCTGCTGCTGCGCCACGTCGCCGCCTTCTTCGAGAGCCCGCTCGCCGTCATCGGCCTTGCCGGCCTCGTTGTGCTGGTCATCCTGGCGCTCGCGGCGTCCTTCATCGCGCCGCAGAACCCCTACGACCTCGCGCAGCTCGACATCATGGACGGCACCCTGCCGCCGGGATCGGAGAGCCTTGCCGGCTACACCTACTGGCTCGGCACGGACGAGCAGGGCCGCGACCTGCTGTCGGCCATCCTCTACGGCCTCAGGATCTCGCTCGGCGTCGGCGCCATTTCCGTCGTCATCGCCTGCGCCGTCGGCGCCTCGGTCGGCGTCATCGCCGCCTATGCCGGCGGGCGCATCGACAATTTCGTCATGCGCGTCGTCGACCTGCAGCTCTCCTTCCCGGCCATCCTCGTCGCCCTCGTGCTGCTCGCCGTCTTCGGGCGCGGCGTCGACAAGGTGATCATCGCCCTCGTCATCGTGCAGTGGGCCTATTATGCGCGCACGGTGCGCGGCTCGGCCCTCGTCGAGCGGCGGCGCGACTATATCGAGGCGGCGCGCTGCCTCGCCCTGCCGAAGAACCGCATCGTCTTCCGCCATCTCCTGCCCAACTGCCTGCCGCCGCTGATCGTGGTGGCGACGGTGCAGGTGGCTCATGCGATCGCGCTCGAATCCACCTTGTCGTTTCTCGGCGTCGGCGTGCCGGTGACGGAGCCATCGCTCGGCATGCTCATCGCCAAGGGCTACGACTATCTTCTGTCCGGCAAGTACTGGATCTCGACCTTCCCCGGCATCGCCCTTGTTGCCGCCATCGTCGCCATCAACCTCGTCGGCGACCGGCTGCGCGATGTCCTGAACCCGAGGTTGTCGCGATGAGCGAACCCGTCCTTTCCGTCCGCGACCTCGTCGTGGAATTCACGGCCCGCGAGGGGGTGCTCACCGCCGTCAACGGCGTCAGCTTCGACGTCCATGCCGGCGAGGTGCTCGGGCTCGTCGGCGAATCCGGCTCCGGCAAATCGGTCACTGGCCTTGCCGTGCTCGGCCTCATCGACCCGCCGGGGCGCATCGCCTCGGGCGCCATCCTTCTCAACGGCGAAGACCTGACGAAGAAGAGCGAGGCCGAGCTGCGCCGCCTGCGCGGCCGCAACATCGCGATGATCTTCCAGGACCCGATGACGACGCTGAACCCGGTCCTGCGCGTCGACACGCAGATGATCGAGGCCATCCGCGCCCATGAGAAGGTGTCGGAGCGGGCCGCGTGGGATCGCGCCCGCGACGCACTCGCCAAGGTCGGCATCCCCTCACCCGAGGAGCGGCTCGTCTCCTATCCGCACCAGTTCTCCGGCGGCATGCGCCAGCGCGTCGCCATCGCCATCGCGCTGCTGCACCGCCCGGCCGTCCTCGTCGCCGACGAGCCGACGACGGCGCTCGACGTCACCATCCAGGCGCAGATCCTCTCCGAGGTGCAGCAGCTCGCTGCCGAAAGCGGCACGGCGCTGGTCTGGATCACGCACGACCTGTCCGTCGTCGCCGGCCTCGCCGACCGTGTCGCCGTGATGTACGCCGGGCGCATCGTCGAGGAAGGCCTCGTCGCGGACGTGCTCGAGCGGCCCGCCCATCCCTATACCAACGGCCTTATCGGCTCCGTGCCGAGCCGCAACAGGCGCGGTGAACCGCTGGCGCAGATCCCCGGCATGACGCCCTCCCTCGCCAGCCTGCCGCCGGGATGCGCCTTCGCGCCGCGCTGCCCGCGGGCGGACGCCCTCTGCAAGGCCCCGCCCGGTGTGACGCATGCCGGCGGCGCCCGCGCCTTCCGCTGCTTCCATCCCCTCATTCCCGTGGAGGCCGCCGCGTGACCGCCGCCCCCATCCTCGCACTCGACGGCGTCTCCAAGCGCTTCGTCCGGAAGCTCGACGCAGCCGAGAAGATTGCCAACCTCTTCGGCGCGCGGCGCCATGAGCAGGTGGTGCATGCCGTCGACGGCATCGACCTGACCATCGCGCCGGGCGAGGTCGTCGGCCTCGTCGGCGAATCCGGCTGCGGCAAGTCCACGCTCGGGCGCGTCGTCGCCGGCATCCTCGAGCCGAGCGCCGGCAGCGTCTCCTACGAGGGGCAGGACGTGGCGAAGCTCACGGGCGCGGCGCGGCGCAAGGTGGACCTCGCGGTTCAGATGGTCTTCCAGGACCCGATGGCATCGCTCAACCCGCGCCTGCGCGTCATCGACATCATCGGCGAGGCACCGGTGGTGCACGGCCTCGTCTCGCGCGCCGAGGTCGAGGACTACGTCTGCGACGTGATGACCCGCGTCGGCCTCGACCCCGCCACGCGCCGGCGCTATCCGCACCAGTTCTCGGGCGGCCAGCGAGCGCGTATCGGCATCGCCCGTGCGCTCGCGGTGAAGCCCAAGGTCATCGTCTGCGATGAATCGACCGCGGCGCTCGACGTGTCGATCCAGGCGCAGGTGCTCAACCTCTTCATGAAGCTCAGGGAGGAACTCTCCCTCACCTATCTCTTCGTGAGCCACGACCTCGGCGTGGTCGAGCACATCGCCGACCGGGTCGCGGTGATGTATCTCGGCCGCATCGTCGAGCTCGCGCCGGCGGAGGAGCTGTTCCGCGCGCCGAACCACCCCTATACGCGGGCGCTGCTCGAGGAGGTGCCGCGGCTCGAGCCGAAGAAGAAGACCTTCTCGGCGCTGAAGGGCGAGCTGCCCTCGCCGCTTTCGCCGCCAAGCGGCTGCCATTTCCACCCGCGCTGCCCCTATGCCTTCGACCGCTGCCGCACGGAGCGGCCGGCGCTCAAGGCCATCGGGCCGGGGCGCGTGTCCGCCTGCCATCTCAACGACAAGGCGGCGTGAAGGTGACGACAGGGCGCAGCGTCGTGCTCGGCGACCGGCGCATCGCGCTCGCCGATGACCAGCCCACCTTCTGGGAGCGCGTTGCCGCCGACAGCTGGGAGCCCGGCACCCGCCGCCTCATCGACACGCTCGTCGACGCCTCGACGCTCTTCGTCGACCTCGGCGCCTGGGTCGGGCCGACGACGCTGCAGGCGGCGGCGCGCGGCGCGCGCGTGGTGGCGGTCGAGGCCGATCCCGCCGCGCTCGACCAGCTCGGCCGCAACCTCGCCGCCAATCCCGGGCTGGCCGCGCGAGTCACGGTGGTGCCGAAGGCGATCCATCCGGACGGTGGCACCGTCACCTTCGGTGCCCGGCGCAAGCCCGGCGATTCCATGTCGAGCCTGCTGCTCGCCGGCGCCGATACCACCTGGCAGGCCGAGGCCCTGACACCTGCCGCGCTCGCGGAGCGGCTGCCGGCCTCCCCCCGCCGCGTCATCAAGATCGACCTCGAAGGGGCCGAGTACGCGCTCCTGCCGGCCATCGCCCCCCTCGTGGCGCACGCGAACGTCGCCGTCATCGCCTCCTTCCACCCGCGCGTGCTCGCGGAGAGCGGCGAAACCGAGGTTGCCGGCGCGACGCGCCGGGCGCTCGCCGCCTTCGCCGGCTGGCGCGCCCACAGGGTGACGGAAGCCGGCGCCGCGACCGAGGCGCAGGATGCCGCCGGCATCGACGCCGTGGCGCATGACGAGTGGCTCTTCGTCAGATCGTGACGGTGAGGATATCGCCGATCGTCTCGCGGCGGTCGGCGATCCAGACGGCGATGGTCTCGCTGCGGCCGCGCACCGCGACATGACGGAAGTCGCCGCCCGGGCATTCGATGCCGGCGGCCTTCAGCGTGTCCTCCGACGTGACGAGCAGGCAACGGAACTCCTTCGTCATCTCCTCAAGCCGGCTCGCCGTGTTGACGGTATCGCCCAAAGCTGTCAGCTCGCGCTCGCCGCCGCGGCGCATGCCGCCGACGCGGCCGAGCACGGCCGGGCCGGTGTGGATGCCGAGCCCCATGCGCAGCGGCGTCGGCACGAGGCCGGCGAATTCGGCATTGAGATCTTCCAGCGCTGCCAGCATCTCGCCGGCCGAGGCAAGCGCGGCGCGGGCGCCGGCGTCGCGCTCCGGCCGGGTGCCGAAGAGGGCCATGATGCCGTCGCCGAGGAACTTGTCGACGGTGCCGCCGTGCCGCTCGATGACCGCGGTCATCGCCTCGAAGTAGGAATTGAGCAGGAAGACGGTGTCGTAGGGATACATCTCCTCCGCGAGCGAGGTGAAGCCGCGCAGGTCGGCGAAGAGCACTGTGATGCGCCGCTCGACGCCCCAGCGATAGGGATCGCGCTGGCCGACATCAGCGCCCTCGGCCGGCACCAGCAGGTGGACGCCGAGATCGGCCGTGGGCCTGAGCTGGCAGGCGAGGCGCACGTCGGGCGGCGCGTCGATGCGGGCCAGCACCGTCTCCTCCAGCGCGCCGCGCGGCGGCAGCGTCTCGCCGCCGGCGGTGACGAGGACACGGCAGGTGGTGCAGCGCCCGCGCCCGCCGCAGATCGAGACATGCGGCACGCCGTTCATTCGGCTGATCTCAAGCAAGGTTGGGCCGGGCCTTGCCCGCACCAGCCGCCCGCCGCCGTAGCTGATCCTGACCTTGGCCCTGAGGCGCGTCGCCACGCGCACGGCGATGAGGCCGAGCCCCACGGCACCCAGGAAGGCGAAGACCAGGTGGTTCCCGGCCTCTGCCAGCCAGCCCGCCAAGGCGGCGGTCTCCCCATTCGGCCAGCGTGGCACCTCTCTGCCGTGATCGAGCAGCTCCAGCCGGCGGGCGGCCTCGATCCAGCCGGCGAGCGCGAGCAGGGGCAACGCCGTGGCGATGGAAAGGAGCCACGGCGCCGCCGCCGGGAACCACGCCTTCGGCCGCAGCCAGTGGTAGAGGCCGATCGAGGCATGGCCCCAGACGATGACGACGAGCAGCGACTGGCTGACGGCCGCCTCCGGCCACAGCCGCCGCAGCACCGGCTCGTAGAAGTCGTCCACGCCGGCGGCAACATGCATGCCACGGGTACCGAGGATGTGCCCCACGAGCAGCACCGGGATGGCGAAGCCGAGGCCGATCTGCAGGGCGTCGTTCACCGGCATGCGCCAGGTGCGCCGACGGAAGAGCGCCCTGACGCCGAGGGCGATATGTACGGCAAAGGCGCCGTAGAGCAGGATGGTGCCCGGTGGTGATCGCCAGAGCGCCCAGCGCCACGTCTGCACGACGTCCATCACCGCGATGCTGACGAGCCCGAGGGCGTGGTTGAGGAAGTGCAGGAGGACGAAGGCGAAGAGGACGAGCCCGGAGGCCAGGCGCAGACGCGCGAGCGACGGCAGCAGGCGCCACCCGCCTCCCCGGCCCCTCCCCGTGCCCCGCTCCACACCCTTGCCGGAGCTATCGCCCCTTGCAACCTCGGTCGCGGTCACGCGTTTCCCTCCGCAGCGGCGCGATCCATGACGGCGAGATCGACCGGCCCCGCCACGCCCTCGACCGCAACGCCCGGTACCAGCCGGAAGGCAGCCGCCGCCGCGAAGCCCTCGGCCTCGGCCCTGGCGAGCGTCGCCGCATCCGTGACCGCGCACGTGCAGCCGATCTTGTTGTGCTTCTCGAGCTTGGCGGCCAGGTTCACGGGCTCGCCGATCACGGTGTACTCCAGCCGGCCATCGTTGCCGACGGTACCGAACAGGACGCGGCCGGAGACCACCGCAAAGCCGACGTCGACCTTGCGCCCGCCGGCCGCGGCGAAGGCATGGCTGAAGCGCGCCGCCTCGTCGGCCAGGGCGAGGACCGCCCGCAGCGCATCGGCCGTCGGGGTCGGCGAGACACCCGTGCAGCCGAAGGTGGCCAGGATGCCGTCGCCGAGGAACTTGTCGATCGCCCCGCCATGCGAGGCGATGATCGCGCCCATGCGCTGCTGGTAGGCGATGAGCAGGCGCATCACCTCGTCCGGCGGATGATCGGCGACGAAACGGGTGAAGCCGCGGATGTCGGAGACGAGCACCGCCGCCTCGACCATCTCGCCGCGCCCGGGGGCGAGCCCGTCGCCGCTCGTGATGCGCCGGGCAACCGTGGGGTCGAAGAAACGAGACAGCTCCGCCGTGGCGGAGAGGCCGAGCGCCGCCGTCAGCAACTGGCGGCGACCGCGCGCAATGGCGATGGCGAGGACGCCGGTGAAGAGGAGGATGGTGACGATCTTCTCCACCTCGGCGCCGACGAGGATGCTGTTCGAGGTCATATAGGCAACGAAGTCGCGCGTTACCGGCGCGTCCACATCCGCGCCGGCCGCATCGAAGGCATAGGCCGTCATCCCCGCCCAGCCGACAGCGGCGACGACGCCGGCGAAGATGACGAGGCGTGGCTCGAAGCGCAGCGCCCTGATGGCGATGAAGAGGAAGACCAGGAGGAAGGTCGGCGCCTTGAGATAGAAGGCCGCCGGCTGCTGGTACTGCAGGTGGAAGGACCAGATGAGGCCGTAGAGCAGCGTGAAGTCGATGACGGTAAAAGCCGGCACCAGCCAGCCGTGCATCCGCCCGCGACGGGCGAGCGCGACACGGATGAGGCCCAGAACGAGAAAGATGCCGCCGACGACAGGCACGGGCCGGAAGGCGCCGATGGCGTCGAGCGCCTTGGGCGAGACAGCGTAGAGCACGTTGAAGAAGACGGCGATGGCCACGACGAGCCAGGCCGAGAGCACCTCGGCCTCGCGCGTTTCGCCGTCGACGATGCGCTGCGCGCGCTCCGGCAGGCGCCCGAAAGCACCGAGCGCGCCGAGCCGTCGCCCGGCGGAACGCGTGCTGGCTGTGCCAAGATCACCGACGGCCATGCGTTCGTTCCGCCCGTTGCCCTCGCCGGTTCCATGTTAGCGCCAGCGGATGCCGAGGCGAACGGCCGGCGCCTTCAGGAATTGCTCTGCGCGAGGCGCGCGTTGGTGCGCTCCAGCCGCTTGGCGAGCTCCCGCATGACGGCGATGGACATCTGCGGGAACTGGTTGAGCAATTCGAGAAAAACCCTCTTGTCGATGCGCAGGGCGACGATGGGCACCGCCGCCGTCACGGTCGCCGAGCGCGGCGTGTCGGACAGGATGCCCATCTCGCCGACGATGTCGTTGCGGGCGAGCTCCGCGACCTTCAGCGGCCCCGACGGCGTGTCGAGCGTCACGTCCGCCTGGCCGTCGAGGATGACATAGGCGGCATCGGCCGCATCCCCCTGCCGGAAGAACGGCTGGCCGGCGGAAAAATGCACCCGCTCGCCGGTGAAGGCGAGGAGCTTGAGCCGCGCGGGATCGATGTCCCGGAACATCGGCACCTGCCGCAGCGATTGAACTTCCGAATCCAGTGTCATCCATGTCCCCCTGCAACATTGGCCGCGGCGGCATCGGCCTCCCGTCCCTCCCGTCCGGCTGCCGGGCTGCGGCGGAGTTCCGCCCTCGCCCCATCGAAGACGATGAGCGCATCGAACCCCTCGGCCTGTTCTTCGTCCCGCAACACCGCGACGAAGCAGCGGTTCTCGAAGGTGGCGAGCAACCCTTCGCGGATATGCCGCGCCTGCTCCTCACCATAGGCCGCAAGCCCGCCATCGAGAATGAATATGTCGGGTTTCTTGACGAGACAGCGCACCAGATTGACGCCGGCCCGCTGATGCGGTGCGAGAAGCCGCCCGCCGGGCCCCACCTGGAAGCCGAGTCCTACCTTCTCCACCTCCTCGCGCAGGCCCAGTTCGTCGACGACGGCGCTGACCACGCGCATGACGCGCGACTGGGCGTCGGCGATGCCGTGCGCGATGCGGCCGAAGAGCAGGTTCTCCCGCAGGGGCGCGGCATCGCATACCGACTCGGGATCGTAGAGATCGAGCTGGCGCGCCCAGACGGAGCCGTCCAGCGCCGTGCGGAAGATGACGCGCGCCGCGACAATGGCCTGCCTGAGACGATCGTCGAGAAGGCCGAGGCGGTGGCGCGGCTCGATATAGTCAAGCGCGAGCGCGAGGAGCCGTGCGCGGTCCTCGCTGTTGAGAGCCTTCAGCCCCTTGGCCGCGACACGCCGCAGAATGTCCTCGAACTCCGGCAACTCGTCGGCATCGATGAAGGAGAACTGCTCGAAGAGGGGATGACCGGGCGGCAGGTCGCGGAAGATCTCGGTCATCGTCTCGGTGATGCGTGCGCCGATGGCGACGAGATCGTCCATCAGCGCACCCCGGTCAAGCGCCTTGCGCACCACCGGATTGACCGCCCGCCCCCGCCCCGTGAAGGCCGGCCCCACGGCGACGCCGAACAGGAGGTTCTCGCCGATGCTGGCCTGAGCATTGTAGCGGCCGGGATCGAACGGCTCGACCAGGTTCTCGAGGCCCTGCTCGGCAAGCATGCTGCGCAGGCGGCGGCGGGCCTCGACCACCTTCTCTGCAAGATCGGGCATACGCTGGCTGGATACGCGGCCGAGTAGGCCGAAGCGATAGACGTCCTCGCGCATGCCGATCCGGCCGAGCGCCCCGAGCAGCAACCCGTCGAGACCATCGGCATCCTCGACGCCCAGCCGCTCGTAGTCGATCCATTCGTCCTCAAGCCGGTCGATGGGATTGCCCGTGCGCTCGGCCTCCATGCGCCGCCGGCGCGCCTGCGGTCCGTCGTCGGTCAGGCGCCTGATAGGCCGGTTGCGCAGGCCATAGATGAGGTTTTCCCGCAGCGAGCCGGGGAAGAGGGCCGGTTCCGGCCCCGCATAGGCGAGGTGCCGGCCGAGTTGGCCCTCGGAAATGCGGCCGAGGTCGCGCCCGCCGATCGTGACACGCCCGGCATATTCGTCGTGCCGGCGGGCGAGCACCCGCGCGAGTGTGCTCGGCCCCGGGCCGCCGTCACCAATGATGGCGAGCCGCACCGGGAAAGGCAGTGTGAAGGAGAATTCCTCGACGATCGGCGAGCCGTGGGGGTCGGCGATGCGCAGCCGCTCCGCGGCGATCGGTCCCGCGAGCGGCCCGTCCTCCTTCTCCTGCGCCACGAAGACGTCGAGCGGCACGAGCTTGTCGGGCAGGAACTGCTGGATGATCTGGTCGTACTTGATCTGCACGTCGAGGCGCTGCTGGTCCCAGTCGATCAGCTCCTTGAGTGGCGGCGGCAGGTCGCGGTAGGCGCCGATGACGGCGACCAACTGGCCGATGTCCAGCTGGCCCTTGAGCGCGAGATAGCCGCCGATGGCATAGAAGAGGAAAGGCGTGATCTGCGCGAGAAGATTGTTGATGAACTTGACCATGAACTTCCACTTGTAGATGCGGAAGCGCAGGTCGAAGAGATGATGAAGCCGGTCGCCAATCTCCGCCTTCTCCCAGGCGGTGGCGTCGTGAACGTGCACGGCTTCCATGCCATCGACGATCTCGGCGATGCGCCCGGCGAGCTTGCGCGAGGCGATCTGGCGCTCCTTGCCGAGGCGCAGCTGGACCCGCCGCATGCGCGGTATGATAACGAATTGCACCCCCACCACGGCCGCTGCGAGCAGGCCGAGCCAGACGTTCTGGATGAGGATGAAGGCCATCGCCGTCGCGGCCTGGGTGCCAAGAAACAGCGGCTGGACGAAGGCATCGCCGATGAAGCCGCCGATAGGCTCGACCTCGTCCTTGATGATGGTCGCCGTCTCGGATGATTTCACCGTGCGCAGGGTCGAGGGCGTGAAGCGCAGCGTCGTCGCGAAGAGATCGAATCGCAACCGGCGCAGCATCCGCTCGCCGAGTGCCCCCTTGGCGACGTTGATGACGTATTTGAAGGCGCCGTTGATGAGGACGAGGGTGAGGAACAGCGTCGACAGCCCGAAGAGCAGGCCGAGTTGATCGACCGAGAAGCCCTCGAACAGCTCGATCGTGCCCCCTCCCATGAGGGGCGGCAGGTCGAAGGAGATGATGAAGAAGCGGGCTTCGGTCCTGCCTTCCGTGAAGGCACCGCCCTGAATGGCCTCGTTGACGATGCGCTTCGGCAGTTCCAGCGACCAGAAATAGAACGGCAAGGAGGCGATGACGACCGCGAAGATCGCGAGCTGTTCACGCTTGGAAAATCGCCAAATGTAGCGAAACAGGCTCTTGTCCAAGCCTTTCTCCTTGATTCAAGGCGCGGGCGTTGCCACTGTCCGCGACACGGGCCCATGGTGGGCATCTGTCGAGGACGGGGACGCGCGCCCGGCTGCATGCTAGAAGAAAGAGATAAGGGCGCAAACGGCCCTTATCCCCCATGGCCACATTAATCGAGACTGATCAGGAGGCTGCCGATGCGGGCAGCAGAGACGGGCACCTTGTCGCTGAACTCCGGGCAAGATGGGTACAGCCCGCATGCCGATCAAGACGGCCAGCACGCGCGTGTCCTCATCTACAGCCATGACACGTTCGGCCTCGGGCACCTGAGGCGCTCGCGCGCCATCGCCAATGCGCTCGTCGCCGAGCGGCCGGGCGTGTCCGTGGTCATCATCTCGGGCTCGCCCGTCATCGGCAATTTCGAGTTCGGCTCCGGCGTCGACTACGTGCGCGTGCCCGGCGTCGTGAAGCAGCCGGACGGGGACTACCGCAGCCTCAATCTGCATGTGCATCTCGAGGATGCCATCGGCCTGCGCAGCGCCATCATCGAGCAGACGGCGCGCACCTTCAGGCCGGACCTCGTCATCGTGGACAAGGAGCCGACGGGATTCCGCGGCGAGATCGTGCCGGCGCTGGAGCGGCTGCAGGGCACTGGTGCGCGTATCGTGCTCGGCGTGCGCGACGTGATGGACGAGCCCGCCCTCCTCGTGCCGGAGTGGGAGCGCAAGGGCGCCGCCGAGGTGCTGGAGCGCTATTACGACGAGGTGTGGGTCTACGGCCTGCGCGAGATCTACGAGCCGCTTGCAGCCCTGCCGCTCGCCAACGATATCGCCGAGCGCATCACCTATACCGGCTACCTGCGCCGCAGCGTGCCGCAGGAGCCCGGCCTGACGCGCTATCCCAAGATGACGAAAGGCCCTTTCGTGCTCGTCACGACGGGCGGTGGCGGCGACGGGGACGACCTCATCGACTGGGCGATCTCCGCCTATGAGAGCTCGACGCCACCGGAAATCCCGGCGGTTGTCGTCTTCGGCCCCTTCATCAACCGCGACACCCGGCGCGGCTTCATGGAGCGCATCGCGCGCAACCCCAAACTCGACGCCATCGCCTTCGACACCAAGCTCGAGGTGCTGATGAGCCGCGCCACGGCCGTCGTCGCCATGGGGGGCTACAACACGTTCTGCGAGGTGTTATCGCTCGACAAGCCGACCCTGATCGTGCCGCGCACCAGCCCGCGGCTCGAGCAATATATCCGCGCCGTCGAGGCCGAGCGGCTCGGCCTCGTCAACATGCTCGTCCATGAGAATGGCCATCGCGACCCGGACCGCATGGCGCGCGCCATCGACCGGCTCGCCGACCAGAAGCGGCCGTCCGAGGTGACTGTGCCCGGCCTTCTCGACGGGCTCGACGTCATCCAGCAGCGCTTCTCCTCCTGGTTGGAACGGCGCGCCGCGCGGGCCATGACCCAGGCCGCCGAATAGCCCCGCATGACGATGTCCGGTTCTTCTCGCGGCGTCTCGCCGCCGGCGCGCATCGCCATCGTGGTGAAGGGCTATCCCCGCCTGTCCGAGACCTTCATCGCCCAGGAAATCCTGGGGCTCGAGCAGCGCGGCCTTGCCCTCGCCATCTGGTCGCTGCGCCATCCGACCGAGCGCATCAGCCATCCGATGCACCGGCAGATCGCGGCGCCTGTCACCTACCTGCCCGAATATCTCTACCAGGAGCCGCTCAGGGTCCTGCGCGGCGCCCTCACCGCTCTCGCCAATCCCCGGCTCGGGAAGCTGATCGTCGCCTTCTGGCGCGACCTGAAGCGCGACTTCACGCCCAGCCGCGGCCGACGCCTCGGGCAGGCACTCGTCATGGCCCGCGAACTGCCGGCCGACATCCGCCACCTGCATGTCCACTACCTGCACACGCCCGCCTCGGTCGTGCGCTATGCGAGCCTGCTCCGCGGCCTGTCCTTCAGCTTCTCGGCCCATGCCAAGGACATCTGGACGACGCCGGACTGGGAAAAGCGCGAGAAGATCGCCGACAGCACTTGGGGCGTCACCTGCACAGAGACGGGGCACAGCCACCTCGCCGCGCTCGCGCCGGACGACGGGCGTGTCCACCTTGTCTATCATGGGCTCGACCTATCGCGCTTTCCCGTCCCGCCGGCCGAACGCCCGGCACGCGACGGCAGCGATGCAGCCGACCCTGTGCGGATCATCTCCGTCGGGCGGGCGGTGGCGAAGAAGGGCTATGACGACCTCCTTTCCGCTCTCGCCGCGCTGCCGGAGGGGCTCCACTGGCGCTTCGCCCATGTCGGCAGCGGCGACATGCTCGCGAGCCTCAAGCGGCAGGCGGCGGCCAGGGGCATCGCCGACAAGGTCATCTTCCTCGGTGCCAAGGCGCAGCCCGATGTGATCAATCTCATGCGCGAGGCCGACATCTTCGTGCTGCCGGCCAAGGAGGCGAAAAGCGGCGACCGCGACGGGCTGCCCAACGTGGTCATGGAAGCGGCGAGCCAGGGCCTTGCCGTCATCGCCACCGATTTTTCCGGCATTCCCGAATTCATCCGCCACGACCGGGAAGGCTGGCTGACGCCGCCGGGCAACTGGGAGTCGCTCGCCAACGCCCTCAACCTGCTCGCGCGCGACCCTGAGGCGCGCCATCGGCTGGGGACGGCCGCCTTCAACCGCCTGCGCGACGACTTCTCGGCCGATGGCGGCATCGACCAGGTCGCGGCGCTGCTGCGCAGGAGCCTCGGCGAGAGGCCTGCCGAGGTCCCCGTCGCCGAGGAGGAGGCGCGGCCGTGAGCGGCGGGCCCGTGGCCTTCTACGCTCCGCTCAAGGCGCCGGACGATGCGACGCCGTCCGGCGACCGCCGCATGGCGCAGCTCCTTCTCGCAGCGCTGGAACGGGCCGGCTACGGGCCGGAAATTGCCTGTCGCCTCAGAACCTTCGACGGGGCGGGTGACAAGAAGATTCAAGAGCGGCTGCGGGCCGAGGGCGAGCGCGAGGCGGAGCGGCTCGTCGCGGACTATCGAGTGCTCCCACCGGCTGAGCGGCCACGCGTCTGGTTCACCTACCACGTCTATTACAAGGCGCCTGACTGGACCGGGCCGCGCGTGGCCGCGGCACTCGGCATCCCCTATGTCGTCGCGGAAGGCTCACGAGCGGCCAAGCGCGCCGGCGGGCCGTGGGCGCTGGGGCACGAGGGGGCCGAGCGTGCCCTCGACGCCGCGCGCCTCATCTTCGTCATGACGGAGAACGACCGGCCGTCGCTGGAGGCCCTGCGTCCTGCCGGACAGGAGTTGGTCAACCTGCCGCCGTTCGTCGATGTCGCTGCGGGGCCAAGCGCCGATGCGCACAGTCACCCGATCCTCTCCCGCGAGGGGGAGGTGGCGGCGAAGCCGACGGGGGGGGCGCCTCGCGCAGGCCGAACCCCACCCGTCTCGCCCCAATGGGGCGAGACACCCTCCCCTCGAGGGGAGGGATCAGCCAGGCCTGCCCGCCTGCTCACCGTGGCGATGATGCGGCCCGGCGACAAGCTGGCGAGCTATCGCCTTCTCGCGGAAGCGCTCGGCAGGCTCGGCGAGCGGCCGTGGCAGCTCACAATCGTCGGCGACGGCCCCGAGCGAGCCATGGTCGAAGCGCTCTTCACGCCCTTCGGCGAGCGGGTGCGCCTTGCCGGGCGCGTGGACGATGCGGGCACCCTCGCCCGCCTCTATGCCGGTGCCGACCTCTTCGTCTGGCCGGCCGTCAACGAGGCCTACGGCATGGTGCTCCTCGAGGCGCAGGCCGAGGGCTGTCCGGTCGTCGCGGGTGACGAGGGCGGCGTCGCAAGCGTCGTCCGCCACGGCGAGACGGGCCTTCTCACCCCGGCGCGCGATGCGGATGCCTTCGCGGCCGCGATCGCCAGCCTCATCGACGACCACGCGCGGCGCAGGCAGATGGCCGCGGCGGCGCGCCGTTTCGTGCATGGCGAGCGCTCCCTCGGCCATGCCGCCGTGATCATTGCGGATGCCCTGTCCTTCATCGGAGTACGGCCTTGAAGCGCCACGTCCTCATGGCCGTCACCCATCTCCTCGGCGCCGGGCACCTCACGCGCATGGCCGCGCTCGCCCGCGGCCTCGCCCGGGCCGGCCACCGCGTCACGCTCGCCTCCGGCGGCATGCCGGCGCCGCTCGTCCGGCTCGATGGCGTGACGCTGCTGCAACTGCCGCCGCTGCGCTCGCACGGCGTTGATTTCCGCACCTTGCTCGACGCCAACGGCAACAAGGCTTCGCCGGCCCTGATGCAGGAGCGGGCCGAGCTTCTGGCAAAGGCCGTGACGGAGGGGCAACCGGACGTCGTCATTACCGAGCTTTTTCCCTTCGGCCGCAGGATGTTGGCGGCGGAATTCATCAGATTGATTCAAGCGGCGCGCGCCCTCAAGCCGGCGCCGCTTCTGCTCGCCTCGGTGCGCGACGTGCTGGTGGCGCCGGCGCGCGCCGAGCGCATCGCAGAGGCCGAGGCGCGGCTTCTCGCGGCCTATAACGGCGTGCTCGTGCATGGCGATGAGGCCGTCCTGCCGCTCTCGGCATCCTGGCCGGTGAGCCACAATCTGCGACCACTCCTCCATTACACCGGCTATGTCGACGAGGGCGCCGACCGCCCGCAGGCGCCCGCGACGGGTGCCTTGCCGGAAGGCGATTTCATCCTCGTCTCCGGCGGCGCCAGCGCCGCGGCCATGCCGCTCTACCGCGCGACGATCGCGGCGGCCGGCCTCCTGCCCGAGCACCCCTTCCGCCTGCTCATCGGCCAGAGTGTGGCCCCGGCGCTGTTCGACGAGCTTGCAATGGCCGCCCCGGCCAATTGTACCATTGAGCGCGCCCGCCCCGATTTCAGGACCCTGCTCGCGCGCTGCGCCGCCTCGGTGAGCCTTGCCGGCTACAACACGGTGACGGATCTCATCCGCACGCGGGCGCGGGCCGTGCTCGTCCCCTTCGAGGAAGGCAACGAAACCGAACAGCGTCAGCGGGCCGAGCACCTCGCCGCCTCGGGCATCGCCGAGCTGGTGCCGCAAGCGGCGCTCAGCGGCGAGCGACTGGCGGAGGCCATCGCCCGAGCGCTCTCGCGGCCACGGCCCCAGGCGCTCGCCGTCGCGCTCGACGGGGTCGAACGAACGACGACGATCATCGAAAGGCTCTGCGCAGGCAGAAGTCGGGCCGCTGCGCCCGCCATCGTCAGCCGTGACGAGAACCGTGCTTGGGCCGAACTCGACGAGGCGCTCGATGTCCTCGCGCGCACCGGGCGGCGCGTCGGGCTGTGGTGGCGCGACGATGACGTGGTCCAACCCTCACAGGCCCTCGACAGGCTGCTCGTTCTCTCCGCGCGAACGGGCGTGCCGGTGGCGATCGCCGCGATCCCGTCGCAGGCGGGGCACGACCTTGCCGTGCGCCTCGCGGCGGCCCCCCAGGCAAGCGTGCTCGTGCACGGTTTTGCCCATGCCAACCATGCCCCGGCGGGCGAGAAGAAAGCGGAATTCGGGCCGCACCGCGACCGGGCTGAGATGGAGCGCGAATTGCGCAGCAGCCTCGCCATGGCGCGGGCCGTCTTCGGCGAGAAGCTGGTGCCGGTCTTCGTGCCGCCCTGGAACCGCTGCGTCCCGGCACTCGCCCCCACCCTCGCCCACACGGGCTATGCGGGCCTGTCCCTCTTCGGCGATCGGACGGCACCGGACATGGCCGGCCTGCCGCTCGTCAACACTCATCTCGACCCCATCGACTGGCACGGTTCGCGCAGCCTCGCCGAGCCGGCGCGCCTGCTTGCCGGTCTCGCTGAGGCTATCCGGCGGCGTGCCGGCGGCATTGCCGATGCGGATGAGCCCATCGGTCTCCTCACCCATCACCTGGTGCACGACGAGGCCGTCTGGGCGTTCTGCGAGCGGCTTCTGACCAACTTGCGGAACAGCAGTGCCGTCGAACCCGTTTCAGCGCTTGCCCTCTTCGGCCACACGCCGCGACGCTGAACGGTGCCGCAGGCCTGAGGGACCTTGCCCGCAGCGGGTATATTTCCGTGGCGCAGCCGGCCTCACGCAAGAAAGACGTTTTCACTTTTGCGCGTGGCGCTTTAGTGTTGAAACCTCCCATGCTGGGAGGGGGCATCGGGAGGAGCTGCGTGACGCCGGGACGGGAGCACGGGAACCGCATACTGCTCAGTGTCCGCGGTCTCGCCGTGGATTTCGCGGGTGACGGCGGCGGACGCTTTCGCGCGCTCGACGGCATCTCCTTCGACATCCCGGCCGGCAGCACCGTCGCGCTCGTTGGTGAATCCGGCTCCGGCAAGTCGGTGACGGCCCAGGCGATCATGCGCATCCTGCCCAGGAAGGGGCGCATCGCAACGGGCAGCATCCTCTTCGGCGAAGCGCAGCGCGGCGCCCCCGTCGATATCGCGCAGCTCGATCCTCGGGGCGACACGATGCGCGACCTGCGCGGCGGGCGCATCGCCATGATCTTCCAGGAGCCGATGACGTCCCTGTCTCCCCTGCATACCGTAGGGGACCAGGTGAGCGAGGCGCTGCTGCTGCACCGCAACGTCACGGTGCAAGAGGCTCGTGCCGAGGCCGAGCAGGTCTTCACCCGCGTCGGCTTTCCCGATCCGAAGCGCACCTTCGTCACCTATCCGTTCGAGCTGTCGGGCGGCATGCGCCAGCGGGCGATGATCGCTATGGCGCTCATCTGCAAGCCTGCGCTCCTCATCGCCGACGAGCCGACGACGGCGCTCGACGTGACGACGCAGGCGCAGATCCTCGATCTCATCCGGGAATTGCAGGCCGAGACCGGCATGGCGGTGCTGATGATCACCCATGATCTCGGCGTCGTCGCCAATGTCGCCGACGAGGTGGTCGTGATGTATCGCGGCCGCATCGTCGAATCCGGCCCGCGCGACGAACTCTTCCGCAACCCGCAGCACCCCTATCTCAAGGCGCTCATGCGGGCGGTGCCGCGCTTCGACATGGCTCCCGGCGAGCGGCTGACGCCGCTGCGCGAGGTGGCGAGCGGCGACATCATCGCCTCCGCCCCCCGCATAGAGCGCCCGGCGCCGCGCGGGCCGGTGCTCGCCGTTGACGAGGTGTCGAAGACCTTCACCCTGCGCAGCGGCTGGTTCTCGGGCGCCACGCGCAAGGTCCACGCCGTCAATCACGTCAGCCTCACGCTGACGCCTGGCACGACGCTCGGCCTCGTCGGAGAATCCGGCTGCGGCAAGACCACCCTGTCGAAGATGATCATGCGCGCCATCGCACCCGACGAGGGACATGTCTTCTTCGACGACGGCAATGGCCCGCGCGACGTGCATGCGCTCGCGGGCGACGATCTCTTCGCCTATCGCCGCGCCGTGCAGTTCGTTTTCCAGGACCCGTTCTCGTCGCTCAACCCGCGCATGACGGTCTACGAAATCCTGACGGAGCCGCTCGTCATCCACGGCATCGGCTCGCCGCAGGAGCATTTCGCCAAGGCGAAGATGCTGATCTCGCTCGTCGGCCTCGAGAAGCAGCACCTGCGCCGCTATCCGCATTCCTTCTCGGGCGGACAGCGCCAGCGCCTCGGCATCGCGCGCGCGCTTGCGCTGTCGCCACGGGTGCTGCTGTGCGACGAGCCGGTGTCGGCGCTCGATGTCTCGGTGCAGGCGCAGATCCTTAACCTGCTCAAGGACCTGCAGGCAGCACTCGGCCTGTCCTATCTCTTCGTCTCGCACAATCTCGCGGTCGTCGACTACATCGCCGACGACATCGCCGTGATGTGCCGCGGCCGCATCGTGGAGCAGGCGCCGAAGCAATCGCTCTTCAGGCGTCCGCTGCATCCCTACACGCAGGCGCTCTTGGCCGCCGTGCCGAGCCCGGACCTGAACCATCCGCTCGATTTTGCCAAGCTGCGCGGCGACCGGTTCTCGCATCCCTCCGAGTGGCCGGAGCCCTACCGGCTGACGGCGGACGGCCCCGGCGAGATGGTGGAGGTCGAGCCCGGCCACCTCGTGCGCGTGACCGACGCCGGCGCGAGGATTGCGGCATGACGGCGCTCGGGCTCATGTCCGCCCCCCTGTGTCGCACGATGGCAGGCCTCGCCTTATGCCTCGCCATGATTGCCGCCGGCGCGGGCGCGGGCCAATCGGCCCCGGCTTTGAAGGAAACGCCGTTCTTCGAAGAGGCGGTGGACAATGGCCAAATGCCTCCCGTTGCGGAACGGGTGCCGCTGGAGCCGCTCGTGGTCGACCTCGAGGCGCGCGGTCGCGTCACGGGCCGGCCGGGCGGCGCCATCACGACGCTCGCCGCCAAGGCGCGCGACATCCGCTATCTTTCGGTCATCGCCTATGCACGGCTCGTCGGCTATGATGAACATCTCAATCTCGTGCCGGACATCCTCGCCTCCTACGAGGTGGAGGACGGGCGTCGCTTCACCCTCCACCTGCGCAAGGGGCACCGCTGGTCCGATGGGCACCCTTTCACCGCCGAGGATTTCCGCTACTGGTGGGAGGATGTGGCGCTGAACCGCTACCTGATGCCGGCGGGCCCGCCCGATTTCATGCTCGTCGACGACGAGCAGCCGACCTTCGAGGTGCTGGACGAGACCACCGTGCGCTACACATGGTCGAAGCCCAATCCCCGCTTCCTGCCGACCCTCGCCAAGCCGCTCGACCCGCATATCTACCGGCCGGCCCATTACCTGAAGCGCTTCCACGCGCGCTATACCGACCCGGAGACCTTGGCGCAGGCGGCTTCTCGGCAGAAGCTCAAGTCCTGGGCCGCGCTGCACAACCGCGTCGATTCCATGTCGGACTTCTCCGACCCCGAGTTGCCCACCCTCGACCCGTGGAAGGTCGACAACGCGGGACCGACGAGCCGCTTCGTCTTCTCGCGCAACCCCTATTACCACCGCATCGACGCGGCCGGGCAGCAGTTGCCCTACATCGACAGGGTCTATGTCGACATCGCCTCAAGCGGGCTACTCGCCGCCAAGGCCAATGCCGGCGAGGTCGACGTGCTCGCACGGGGCCTGACCATGGCCGACATTCCGGTGCTCAAGCAGGGGGAGAAGGCCAAGGGCTATCGCACACTGCTGTGGCCCATCGCCCGCGGCTCGGAAGTGGTGCTCTACCCCAACCTCAATGCGACCGATCCGGTCTGGCGGGACCTCAACCGCGACGTGCGCTTTCGCCGCGCGCTCTCGCTCGGCATCGACCGGCGCACCGTCAACAATGCCCTGTTCTTCGGGCTCGGCATGGAGGGCAACAACACCGTACGCGAAGGCTCGCGCCTGTTCGAGGAATCGTTCCGCAAGCTCTACGGCACTTACGACCCGGACGAGGCCAACCGCCTGCTCGATGAGATCGGCCTCGACCAGCGCGACGGCTCGGGCCTGCGCCTCCTGCCGGACGGGCGCCTGCTCGAGATCGTCGTCGAGGTCGAGGGCGACATGACCATGCTCGTCGACACCCTGCAGCTCATCGGCGAGTTCTGGCGCGAGATCGGGGTCAAGCTCTTCATCAAGCCGCAGGACCGGACCGTGCTGCGCAACCGCGCCTATTCCGGCCTGCCGGTAATGACCGCCGCTCCGGGCCTCGACAACGCCATTCCCACCCCTGCGATGCCACCGGGAGAACTGGCCCCCATCAGCCAGTATCACCTGTCCTGGCCCAAGTGGGGCCAATATGTGGAGACGCACGGCAAGGTCGGCGAAGCCTGCGACATGGACGAGCCGAAGGAGCTGCTCGCCCTCTACAAGGCGTGGCTGCACACGACCGATTCTGCCGAGCAGGCCCGCATCTGGCGCGAGATGCTCGCGCTGCACGCGGAGAACCAGTGGACGATCGGCACGGTGGCGGGCGCGATCCAGCCCATCGTGCTGCGCAACGGCCTCGCCAACTTTCCGGACAAGGCGCTCTACAGCTGGGAGCCGACCTCGCTCGTGGGCATCTACCGTGTCGACGAGATATTCTGGGACCGCGCCGACCGGCGCGTGGCGTCCGCACAATGATCGGCTTCATCGCCCGCCGGCTGGTCACGATGGTGCTGACCCTGCTCGTCATCAGCCTCCTCGTCTTCCTCATCATCAAGCTGCCGCCGGGTGACTTCCTGACCAACCAGATCGCCGAGTTGCGCGCCCAGGGCGAGGCGGCGGCCATGGCCAAGGCTGAGTTCCTGATCAGGCAATACGGCCTCGACAGGCCCGTCTTCGAGCAATACCTCGTCTGGATTGGCGTCTGGCCGGGCCCCAACGGCTTCTCCGGCCTGCTGCAAGGCGACTGGGGCTGGTCCTTCGAGTATGATCGGCCAGTCAACCAGGTCGTCGGCGATGCGCTCTGGCTGACGCTGCTCGTCAATTTCACCACCGTGATCTTCGTGCATGTGGTGGCCATCCCCATCGCCATCTATTCGGCGACGCGGCAATATTCGTTCGGCGACTATCTCGCCACCTTCGTCGGCTATATCGGCCTTGCCACGCCGAACTTCCTGCTGGCGCTCGTGCTGCTCTACTACATGAACCGCTGGTTCGGCATTTCCATCGGCGGCCTGTTCGACGCACATTACGCCAACGAGCCGTGGAGCCTCGCCAAGGTGGGCTCGCTACTGCAGCACCTCATCGTGCCGACCATCGTCATCGGCCTGTCCGGCACGGCGGCGATGATCCGGCGCATGCGCGCCAACCTCCTCGACGAATTGTCGAAGCAATATTACGTCACCGCCACGGCCAAGGGCCTGCCGCAGACGCGGGCGCTGCTGAAATATCCCTTCCGCATGGCCCTCAACCCCTTCATCGCCGACATCGGCAACCTCCTGCCCAACCTTGTCTCCGGCTCGGTGCTGGTGTCGCTGGTGCTCAGCCTGCCGACCGTCGGCCCGATCCTGCTGGCGGCCCTCAAGTCGCAGGACCAGTTCCTCGCCGGCTTCATCCTCATGTTCGTCGCGGTGCTCACCGTCGTGGGCATGCTGATCTCCGACCTCCTGCTCGCGTGGCTCGATCCGCGCATCCGCCTCGGACAGCGCTGAGATGACGAATGTGAGCGAAATGCCCTCCCGCCGCCGCAGTGCGCATTTCGTCGACGACGCACCCTTCGATCCCGGCGCGAGCGAGCCCGGTGGCCGCGAGGACGAGCGCTTCTTCCGCGCCTCCTCGCTGACCCTCATCTGGTGGAAGTTCCGCCGGCACAGGCTGGCCGTCATCTCGGCCTTCGTCCTCATCGCCCTCTATGCGGCCATTCCCTTCGTCGAGGTGATCGCGCCCTACGGGCAGGCGCAGCGCAACGGCGACTTCCTCTATGCGCCGCCGCAGCGGGTGCATCTCTTTCACGAGGGCTCGCTCGTCGGCCCCTTCGTCTATCCCTACAGCTTCAGGTTCAACCTCGAGACCTTCACCCGCGACTACGACATCGACACGAGCCGCCCGCAGCGGCTGCGCTTCTTCTGCTCCGGCGAGCCCTACCGCTTCTGGGGGCTGTTCGATGCGCGCTTTCATCTCGTCTGTCCGCCGGAGGACGGCACCTTCTTCCTGCTCGGCACCGACAGGCTGGGACGCGACGTGTTCTCGCGCATCGTCTACGGGGCGCGCATCTCGCTCACCATCGGCATCGTCGGCATCGCGGTGTCGTTCGCGCTCGGCCTGTTCTTCGGCGGCATCGCCGGCTATCTGGGCGGCTGGGTGGATAACGCCATCCAGCGCCTCATCGAGATCCTGCGCTCGCTGCCGGAGCTGCCCCTGTGGCTCGCGCTGTCGGCCGCCCTGCCGCCGAACTGGAGCCCGCTGCTCGTCTTCTTCGGCATCACCATCATCCTCGGCCTGCTCGACTGGCCGGGCCTTGCCCGCGCGGTGCGCTCGAAGCTGCTCGCCCTGCGCGAGGAGGATTTTGTCAAGGCGGCGGAGCTCATGGGGGCGTCGCGGGCCCGCATCATCGGACGCCACCTCATCCCCAACTTCATGAGCCACCTCATCGCCTCGGCGACGCTATCGATCCCCTCGATGATCCTGGGCGAGACGGCCCTGTCCTTCCTCGGCCTCGGCCTCAGGCCACCGATCACGAGCTGGGGCGTGCTGCTCAACGAGGCCCAGAACCTCGCGGCGGTGAACCTCTACCCATGGCTGCTGTGGCCGATCGCCCCCGTCATCATCGTCGTCCTCGCCTTCAACTTCATGGGCGACGGGCTGCGCGACGCGGCCGATCCATATCATTAAGGCGGCAGTCGGCGGTCGGCATCAGGCAGTCGCTTCGACGGACAGCCGATTGCCTACGGCCGCACCAGTTCCATCCTATCCACGTCCACCAGGCCGAAGTCGCTGATCTTGAGATGCGGGATCACCGGCAGGGGCAGGAAGGCGACCTGCAGGAACGGCTCCGGCAGCGTCACGCCGAGCGCCTTGGCCGCTGCGCGCAGGGGACCGAGGCCGGCATGCACCTCCTCGTACGGCCGGTCGCTCATCAGGCCGGCAACCGGCAAGGGCAGTTCCGCGCGCACCGCCCCGCCCTCGACGACGACGAAACCGCCGCGGATGGCGCCGAGCCGGTTGACGGCGAGCGCCATGTCGGCGTCGTCGACGCCGACGACGCAGATGTTGTGGCTGTCGTGGCCGACCGATGAGGCGATGGCCCCGCGCTGCATGCCGAAGCCCGAGACGAAGCCGAGGCCGATGTTGTCGTTGCGACCGTGGCGGGCGACGACCGCGACCTTGGCGATGTCCGCGGACGGATCGGCAACCAAGGCGCCGTCGCGCTCGGGCATGGTCCGGCTCAGCCGCTCCGTGATGATCTTGCCGGGGACGACGCCGATGACCGGACGCTCGCCCGCTGTGCCGGCGATGGAGAAGTCCGCAGAGGCGACCTCGCGCGCCTTCATGCTGGCAAGGCCGATCGGCGCCACCGGCTCACGTTCCGCAAATAGCTCCGGCCGCACGAGCCGCCCACCGACGATGACGTCCGACACGCGGCATTCCTCGAGATGGTCGAGAAGGACGATGTCCGCCCGTCTGCCGGGCGCGATCATGCCACGGTCGACGAGTCCGAACGCGGCCGCCGCCGTCAGCGAGGCGGAGCGATAGGCGGCGAGCGGCGGCACACCGAGGGCGATCGCGCTGCGGATGAGGAAGTCGATATGCCCCTCCTCCGCGATGTCCAGCGGATTGCGGTCGTCAGTGCAGAAGGCGAGAAACGGCGACGTTGCAAGGGTGAGCAGCGGAGCGAGCGCATGTAGGTCCTTCGACACCGAGCCCTCGCGGATGAGCACGGTCATGCCCTTGCGGATCTTCTCGAGTGCCTCTTCCGCGCTCGTCGCCTCGTGCTCGGTGCGGATGCCCGCGGCGCAATAGCCGTTGAGATCCTTGGCGCTGAGCAGGGGCGCATGGCCGTCGATATGGCCGTTGGCGAAGGCCTGCAGCTTGGCCGTGCAAGCCGGATCGAGGGCGAGGACGCCGGGAAAGTTCATGAACTCGGCGAGCCCGATCACCTTCGGATGGGCCCAGTAGGGCACGAGGTCGTCGGCGTCGAGCCGCGCCCCCGACGTCTCCAGTGCCGTCGCCGGCACGCAACTCGACAGTTGCACGAAGAGGTCCATCGCCATGCGCTCGGCCGAGGCGAGGAAGAAATCGAAGGCCGGGGCACCGAGCACGTTCGCCATCTCGTGGGGATCGCAGATCGCGGTCGTCACCCCGTGCGGCAGCACGCAACGCTCGAACTCCTGCGGCATCACGAGCGAGGATTCCACGTGGCAGTGGGTGTCGATGAAGCCGGGAACGGCAATACGCCCGCCGCCCTCGATGATCTCGCGTCCGTCGTAACGATCGTAGGTCCCGACGATCGTATCGCCGCAGAGCGCGATATCCGTCGGGACGAAATCACCCGTCACGAGATCGAGCATCCTGACGTCGCGCACCACGACATCCGCCGCCGTGGCGCCCCTGCCCTGCGTCACCCGCTCGCTCAAGCCAGCCCGCAACATCGCTCCCCCCGCTCGCCGCAACCGTTCTGACCATCCTAGACGCGCTCCCGACCGGCGCAACGCCCGCCGGACGCAAAAAGGCGGCCCGCATATGCGGGCCGCCTTGTCCGACGCGTGCGGCCGCACGCGCCCTCAGCTACGCGGCGCTCACTGCTTGGGCGCCGTCGTGGCCGGCGGAGCGGTCGGATCGGCTGGGCGGGTCGAGCCCGTGCTCATGCGGTCCTGCTCGGAGCGAATGTCCGCGAGGGTCTTGAAGGCCGGAGCCTGCTCAAGCTGCTCACGGGTGGCCGACAGCATGATCTTCTCGACCTCGCCTTCGGCGTTCTTCGACACCTGCAGTTCCGAGAACGGGATGGCGACATTCTTCTGGCCAATGCCGAGGAAGCCGCCGACACCGATCACGGCCGCGTCGGCCTTGCCTTCCTGATCGAGCACGACGTCGTTGATCTCACCGATCGTCTTGTCGTCCGTGCCGACCACCGACTTGCCCATCAGGTTCGAGACCATCCACTGGGCCTCGCCCTGGGCAGTCACAAAGCCGGCTGGGGCGCCAATGGCGGGGGCTGCGGCCGATGTATCCGGCGCCTTCATTTCCGTGCCGCCCTGCATGTTCGGCGCCGTGCTCGGCGCGCTCTCAGGCGCAGCGCCAGGCGCTTGCGGCTGAGTTACCGGCGGAGTCGGCTCGGGCGTCGCCGGAGCCGTGGTCTGCGCGACCGCCGGCACGGCCAGCAGCAGGGCTGCGGTTGCAACAGTGATACCGAACTTGGTTCGCATGACGGAGATCCTCTTTTCTGCCGACCATCGTCAGGACGCACGGTCCCTGCACGCAACGCCGCCATGGGCGTACGCGCTCAGGTCGGCCTGGTTCGCGTGCTTTCCGTTTTCGAACCGTGGATGCATGTTCACGCCTCGCTATCCACGTTCGCCAGATCAACATCCGAACGGCGCCGTTGGTTCCGGCGGATCGACGAAAAGTTGTCGGTATGGCGCCGGGCGGCTGCGCTAGAGATCAAGCGGGCGCGAAGACAGCCACCAGCCGTCTCCCAGAACGACCGCCGGATCGGAGCCGGACGGCACCCCCCGGTGCAGAGCCCGGACGGACATGAGCCTGCCGGCTGCCGAAGCCTCGGCGAGCCTCCCATCGACGCCGGCACTGACCGGCAAGGCCGGTGGCGCGACGGTGACGCGGGCAAGCGGCGCGACGGCGAAGACATCGCCCCGTCGCGACAGGCAGACGAGCGCGCCGCGCCCGAAGGCATCGGTCAGCGGAAAGACGATCCGCCCACCGTCCTTCACCGCCGCAAGCCACGCCTCGTCGGGGCCGGTTCGGGCCGCCTCGCAATAGACCGCGTCACAGACACGCAACGGCCCGGATGGCTTTTCCGTCACGCTCGCCTGCGGCCACGGCGCGAGAGCAGATCTTGCCCGCTCGGCAAGCACGCGATCGCCCTCATGAGCGTCCACACGACCCGTTCCGCCCACGAGTTCCGCCATGACGGCGCTGTAATAGCCGGTGCCGCAGCCCATGTGGGCGACCGTCTGGCCAGCGCGAAGGCCGAGCGCTGCAATGCCAAGGGCGTGCCGCGAGGGTTCGCCATCATCCCTTCCGCGCACCGGCTGGCACTCGATCGCGATGTCGGAATAAACGTGCCGCAGATCGGAATCAGGCGTCATCTCGCTGCCGAACGGCGTCACGAGGCGCCAGGGGCCAGGCCCCAGGAAACGCTCGCGAGGAACCGCCGCGAAGGCGTCGCGAAGCCGCGGGTCACTCACGACGAGGCGCATCGTGACCTGCCGGGCGTAGCGGTGCCTCAGACGGACGACGTCGGCCTGCACCTTGCCTCCGGTCGGTTGCGGCATCTTCTGCCATGAGGGGCCGGGCGAGGCGCTGCTCATAGCCCGACATTCTGACAGTCTGATGAAGCTGCCCGCCGTGGCAAGGGCGATCCGCCACGAAGAAAAGGCGCGGCACCCGGATGCCGCGCCTTTCGCTCTCAGCCGCTGCCCGGGCTCAGCGCGCCGCGACCACCATGATCTCGACCCTGTAGGCCGGCGTCGCGAGCTTGGCCTCAACGGTGGCGCGGGCCGGCGTATTGCCCTGCGGCACCCAGGCGTCCCACACCTCGTTCATCTTGGCGAAATCGGCCATGTCGGCCAGCCAGATGTTGGCCTTGAGGATCTTGGTCTTGTCGGTACCAGCCTTCTTCAGCGTCTCGTCGATCTGGGCGAGGATCTGGCGGGTCTGGCCGGCCGTGTCCTGCGAGGTGTCGTCGGCGACCTCACCCGAGAGAAAGACGAGATTACCGTAGGCCACCGCCTCGCTCATGCGTGGGCCGACGCCGATGCGTTCGATCGAAGACATGTTCACTCCTGAGGGTCAGACAAACGGACGCCTCCGCTTACCCTGCCCCGCCCGCCGCGGGAAGCCCCCGGTGGGTACAACGGGCCCCGTGCCGCCTCAGCCGCGGCCGACGAAAGGCATCTTCGTCGCCATCACGGTCATGAAGAGGACATTGGCCTCGAGCGGCAGGCTCGCCATGTGCAGTACCGCATTGGCCACGTGGGCCACGTCCATCAGCGGCTCCTTCCTGATGGAGCCGTCCGCCTGTGGCACGCCTTCGGCCATCTTGGCGGCCATGTCGGTCGCCGCATTGCCGATGTCGATCTGCCCGCAGGCGATGTCGTATTTGCGCCCGTCGAGCGAGGTCGAGCGCGTGAGACCGGAGATCGCGTGCTTCGTCGCCGTATAGGGCGCGGAATTGGGTCGCGGCGCATAGGCCGAGATGGAACCGTTGTTGATGATACGTCCGCCACGCGGGTTCTGATCCTTCATGATCCTGAAGGCCTCCTGCGTGCACAGGAAAGGCCCGGTGAGATTCGTATCCACCACAGCCTTCCACTGCTCGAAGGTGAGATCCTCGAGCGGCAGGCCGGGCGCCGAGACGCCGGCATTGTTGAACAGCACATCGAGCCGCCCGAAACGCTCCTTGCAGGCGGCGAAGAGAGCCTTGACGGACGCCGGATCGGTCACATCCGTCGAAACGGCCAGCGCCTGCTCGGCGGGGGCGCCCGCGAGGCGGATCGTCTCTTCCAGCGCCTTCTTGCGGCGGCCGGCGAGGACGACGCTGTAGCCGTCCTTCAGGAAGGCGAGCGCCACCCCCCGCCCGACGCCGGAGCCCGCCCCCGTGATGAGTGCCACCTTGCCCTTCGATGCCATGCGACGTCTCCCTGTCCCCGGCCGCCCCGCGGCGCTGGTCCGATCTGAACCGGTTTAATGGGGAAAGACTAGCCCGTGCCTGCGGCAATGTGGAGGCCGACGGGCGGCATGCCGGCAATGTGGAGAGGGAATGCTACGAGGCTGCCTCGAACTGGCATGGACATGCCGAGTCACAAAGCAAAACGGCGATCCCGCAGGGGATCGCCGTTTTGGAGCCACCGGCTCGAAATCATGGTGCGGTCGAGAGGACTCGAACCTCCACTCCTCTCGGAACTACCACCTCAAGGTAGCGCGTCTACCAGTTCCGCCACGACCGCAACCGCTTCATGGAGACGCCCGTCTCCGGAAGCGGGCTGGGATGTAACAGATCGGTGTCGGCTCCACAAGTACCCCATTGCGGCCTGTGCAAAACGCTTCGCAGCACCGCAGAGGCCCCGTCCCGGCCGACGCCTGCTCCGTCGTTTCCCTGGCTCTTCGGGCACTCCGTCGGGGTTACGGGGCGGTGCCGCCACTTTCGAACTTGTCGAACGCCAAATCCCGCCCCACTTTCTGCGGCGGAGCCGCGCGGTCGCGTCGGCTTGCCACGGGATGGGGACGACTTCGTTGCTGAAGGCGAGAGACGAGTTGGGCGGACTGATGCTGCCGCAGGCGGGCGCGCCGCCCGTGGAGTGGCGCATCAGCGACGGCCGTGTCGGCTACGAGGAGGCCGTGGCGGCCATGGAGACCCGCGTCGCGGCGATCGCGGCAGGCGAAGCACCCGAATGCGTCTGGCTCCTGGAGCATCCGCCGCTCTATACCGCTGGGACCTCGGCCAACGACGCCGATCTCGTCGAGCCGGGGCGTTTCCCCGTCTTCCGCTCCGGCCGCGGCGGCCAGTTCACCTATCACGGGCCCGGCCAGCGCGTCGCCTATGTCATGCTCGACCTCTCGCGGCGCACGCCCGATCTTCGGGCCTTCGTCGCGGCCCTGGAGGCCTGGCTGATCGCCACGCTCGACGGCTTCAACGTGCGCGGCGAGCGGCGCGAGGACCGTGTCGGCGTCTGGGTGCGTCGCCCTGAGAGGGGGCCGGCCGTCGAGGACAAGATCGCCGCCATCGGCATCCGCGTGCGCCGCTGGGTCACCTTTCACGGCATCAGCCTCAACGTCGAGCCGGACCTTTCGCATTTCTCCGGCATCGTGCCCTGCGGCGTGCGCCAGCACGGCGTCACGAGCCTCGTCGATCTCGGCATTCCCGTCACCATGCCGGAGGTGGATGCCGCGCTCAGGGCGAGCTTCGAAGACATCTTCGGACCGGCCATTCCCGTTCCGGCCTGAAGCCGGCCCGCCCGTCAATCCCGGAAACACCCTCTCCAAATGCGCCTTGGTATCGGCGCACGTTGCCGGATGGCGGGCACAGCGCCATAGTCCGCGCAACGGCCCGCAACGCGGGCGAATAGCTGTTGGGGAGGGACGCGTGCCGGCCATCGAGAGCGCGATCGATTCGACATCCGCCGATTTTCGCGCCAATGCCGCTGCCTGGGCCGAGCTCCGGGCGGAACTCGACGCCCGGCGAGCCGCCGTAGCGGCCGGCGGGCCGGCGAAGGCACGCGAGCGGCATCTGGCGC
Organism: Chelatococcus sp. XZ-Ab1; assembly: GCF_029309855.1. Lineage (NCBI taxonomy): Bacteria > Pseudomonadati > Pseudomonadota > Alphaproteobacteria > Hyphomicrobiales > Chelatococcaceae > Chelatococcus > Chelatococcus sp. XZ-Ab1. Next base: position 36,924 of record NZ_JARKII010000010.1, on the reverse strand, counting down.
GCGGCAAGCTCCTGCCGCGCGAGCGCGTCATGCGTCTCATCGATGCCGGTTCGCCCTTCCTTGAAATCGCGCCGCTCGCGGCCTTCGGCATGTATGGCGATGCCATCCACGGGGCCGGACTGATCGCCGGCATCGGCCGGGTCGAGGGCCGCGAGGTCATGATCGTCTGCAACGATTCGACCATCAAGGGCGGAACCTACTATCCGATGACGGTGAAGAAGCACCTGCGCGCGCAGGAGATTGCGCGCGAGAACAGACTGCCCTGCATCTACCTGGTCGACTCAGGCGGCGCCAACCTTCCGCACCAAACCGAGGTATTCCCCGACCGGGAGCATTTCGGCCGCATCTTCTACAATCAGGCGACGCTGTCCTCGCTTGGCATCCCGCAGATCGCCGTCGTCATGGGCTCGTGCACGGCCGGCGGCGCCTATGTGCCCGCCATGTCCGACGAGACCATCATTGTGCGCCGGCAGGGCACCATCTTCCTCGGCGGCCCGCCGCTGGTGAAGGCTGCGACCGGCGAGGTCGTCTCGGCCGAGGAGCTCGGCGGGGCCGACGTGCACGCCCGCCAGTCCGGCGTCGCCGACCACTATGCGTTGGACGACGTGCATGCCCTGGCGCTCGCCCGCCGCATCGTCGCCAACCTCAATACGGTGAAGAGGAGCGACATCGCCCTGACGACGCCGGCCGAGCCCGTCTACGACCCGGCCGAGCTCGAGGGTCTCGTGCCCACCGACCTCAAGAAGCAGTATGACATCCGCGAGGTCATCGCCCGGCTCGTCGACGGTTCCGAGTTCGACGAATTCAAACGCCTCTACGGCACGACGCTGGTAACCGGCTTCGCCCGTATCTGGGGCATTCCCGTCGGCATCATCGCCAACAACGGCATTCTCTTTTCCGAATCGGCGCTCAAGGGCGCCCATTTCATCGAATTGTGCTGTCAGCGGCGCATTCCGCTCCTCTTCCTGCAGAACATCTCCGGCTTCATGGTGGGACGCCAGTACGAGGCCGGCGGCATTGCCAAGGATGGGGCGAAGCTCGTCACGGCGGTGGCCTGCGCCCGCGTGCCGAAGATCACGGTGCTCGTCGGCGGCTCCTTCGGCGCCGGCAACTACGGCATGTGCGGGCGGGCCTATTCGCCGCGCTTCCTCTTCACCTGGCCCAACAGCCGCATCTCGGTGATGGGCGGCGAGCAGGCGGCGAGCGTGCTCGCCACCGTCCGGCGCGACAACATCGAGGCCGAGGGCAAATCGTGGAGCGCCGAGGACGAGGAGGCCTTCAAGGCGCCCGTCCGCGAACGCTACGAGGAGGAAGGCAGCCCCTACTACGCCACCGCCCGCCTGTGGGATGACGGTATCATCCTGCCTTCCGAGACACGCCGCGTCTTGGGTCTCGCCTTCTCGGCCTGCCTCAATGCCCCGGTGGAGGAAACGCGCTTCGGCGTCTTCCGCATGTGAGGACCAGCGAAACGTCCCGCAGCCAGACGGGCAAGCAGCAGCGCCGGAAGAGCCGGAGTTTTCCGGCCCTCTTTGAACGGAAAATGGCCGCGGCCGCGGCATCATGGGCGTCTCGCGCCATATTTCCGCCGGGAGCGGGGCGGACAAGGCGCTGTCCCACCTGCCGAAAACCTTCATGAAAACCCCTGTCCTCCTCGTTTCGCTCGCCCTGGCGCTCGGTGCCTGCACTCTGGCGGGCGCCAGGCGCCAGAGTGTCGATTTGATCTCTTCCGAAGCTGCCCCGGCCGCGGCCGGGGCCGTTTCGCGCTTCCGGGCCGCAAGTGGCCTGGGGCCGGTGATGCCCGACGAGACGCTCAATGCGGCGGCGCGGCAGCAGGCCCGCGCCATGGCAGAGAAGGACGTGCTCTCGCATGATGCCGCCGGCTCGTTCTGGAGCCGCATGAACGGCACCGGGCAACGCTTTACGCACGGGGCGGAGAACATCGCGATGGGGCAGCGCTCGCTCGACGAGGTGATGGACGACTGGCGCCGTTCGGCGGAGCACCGCCGCAACATGCTACAGAACCCCGCCTCCCACATCGGCTTTGCCCACGCCCGGGCGGGCGGGCGCGACTATTGGGTGCTCGTCGTCGGCGGCACGGCGCCGCGCGGGCCGCAGCTCGGCCTGTGAGACTTCGTCTTCGCCCCTGAGGCGATCGGGCCACAGCGTCGGCATCGTGCAACAAAGCCGCGCGTGGGCGGTTGTCTTCCGCAAGGACGGCACCTAGAAGGGCGTCGAACCTCACACAGCGGGCGGATCAGCATGGTGAACGTCGAGCACGAGACGGCGCCCGAGGCGCTCGCGTTCCGGGACGAGGAAGGCAACGTCAATCCGACCTTCCTGGCGAGCGTCTCCGAGGCCATTGCCGACGGCAATGCCGAGAATCTGCGCCGCCTCGCCGCCCCGCTCCACGAGGCCGATCTGGGCGCCCTCATCGAGGCGCTCGACTATGACGACCGCCCGCGGCTCGTCGCGCTGCTCGGCAGCGATTTCGACTTCGCAGCCCTCACCGAAGTCGACGATGCGATCCGCGAAGAACTGCTCGAGAGCATCCCCAACGCCAATATCGCCGAGGGGGTGCGCGAGCTCGACGTCGATGATGCCGTCTACATCCTCGAGGATCTCGACGAGGCCGACAAGGCCGAGGTTCTCGAGCAGTTGCCGCCGCCCGAGCGCGTGGCGCTGCAGCGCTCGCTGGACTATCCGGAGGATTCGGCCGGGCGGCGCATGCAGACGGAATTCATCGCCGTGCCGCCCTTTTGGACGGTGGGGCAGACCATCGACTACATGCGCGAGACCGAGGACCTGCCCGACACCTTCTATGAAATTTTCGTCGTCGACCCCGCCTACCAGCTGATCGGCACGGTGCCGCTCGACCGTCTCCTGCGCACCAAGCGCCCGGTGAAGATCAGCGACATCATGAACGAGGACCAGCATCTCATCGAGGCGACCGACGACCAGGAGAAGGCGGCACGGCTGTTCCAGCGCTACAACCTCGTCTCCTGCGCCGTCGTCGACGAGGCCAAGCGCCTCGTCGGTGTGATGATGGTCGATGACATCGTTGACGTCATCGAGGAGGAGGCGGACGAGGATTTGAAGGCACTCGGCGGCGTCAAGGGCGACGAGGAGCTGTCGGACACCATCTGGTACACGGTGCGCAGCCGTTTTCCCTGGCTCTTTGCCAATCTCGTCACGGCCATCGTGGCCGCCAACGTCATCCACCTGTTCGAGGGCTCGATCCAGCAGATGGTTGTGCTTGCCGTCCTGATGCCGATCGTCGCCTCCATCGGCGGCAATGCCGGCACCCAGACGATGACGGTGACGGTGCGCGCGCTTGCCACACAAGAGCTGCGCCGCTCCAACACCTGGCGCATCATCCGCCGCGAGGTCGCGGTCGGCATCTGCAACGGCGTGGGCTTTGCCATCATCCTCGGCACGGTGGCCGTGGTGTGGTTCGGCATCCGCGACCTCGGCTTCGTCATCGGCCTCGCCATCCTCACCGTCTTGTCGGTGGCGGCGCTGGGCGGCATCCTCATCCCGCTGACCCTGAATCGGCTCGGGGTCGACCCCGCCGTATCGTCAGGCCCCTTCGTGACGACGACGACGGACGTGATCGGGTTCTTCGCCTTTTTGGGGATCGCCACCCTGTGGTTCGGGCTTTCGTAAAGGGTTCGTCAATCTATTGAAACGAATCGTCGCGGCATGTCCCTTCCAATGAGCGCCCGCCGCCCGATGCTCCGCCGTCTCGCCGTCACCTCCCTCGTCGCCCTCGCCCTCGTCGCCTGCTCCTCGATCGACACGTTCTATCCCGACAAGGGTGACCGCAAGCCGCATCCAGGCGTCGCCAAGGCGCATCGCTACCCGATCCAGGGGATCGACGTCTCCCGCTGGCAGGGCGATATCGACTGGGCGGCCGTGCGGCGCGCCGGCACGCAGTTCGTCTTCATCAAGGCGACCGAGGGTGGCGACCACATCGACCCGAGCTTCTACAAGAACTGGGCGGGAGCGCGTGCGGCCGGTATCCCGCGCGGCGCCTATCACTTCGTCTACTGGTGCCGTCCGGCACACGAGCAGGCACAGTGGTTCCGCCAGCACATACCGAACGACCCGGACGCGCTGCCGCCCGTCCTCGACGTCGAGTGGAACGGCCATTCCAAGACCTGCCCGCAGAAGGTGCCGCGCGAGGTCGCGCTCGAAAAGATCCGGCTGATGCTGGCCGAGCTCGAGGCGCATACCGGCAAGCGGCCCATCATCTACACCGACATCACCTTCCACCAGGAGGTGCTGGAGAACGAGCTGCCCGGCTATCACTTCTGGCTGCGCTCCGTCGCCGCCGAGCCGGAGGAACGCTACAACAATCGGCGCTGGAGCTTCTGGCAGTTCACCACCACGGGCCGCGTGCCGGGCGTGACGGGCGACGTCGATCGCAACGCCTTCTACGGCACGGCCGACATGTGGGAGAAGTTCAAGAAGGGCGAGCTCTGAGGACCGGCCGGCGGGCGCTCGCGGGCCGGGGCACCGGCCCGTCTTCCGTCGCCTACTGCCAGAAGCGCTCGATCAGCTCCCTCGCCTGCTCGCGCAGACGCCGTGTCTGGCGCACGGTGAGGAGCATCATGTCGAAGTACCAGCGCGGCGTGCTCGCCGTCGTGGCGAGGAACACGGCGCCAATCTCCTGCTCCTCCAGCCAGTAGGCGGCGAGCGGATGGTTGGGCTGGGCGCAGGAATCGAGCCGCGTATAAGCCTTCTCGTCCAGCGTGCGGCGCAGGAGGTGAAGATCGAGCAGCGTGCCCGGGCTCGCCTGCGAGAAGCTCTCGTCATAGGCGCTCTTGGCGGCATAGACGACGCCGCTACGCACCAGATTGACGTTGATCGCCACGGCCCGGCCGGCGATGGCCAGAACATCGAAGGCGACGCCATCGGCGACGCGCTGCGGCCCGAACAGGCGCTCGCCGAACCCTTGAGTGGCTTCGCTCTTGGCAAGGGCGGTGCCCGCGGCTCCCTTCCAGCCGGCCACCTCGAGGGCGAGGAAATCCGCATAGGCGCGCGCCGCCTCGGGGCCCGGCCCCGGAACACTGTGGAAGGTCACATCGCCGTGGGATGCCAGAAGCTGCTCGGCGCGGCGCAGGTTGCGCCGTCTCTTGGACGAGTAGCGAGCAACATAGGCATCGTAGGAAAGGTCGCTCTCGACGGCCGGCCGCGCGTATCCGTACAGCCATGCGTGACTGAGGCCCTGCCTGGCCATGACGTTCTCAAGTGCGATCGACACGCCGCGCCCACGCGGCAGGCGGGGGCACTTGAGGACCGCGCCGCCCCGGCAGAGGTTGCCGAGATCGCCGAGGAAAGCCTCCCACACGCCTTCCGGATCGCTTTCGCAGATCAGGGGCGCGCTGGTGGCGGAGAACATATGGTTGACGTAGAGGCTCGGCAACGGCCAGAGGACGCCCTGCCTGAGCGCGCCGAACTGCAACGGGAACAGCCCGGCGAGCTCGCCCCCTTCCCTCCCGTCGCGCCAGATGGCGACGACCCAGAGCGTGCCCCCCTCGAGATGGCGGGCGGCCGCCAGCAAGGCGTCCGGCTCGTAGAACGGATTGGGCTCGATCGCCGACTTCGCCAGCCGCTCCCAGGCCTCGCGATGCGGCAGCAGGTCCGCCACCGTGGTCATGACGCAGCGATAAGTGGCATTGGGTGGATGCACGCTCCCGTGAATTGCGATCCTCATCGTTCCCTTCCCCCGAACCTGGTATGCTTTTGAGATCTGCTCCCCGATCACGATTGGCCTCTCGTTCCGACGCCATCGCCCGAGGCCGTCGCCGCGCGCAGGTGACCGCCAAGGAGGAGCCACGCACCGATGCCGAGGATCGCCGTCGTCGTCGCCATGGCGGCAAGGGAAGCGAGCCCCGCCCCCACGATGCCGAGGATCGGCACCAGGGCGAGCCCCGTCGCGACATTGACGACGAGCCCGGCGAGCTGGCCGACGAAGGTCCAGCGCTCGCGCCCGAGCACGTTGAGCAGGTCGTCGGCCGGCCCGACCGCGGCGCGGAGCACCTGCGCGGCGATGAGCAGCGGCAGCACCGCCGTGCCGGCGACGAAGGCCGCGCCGAAAAGGCCGAGGACGAAACCGCCGATGAGCCACAGCACGAGGCCGCCGACGAGCACCGGCACCAGCGTGACGATGGCCGCATGGACCGCGCGGCGCGCGAGCGCATGCCGGTCGCCGCTCGCTGCCATGGTGGCGAAGCGATAGCCCATTGCGGCACTGACCGAATATTCGACGAAGCCCAGCACCGAGGCGACACGGGTCGCGGCAAAATAGATGCCGACGGCCGCCGGCGGCAGAAAAGCGCCGAGCACGATGGTGTCGCCATAGGTACGCAGAAGCCGCGCGCCGTCAGCGAGAAAGAGGAGGCCGCCCGAACGCAGCCACAGCGGCAGCACACGGCGCAGGTTCTTCTTCGGCCCATCCGCCCGAGGCAGCCGGCGCATGAGAAGGACGTGCTGGACGGCAGCCGCGATGACGAGGGCGACGAAGGTGGCCGCCATCGCCGTAACGGCCGTGCCCGGCCAGCCGAGGCCATGGACGCCAGCGACCAGGCCGAGCACGAGAAGCTGCCGCAGGATGTAGGGCGGGATGAAGGCGAGGCCGAGCCAGCCGCGCGAGCGTGCCGTGCCCTCGAGCAGGTCGGCATAGGCGAAGACGGGCACGCAGGCGGCGGCGATGAGGAAGGGCGCAACCCCGCCGGCCCAGCCGCCGGCAAGAAACGTCACGGCGGCGCCGACAAGGGCGAGAACGCCGGAGACGAGGGCGACGACCCGCCGCCCGACGGTGAGGAAGGCGTCGTGCAGGGCCATGTCGCCCTTCTGCCGGTAGCGCGGCAGGAAGCGCACCACCGTCTGACTGAAGCCGAAGCAGCCGGCGAAACCGCCGATCGTCACCCAAAGCCACGCCAAGGCGAAGATGCCGTACTCGGACGCGCCGAGGGCCCGTGCCAGCGCGAATTGCACCACGTACCCGATCCCCGCCGAGGCGACGCGAATGGCGAGCGTGGTCGCCGCCGATAGCACCTGACGCGAGGCCAGCCTTTGCGCCGCGCGGCGCCATCCCGCGGGAGCCTTCGGCTCGAGATGCTGCGGGGACGGTTGCAAGGGCGCTCCGGGGGCTTTCGGCACAAGGATGGCCTCGAGGCTAGCCGCTCTCGCTTAACGACGGGCTAATGGGTGTGCGCGGGGCCGAGGCACCGGCTTGGCATCGACGCACGGCAGCATGCGCTGACAGGGTTCCTCCCAAACGCGTATAAGGGATTTAAGACGAGAGGAGGAAGCCGCCATGCTCAGCAACCGTCCGCAGGACTTCAACTTCGACCTCGGCGAGACGGCCGACGCCATCCGCGAGACGGTACACGCCTTCGCGCAGGACAAGATCGCCCCGCGCGCCGAGGAGATCGACCGCACCAACACCTTCCCGCGCGACCTGTGGCCCGAGATGGGCGCGCTCGGCCTGCACGGCATCACCGTGGAGGAGGAATTCGGCGGCGCCGGCCTCGGTTATCTGGAGCATTGCGTGGCCATGGAGGAAGTCTCGCGCGCCTCTGCCTCCGTCGGCCTCAGCTACGGCGCCCATTCCAACCTCTGCGTCAACCAGATCCGCCGCAACGGCACGGCCGAGCAGAAGCGTCGCTACCTGCCCAAGCTCATCTCGGGCGAGCATGTCGGCGCGCTGGCGATGTCCGAGCCCGGCGCTGGCTCCGACGTCGTCTCGATGAAGACGCGAGCGGAAAAGCGCGGCGACCGCTACGTCCTCAACGGCAACAAGATGTGGATCACCAATGGGCCCGTCGCAGAGACGCTCGTCGTCTATGCCAAGACGGACCCCGAGGCCGGGCCGCGCGGCATCACAGCCTTCCTCGTCGAGAAGGGCATGAAAGGCTTCTCCACTGCCCAGAAGCTCGACAAGCTCGGCATGCGCGGCTCCGACACCTGCGAGCTCGTGTTCGAGGATTGCGAGGTGCCGGAGGAAAACGTGCTCGGCACGGTCGGCAAGGGCGTCAACGTGCTCATGTCCGGCCTCGACTACGAGCGCGTGGTGCTGGCGGCCGGGCCGCTCGGCATCATGCAGGCCTGCCTCGACGTCGTCATGCCCTATGTCCACGAGCGCAAGCAGTTCGGTCAGCCGATCGGCTCGTTTCAGCTCGTTCAGGGCAAGCTTGCCGACATGTACGTGACGATGAACGCCTGCAAGGCCTACGTCTATGCCGTGGCCAGGGCATGCGACAGGGGCGAGACGACGCGCGAGGACGCGGCCGGCGCCATTCTCTATGCTGCCGAGAAGGCGACGCAATGCGCCCTCGATGCCATCCAGCTTCTCGGCGGCAACGGCTACATCAACGACTACGCGACGGGCCGCCTGCTGCGCGACGCCAAGCTCTACGAGATCGGCGCTGGCACCAGCGAGATCCGCCGCATGCTCATCGGCCGCGAGCTGTTCGAGAAGACGAAGTAACCGCCGGCGGGCGCGAATCATAACCGCGGCGCTGCAATCGGCCATGACGTGCGACGGCTCCCCGTGTCATGCCCGCGCTTGTCACGGGCATTCACGCTTTTAAGAAAAAGAACAACGTCAAAGACGTGGATGGCCGGGACGAGCCCAGCCATGACCTTGCAGAGTGGACCACGAGCGCTTTCGAACTAGTGATGGCGCTTTCAAAAGTATTGGTTGATCTTCAGCCTGCATCAGCGCGCAGCTCTCCCGCCATAAAATCGCCATCGCCGACAATCGAACTGCCCGCGGCCGCAGTGACGGGCGCGCGCGCTCGCTGCTGTTTCGAACGGCTCCAATCTGCTGTCGACCCCGCTTCTCTTGCATGGAGTGGGCGATAGGATCGCATCCAGAACCGTTGCGGCCGTCGGCGGCTATCATTAGCTAACTACGGTTGAGCGCGGTTGAAACCGCAAGACCATATGCGCGGAGCACCCAGGAGCGGGAGCAGGAACTTTGAAGCAGGAAGCCCACAATCCCACGGCCACGGCCGGCGGCGCGACACAAACCTTCGGCACCGAGGGCATCGCTCCGATGGACCGGCCGAGCCTCGTCACGCGCGTGCTCATGGGCATCGTCGCCTGGGCCGAGAAGCTCAACCTCAAATATTCCAAGGTCGGCAACCCGCCCGTCTACGACAACGCCACCTTTCCCTGGGTGGCCGAGATCGAGCGCGAGTGGCCCCTCATCCGCGCCGAGCTGGAGAAGGTCCTGGTGCGCCAGGCGGACCTGCCCTCCTTCCAGGACATCTCCACGGACGTGAAGACCATCAGCACGGACACGGGGTGGAAGACCTTCTTCCTCGCCGGCTACGGCCTCACGTCGGAGCAGAACATCAGGCAGTGCCCCGAGACCTGGCGCATCGTGCAGAAGATCCCGGGCCTCAAGACGGCGATGTTCTCCATCTTCGAGCCCGGCAAGCACCTGCCGGCGCATCGCGGGCCCTACAACGGCGTGCTGCGCCTGCACCTTGGCCTCATCGTGCCCGAGCCGCGCGACAAGCTCGCCATCCGCGTCGACAAGCAGATCTGCCACTGGGAAGAGGGCAAGGCGCTCGTCTTCGACGACGCCTACAACCACGAGGCCTGGAACCACACGGACAAGACGCGCGTCGTGCTCTTCGTCGATTTCGTCAAGCCGCTGCGCTTCCCGGCGAACCTCGTCAACTGGCTGCTGCTCAACATCGCGGTCTTCACGCCTTTCATCCGCGAGGGGCTCGACAATCACAAAGAGTGGGAAAAGCGCTTCTATGCCCAGGCCGAGGCGCTGCGCAACAGCAAGGCCGCCGGCTGAGTTGCGTCCGCGGCTGGCCCGGCAACCGACGTCCCAACGAACGAGGTAATCCGCATGACAGCTCCGCTCGTCGAAGCCAATGGCGCCGCCATTCCCGCTCTCGGGCTCGGCACCTGGGAAGCAACGAATGACGCCTGCATCGCCGCCGTGCAGTGGGCGATCGAGGCGGGCTACCGCCACATCGACACCGCCGCCCGCTACGGCAACGAGGAGGCGGTGGGACAAGGCATCCGCGCCTCCGGCATCTCCCGCGACAAGCTGTTCGTGACGACGAAGGTCTGGTACGAGGACCTGTCCGAGAGCAATCTGATGCGCTCGGCCGAGGCCAGCCTCAGACGCCTCGGCCTCGATGCGGTCGACCTGCTGCTCATCCACTGGCCGAATGCCAGCATCCCGCTCAAGGAGACGATCAAGGCGCTCGGCCGGGCGAGGCGCGACGGGCTCACGCGCCACATCGGTGTCTCCAACTTCCCCGTCGCGCTGCTCGACGAGGCGGTGGCGCGCTCGGACGAGCCCCTGGTCGCCAACCAGTGCGAGTATCACCCCTACCTCGACCAGTCGAAGGTTCTCGATGCCTGCCGCCGTCACGGCCTTGCCTTCACGGCCTATTGCCCGCTCGGACGGGGCCAGTTGCTTGACGAGCGCGCGGTGGTCGAGGTCGCCGAGCGGCACGGCAGGACGCCGGCCCAGGTCGTGCTGCGCTGGCACGTCCAGCAGCCGGGGGTCGTCGCCATCCCGAAATCCGCCAATCGCGAGCGCATCGCGCAGAACATCGACATCTTCGACTTCGCGCTCGACGAGGACGAGGTGGCGCGGATCAGCGGGCTCGCCCGGCCCGACGGGCGCATGATCGATCCCTCCTGGGCGCCTGCCTGGGACAAGGCTGCATGAGGTCGCGAGCGGCGGTTGCCCTAGCCTTCCTCCGCCGGGCCGTGGCAGACACCGCCGCCCGACGGCAGGCTGCGGTCTGACGCGATGGTTCCACCAAGCAGGAACGCGATTCGATGCAGCAGCCTCCCATGCCGAGATCCGGTCGCCGTGCCGCTGCGGTGGCGACGGGCCTTCTCGCGATCGCCGTCGCGGGACTCGCCACCCTCTCCTCGGCGGCGAAGCCGGAAGGCACCGGCGGCACCATCGCCTCCGACCGCGACGCGATGGCCCAATGCCTCGGCGAGAGCGGCCGCGCCCCGTCCGCCTGCATCGGTTCCATCGCGCTCGTCTGCGCCCGGCGCGACGGCGGTGACCGTCGTGCGGCGGAGATCGCCTGCTCACGCCGTGAGGTCGCCGTCTGGCGCGAGCGCATGACGAGCGCGATCGCCGCCCTCGACGGCAAGCTCGACGGGGCGGCACGCACCCACTTCACGGCCGTGCAGCAGGCCTGGGAGAGCTATGCGGACCTCAACTGCAGCTTCATCTCGCAGGCCTTCCCCGCCTCGCCGCGCGCGGCGGTGTTCGAGGCGGGCTGCGAGCTCAGGGAGGTGGCCGAGCGCACCATCCATGTCGAGCGACTGCTGCGGCGGCTGAGCGAGGCCCGCTGATCGGGGGCACCAGGCGGGCAATACGGGGCAGCCATGTTTTTCTATCTCTCGAAGATCTTCTGGTTCTTCGTCACGCCGAGCAACGTGCTGACCGTCATCGCGCTTGTCGGGCTCTTGCTGCTCTTCTCGCGCTACCGGCGCCTCGGCCACGGCCTCGTGGCCATCGGCATCGTCGGCTTTCTGATCGTCGGGGCCTCGCCGCTCGCCCGCATCTCGATGCGGGTTCTGGAGGACCGCTTCGCGGCCGTGCCGCGCCTCGATGGCGAGCCCGTCGCCGGCGTCATCGTGCTCGGCGGCGCCATCGGCATGAACCGCCATCAGATCAAGTTCACCGACGCCGCCGCGCGCATGACAGCGACGATCGAGCTTGCGCGTCGCCTTCCCGAGGCCCGCATCGTCTTCACCGGCGGCTCGGCCAGCCTGCTGACGGAAGAGGAATATACGGAGGCCGATGCGGCGCGGGCGCTGTTCACCGCGGTCGGCATGCGGACGGAGCATGTCCTCTACGAGGACCGCTCCCGCAACACGCGGGAGAATGCGCTCTTCACCCGCGACCTGGTGCAGCCGCAGCCGGGCGAGCGCTGGCTGCTCGTCACCTCAGCCTATCACATGCCACGCGCCATCGGCTGCTTCAAGGCCGTCGGCTTCGATGTGGTGCCTTATCCGGTCGACTTTCATGCCGACGGCAAGCCGGACGACTTCTACCGCCCCTTCCGCACCTTCTCGGAGGGGCTGCGCCTCGCGGACCTCTCCACCAAGGAATGGGTCGGCCTCGTGGCCTACCGCCTGATGGGCTACACGCCGACGCTGCTGCCGGGCCGGTGAGCGGCTTCATTCCACATGCGGCAGGCCGATGCGGTAGATGCCGCGGAAGTCATCGGGGTCGACCGGCTTGCCCTTGCGGTAGATGACGAGGCGTCCCTCGTGCGCGAGGGCCACGGCGACGCGCCGGACGGGCTGCATCAGCGGGCCCCAGCCATCCGGATGCGGGCCTGCGTAGGCACGGGCGACCACGGTCGGATCCAGCGTCTTGCCCCGTCCGCATGCAGCGGCGAGCGTAAGCATGAGGGTGGCGATTTCGGCGTCGCGAGTCGCATCGGCTGTCATCGCTCCTGCCTGCCTGTCCGGGGTCGCCGCGTCAATCGCGTTCGCGCACGTCGAGGGCGGCCCGCGCCTCCGACGAGAACTGGCGCCGCGCCATGACGACGAGCACCGCGGCCGTCGAGAAAAAGAAGAGATAGGGGCTTAGGAACCAGCCGAGATAGGCGAGCGCGAAGAAGAAAGCGCGCTGGCCGCGGTTGAAGTGGCGCCCCGCGACGACTGCCATCTGCCCCGCTCGCGCGGCGGCCGCCCGCGCCGGGACGTCCGGCGCGCGGCCCTTCTCCGCCGCCGGCGTCGCGCCGATGAGGATCGCGGCATAGTTGAACAGACGGTACGACCAGGAAAACTTGAAGAAGGCGTAGCCGAAGATGATGACGATGCCGATCACCTTCAACTCCCAGGCAAGGCGAGTGGTCTGCAGGCCAAAGGGCAGATCGGCAACGAGATTGAGCACCTCGTCAGTGGACCGCAGCAAGGCAAGCGCGCCACCGATGACGATGAGCGACGTGGAGGCGAAGAAGGCGGTGCCGTTCTGCAGCGTCGCCATGATGGTCGTATCGACGATGCGCAACTCGCGCTCGAGCATCCGCGCCATCCAGACGTGGCGATAATTGTTCATCATCACGTTGAGGCTCTGCTCGGCCCAGCGCGAGTGCTCGACGACGATCTTGTAGCCGATCCAGGCAGCGACGAAAAAGCCGAGGGCGACATAATCCGCCGGGCTGAAAACCTCCACGTGCCATCCCCATATAGATGTCCAATCACGAATATCGTGCCCGATGGCCGGTGCGGGAACAATCGGCACGCCGCGATCTCCCCAAGGAAGAGGCGGTCGCGCTAGCATGGCCTGCCAGCCGCGGGCAGCGGGAGGATCAAGACGATGCCGCAGACCATCACCCTGGGATTCAAAACGATGCTCGCCGAGGCCGAGCGCGCCATCGAGACCATCGACGCGGCGGCAGCCATCGCCCTGCATGGCCGCGACGATGTCGTTTTTGTGGACTTGCGCGACCCGCGCGAGCTGGAGCGCGAAGGCACCATCCCCGGCGCTTTCCATTGCCCGCGCGGCATGCTGGAGTTCTGGATCGACCCGGAGAGCCCCTACCACAAATGCATCTTCTCGCAGGACAAGCGCTTCATCTTCTTCTGTGCCGGCGGCTGGCGCTCGGCGCTCGGCGCGGCGACGGCCGCGCGGATGGGGCTCAAGCCCGTCGCCCATCTCGGCGGCGGCTTCGCCGCCTGGCGCGAGGCCGGCGGGCCGACCGGGCGCTTCGAACTGCGGGAGCAACGGCCGGTGGCCGCGAAGTGATGCGGCAGCGATAAAGGCAATGTGAGCCGGGCAGCCGATGAGCCTGCGTCCCCCTCGCCTCACCTCCCGCGCCGATGCAACCGGCATGGCCAATGACGCCCTGCAGCAGGAGATGCTGCAAGAAAGCGCCTCCGCCCTCGGGCGTCTGGGGCGGGCGCTCGAAGCCGCGCTCGCCGCCATCGAGGCCTGCGATGCCGGCAGAGGCACCGACGCCGACCGGAAACGGCTGGTGCGGCAGGCGGGCACCGCGCTGTGGCACCTCGTCGTCCAGCGCGAGGCCTGCGGCCTGCGCTCGAGCGCCCAGCTCTACCGCGACTACCGGGTGCCGCAGGAGGTGATCAACGCCATGGGCATCGGGCCGCCGGCGGATAGGCGATAGTGGCCCGGTGCGCCCAGGCGAGAGCCGAAAACAAAAGGGCGGCCCGAGGCCGCCCTTTCGCGTGGAAAGCGTGAAACGCGAGGCGATCAACGCTTCGAGAACTGGAAGGAACGGCGGGCCTTGGCGCGGCCGTACTTCTTGCGCTCGACGACGCGGCTGTCGCGCGTCAGGAAGCCCTGCTTCTTGAGGACGGAGCGCAGCTCAGGCTCATAGTAGGTCAGCGCCTTGGCGAGGCCGTGGCGTACGGCACCGGCCTGGCCGGAGAGGCCGCCGCCGGTGACGTTGACCATCACGTCGTACTGGCCGACGCGCTCGGTCAGCACGAGCGGCTGCTGCAGGATCATGCGCAGTACCGGACGCGCGAAATAGACGTCGAGTTCGCGGTCGTTGACGACGATCTTGCCGGCGCCGGGCTTGATCCAGACGCGCGCGATGGCGTCCTTGCGCTTGCCGGTGGCATAGGCGCGGCCGAGCTTGTCGAGCTTCTGCTCGTGCACGGGCGCCTCGGGCGCGGCCTGCGGGGCGACGGCCTGCCCGAGATCGGAAAGGCTCTGGAGGGTCTCGGCCATGATCAGGCGCTCCTCACGTTCTTCGAATTGAGCGCGGCGACGTCCAGCGCCTCGGGCTGCTGAGCCTCGTGCGGATGCTGCGAACCGCCGTAGACGCGCAGGTTGCCGAGCTGCTTGCGGCCGAGCGGGCCGCGCGGGAGCATGCGCTCCACCGCCTTCTCGACGACGCGCTCGGGAAAGCGGCCCTCGAGGATGAACTTGGCGGTGCGCTCCTTGATGCCACCCGGATAGCCGGTGTGGTGGTAGTACACCTTCTGCTCACGCTTGCGGCCGGTGAACACCACCTTGTCCGCATTGATGACGATGACGTTGTCGCCGCAGTCGACGTGAGGCGTGAAGGAGGGCTTGTGCTTGCCACGCAGGCGCATGGCTACGATCGAAGCGAGGCGGCCGACGACAAGGCCCCTCGCATCGATGAGCACCCACTTCTTCTCGACGTCGGCCGGCTTTGCCGAATAGGTCTTCATGGGTCTCTTCCGAGATGATGCAGAGACCTTCGCGAGGCCCCCGCGGGAACACTGCAACGGCGCCGCACAGGGCAGCGCCGTTCAAGGTGGGCGTGCTCTACATGAGGCCGGCGCCCGCGTCAAGCGCGGCGGCGAGGCGCCGACGCGGACAACCCGTTAAATATCAATTACTTACCTATAAAGGTATTATAATACCGCAATTTTCTTCACCGCGGCGGGATGGAATAGGTCCCTGTCGCATGGGCGACGGGCTCCTCCTCCCCGTCCGAGAAGATGGTGACCTCGCCGACGGCGAGGCGCTTGCCGAGCTTGAGCAGGCGGCAGTCGGCGAGAAGGTCGCGCCGGCCGGGCTTGCGCAGGAAGTTGAAGGACAGGTTGGTGGTGACGGCGAGGCCGACCGGGCCGATGGCGCCGAGGATGGCGACATAGAGCGCAAGATCGGCGAGCGCCATGATGGTCGGTCCCGAAATCGTGCCGCCCGGGCGGACGTGGCGCTCGTCGTAGGCGCAGCGCAGGCGCGCCGACATCGGCCCCACCGCCTCGACGCCATAGATGCGCCCGCCGGCGTGAATCTGGGGGAATTCCCTGTCCAGGAACGCCTCGAGCTCGGCCACGCTCATCACCGGCTGCAACTCTGCCCATGCCGCCATGCGCGCATCCCCCTTCCCGTTTCATGGATCTCGACCATATTGCCTTGGTTGCAGCATGCGGTGATGCCGCCGACAATAGGCAGATGGGCAAACCGGCCTTCGGCGCCCGCGCCCGGCGAGGAATGCATGAATACCGAGACGACGATCGACACGCCCGTGCTCCTCGTGGAGGAGCCCGAGGAGGGCATCGCACTCCTCACGCTCAACCGGCCGAAGGCCCGCAACAGCCTGAGCGAGGCGCTGATGGCCGCCGTCAGCGAGGAGCTTGACGCAATTGCTAGTCGGCAGGACGTGCGCGTCGTCGTCCTTGCGGCCGCGGGCCCGGTCTTCTCCGCCGGGCATGACCTCAAGGAGATGACCGCCCACCGCGCGGACCCGGACCGCGGACGCGCTTATTTCAGCGACGTGCTCGGCACCTGCTCGGCCATGATGCAGCGTATCGTGCGCCTGCCGCAGCCGGTGATCGCCGCCGTCGAGGGCGTCGCCACCGCTGCCGGCTGCCAGCTGGTGGCGAGCTGCGACCTCGCCGTCGCGGGAGCGGCGGCGCGATTCTGCACGCCGGGCGTCCACATCGGCCTCTTCTGCTCGACGCCGATGGTCGCGCTGTCGCGCAACATCTCACGCAAGCACGCCATGGAAATGCTGCTGACGGGCGAGATGGTCGACGCGCAGGACGCGGCGCGCTTCGGCCTCGTCAACCGCGTCGTCGCCGAAGGCGAGGCGCTCGCGGCGGCGCTCGCCATGGCGCGCACCATCGCCGCCAAGTCGCCGCTGACGCTGAAGATCGGCAAGCGCGCCTTCTACGAACAGCTCGAGATGGGCCTGAGCGACGCCTACCGGCACGCCAGCGCCGTGATGGTGGAGAACATGCTGGCGCGCGATGCCGAAGAAGGCATCGGCGCCTTCATCGAGAAACGCGAACCGAACTGGCAGGGCCGATGATCCCGAACGCCCCCTCCTCCACCCGGACCGCGGCGCCCGGCGCCGTGGAGCATGACAATTATCCCGATGCCTATATCCGCGACATCCTGAAGAGCGTGAAGACGATCGCGCTCGTCGGCGCCTCGGCCAATCCGGCCCGGCCGAGCTATATCGTCATGAAATACCTGATCGAACGAGGCTACGACGTCATCCCGATCAACCCGGGCCTCGCCGGCAAGACCCTGCTCGGCAAGACGGTCTACGGCCGGCTCGCAGACATTCCCCACCCGGTCGACATGGTGGAGATCTTCCGCAACTCCGAGGCCGCGGGCCCGGTGACGGACGAGGCGCTGGCGCTCTCGCCGCGGCCCCGGGTCATCTGGATGCAGCTGTCGGTGCGCAACGACGCGGCCGCCGAGCGGGCCGAGGCGCGCGGGCTCAAGGTCGTCATGAACCGATGCCCCAAGATCGAATACGGGCGCCTCTCCGGCGAGATCGGCTGGCAGGGCATCAATTCGCGTATCATCTCGGCCAAGAAGCCGGCCATGGCCGACAAGGGCTTCCAGAAGCGCACCATCTTCAAGCCGGGCGATCAGTAAGCCGTTCGTTCGAGCGAACGGCGGAACACTTCCGCAGAACCTTTCTTCTCTCCTGCCTTTCTGATCATCGACGACCCGCCCGGACCGTTGCCAGCGGACCGACGGCGCTTGCCTTCGCTATTTCCATCGAGCACGCGCAGCATCGCCGGCAGGAAGCCCATTGACTCACCCATAGCCCGCCAGTTATGGATTATTCATAGCTGGAAAGTTATCGATCGTGACATCGCCAGCCCATGACCTCCTCTTCAGGACGCTCGCCGATCCGACGCGGCGCGCCATTTTCGAGCGGCTGTGCCGCGACGGCGACCAGACGGTCGCCGCGCTGACGGCCAAGGCGGGGGTCTCCCAGCCGGCGGTTTCGAAGCATCTCGGGATCCTGAAGCGGGCGGGGCTGGTGCGCGACCGTCACGAGGGCCGCCAGACGCATTACAGCGCACAACGTGCCGCCCTCGCCCCGCTGATCGACTGGACCAGGCAGATGTCGGGCTTCTGGCAGGCCAGGTTCGATGACCTCGAAGACCTGCTCAAGAGAATGGACCAATGAGCGACACAGCCACCGAACGCCTCTTCGTCGTCGTCGAACGGGAATTCCCCTACCCGCCGGAAAAGCTTTGGCGCGCCCTCACCCAGCCGCACCTCATTGAGGAATGGCTCATGAAGAACGACTTCAAGCCTGTGGTGAACCACCGCTTCACCCTTACCGCCGACTGGGGCGCGGTCGACTGCCGGGTCGAGATCGTCGAGCCCGACAAGCGGCTGTCCTATCGGTGGGATACCAAGGACCTCGAAAGCGTCGTCACGTGGACACTGACGCCAACGGAGACCGGCACCCACCTGCGCATGGAGCAGACGGGTTTCCGGCCGGATCAGCAGTCCTATTACCGGGGCGCCATGGCGGGCTGGTCGCGGTTCCTCTCGGCGCTGGACGATGTTCTGTCGCGGATCGATTGAGGCCGCCGGTCGTCGAAGCCATTCCGGAAGGAAGAAAAGGACCTCCCGATGAATTGGAGCGCGTCGATCCGCCGTTTCCACCGGTGGCTGTCGGTTGCTTTCACCGTGGGCTTCATCGCCAACGTCGTCGCCACGTGGGGCGGCGCGGAGCCGCGCTTCTGGGTCCATCTCCTGGCGCTCGTCCCGCTCTTCCTGCTGATTCCCACGGGCCTCTACATGTTCGCGCAGCCTCATGCCGCGCGGTGGCGTACCATGCGCCACATCCCGCAGGAGCACTGAACGGATGACGAAGCTGCCCGCCAAACCTGCGAAAGCGGTCAAGCCTGCGAAAACGACAAGGACGAAGGCCGCCACCGGGGCTGCAACGGAAGCGGCGCAGCCGGGCGGAGCCGTTCTTCTCTCCGGGGGCAATCCCCAGATCCCCAAGGGATACGGCGATGCCCCCGTAGAGGCCTATATCGCGGCCATGCCGGGCTGGAAGAGCGAGCTCGGCCGCCGCCTCGACATGCTGATCGTGCGGACGGTTCCGGGCGTGATGAAGGCCGTCAAATGGAACTCGCCCTTCTACGGCGTGGAGGGCCAGGGATGGTTCCTGAGCTTTCATTGCTTCACGAAATACGTGAAGGTGACATTCTTCCGCGGCACCTCGCTCGATCCCGTTCCGCCCGGCGCGTCCAAGCACAAGGACGTCCGCTATCTCGACATCCACGAGGGCGGTCTTGACGAAGGGCAGTTCGCGGACTGGGTGAAGCAGGCCAGCCGCTTGCCCGGCGAAAAGATCTGAGCAGCCGGCACACGCAGGTCCCTTCCTCCCTCCTCCTCGTTGACGGCAAACGCGTCGTTCTTTATTACGAACGAACGCCTTTTAAAGCGAATGCCGGAGGAGATGTTCCATGGCCGACCGTGTGCCCGGGTTCAATACGCTTGCCATCCATGCCGGTGCCCAGCCCGATCCGGCGACCGGCGCGCGCGCCACGCCCATCTACCAGACGACTTCCTTCGTCTTCGACGACGTCGACCACGCGGCCTCGCTCTTCGGCCTGCAGGCCTTCGGCAACATCTACACGCGCATCGGCAACCCGACCTGCGCGGTGCTGGAGGAGCGCGTGGCGGCGCTCGAGGGCGGCACGGCGGCGCTCGCCGTCGCCTCCGGCCATGCGGCGGAGTTCCTCACCTTCCACGCCCTGCTGCAGCCGGGCGACGAGTTCATCGCGTCGAAGAAGCTCTACGGCGGCTCGATCAACCAGTTCAACCATTCCTACAAGAGCTTCGGCTGGAACGTCGTCTGGGCCGACCCTGACGACCTGTCCACCTTCGAGCGGGCCCTGACGCCCAAGACCAAGGCGATCTTCGTCGAGTCGATCGCCAATCCGGGCGGCGTCATCGTCGACATCGCCGCCATCTCCGCCATCGCCAAGCGCGCCAACATCCCGCTCATCGTCGACAACACGATGGCGACGCCCTACCTGTGGCGCCCCTTCGAGCACGGGGCCGACATCGTCGTCCATTCGGCCACCAAGTTCCTCGGCGGGCACGGCAATTCCATCGCCGGCCTCATCGTCGACGGCGGCACCTTCAACTGGGTCGGCGACGAGCGCTATCCGATGCTGTCGAAGCCGCGGCCGGAATACGGCGGCATGGTGCTCGGTGAGACCTTCGGCAACTTCGCCTTCGCCATCGCGACGCGGGTGCTCGGCCTGCGCGACCTCGGCCCGGCTTTGTCGCCCTTCAACGCCTTCCTCATCCTCAACGGCATCGAAACCCTGCCGCTGCGCATGCAGCGCGTCTCGGATTCGACGCTCACGGTGGCAAAGCACCTCGCCAGCCATCCGGCCGTCGCCTGGGTGAGCTACCCCGGCCTCGAGGGCGACCGCTATTACACGCTCGCCAGGCGTTACTGCCCGAAGGGCGCCGGCGCCGTCTTCACCTTCGGCCTCAAGGGTGGTTACGAGGCGGGCGTCAGCCTCGTCTCGAAGCTGCAGCTCTTCTCGCACCTCGCCAACATCGGCGACACGCGCTCGCTCGTCATCCACCCGGCCTCGACCACCCACCGCCAGCTCAGCGACGAGCAGAAGGTGGCCGCCGGCGCCGGGCCGGACGTGGTGCGCCTGTCCATCGGCCTCGAAGACCCGGCCGATCTCATCGCCGATCTCGACCAGGCCCTGTCGGCCTGAGCCTGCCGTTGCGGAGCCTGACCCATGAGCGATCATTGTAACAAGACGGGCTTTGCCACGCGGGCGGTGCACGCGGGGGCGGCGCCCGACCCGGCGACGGGGGCTCGCACCACGCCGATCTATCTGACGAACGGCTTCGTCTTCGACGATCCCGAAGAGGCGGCCGACATCTTCGCCCTGCGCAAGATCGGCTTCTCCTATTCGCGCGGCAGCAACCCGACGACGGCGGCGCTGGAGCGCCGCGTCACGGATCTCGAGGGCGGCACCATGTCGGTCGCCATCGGCTCCGGCCAGGCGGCCCTTCTCGTCATCCTGCTCACGCTCATGGAAAGCGGCGACGAATATGTCGCTGCCAGCCGCCTCTTCGGCGGCTCGCTCGGCCTCATGCGCCGTCTCGAGCAGCGCCATGGCCTGAAGGTCCATTTCGCCGACCCGACCGATCCGGCCAGCGTCGCGGCCGCCGTGACGGAGAAGACGAAGGCGATCGTCGTCGAATCCATCGTCAATCCCTGCGGCAGCGTGGTCGATCTTCAGGCGATCTCGGCCATCGCCAGGCGCCACAAGGTGCCGCTCATCGTCGACAACACGCTGGCGAGCCCCTATCTTATCCGGCCGTTCGAGCACGGGGCCGATATCGTCTTCCATTCGACGTCGAAGTTCCTCGGCGGCCACGGACAGGTCATCGGCGGCATCATCACCGACGGCGGCAGCTTCGACTGGGCGGGCGACGCGCGTTACCCGCTCATCTCGGCGCCGTGGGGCGACTACGAAGGCATCGTGCTCGCCGAGGCCTTCCCGAAGAACGCCTTCGCCGTCGCGGCCCGGCTCTATGGCCTGCGCGACCTCGGCCCGGGCATCTCGCCGGCCACCGCCTTCCTGACGCTGACCGGCATCGAGACGCTTCCGCTGCGCATGGCGCGCCACTGCGCCAATGCCAAGGCCGTGGCGCAGCACCTTGCCGGTCATCCGGCCGTGGCGGCGGTGAGCTATCCCTCCATCGAGGGCCATCCCGGCAAGGCACTCGCCGACCGCTACAGCCCGGAGGGGGCAGGCTCCGTCTTCACCGTGGCGCTCAAGGGCGGGGACCAGGCTGCGACGCGCTTCATCGCGGCGCTCAAGCTCTTCTCGCACATCGCCAATATCGGCGAGACACGCTCGCTCGCGATCCATCCGGCGACGACCACGCACCGCAACATGCCGCCGCAGGAACGGGCGAAGGCAGGTGTTGCCGGCAATGTGGTGCGCCTGTCGATCGGGCTGGAGGATGCGGCGGACATCATCGCCGACCTCGATCAGGCGCTGGCGGCGGCCTCCTGAGCCGCCGCTCCCCTCAGCAGTGATAGCTCGAATCCGCGGGCGGCCGAACGCGGCGGCCCGCCTCGGACACCGTGGCGACAACCGGCCGCAGTTGGAAGAGTTCGCGTGCAGCTGAATGCGTGCGGCGCGCGCGCCGACGCGTCGCGCCGTCCGCGAGCTCGGCCATGCAGATGCAGGATGCAGCGATCCCCGGCCACAAACCCGCGTGGAAGATCGTCACCATGCCCGCCATCGACGTGCCCTCCATCAGCGCCAGCCGTCGTCCGCCTGACGCGAACCTTAACGCAGCTTTATGCTGAGCGCGACCGGCGCCCGTCGAGGTGCGCGAACGCACGACTCACCCATTCGGACTAAAGCGTCGACATCCGGTGGGACGCGGCCCGAGGATTAACGGGACAAGGCTTGCGCCGGCCTGCCGGTGCCGGGGCGTACCGAGGAAAAGGCCAGCGGCCTCAGGCCCGAGCCGGTACCGCGAGCGGCGCCGGCTCGGCCAGCCGGCGCCGGTGGTGGACGCAGGCGCCGAGCAGCAGAACTGCGAGGCCCTGGTGCAGCAGCGCGGCCCATAAAGGCACGACGAGAAGCAGGGTGGTGATGCCGACGAGCGCCTGGACGACGACAAGCGCCGCGAGCAGCGTGGCCCGGCGCGCCGGCGCGCTCCCCGGCGCGCTGCGCAACGCGTCCACCGCGTGCCACAGGGCGAGAGCGAGCAGCAGATAGGCGCCCAGGCGGTGGTTGAACTGCACGAGGGCGATGCTCTCGACGAAGTTCTCCGCCCAGGGCGTGATGGGAAAGAGCGTTGCGGCAGAAGGCACGAGACGCCCGTCCATCAGCGGCCAGGTGTTGTAGGAGAGGCCCGCGTCGAGCCCGGCGACGATGGCGCCCAGCGCGATCTGTAGCACGGTGAGGCCGATCAGCAGGGAGGCGGTGCGCCTGAGGCGCGCCGGCGCATGCTCCGGCGCAAAGCGGCCGAGGCCAGTCGCGACCCAGACGAGGGCGCCGAGAATGCCGCAGGCGATGAGCATGTGCAGCATGAGCTTGACCGGCGCGACCGCCGTCATGCCCGGCTTCAGGCCGGAGGCGACCATGATCCAGCCGACGGTGGCCTGCAGCCCGCCCATGGCGCCGATGGCGGCGATGGTCAGCAGCAGGCGCCCGCGCACCTGCCCGCGCCAGGCGAAGAACGCGAGCGGCAGGAAGAAGGCGAGCCCGATGAAGCGGCCAAGCTGGCGATGCCCCCACTCCCACAGGTAGATCGACTTGAACTCGGCGAGGGTCATGCCCTTGTTGACGAGCTCGTATTGCGGGATCTGGCGGTAGAGGTCGAACTCGCGCTGCCAGGCTTCCTCGCTCATCGGCAGGAGGGCGCCGGTGACCGGCTTCCATTCGGTGATCGACAGGCCGGAATCCGTGAGGCGCGTCGCGCCGCCAACGAGGATCATGACGAGCACGAGGCCGGCGAGCAGCCAGAGCCATGCCCGGACCGGCGCCATGCGGCGCGAGGCCTCCCGGTCGACCTGCGGAGCGGAAATGGAAACGGCACTGTTCATGGCGCGCGAAACTGTCTACTTCCTGCGGCAGCAAGGCCCTTGCGGGCCCGTTCGTCCCGCGAGACATAGGCCTTTGCAGGCGGCGGCACAACGAGCCGCACCGCCGCACCCCGGAACCTGATGAGGAGCCCCCATGCAACGGCGCACACGCAAGCTCGTCGGCACCATCGCAATGCTGATCTTCGTCTGCGTCTATGCGCTCGTCGTCATGGCACTCGCGCAGAGCCGACTGCCCGAGATGGCGAAGGGCGTCGAACTCCTCTTCTACGCCATTGTCGGCATCGGCTGGATCATCCCGCTGCTGCCGCTGGTGCGGTGGATGGAGCGCAAGGACAAAGGCGAGACTTGAGAATCCCTTACGCAGGCCTGTTCAAGCGACGTCGAGCTTGCGCCCTCGGTTCCACAAGAGGAAGGGCACGCCCGACAAGAGCGCCCGCGCCGCCGCCCTCGTCTGATAGAGGCCATTGAGGGACACGCGCGGCAGCGCGGTCAGATGCTGCGCGTGCTCCACGAAGAGTTGGCCCGGGCGCGTCGTCACGGCGGTCGCGAAGCCGGCCTCTCGGGTGATGGCGAATTCCCGCGGTCCCGCCGACGTCGGATCGCCGACGGGATAGGCGAAGTGCCGCACCGGCTGCCCGACACGCTCGGCGATGATGGCCCGGGAGCGCTCGATCTCCTCGCGCGCCCGCGCCGCATCGTGCTTCGCCAGCATCGGATGGGTCAGCGTATGGGCGCCGATGGTGACGCCCGGCACGCGCGCCAGCGCCGCGATCTCCGCCCAGTCGAGGCACAGTTCCTCGACGAGTGCACGGCCATCGACGCCCGCCCGCTCGGCAAGACCCGCGATGACGGCGAGCAGCCGCTCTTCCGGCCCGCGCCGCAGCGCCCAGTAAAGCTGTTCGAAGGCCGCGCTCTTCTCGGCATCGGTCCGGGCCGGATGGGCGATGGCGAGGTCGCCGTCGTCGACCGCCACATGGTCGAGCCGACGCACGGCCTCCTCCAGCTCCAGCCACCACAGGCGCGCCGTGCGGTCGGCGAAACCGGTAGTGACGAAGACCGTCCAGGGGGCTCCGTGCCGTTCGAGGACGGGCTGCGCATGGACGACATTGTCGCGGTAGCCGTCGTCGAAGGTCAGCGCCAGGAAGGGCGCCGCGCCCGGGCGCGGATCGGCGAGCCGCTCCGGCACCTCGTCGAGCGGCACGAAGGCGAAGCCCTCCGCCTTCGCAAGCGTCAGCACCTCGTCGAGGAAGCGGGGCGTCACCTCCAGGAGGGCATTGGGCGCAAAGCCGCGGCCGGCATCCGGGCGCACATGGTGCAGCATCAGGATCGCTCCCCTGCCCCGCGCCGCGCTGGCCAGCCAGCGGTCCGCCCCAGTCAGGCTGATCGCCTGCATACCGAAGCGGATGATCGTGCTGCGTAGATTCATGCTTCCTTGGCCGTTTCCTTGCTAGGAGAGGATCAGAACCGCCCGTGCAACGGCGCGGACGCGAAACGCTGCGTCATTTTGAAACAGGTCTTTGCAGGAATGGGAGCGATGACGACCAATCTCGACGTCTTCGACGATGCCCCGGTGGCCGTGCAGGACGCAAGCGTCGGCCTTGTGGGCGACATCCTCGACGATCCGGCGGCCATCGCCTCCTGCTGGCGCGACTTCGAGCGCAAGGCGCTCATGTCGCCCTACCAGTCCCATGCCTGGGTCAGCGCCTACGACCATTGCTGGCAGGACAGAGGACGGCCGAAGCGGATGCTGCTGCGGGTGCGCAACGAAGCCGGTGCGGTGCGGGCGCTGCTGCCGCTCGACGTCTTCTCCCGGCGGGGGCTGACGGTGGCGACCATGCCAGGCGCCGGCCATGCCAATTTCCACATGCCGCTCCTGGCCCATGGGGGCGCGCCCTCCGCGGACGAATGGGCAGAGGCGCTGCAGCGGGCCGGCCGGGCTGCCGGCATCGACCTCTTCATCTTCCGCCATCAGCCGCAGGCCTGGCACGGAGAGGAGAATGCGCTCGCCGCCGTCATGTCGCAGCCGAGCCCGAGCAACGGCTATCAGCTCACGGTCGACTTCCCGGCCGCCGAGGCGCGCACGCACATCCTCAGTCCCAAGCGCCGTCGCGTCTTCAAGTCGAAGGAACGGGCCCTGTCGGAGCGGGGGACGTTCGTTGCCCGCCTGATGGAGAGCAAGGAGGACGTGCGGCGCGCGCTTGCCGCCTTCCTCGCCCAGAAGGCCGAGCGCTTCGCCGCGCAGAAGATCGCCAATCCCTTCGCCGATCCGGGCATCCAGGCCTTTCTGCTGGCCGCCTGCCTGCCGCAGCCCGACGGTAGCCCGCCGCCGCTCAGGCTCTACGCCCTTCTGGTCGGCAACGAGATCGTCGCAACGCGGGCGGGCACCGTCTGGGGCACGCACATGAGCGTCATGTTCCACTCCTTCGACCAGCGGCCGGAGATCTCGCGCTCGAGCCCGGCGGAGGTCCTGTTCATCCACATGATCGAGGCACTGACCGCGGAAGGCTTCACCCATTTCGATCTCGGCGTCGGCGACCTGCCGTACAAGCGCGTCTTCTGCAAGGAGGTCATGGAGCTGCGCGACGGCATCGTCCCCGTCTCGGCGAAGGGACGGCTCCTTGCCCCGCCGCTCAAGGCCGCGGTCTGGGCCAAGCGTCGCGTCAAGCAGTCGGAAAGGCTGTCGGCGCTCTATCAGCGGCTGAAGCCCGCCCCCGCGGCCTGACGGAGGCGGCTCAGGCCGCGGCGCGCGCGCCGTCCGCCTGCGGCACCACGACGATGATGTCGCGCGCCTTCGCCTCCGCAAGGCGGGCGTAAGCCGCGCGTGTGGCCTCGGCCTGCTCGGCCTCTTCCGACACGAGTACCACGTGGTCGACGTGTGGCAGGACATGCGGGGCGAGCGCCTCGAGACCTGCGGCATCGACGACGAGGATCACCCACTCATAGGTCTGATCGAGGGCGAGCAGCGGCAATTCGAGCGCGCCGGACTTTTGGGCGAGTGCGTCGGCGAGATTCGTGCCCGCCGAGACACGGTGCAGCCGCGTGCCGGCATCACGCCCGATGACGTCGGAGAAGGAGGCGCTGCCCAAGGCAAGCTCGGCGAGGCCCGGACGTCGGGCGCCGCGCATCGCTTCGCCTGCCGTCAGGTCGAGCA
Organism: Chelatococcus sp. XZ-Ab1; assembly: GCF_029309855.1. Taxonomy (NCBI): domain Bacteria; kingdom Pseudomonadati; phylum Pseudomonadota; class Alphaproteobacteria; order Hyphomicrobiales; family Chelatococcaceae; genus Chelatococcus; species Chelatococcus sp. XZ-Ab1. The sequence goes on along the minus strand of NZ_JARKII010000010.1, from coordinate 10,428 downwards.
GAATCGTGCGTTCGGTCCTGACGCGGTCATCGGCCAGGGCGCGCGCCAGCGGAACGGCGCCGGCACCGGCCGCGGCCTCCGTCACCAGCAAGCGCCGGCCTCGTCCCTCCGCGGGACGATCGCCGAGCCGCGCCATCAGCGGCGCCAGCGCATCGGCAGCCGTCGTCGCCGCCGGCACAGCCTCTCGTTCGTCGCGGGGCTGAGCCGGCGCCTGCGCTTCGACCACTGCCGAGACCGGCGCGTCTGTAACGGGCGACGGGGGAGGAGCGGACTCGACGCGCGACGGCTCGGAGACGGCCTGCGCCGGCGGCAGGTGGGCCGGCGGCGCGGCCGCCGGAACGAAGGCCCGTCCGGACAGGAGTTCCAGCGCGATGACGAGCGTCCCCGCCAGCGAGAAGGCCACCAGAGTGACGATGGCGATGATCGGCACCTTCTTGGGGAAGTTCGGCGTGCCCGGCACCACGGCGCGCGAGACGATGCGCGCATCGGCCGGACTCGCGTTCTCCACTTCGCGCGCCTGCGCCTCGCGATAGCGGGTCAGGTAGGTCTCGAGCTGCTCGCGCTGGGTGCGTGCCTCGCGCTCGAGCGCACGCAGCTCCACCTCCGATTCCTTGGCTTTCGCGGCCACAGCGCTCTGGGCATCGACGGCCTTCTGCACGCTTTCGACCCGCGCAGCGGCGAGGCTCGCCTCGTTCTCCAGCGAACGCACGGTGCGCTGCGCCTCCTGCCGGAGCTGGTTTTCCAGGTCCGCGATCTGGGCGTTGAGCTGCTTGATGCGCGGATGGGCTGGCAGAAGCGTCCTCTCCTCGAGGGCAAGTTGCGCCCGCAGCGCGATGCGCTGTTCCAGGAGGCGACGGATGAATTCGTTGTTGGCGACATCGGGAATGTCGAAAACGCGGCCGGAGGCGATCATGTCGCGGATCAGACGCGCCTTCGCCTCGGCCTCGGCCTGGGCCGAGCGGGCAGCGGACAGCTGCGCCGAGAGCTCGGCGAGCTGCTGCGCCGGCAGCGTCACCTCGCCGGCATTGCCGCTCATGAGGCCGTGGCGGGCGCGAAAATCCTCCACCTTCGCCTCGGCCTCGGCGACCTGCTTGCGCAGCGGCTCGATGGTTTCGGCGAGCCATTGGGATGCGGCCTGCGTCGCGCTCTGCTTCACGGCGCGCTGGAAATCGAGATAGGATTCGGCGATCGTGTTGGCGGCGCGAGCCGCGAGGTCGGGGTCGGCCGACGAGAACTCGATGGCCACGACGCGCGAGCGCGGCAGCGGAAAGACGTTGAGGCGCTGGTAATAGGTGGCGAGCACACGCTCCTCAGGCGGGCGCGCCTTGCCGGAACCGCTAAGGCCGATCCACTGCATGACACGCTGGCTAAGGCCGAGCACCCGCGCATCCGGATCGAACTCAGGATTGCCGACGAGGCCGAGCTTGCCGATGACGTCGCGCGCCAGATCGCGCGACATGATGACCTGCACCTCGCTCTGCACCGCTTCCTCGTCGAACTGGGAACCGGCGCCTGCCCCGCCTTCGGGGCGCGTGTAGAAAGTGTCGCCGCTGACGAGAAGAACGCTGGTCTCGGCCTTGTATCGCGGCGTGATGAGATTGACGATCAGGAACGCCCCGACGAAGGCGAGAAGGGTCGGCAAGGCGATCCACATCCGGCGCCGCACCAGCGCGCGCCAGATCACCCCCAGATCGAGATCGTCCCCGGCGGCCGGAGCCCCCCCGGCCGCGACTTCCTTCGACATCGGCGCCTCAAAATACGAAAAACAACGCCTCAACTTTGCACACAAGGCGTTGCCGGCAGGTTAAATCAGCTTGATGGACGGCAAGGGCCGTCGGCATACGCAAAAATCAACCTTTGTTAACCATAACGGCGTTAGATGCGTCTCGTCCTGCAGTTTCCGATGACGGTCACATGTCGCGCTTTCCGGCCATCGCCCTCGCCCTTCTCTACGCCGCGCTCGGCGCCTGCACCCAGACGTCGCGTGCACCGATGACGGTGGAGGCGGTGCCCCGCCCGCAGGTCTACACGCTCGACAGCGGCGACCGCCTCCGCATCATCGTCTTCGGGCAGGACAGCCTGTCCAATATCTATACCGTGGATGCCTCGGGCAAGATCGCGATGCCGCTCGTCGGCGCCATCCCGGCGCGCGGGCTGACGACGCAGCAGCTCGCCAAGGCCATCGAGCGCAAGCTCGCCGCCGGCTACGTGCGCGAACCGTCGGTGAGCGTGGACGTCGAGGCCTATCGGCCGTTCTTCATCCTCGGCGAGGTGCGCAATCCCGGCCAATATCCCTTTGTCGCCGGCATGACGGTGCAGACCGCCGCCGCCATCGCCGGCGGCTTCACCCCCCGCGCCGTGGAGAGCGAAGCGCTCGTCACCCGTCAGGCGCCGGGCAAGGCCGTCACCGGGCCGCTGCCGGCGACCTATCCGATCAAGCCGGGCGACACCATCGTCATCAAGGAGCGGTGGTTCTGAGCCACCGTCGGCCCGGACGACACGTCATGCCCCATCCCGAGTCCCTGCGCATCCTGCACGTGCTGCGCGCACCCGTCGGCGGCCTGTTCCGCCATGTCGTCGACCTTGCGCGCGGACAGGCGCAGCTCGGCCACCGGGTGGGCATCGTCTGCGACGCCACGACCGGCGGCGAGCGGGCGGAAGCAACCCTCGCCGCGCTCGGTGGGGATCTCTCGCTTGGCGTTACGCGCCTGCCCATGGCGCGCCTGCCGGGGCTTGGCGATCTTGCGAGTGCCCTGCGCGTGCGTGCGCTGGTGTCCCATCTCGGACCCGACGTGGTGCACGGCCACGGCGCCAAGGGTGGCCTCTACGCCCGGCTGGCCGCGCGGACGAACGGGCGTCGTCCCGCCCGCATCTACACGCCGCACGGCGGCAGCTTCCACTACCCGCCGGGCACGGCGCAGCACCGGCTCTACATGGCTACCGAGCGCGTCCTGGCCCGGAGGACCGACTTCTTCCTGTTCGAGAGCGCCTATATCGCCCGGCTCGCCGCGGGGGCGCTCGGCCCCCTCGCGGCGCGCTCCGCGGTCGTCTACAACGGTCTGCACGAAGCCGAGTTCGATGAGGTGCCGCGGTCCGGCCCGCAGGACGTGCTCTATATCGGCGAGTTGCGCCACCTCAAGGGTATCGACACGCTGATCGACGCGTTGGCGCTGCTGCGCGCCGAAGGCCGCGAACTCACTGCCGTCTTCGTCGGTGCCGGCCCGGACGAGGAGACCATCCGAGCCCATGCGGCGCGCCGGGGTCTTGAAGCGGCCGTGACCTTCCAGCGACCCATGCCGATCCGGAAGGCGCTCGCGCTGGCGCGGGTGATGGTGGTACCGTCGCGGGCCGAGTCCCTCCCCTATGTCGTGCTGGAAGCTGCGGCTGCCGCGATGCCGCTCGTCGCGACCTCCGTCGGCGGTATCCCCGAGATTTTCGGGCCGCAGGCGTGCCGCCTGATACCTCCCAATGCACCAGAGGCCCTCGCCGGCGCGCTGCGCCGCCGCCTCGACCTGCCGGAGGCGGAGGCCCGCGCCGAGGACGCCACACTGCGCGCCTTCGTGCGCCAGCGTTTCTCGCTGCCACAGATGGTCGCCTCGGTGCTCGGCGCCTATCACGCAGCACTGCGTTAAGACATTCGCCAGACGGCCGTGCTAGGCCATTGCAGCGGGAACGGGACCCGCCTGCGCCATGGCATGGGCCTTGCGATTGCCTTGGCGAGACTTCCTTTTTGTCCCGCCGAAGTTCGAACATGTCCAATTTTGACATTCGCGATCTGCTCGACCAGGCCGCCGCGGCCGAACCCGCCCAGCCTGCGCCTGCTTCCGCGGACGAGAAAGGACCGCGCCTATCGCCGCTCGCCGAGCGCATGGCGGCGCTGCCCATGCGGCCCACCTATTCGCCCGTGATCATCACGGGGGCGGCCCGCCTCGCCGACATCGCGGTGGTTCTCGCCACGGGCTACGCCGCGCTCGCGATCTATATCGCGCCGAACCACGGCTATCCCCTCTCCTACCTCGGCCTCCTGCCAGTCTTCGCCCTGGCGACGGTCGCGGCGCTGCAGGCGGCGGGCTTGTATCATATCGGCGCGATGCGCTCCGTCCTCACGCAGGCCTTCCGGGTTCTCGCAAGCTGGAGCGTCATCTTTCTCCTCGCCCTCGCCGCGCTCTTCTTCACCAAGACGAGCGAGGAGTACTCCCGGGTCTGGCTGCTCGGCTGGTACGTTTCGGGACTTGCTGGGCTCTTCCTGGTCCGGCTCGCTCTTGGCCTCGCCGTGACGCGCCTGACGCGCGCCGGCCGGCTCGACCGGCGCACCGTGATCGTCGGCGGCGGCGAAGCGGCGGAACGGCTCATCGAGGCTCTGGCGGCACAGCGCGATACGGGCGTGCGAATCTGCGGCTTCTTCGACGATCGCAGCGACGACCGCTCACCCAACGTATTGGCCGGCTATCCCAAGCTCGGCACAGTCGACGATCTCGTCACCTTCGCGCGGCGCACGCAGGTCGACCTCATCATCTTCACGCTGCCGATCACGGCCGAGGCGCGTATCCTGCAGATGCTGCGCAAGTTGTGGGTGCTGCCGACCGATATCCGTCTTGCCGCTCACATGAGCCAGCTGAGGTTGCGTCCGCGGGCCTATTCCTACATCGGCTCGGTGCCGGTACTCGACGTCTTCGACAAGCCGATTGCCGACTGGGACCTGGTGCTCAAGTGGCTCTTCGACAAGCTGGTCGGCACAATCCTCTTGGTGCTGCTGTCGCCGTTGCTCCTCCTCACGGCCCTCGCGGTTAAGCTCGACTCCCCAGGGCCGGTGCTCTTCCGCCAGAAGCGGTACGGCTTCAACAACGAGCTCATCGAGGTCTTCAAGTTTCGCTCCATGTACGTTGACCAGAGCGACGCAACGGCGGCGCGTCTCGTGACCAAGGGAGATCCGCGCGTGACGCGCGTCGGCCGCATCATCCGCAAGACCTCGCTCGACGAACTGCCACAGCTCTTCAACGTGGTCCTCAAGGGCAACTTATCCCTCGTCGGGCCGCGTCCGCACGCGCTGCATGCCAAGGCCGAGAACAGGCTCTACGACAAGGTCGTCGACGGCTACTTCGCCCGCCACAAGGTCAAGCCCGGCATCACCGGCTGGGCGCAGATCAACGGCTGGCGGGGCGAGACCGATACCGAGGAGAAGATCCAGCGCCGTGTCGAGCATGACCTGTTCTATATCGAGAACTGGTCGGTGCTCTTCGACCTCGTGATCCTCCTGAAGACGCCGCTGGCGCTTCTCAAGTCGGAGAACGCCTATTGACGGCCGCAGGCGACATCGCCGACACCGTCGCGAGCGGCCTTCGCATCCCGACGCGCCGGCTGCAACATGCGCTCCTGGGGCTGCTCGCCTTCTCGGGCTCGCTCGCGATCATCGAGCCGTCGCCCTATGAGGCGATGTTCCTCGTCGCCCTCTTCGGCTTCATGATCACGGGCGGCATCCGGCTGCCGCGCCTCGTCGTGCCGCTCATCCTGCTGCTGCTCGCCTTCAACCTCGGCGGCGTCTTTTCGCTCATTCCCTATCTCGACCAGCGCAAGTCGGTCACCTTCGTAGCCATCTCGATCTATCTGATGGTGACCGCGATCTTCTTCGCCACGATCCTCTCGCAGGACGGCGAGGAGCGGCTGAAGGCGATCCGCAGCGGCTTCGTCGCTTCCGCCTGGGTGGCGGCGATTGCCGGCATCGCCGGGTATCTCGACATCGCCGGTCTCGGCTCGATCTTCTCCCTCTACGGCCGCGCCTCCGGCACCTTCAAGGACCCCAACGTTCTCGGGCCCTATCTGACGCTCGCCGTCGCCTTCATGGTGCAGGACATCATGACGGGCCGCGGCCGGCTCGTCATGAGCCTCGCCAAGCTGTCGGTGCCGATGCTCGCGCTGCTGCTGACGCTGTCGCGCGGTGCATGGATCAACGCCGTCGGCAGCGTCGGCCTGCTCGTTCTGCTCATCTATCTCACGAGCCGCAGCAACGGCCAGCGCTCGCGGCTCGTCGGCCAGGTCGCAGCGCTCTCGGCGGGCGTGATCATCGTGCTGCTCGCTGCCCTCTCCAGCGGCGAGATCGGGGAACTCGTCGCCCAGCGAGCGGGCCTGCAATCCTACGACATGGGCCCGACCGGCCGCTTCGGCGGGCAGATCCGCAGCCTCCCGCTCTTGCTCGACCTGCCGAACGGCTTCGGCCCCCTGCGCTTTTCCTCCGAGATGTATGGCGCCGCGCCGCACAACGTGTTCCTCAACGCCTTCGCTTCCTATGGCTGGCTCGGCGGCATCGCCTATCTCGTACTGATCGTGACGACCTTCTTCGTCGGCTGGCGCACGGTGCTGCGGCGCGGGCCCTTGCAGCGCCATTTCCTGCCGATCTGGAGCGTGTTCTTCGTCACCGCGCTGCAGGGCATCCAGATCGACAGCGACCACTGGCGCCACTTTTATCTGCTTCTCGGGCTCGTCTGGGGCATGGCGGCCGCAACGCCACGGCGGGAAACAGGGCCCCGCGCGCTCGCATCCTGATTCCGCTTCTGCGGCTAACGCCCCGGCATTGCGACCGTTTTCCCGTTCACATCCGCCTGAACGGATGTTCCCCCTCGCACCTGCCCTGGAACGCCCGCACGAGGGGGGCAGGCGATGGCCTTGGCGGTGGGAAAGCCGATTTCCTCGTCGATCTCCTGGATGATACCGACCAGGCGCGCCTCGCAAGGCCGCTGGGCGGCAAGGTGCAGGGCCTCGGTCATCACGTGGCGATGCCGGACGGCCACATCCGTACAGGCGACATCATCCGTTTCGCAGCTCTTCCAGGGCGCTCCGGGCGCCTCCGGACATCATCATGGTTTCTCGTCCCTTTCCGCCGGCTTGGGCCCGACTGCAGAAGAACCATGCGCCGGTCCGACCCGGGACGATGTGCGCCGGCGTGCCGTCAGAGGTAAGGCGAGGCCAGCCACACCACCCGGTTGCGCAGCCGCTCGACGAGCGGGCGAGCCGCGAGGCTCTGCAGGGTTTCAGGGACCGCATCGGCCATGCGCTCGCCGATGTAGCCCTCGATCCAGCCGGCCAGCTCAGGACAGTGCACCTCTACGTCGAGCTCGAAATTGAGCCGAAGGCTGCGCGGATCGAGGTTGGATGAGCCGATGTAGCTCCAGACCCCATCGACCGTCATGAGCTTGGAATGGTCGAAGACGCCGCGCGCGCGCCAGACGCGGCAGCCCCGTCGCAGCACCTGATCGAGCTGGGCCGTCATGGCGTAGTCCACGAGGCGCAGGTTGTTGCTGTCGGGAATGACGATGTCGACCTCGATGCCGCGGCGCGCTGCGACGCCGAAGGCCCCGACGAGTTGCTGATCTGGCAGGAAATAGGGCGACGCGATCATGACCCGGCGCTCGGCGGCCGCAAGTGCACCCATGATCATGGCGTGGTTCGATTCGAGCGTGTGGTCCGGCCCCGACGGAATCGCCCGCGCCGCCACCTCCGAGCCGACGGCCGGCCGCGCCGCGCGTCCGAACCACACCGCCCCGTCGAGGAGTTCCCGCGTTACGAAATGCCAGTCCTCGGCGAAGACGGTGAGCAACTGCTCGACCACCGGCCCCTCGAAGCGGAAATGCGTGTCGCGCGCCGTGTGATCACCCATGGCCGAGGTGAGGAAATGGGCGCGGATATTCATGCCGCCGGTGAAGCCGACCTTGCCATCGACGACGAGGATCTTGCGGTGGCTGCGCAGATTGGCATAGGGCAGCTTAAGGCCGATGATGTTGCCCATGAAGAGCGCCGAGGTGACGCCGCTCTGGCGCAGGAGGAGCGGCAGCGGCGGCTTCGAATAACGTGCCCCCACTGCATCGATCAGCACGCGCACTGCGACGCCGCGCTCCTTCGCCGCCACGAGCGCCTCGACGAAGGCGAGCCCCGCCGCGTCGTGGTCGAAGATATAGGTCGCGAGCGCGATCGACTTTCTGGCACTCCTGATCGCCTCGATCATCGCCGGATAGGCGGCATCGCCGCCGACAAGGGGCGTGACCTTGTTGCCGAGCGTCAGCGGGAACTGGGAGACATTGTCGCCGAGCCGGGCCAGCGACGCGAGCGGCAGGCGCGATAGCGCGGCGCTGTCGCTGTCCTCGTTCTCGGCCGCCCGCCCCCGGCGCGTGCGCGCCCGCTTGCGCATGACGGACGATCGGCGCACGCGGTTGATGCCGACAACGAGATAGAGCGCCGCGCCGAAGACTGGGGACAGCATCGCGACGCCCGCCCAGCCGATGGCCGCCCGCACCTCGTCCTTCGTCATCGCCGCGTGCACGGCCGCAGCCAGACCGGCCATCGTACTCAGGACGAAGAAGAGATGCGGCCAATAATCCGTCAGAAACGCCTGCATGAATCATTTCTAGAGGATTCCGCCTCGCGCCGGAAAGGTCAGAACCCTGCAGGCGCGGTGAAAGGCTGCCCCCGTGCGAGCCGGAGACCCGATGCCGGAGCCGCGTGCTTCACGCAACAGGTCGCGCGCCCGCCCCGGGCGCGCGAGGGTCGCGTATACGTGATCCCCTCGCTCGCCCTGCCGCCACAGTTTGTTCTATCATGGAAAAAAGCGCCGTCCGCACGCGGCCGAGATGATCGGCGCTCGGGGTCGTCCGCCCGCCTGCGGCTTGTCCGCGGCGTCGGAAGCCTCAGTTGCCGCGAGGAGGAACGCGCCATGCCCGTCTGCAAGACACTCGCCGTCACGGCCGTTGCAGCGCTGCTCGCGGTCCCTGCGGTGCCAGCGGGAGCGCAGATCGTCCGCATGGATACTGCGCCCTCCGCGACGCTTATCGACAGTGCCCAGTGGGGTCGTCCCGGTCACAGGTACGTCGGGGGGCCGGGCACGTGGACGCGCAGTTGGGGCGGGCCTGTCCGGGTGCGGCCGGTCGCTCCAGTGCGGCCCGTGTACGGCGGCTATTACGGCCTGCGGCGATACGGCTATTATGGCCGCCCCTATTATCCGCGCCCCTACTACGCCCGCCCCTACTACGCCCGCCCCTACTACGCCCGCCCTTATTATGGCGACTACTATCGGCCATACTATTACGGCGGCTACTACAGGCCGTATTACGGCTACGGCTACGATCCCGGCGCCGCGATTGCGGCGGGCATCTTCGGCCTCGCCGCCGGCGCGATTGCCAGCAGCGCCATCGCCGCGCCGCCGCGCCGTTACGATGCCGGGTGGGTGGCCTATTGCTCGCGCAAGTACAAGTCCTTCAACCCGCGCACCGGCACCTATCTTGGCTATGATGGGCGCCGACACGTCTGCCGATAGCAGGCCGAGGACAAAGCCCTTGAGGAAGAGCCGCCCATGCGCGGCTCCTGCATGCGCTGCAGGGCTTCTGCGCGTCCGCTTCAGTGCATCATGAAGATCGACGCGATGATGCCGGTTGCGACATTGACCATCAGGAAGCGACCGTCGACCTCGACCCAGCGATGGCCGCGCGGCGGCTCCTGAAGGCGATAACGGCGGTAGTCGCGGGCGTGAATTTCGCGGTGGCGATACTTCTTCCACTCGAAGCGCTGCCCCTTCGCCCAATGCGGCCGGCCGCGGCGGTGCTGCGGCTCGACATGCCGCGGATGCCGGTCGTGGTGCTCGATGCGCACGTCACGATGCTCGGTCCGGACATCGCGATACCTGTTGTGCGCGCCCGGGCGTTGGCTCCGCACGTCCCGGTGTTCGATATGGGCATCGGGGCCGCGGTGCAATGGATGGGGCTGGGCGACGGCCGCGCCTGAAACGACTATGGCGATCGATGCAACAAACAGGGCCATCTTTTTCATGAACATCTCCTCTTCTGCCCTCCGTCTTATGAGGATTGCCCTGAATGGCTCCTGAACGATGGAATTACTTTTTGGTAATATTTGTCCGGTTGCCATTCGCCGTAGCCGTACGGGCTGCCCTCGCATGTCGGCAACCTGGCACCGAGGCCTCCCGCGTGCCGGCGGGGGACGAGTTGCCCGTCGGGGACGAGCGCTCGCATCCCCCAAGATATCCACAGTAACCGAAGCGGATGAGGCCCGCACTTTACGGGGCTTTGTGTCCCCGATGCATCGTTCGAGCCGCGCGCCGCCAGAACTCCGGGCTTGCATTCCCGCGGCGAAACACCTAGAGAAACAACGCCCTTCGGGTGTCGGAGCGTAGCGCAGCCCGGTTAGCGCACTAGTCTGGGGGACTAGGGGTCGTGGGTTCAAATCCCGCCGCTCCGACCATTCAAACCCGTTTTGTTCTTTAGGTTTCAGGCTTTCGCTAGAGATCAAGCGCGAAGAGCAGCTAGGCCGTAGACTCATAACCGCGTAGCCAGATGCGGATGGACGCGAGCTTCACGGCGGCGAGGAAGTTTTCCGCCGTCTTGTCGAAGCGGGTGGCGATACGGCGGAAGTGTTTGATCTTGTTGAAGA
>NZ_JARKII010000009.1:0-191643 GCF_029309855.1 Chelatococcus sp. XZ-Ab1 | reverse complement strand
CGCTGCAGAGCCTCGTAGATCCCGAGGAGGTCGGCACCTGGTGCCTCTCCGGCACCTCAGATAGCGCGTGGCGCGAGCACATCGGCAATGCCGTGCCGCCCGATGCCGCGCAGGCAATCGCCGAAGTAATGGGCCGGACGCTGCTGCTCGCCGAGATGGGCGAGACCTTCATGCTGAGCGCGGATCGCATCTGGGTCCGGCCGATCGAGGTCGCGCTCGCCGTCGACACGCCGGTGCCGGAGGTGAGGCCATGATCTGCGCCCGCTGCAACACCGACACCGTCCAATGGACCGGCAGCATCCTGGCACCGAGCGGGATCCGATGCACCGCCTGCGGCTGGAGCGCCTCGGGCCCGGCGCCCGAACCGGCACAGGACGAGGAGCCCGACGAGGGCGGCCCGTGCCCACATTGCCGGACCATCGGCCTCGAATGGCGCCAGGACGAAGAGATGGGCGGCTGCTCGTGCCATCGGGGACACGCCCCCTGCGGCTACTGCCTGAGCGCGCACCTCTATTGCTCCGAATGCGGATGGGAGGGCGAACGGCCATGAGCGACATCAAGACCATCCCTGATTTCTCGCCGCCGATTTGCACAAGCGATCACTGCCGGCACTACAGCTTCGATCTCGACGGGTTCCTCTCCGGCACCGGCCCGCGATGCGCCAAGGGGATCGACATCTCGGGACCGGGCGAAGCCAGTCCTTGCCTGCCGGCTGGCAGCCAGTTCCGCGCAAGGATCGATTGCCCACTGCGCGAGGACTACACCGATGAGGAGCGGGTTGCCTGGCGCGCATGGGTCGATGAAAGCCATGAGCGCGTCCGGATCGTCATGGCGGCGATCCCGAAGGGCCAGGGCGGCGTGATCAATTGCCCGGCCTGCAAGGTCGGCCGCGTTCATTGGTCCCGATCCCCGCGCAACGGCCACCTGCACGCCCAGTGCACGACCCCGAATTGCTTCTCGGTCATGCAGTAGAGGGCCGACGTCATGGCTTCCAACACCAAAATCGAATGGGCGCATCACACCTTCAATCCGTGGGTCGGTTGCACGGCCGTCTCGCCGGCCTGTGACCACTGCTACGCCGAAAGCTGGGCGAAGCGCACCGGGCAAGCACACCTCTGGAAAGGCGACCGCCGCCGGACGTCAGAGGCCAACTGGCGCCTGCCCCTGAAATGGAACCGACAGGCTGAAGCGGCCGGTATCCGATTTCGCGTGTTCTGCGCCAGCCTCGCCGACGTGTTCGACAACCAGGTCCCCCAAATCTGGCGCTCGGACCTGTTCGCCCTGATCGAGGACACACCGCACCTCGACTGGCTGCTTCTGACGAAGCGTCCGCAGAACATCCAGAAGATGATCTGGCCGAAATGGGATGCCGGACTGACCAGGAATATCTGGCTCGGCACGACTGCCGAAGACCAGCACGAGGCCAACCGTCGCATCCCGCATCTTCTGGAGGCGCCGGCGGCCGTGCGGTTCGTCTCGGCGGAGCCACTGCTCGGCGCGATCGACTTCGAGCCGTGGCTTGACCGGATCGACTGGGTCATCGTCGGCGGCGAGAGCGGCGCTGGCGCCAGGCCGATGCATCCCCACTGGGCCCGATCGATCCGCGACCAATGCGAGGCGGCGGGCACGGCGTTCTTCTTCAAGCAGTGGGGCGCGTGGGTGCCACACCGGCCGTGGACGGCGGAGACCATCACGGTTTGGCCCGATGGTTCCGTGGGCGCCGGGAACGCCAATGAGAACGGCGGAGGCGGCTGCGACATGCGGAAGGTCGCCAAGAACGCTGCCGGCCGCTTCCTCGACGGGCGCGAGCACAACGCCATGCCGGAGGCGCGGGTGGCCGTCTACGGCTTCCGGCCCGTCCTCGCGAACATCGACGCCATGGAGGGCTGAGATGGGATCGGAACCGTTCACGCTAGTTGCGCCTCCCGCCCCGAAGAAACCCCGCGTCCGCCGCGGCGGCTGGTCTTGGGGACCGGTCGAGGGTGCAAAGCTAAGGGCCCTATCGCTCGGAGGCGGCATCCAATCCACAACGCTGGCGCTGAAGGCCGCCCACGGCGAAATCGTGCCAATGCCAGATCTCGCCATCTATGCGCCCGTCAATGACGCTGAGGCCACCCGTGAGCATATCCGGTGGCTCGGGTCGGGGAATGTCCTGCCGTTTCCTGTCGTGTGGCTGGAGGAACCGGAGGTGCCACTACGCCAAGCAATAGAGAGGCGGGCGAAACAGTCCGGGCGCTATGTTTCTATTCCCGCGTTTCTCGACGGAGAAAAGCAGGGCCAAGACCGACGCCAATGCACACGTGAGTACAAAACAGACCGGCTGAATGCGAAGCAGCGTGAGCTGATGGGCTTCACACCCCGTCAACGCATCCCGGCCGGTTCCGCCGAAATATGGATCGGATACTCGACGGACGAGGTTGTTCGTGCCGGTGCCGCGTTCGAGAGATGGGCCGTCAATCGTTTCCCTCTACTCGAAGAGCGCATGTCGCTGCACGACTGCATTGCATGGCTTGCGAACCACGGATACCCGGTTCCTCCCCGTAGTAAATGCACCTTTTGCCCGTTCCGCACGAATGCTGAATGGCGGTGGCTTAAGGAGAACGAACCGGACGCTTGGGCCGACGCCATCGAAATCGATCGGCTTATCCGTGAGACGCCGGGCATGCGGGCCCGGAGCTACCTGCATTCCTCCCGCGCGCCGCTCGACCAGGTCGACCTTTCGACGGCGGAAGAGCGCGGCCAGGGCATGCTCATGGTCTGCGAAGCGGGGTGCGGCCTATGAGCGAGAACAGGAGCCCACCCATGACTGACATCGACACGAAAGAGCTGCGGCGGCTGATGGAGGAGGCAACGGCGGGGCCGGTGAAATGGTGGACGAGCAATTCGTGGCGGCGGCTGCGTCGAGATGATCGCGGCATCGCGCAGTCCATCGCAGAGCCCTATGTGGCTCGGGACGGACACCCTGACCTCGACATCAAACAGGCCGACATGGATTTCATTGCGGCGCTGTGGAACTCGGCCCCCGCCCTCCTCTCCGAAGCAGAGGAGGCAGCAAGGCTGAGGGAGGAACTCGCCGCCCTCCGCGCCGCGCCGACCGCTGAGCCGATGGCCTCGCCTAGGTGTCCAATGCACGGCTCCCCGGACAGCTTACCGGCGGAGTGCCCGTCTTGCGGGCGCGCGCTCCATACTGGCTGCGGCCTCTTTGACGGAGAGATTCCCCTCGCCGCCCCGCCTGTGGCTGGGCACGACATGAAAAGCCCGTTCATGTTCGACGGCCCTATTCACCGAGTATCGGCTAAGACAATGCCGCCCCTAGGCAGGGAGATGCCCACCGCCTCGTTGGCAGAAGGCGAATTGCCATCGTTTTCGGATGATATTGATATGGCCTGGACGGAGCTATGCCTAACCAAGCGCGACCACACGTCACCGACCGAGTACCCCGACATGCGCCTGATCACACGTGACGAACTTGCTGAGTTCATGTCGCGCAGGATGCCGCCCGCGCCGGCCGCTGAGCCGGTGATGTGGCGATTTCGATTTTTGAGCAACGGGGAGCCGGGCGGGTGGTATTTCACGATGGAGCCCCCTCGCGAGACGGGGAATAGATCGGCCGAGTATCAAGCCCTCTACACGGCCCCGCCTGTGGCTAATGGTAGGCGGGATCGCTACCGCCGTGCCGCCGAGTTCGCCGCCAAGATGGCGTGGCGTGAAGACCCGCCGAATGCCCATCAAAAGCTGACGGATAGCGAGCGGCTGTCCGCGATCAAGTACCACCCCGATATCAAGGCGCTCGCCGTCGCGCCCACGGAGGCGGGACGAGATGAGTGAGTGGCCGGATCCCGTCCCGCCGCGCGAAGTGCAGGAGCGCATGCGCACCGGCTGCCTCGTCGTGATCGCAGCCTGCCTGCTCGGGATCGTGCTGGCGCTACTCGTCGAACACGCCTGGGGCGCCGAACCGCCTATCGTCGCGGTCGACGGCGACACGATCTATCTCGGCGAGGAGAAGGTGCGCATCGTCGGCCTCGACGCGCCGGAGACCTACCAGGCGCGCTGTGACAGCGAGCGGCAGCGGGGCCACTCCGCCACCGCCTATCTGCGGCGCCTTCTCACCTCCGGCACCGTCACCTTCCGTCGGCAGGGCCGCGACCGGTACGGCCGGACGCTCGCCCGTGTCTATGTGGACGGCCGCGACGTCGCCGGCCTCATGATCCGCGCGGGCCATGCTGTGCCCTATGTTTGCCCACGCGGCCGCTGCCCAAGGCGCATCGACTGGTGCAGCGCCACCCCATGACCCTTCCCCACCTGCAAAGAAGAGCTCGCCAGATGTGCGGAGCGGAAAGGCCTCCCTTGAATGACGACGAAATCCACAGCGGCTCTGCCGCCGGGGACAACGTCTGGTCCATCCCTCGATCCCGAATTGCGCGCCAAGGCAAAGCCCGCTTTGATCAGGTTCGTGGAGGCGCTCGCCGATCGGCAAGCTCTGATCGACCACGAGGCGGCGCTAGGCAAGGGTAGCCCCAATGACCAGACACGCTCGAGGAACCCGCGCCGCCGTTTACGCCCGGTTCTCGACTGACCTTCAGCGCGACCGGTCCATCGACGATCAGGTCGCGCTCTGCCGTACCTTCGCCGAGCGCAACGGGTACGAAGTTGTCGCCACCTTCCACGATCGGGCGCGCTCCGGCGCATCCATATTCGGCCGGGACGGCTTGATGCGCCTGATAGAGGCCGCGCGTGCGCAGGCCTTCGACATACTGGTCGTCGAAGCCCTCGATCGTCTCTCGCGCGACCAGGAAGACCTCGCCGGCCTCTACAAGCGCCTCACGTTCCAAGGCGTGAAAATTATCGCCGTACACGACGGCGCGGCCGATCCGGTGCAGATCGGCGTGCGCGGCATGCTCGGAAGCCTTTATCTGCTCGACCTGGCGAACAAGGTGCGCCGCGGCATGGATGGTGTGATCCGCGACGGCCGCCACGCTGGCGGCCGCGCCTACGGCTATCGGCCGATCCCGGGCAAGCCCGGCGAGCTCGAGATCGTCCCGGAGGAGGCCGAGGTGGTGCGCCGCATCTTCAGCCTCTATCGCAATGGCACCTCGCCGCGTTCAATCGCCGCTATGCTCAATAAGGAAGGCGTTCCACCGCCGCGCGGCCGCGCCTGGAACGCCTCCACGATCAACGGCAACAAGGCGCGCGGACACGGCATTATCCAGAACCCGCTCTACCGCGGCCAGATCGTCTGGAACCGGGTCCGCATGGTGCTCGACCCGGACACGGGCAAGCGCATCTCGCGGGTCAATCCCGAATCGGAATGGCGCTATGCCGACGCTCCTCACCTGCGCATTGTTGAAGACGATGATGCGAAAGCGGCGCTGCGACGGAAGGAAGAGACGACGCGCGAAGGGACGCTGAAAGTGCCGAGGACCAAGCGGATGCTTTCCGGGCTGCTGGAGTGCGGATGCTGCGGCGGCGGTATGGCTATCGTGGGCCGGGATTTCAGTGGCCAGCGCATCCAATGCAGCACCTTTCGGGAGAGTTCGTCATGCACCAATGGTAGCCGTTACTACGTCGAGAAGATCGAGCGGATCGTGCTCGACGCGCTCCGGCAGCAGCTGGCTGACCCCGACCTCATCGCGGCCTATCTCCAGCGGTATCAGGCACAACGGCGCGCCTTGGCTTCGGAAGCGCGACGCGAGCGGGCGCGGATCGAGCGGCGCCTCGACGACGTCGAGGGCGCGATTAAGCGGCTGGTGGATGCGCTGGTCGACGGCACGGTCGAGAAAGACGACGTCGCCCCGCGGATGGCGGAACTCAAGGCCGAGCGCGAAGATCTGAAGAGGCAGATCGCGCTGGCGGGCGACAACAGCAACGTGGTCGAGCTCCATCCGACGGCGATCGAGCGCTACCGGCAGAACGTCGCCGAACTCGGGATGATCATGAGCGGCAGCGGAAACCCGCCTTGGGAGATCGTCCAGCCGCTGCGCGAAGTCGTCGACAGCGTCATCGTAATGCCGCGCGCTGCGCGCGAGCCTTACGAGATCCGGATCATGGGCGTTCTGAGCGCCCTGACAGGCCAGGAAATCTGGCCGGCCGAAGTTTCGGCTATAGCGGTGGTAGCGGAGGAGGGACTCGAACCCCCGACACGCGGATTATGATTCCGCTGCTCTAACCAGCTGAGCTACTCCGCCCCGTTCGGGCACGGCGCCTGACACCGTGCGGCGGGATATAAGGAGGTGGCGCGGCGGCTGTCAAGGAAGCTCGCGCGCTTTCCACGCATTGTGCAGCAGGCGGTGCGCCCTTGGATTGCCCGCCGGGAGAGACCCGCGGTGTCTCGCCTTCCCCGATGGTCAGGCAAACTTGCGCAGTTGCATGACCTTGAAGAAGCCGCCGGGGAAGACCGACTCGAGCGAGACGACTTCGGCCACCCCGCGCGAGCGCGCCCAGCGGGCGATGCGCTCCGCCTTGAAGGCCGAGCTCCAGCCCACCTTGCTGGCGAGCGGCGCCACCGCCTCCTCGAGGCTGGCGAGCGCGCCGCCGGCAGCACCGAAATGATTGGCGAGGACGATTTCGCCGCCCGGCCGCAGCACCCGCGCGAATTCGTCGAGCGCGGCCTCGGGATCGGGCACGAGGGTGATGACGAACTGCGAGACCACGGCATCGAAGGTCCCGTCCGGGAAGCCGAGGCGGCAGGCGTCCATCACCGCGAGCGCCTCGACCTGGCGAAGGCCGAGCCGGTCGACCTTCTGCTGCGCCCGCCGCAGCATGTGTTCGGACAGGTCGACGCCGGTCACCCGCGCGCTCGTCGGATAAGCCTCGAGCGACAGGCCGGTGCCCACGCCCACCTCGAGGATGTGTGTGCCGCAGGCGAGCGCAGCCGCAACCGCCCGCTGGCGCGCCGGCGCCGTCAGCTTGTCGTAGACCACATCGTAGACCGGCGCCCATCGCGCGTAGGCCTTGCGCATCGAGGCCGTATCAGGCCCCCGGATGTCGGCCGCTGCCATCGTCCCCCTCGTCGAACCGTCCGCGTCAGGCCGCCGCTCCCTCCCCGAGCGCTTCACGCATCGGCATCGGGCGCGTGGCGCGGATGGTGCCGCCGCCCAGCACCTGCGCCCGCCCATCTACACCATCGTAGATGACACAGGCTTGACCGGGTGCAACACCCTCCTCGGCGCTGGCCAGCACGATCTCCACACCTTCCGCATCGCGTCGCAGGAAGGCCGGGCAGGGCTGGCGCGTGGAGCGCACCCGCACGGCCACCTCCAGGCCCTCGGGCGGCAGCGCGTCGAGCGCCACCGGGCCAAGCCAGTTGACGTCGCGCAGCCTGATGCTCTCGGTGCCGAGCATCTCGCGCGGACCGACGATGACCCGGCCCTTCTCCGCATCGAGCTTGAGGACGAATAGCGGCTCGCCGACCGACAGGCCGAGGCCGCGCCGCTGGCCGACGGTGTAGTGGATGATGCCCTCGTGCCGGCCGAGCACCCGGCCGTCCACGTGCACGATGTCGCCGGGCGCCACGGCGCCGGGCTTCAGCCGCTCGATGATGTCGGTATAGCGCCCGTTGGGCACGAAGCAGATGTCTTGGCTGTCGGCCTTGTCGGCCACCGTGAGGCCGAATTCGTGGGCGAGCGCCCGCGTTTCGGTCTTTGCCATGTCCCCGAGCGGAAACCGCAGGAAATCGAGCTGCGCGGCTGTCGTCGCATAGAGGAAGTAGCTCTGGTCACGGTCCGGGTCGGCGGCGCGGAAGAGGCCGCGGCGGCCGTTCGCCAGAAGGCGGCTGGCCACGTAATGGCCGGTCGCCAGCACGTCGGCGCCGAGGTCGCGCGCCGTCTCCAGAAGATCGGCGAATTTCACCGACCGGTTGCACTCAACGCAGGGGATCGGTGTCTCGCCGGCGAGATAGCTCTCGGCGAAACGCTCGATCACGGCGTCACGGAAGCGCGATTCGTAATCGAGCACGTAATGGGCGATGCCGAGCCGCTCGGCCACCCGGCGCGCATCGTGGATGTCCTGGCCGGCGCAGCAGGCCCCCCGGCGGTGGACTGCGGCGCCGTGGTCGTAAAGCTGCAAGGTGATGCCGATGACATCGTAGCCGTCGCGCTTCATCATCGCGGCGACGACGGAGGAATCGACCCCGCCCGACATGGCGACGACCACGCGCGTCTCGGCGGGTGGCTTGGCGAGATCAAGGCTGTTGAGCATGGCTCATCCTCTCCTCCCCGCCCGGCAATGCGGGGGTGCAGCTGGCTTGGGCATACATATAATGCCCGACAAGCGCAGTAAAACCCGGTGTTCCCCTTAGGCGCGCCGTGTGTCGGCTTTGCGGCGGCGGACGTCTCGCTCTGCCAGGACCGGGCAATTCCTGCCGCCTTCGCAGCGTCGTGACGGCTTCATCGGCCAGGAAGCGTTGCAGCCTTTGCTTTAGGCAAATCTTAAATCACGCAGGTCTAAGCTCCCTCTCGACGTTGGTCAGTCGAGTTAGTGTGAGCGTATCATGACCGAACCCCAACGCCCGAGGGTGAAATACGTCATCGGGCCCGACGGCAGTCCATTGACGATTGCCGACCTGCCGCCGTCGTCCACCAAGCGCTGGGTCATCCGGCGCAAGGCGGAGGTCGTCGCCGCCGTACGCGGTGGCCTGCTGAGCCTCGACGAGGCTTGCCAGCGCTACACGCTGACGGTGGAGGAGTTCCTGAGCTGGCAGCAATCCATCGACCAGCACGGCCTCGCCGGCCTGCGGACGACGCGCATCCAGCACTACAGACAGTGAACCATCTCCGCCGGGTGGTGCGGTCTCCCGGACGCAACCTCGGAAAGACAAGGAAACGCCGGCCCAGGGGTCGGCGTTTCCGCTTCCGAAGCAACGGCAGGCGCCCTCGGTGACCGTTTTCCATCCGGACACGACAATTGTCGCGAGCTGTTTAACCGCTCCCTAACCATAAGCGCGAAAACATCCGCACGCACAGCGGCGGGGGCTTGCGGCTCGCGCCATCACGCACGGAGACGGCGGTATGGGAATGAAGCCCTCACGGCACGCAGGGTCGCTTCGGCAGGGATGGGCATATCGGCAGACATGGGCCTATCGGGGACATGGCCGGTTCGTTGTCGGACCTTCGCTGATGACGGCATGCGATGCCGGTGCGGCCCGATGAGCGATGCGACCCCACGGGAGTTCCCGCCCACCCTCCCCGCCGCGCTTGCGCTCGTCGGCCAGCCCATGGCCGTCGTCGAGCGGGAACTGATCCTCGCGACGCTCGTCCACTGCGGCGGCAACCGAACCCATGCCGCGCGCATGCTGGGCATCTCTATCCGCACCCTGCGCAACAAGCTCGCCGATTACACGGCCGCCGGCTTTGCCGTGCCGGAGGCCGGCAGCGGCATCGCGCGCAACGCTCCCGCCTGAACCAGCGGATTCCTCAGCGCTTGCGCAGCCACAGGCTCGTCTCGAAGGCACCGTCCACCAGCGGCAGCATGCCTGCGGCGCTCGCCGCAACCGCCCCTTCGAGGCGGGTTGCGGCGTAGTGGCTCGTGAAGACGATGTCATAGCCGCCGCCCTGTAACAGGGCTGCGACGAGCATCTGCTCGTTGTAGCCGCGCCAGCCCCACGCCTGCGGATAGGCGTCGGGCAGGAAGATGTCGTGCACATGCACGAGGACGCCGGCCGGCAGCCCCGGCAGGATGTCGAGGAACAGCCGGTCGACGTCGTTGCCCGGCATGGCGATGTGGCTCGAATCGATGAACAGGACGTCGCCCGCCGCCAATGGCGGAAAATCGTCGCTCTCCACATCCTCGACCACGACCGGCCGGTGCGTCACGGTAAGGGCTGTGATGTCGGCGCGCGGCGCCGGATCGATGCAGGTGATCGCGGTCGCGAGGCCGCCGTCCGCGACGGCACGGGCCATGAAGCGGGTGGAATGGCCGGAGCCGATCTCGACGATGCGCGTCGGCTTCTCGCGGCGCACGATGGCATAGGCCGCCGCCGCGTCGAGCCGGGGAAACCACATCTGCCGCCACCGCAGCCCCGCTCCCTCGGCCGGAATGGCGAAAAGCTCCGCCGCCACCGCGTCGATCGCCGCGAGCGTCGCCTCCATCGCCGGCTCGGCGGCCGCGAACAAAGGTTCGAGCGCGGCATAGGGTGCGGAGCGTGCCTCGCGGGCGTGCCGGTAGGGGATGAAATAGCCGCGGCGCGCAAGACCGGTGACGGTACCGAGACCGAAGGCGAGCCGGCGCAGGCGCGTGCGCAGCGCCGGCATCAGGACGCGCCGTCTCCCGAACGCGACGCGCCGGCCTTGCCGGTGCCGACCTTCGCCGTGACCCGCTCCTTGAGCGTGCGGGCGATGCGCGAGCGCTCGAACAGCACCACGACGACGATCGAGAAGGCGAGCGGGATCAGCAGGTAGAACAGCCGGAAGACGAGCAGCGCCGCGAGCACGTCCGCCGGATCCATGTCCGGCATCGCCTTGAGGAAGACGAATTCGAGCACCCCGAGGCCGCCGGGTGCGTGCGAGATGAGCGCCGCCGAAAAGGAGGCGAGGAAGACGCCGAGGACGACGAAATAGCCCGGGTTGCCGGCTTCCGGCAGCGCAAAATAGATGATGCCGGCGGCGCCGAGCAGCTCGAGCGGAGCCGCGAACAGCTGGCGCAGCGTGATGTTGAGCCGCGGATAGTAGATGGCGAAATTGCCGATCTTCAGCGGCTTGAACTCACGCCACGACCCGAGCACGTAGAGCGCAACGAAGGCGAGCATGGCTATGCCAGCGAGCCGCGACAACCATATGGGCGCGTCCTCGACGAGCCGGTTGACGATCTCCGGCTCACCGACGAGCACGAGCCCGCCGAGCAGGACACTGCCGAGACCGAAGGTGAAGGAGCACAGAGCGACGAGTACACCGACCTCGGCGAGGCTGAGCCCCATGGTGCCATAGGCCCTGAGGCGCACCATGGCGCCTGACAGCACCGAGGCGCCGATGTTGTGCGACAGCGCGTAAGTCGTGAAGGAGACGAGCGAGATGACAGCCCAGGATAGCTTCTTGCCAAGATGCAGGAGCGCTATGCGGTCGTACCAGGCCAGCGCACCATAGGCGATGATAGTGGACAGGCCGGCGAGCAGCCACTGCTTCGGCTGGATGGCGGCGATGCTGTCGAGCACCTCGCTGGCAGAAATGTCCTTCAGCTCCCGGTAAAGGAGCCAGACGGAAAAGACGACCGCAGCAAGGCCGATGACCGGCCAGACATACTCGAGCTTCTTCTTCATCGATCCTTGAGCTTCGCCCCTGCTGCCAAATGCTTCCGCAGTGCAGTCCCGGATGCACCGCGGGGTGCACTCTTCGCCAATCCCTGCCGGCATCTGTGCCCGACCGGGGGCGCGCCCGCAAGGCTTTCTTGACGCCAGGGCACCTTGTCGTGCAAGGGCTGGGACAGGCTCCCGCCACTGACTCCAGGGGCTGCGGCAAAAGGGCCCGATCAGGATCAGGAGAAGCGCCGGCCATGCTTTGCGACGGCTATACCGACATTCCCGCCGGCAAGCTCGCCACGGTCGTCACCTACCTCGAGATGACCGCGCCGCCGGCGGTCGGCAGGATGGGCAGCGTCGATTTGTCCCTGCTGAGGCTCGATGCACCGGATGTCGAGCATTATCTTGGGCTGTTCAGGACCGTCGGCGGACCGTGGCTGTGGGTCAGCCGCCTAGCAATGCCGATCCCGGAGGTGGCCCGGATCCTCGCCGATCCGGACGTCGAGGCCTATGCCGTCGTGCTCGCCGGCGAGGACGCCGGCCTGCTGGAGCTCGACTTCCGTGGCGGCGACGAGGCCGAGATCGTCTATTTCGGGCTCGTGGAAGCAGCCGTGGGCCGCGGCGCCGGGCGAGCGCTGATGCAGCTTGCCCTCGCCCGGGCGTGGTCTCGGCCGATCCGACGGCTGATGGTGCACACCTGCCATCTCGACCACCCCGGCGCCCTGCCCTTTTATGTCCGGATGGGGTTTCGTCCCTACAAGCGGGCCGTCGAGGTCATGGAAGACCCGCGTCTCGCCGGCCTGCTGCCGCCAGAGGCTGCGCCACACGTTCCGCTGATCGCGCCGCCGCGCTGAACCGCCGGCGCGTTCAGGCGTGGGCGACGATCTCGCGGTTGGAATCGCGAACCGCCTCGCGATCGTCGAGCAGTTCGACCTTGCGCAGTTCCTCCAGAGCCTCGTCGAGTTCGGCCCGGGCGTCGTCGAGCTGACCACGCAGTTCCTCGGCCGAGCGCACCAGGTTGTCGCGCCGCTGCGCCGCCGCCTTCGCATAGGTCGGATAGGCGAAATGAGCCGGATCGGTGATGCCGGCCCGCGCTTCCTCGGCTGCAATCTCGCGTGCCAGTTCGTCGGCCATGCGCGTGAACTCGGCCGACATGGTCTCGATCTGGTGGACCCTGCGGCGCTTCTCCTCCACATGGAAGCGCTTCAGGCGAATAAGCGTGTTCCGCGACTTCATCGCTTGTACTACTCCTCGACAAGCCGCCAAAGACGGGGGCACAGCCGCCGCAAAAAGGCCGCTGACCTGTCGAACCATCGCCGACGGAGGTTAGTTCTTCCTTACTCTCCGGCATTCGCCGCCGTGGCGACGGCGATGACATCGCCGTTGCGACATTCCTGCAACAGCGCAACCCGGAGAACCCCTGCGGGAGCGTCCGCAAGTGCGCGAGTTATCCAACGGGGGGCGAGGATGGACCCCCTCCTGTGGCGAGGATGGGCCCGTCAACCTTTCATTTACCGAGGTCGTTAAGACTGCGGCTACGTCGGCTCTGCCGGCAGCGCGGCCTGCCGTGTCGGAGCAAGCGAGTCACATGAATCACTTGCGCCGATTTCCTCATGCGTTGCGTTAACTGTGTAGAGACTGGAAACCGACTGCGATTCAATCTTTTACGTCGACTTTCACATGTTTCGACGAGAGGTTCTTGCAAGAGGGAATCAGTTTTTGTTAACCATTTGGGCGTAGCGTCGCGAGTCGGAACGAGTGGGAAGATCGGACGCCAGCACCGCGGCGTAACGCGGGCAGCGTCGGAAAGCCGGGACACCGCCAGCGCGGGCCTCGGGGCGAGGTTGGGGACCTGACATGCGCGTATTGCTCATCGAAGACGACAGCGCCACCGCGCAAAGCATCGAGCTCATGCTCAAGTCCGAGAATTTCAACGTCTACACGACCGATCTCGGCGAGGAGGGCGTGGATCTCGGCAAGCTCTACGACTACGACATCATTCTCCTCGACCTCAACCTGCCGGACATGTCCGGCTACGAAGTGCTGCGGAGCCTGCGTGTCGCCAAGGTCAAGACGCCGATCCTGATCCTGTCCGGCCTTGCGGGTATCGAGGACAAGGTCAAGGGTCTCGGCTTCGGCGCCGACGACTACCTGACCAAGCCCTTCCACAAGGATGAACTCGTCGCGCGCATCCACGCCATCGTGCGCCGCTCCAAGGGCCACGCCCAGTCGGTCATCACGACCGGCGACCTCGTGGTGAACCTGGACACCAAGACGGTGGAGGTGGCAGGCAACCGCGTGCATCTCACCGGCAAGGAGTACCAGATGCTGGAGCTCCTCTCCCTGCGCAAGGGCACCACGCTGACCAAGGAGATGTTCCTCAACCATCTCTACGGCGGCATGGACGAGCCGGAGCTCAAGATCATCGACGTCTTCATCTGCAAGCTGCGCAAGAAGCTCGCCAATGCCTCGAGCGGCAAGAACTACATCGAGACCGTCTGGGGCCGCGGCTATGTGCTGCGCGAGCCCGGCGAGATCGAGGAGCGCATCTCCGCCTGAGGCCGCCTCCCAACCGGCAAGAGGCGCCACGACAGAAAGCCCCGCATCGCGGGGCTTTTTTCTTGTCCACCTCTCACCATGGAGGCCGGCAGCGACGATGGCCCCTGCCGGCTGCCCCGTTCACGCGGCCCGGGTCGCGCCGCGCCGCCGCGGCACGTAGACGCCGCGCAGGGTGGGATGCATCTCCACCTCCTCGCCGAGGCCGATCACCGTCTCGGCCGCGCCGAGGAACAGGCAGCCGTCCGGCGCAATCTGCCGCCCGATCCGCGCCAGGATGTCCGCCTTCATCGCCATGTCGAAATACAGCAAGACGTTGCGGCAGAACACGACGTCGAACGTGCCCAGTGGCGCGAAGTCACGCATCAGGTTGAACGGCCGGAAGGTGATGCGCCCACGCAACTCTGGCGCGATCTGCCATTGATCGCCCGCTTGCGTGAAATAGCGCAGCAGGAGCTGGACGGGCAGGCCGCGCTGCACCTCGAACTGGCTGTAGAGCCCGGCGCGGGCTCGCTCAAGCGCCTGGGTGGAAAGGTCCGTCGCCAGGATCTCGATGCGCCAGCCGGCGAGCCGTTCGCCCATCTGATCGAGCATCATGGCGAGCGAATAGGGCTCCTGTCCGGTGGAGGCCGCGGCGCACCAGATGCGCAGCATCCGTGTGCTGGCCCGCGCCTCCAGAAGCCGGGGCAGGACGTCGTTGCGCAACGTGTCGAAGGGCGTCTTGTCGCGGAAGAAGAAGGTCTCGTTGGTCGTCATCGCCTCGACGACGGCCCGCTCGAGGTCCGCATCGCCGCCGGCCCGCAGCGCCCTCACCAGCGCCTCCAGCGTCTCGAAGCCCCGCGTGCGACCGAGCGGCTGCAGGCGGCTTTCGAGGAGATAGCGTTTTTCGGGCGTCAGCGCGAGGCCCGAGCGGGCGCGGATGAATGTGCACAGGTAATCGAAATCGGCGTCAGTCATCGGCGCCCCCCTCCATGAAAACGCAAATCGCCGGCGCGATGCGGTCGAGCGGCAGAATGGCGTGCGCCAGCCCTTCGCGCGCGATCGCACCCGGCATACCCCAGACAATGCTGGTAACCTCGTCCTGCACCACGATGGGCGCGCCGGCGGCCGCGAGGCTGCGCGCCCCGACAAGCCCGTCCCGGCCCATGCCCGTGAGCACGATGGCGAGCGCCGCGCCACCGTAGACGGCGGCCGCCGCCTCGAACAGGACATTGACGGACGGCCGGCAGACGTTGGTCGGCGGGCCATCATGGACGTGCAGGAGAATGTCGGCTCCCCGCCGGACGAGCCCCGTGTGCAGCCCGCCGGGCGCGACATGGATCACGCCTGGCCGCACAGCCTCGCCGTCGCGCGCTTCGCGCACCTCGCAGCCTGCGATGGCGGCGAGGTGCTCTGCAAAAACAGCCGTGAAAATCGGCGGCATGTGCTGCACCACGACAACCGGCAGGCGCGCGAGGACAGATGCCGGCAACTGGCCGATCAGGCGCATCATCGCCCGCGGGCCGCCGGTCGAGGCGCCCACAACAAGACAAGCCGGCCTCGTGGCAACGGAACGGGACGCGGCAAGGCGCGGAGGCCCGGCAGCGGCATCCGGATTCGCCCCACGCCCTGCGATCGCCCGGATCTTCTCGACGAGTTCGTTGCGAAAGGCAACAAGCGCCTCCGCATCCCCACGCGAAGAGGGCTTCGGCACGTAATCCGCCGCGCCGCGCGCCAAGCAGTGCAGCGAGATCTCCGCATTGCGTCGCGTAAGCGTCGAGACAACGAGAACGGCGACGCCGGGCCTCGCCGCGAGCAGCTCAGGCAGGGCGGTCAAACCGTCCATGTCCGGCATGTCGAGGTCGAGCACGATGACGTCAGGGTCGGCGCGCGCGACAAGGGCCAGCGCGACGCGGCCGGTCTCGGCCTCGGCCACCACGTCGATGCCAGGCTCCTCGCTCAGCCAGCGCAGCGCAAGGGCGCGCGCAACGGCCGAATCGTCGACGACCATGACCCGTATCACGATACCGCCCCCGCCGATGCCTCTGGCGCGGATCGGCCACAGCCGGCCCTGCCGCCCTTGCGCAGCGCCTTAGACCAGCCCGACTTCCTGAAACTTCGCTTCCACGATGTCCTTGTCGAAGGGCTTCATGATGTATTCGTCGGCACCGGCTTGCAGGGCCTTGGCGATATGGGCGACGTCGTTCTCTGTAGTGCAAAAGATGACCTTCGGACGATCACCACCGGGCAACTGGCGCAGCGCCTTGAGGAACTCGTAGCCGTCCATCACGGGCATGTTCCAGTCGAGCAGCACGGCCTCGGGCATGGCCTGCTGGCATCGGGCGAGGGCCTGGGCCCCATCTTCGGCCTCACTCACCTCGAAGGCGAGCGCCTCGAGGATGCGGCGCGCCACCTTGCGAATGACCGCCGAGTCGTCGACGACAAGACAATGCTTCATGCTGCGAGACTCCCAGTCAACGCTCGATCATATTCGGCCAGGGCGGCATAGGGGACAAAGATCAACTGGCCCCTCCCTCCCCATCGAAGGCAAGCACCGCATCCACATCGAGCACGACGAGTAGGCGGTCGTCCAGCCTGTGGATGTGCGACGCCAGGGATGCCCAGCGGCCGCCGAGATGGGGCGGTCTGGGCTCGCGCGTCTCGGCCGGCACGCGCAACACCTCACCCACCCCGTCGACGATCAGGCCAAAGCTCTCATCGCCCTGTTCCAGGCCGACGGCCATCACGGTCCCCCCCGCCCCCTCCTCACGTGCCGGCAGACCCAAGCGGCGGCGCATGCACACGGCTGTGACGACGCGGCCCCTGAGGTTCACGAGCCCCCGGATCTCGGGCGGCGCGAGCGGGACGGGCGTCAGCCCACCGACGACGAACACATCGCGCACCCGGTCGATCGGAATGCCGAATAGCTGCTCGCCAACCGTCACCGTGACATACTGGATGCCATCGTCGACGGCGCTGGCGCTGATGGCGGGATCGATCGCGCTCATGCCGCCGCTCCATAACCATCGACGGTCGCCGCCAGCGCCGCAAGCAGGCCGCCGCGGTCGAACTTCGCCACGAATTCCACCCCGCTGTAGCGCCTCGCCCGCTCGACGATGGCCGGGCTGATATAGGACGACAGAGCGATCACCGGCAGATGCCGCGTGCGCTGGTCGATCCGCATGCTCTCGATGAGATCGAAGCCCGTTTTTCCGGGCATTTCTATGTCGCTCACCACCACATCGATGACACGTTGCGAGGCAAGCACCTCGAGCGCCTCGTCGACGCTGCTGGCAAGCACCAGGCGATAGCCGGCCGCCTTGAGAACCGGGGCCAGCATGCCGCGGAAGAAGTCGGAATCGTCGACGAGCAGAACGGTGCGCACCGGGGCATTGGGCAGCGCCGCCCGGCGCAGCCAGTCCTCGTGCGCGAGCGGCAGGAAATGCGCGATATTGAGGAGTTCCGTCGCCTGCCCACGCACCACGGCCGAACCGACGAGGTCCGGACGCTGCGGTACCGGATCGATGGCAAGCCGCTCGTCCACGATGTCGACGATCTCGTCGACGATCAGCCCCATGGCCCGCTCGGCATCGGAGAAGACGAGGATCGGCTGCATCCCCTCCTTGCGGATCACCAGCCGCTCGCTGGCTGTAACGAGTGGCATTAGGCGGCCACGGTACTGAACGAAGGGGCGGTCGCCGATCCACTCGATCCTCGTCGCATCGATCTCTTCGAGCCGCGTGACGAGGGAGAGTTGCACCGCTTTCTGCCCGGGCCCGCCGGCGCGGAAGACGAGCAGCGCCGTGGCCTCGACCTCCTCCTCCCGCGTCTCCTCCATGTCCGCCAGGGCATCGGCAAAGGCCGCCGCATCGACCCCCTGCGCGCCGAGCATGCGCGACACGCCGTTGGGATCGATGATGAGGACCACGGCCCCGTCACCCAGGATGGTGTTGCCGGAGAACACCTGCAGATGCCGTAGCTTGCGCGACATCGGCTTGACCACGATCTCCTCGGTATGGAAGACGCCTTCGACGAGCAGCCCGAAGCGCTGCCGCCCGACCTGGATGACGACGATGAAGCCGTCGTCATCCTCTTTCGTACCGGCGCGGCCGAGGAGGCGCGCAAGGGACATCACCGGCAATAGCCGCTCGCGCAACCTGAGCACGGGCGCGCCGTTGACCGTCTCGACTCGTTGCTCGGCACCGGGCCGCACGCGCACCAGCTCGAGCACAGCCATCTGGGGAATGGCAAAGCGCTGGTCGCCGACGCTGACGATGAGCGCCGCGATGATGGCCAGTGTGAGCGGGATCTTCACAGTGAAGATCGTGCCGCGTCCGGGCTCGGAATGAATGTCGATGACGCCGCCGATGAGTTCGATGTTGGTCTTGACGACATCCATGCCGACGCCACGCCCCGACACCGCAGTCACCGCTTCGGCCGTCGAGAAGCCGGGATGGAAGATGAACTTGGCGGCCTGCGCCTCGCTCATGCGCTCCACCTCGGCAGCCGGCGCGAGCCCACGGGCGATCGCCTTGGCCTTGATGGCTGGAAGGTCGAGGCCGCGTCCGTCGTCGGCGATCTCGATCGTGATGGTTCCGCCTTCGTGATAGGCGTCGAGGCGAATGGTGCCGCGCTCCGGCTTGCCCAGCGCCCGCCGCTCGGCAGGACTCTCGAGCCCGTGGTCCGCAGCGTTGCGCACCATGTGCGTCAGCGGATCCTTGATGATGTCGAGCACCTGACGGTCGAGCTCGGTGTCGGCGCCGCGCATGACGAGATCGATCGGCTTGCCGAGCTCGGCCGAGAGGTCGCGCACGAGCCGCGGCATCTTCTGCCAGGCCGTACCGATGGGCTGCATGCGGGTCTTCATGACGCTTTCCTGCAGCTCCGCCGTTACGTGCGACAGGCGCTGCAGCGGCACATTGAAGGTGTTGTCCTCATGCCGGCGGGCGATATCGAGCAGTTGATTGCGCGTCAGGACGAGTTCCGAGACCATGGTCATCAAATGCTCGAGCGTGTTCACCGCCACGCGGATGGTCTGCTGCCGGCCGCCCGCGGCATCCGCGCTTTCGGCGGCGACCGCGCCCTGCTGCGACGGCGCGGAGCTCCCCTCACCGGGGGGCTGCACATCCGGCTCGTCGAAGGCGACGAGGATGGCAGGATCGATGCCGCGCCGCCCGGGACCGCCGCTGGAGCGCTCGAGGGGAAGGATGAGGTCGTCGTCGCGACCCGGCGGCTCGACCGAGGTGCGCTCGAGCTCGGTGATGATGTGCTTGATCCGGTCGATCGTCGCCAGGATCAGCGTGACATCGCGGCTCGTGACCGCCTGCTCGCCGTCGCGGAAGCGCCCCATCAGCGTTTCTGCGGCGTGGGCGAGCGCCTCGAGCCGCGGCAGGCCCAGGAAGCCGCAGGTGCCCTTGATGGTGTGAACGAGGCGGAAGATGTTGCGGAGGATGGCGCTGTCGTTTGGGTTGCGCTCGAAGCGCACGAGTTCCATGTCGACGGTGTCGAGATACTCGCTCGTCTCCGTCAGGAACTCGCGCAGCAGTTCATCCATGACGCACACCCGAAAAGCGCGCGCGCGGCCAATGGCGGCCGCCCACGCCTCTGCGATCCGAGGGGCAGTGTCAGGGCTAAGAGTTTAAGTTAGGTTGAAATCCCGCGCCATCCTGCACGGATGACGCGCAGGTGCTCAGTCACCAGCCGGGCCGGCCTTGATCAGCACGGTGTCGTCCACAAGCGAGAAGCGCGCGTCCATGCCCGCCGCCCGCGCCACGAGCCCGGTGTAGAACGGCTGGATCGCATGCGCATCGACGCTGCCGCCTTCCGCCTTGCCCGCGAGCAACTGCTCCGCATGGGTCGGAATGCGCGCACTCACGCCCTTGGCGGCGATGGTGAAGCGCGCATCGTCGCCGTCCACCTCGGCGTCGACCGTGATGGAGCCGCCGCGCGGGATCGCGTTGGTGGCGAGGAGAATGAGGTTGAGCAGCAGCTTGACCTTGTTCTTCGGCAGGAGCAGGCGCGGCACGTTCCAGATGAGTGCGACCTTGTCGTCCTGGATGAAGCCCTTGGCGACGTTCTCCGCGTCGCCGAGATCGATCGAGGCTCCGGCGGAGCCGGCCGCGCCGAAGGCAAGGCGCGCGAACTGCAACCGGGCCGAGGCTTGCCGGGCGCTCTTCTTGATGAGGTCGAGCGCGAATTCCTGCATCGCCGCATCGTTCTCGTCCTCGAGCACTTCAAGCCCGTTGACGATGGCGCCCACCGGGCTGATGACGTCGTGGCACACGCGGCTGCACAGGAGAGCGGCGAGATCGAGCGCATCGAGCGTAACGGCGGCGGTCATGGCGGCTCCGCGAAAGGGGCTAACGCGAGGTGGATGCACCCCGGAACGGGGCGCGAACGATTTTCGGTGATACACTGCTTCGCGCGGGGCCGGAAGCCCCGACAAGACCTAGAAGAGCGCCCCGTGCGCAGCTTGCAATTCGTTGCCATTTTGCG
This sequence comes from Chelatococcus sp. XZ-Ab1, assembly GCF_029309855.1. NCBI lineage: Bacteria > Pseudomonadati > Pseudomonadota > Alphaproteobacteria > Hyphomicrobiales > Chelatococcaceae > Chelatococcus > Chelatococcus sp. XZ-Ab1. Next base: position 171,386 of record NZ_JARKII010000009.1, on the reverse strand, counting down.
CACAACCGCCCCTGTTCGCCATGACCCAGCGCCTCTGATGCCGTCCTTCCCTGCCGACGCCGACGCCCTCGCCTTGACCCTCGCCGCCATTGCCCACGGTGCCGGCGCGCGGATCCTCGAAAGCCGTGCCCAGGGTTTCGCCACCCGCACCAAGGACGACGGCAGCCCCTGCTCGGACGCCGACATCGCGGCGGAGACCTTCATCTCGGGCGCGCTTGCCCGCGCCTTCCCGCACGTGAGCGTGATCTCGGAGGAGAGCGCCGATGCTGCGGCGCCTCTGGGCGAGGGGCAGGCCTTCTTCCTCGTCGATCCGCTCGACGGCACGCGCGATTTCGTGGCCGGCGGATCGGAATTCACGGTTAACATCGCTGCCGTCGTCGCGGGCCGCCCGATCGCCGGCGTCATCCATACGCCCGCGGACGGCCGTTTCTGGATTGGCGGCGCAGCAGCCTACGCGACAACCGCGCCTGCCGGCGGCCCACCGCCAGCGCGACATAATCTGCGCCCTATCCGCACCCGGCCAGCCTCGCGCGAGGGGTTGACGGCGCTGGCCAGCGCCCGCCACGGCGATCCGGAAACGGACCGTTTCCTCGCCGCCCTTGCCCCGCGCGAGCGGCGCAGCGCTTCCTCGGCCCTCAAGTTCTGTCTCATCGCCGCGGGCGAGGCGGACGTCTACCCCCGCTTCGGACGTACCATGCAGTGGGACGTCGCCGCGGGCGATGCGCTCGTCAGCGCGGCAGGTGGCCTCGTGACGACGCCGGACGGCGTGCGCCTTACCTACGGCAACACGACGGGCGGCTTCGCCAACGGCCCTTTCATCGCCTGGGGCGACCCGGCACTTGCCCGCGACGCCGCACCGATCGCCGCAGCAGGCCGCAGGCCCTGAGCGCGCTGCCTTCGCACCGACATTTTTGGCGCAGAGCGTATCGTTCGCGATTCGCTGCCACAATACCTCGCAGAAGGGCTGCCGGAGCGATCCTTGCGGGAAACGAACGGCCTTTCGCCTCCGTTTAGCAATCTCGTTAACGATTTGTGCGCCATGATGGGAAGCGGGCGGGCTTAAGTGAATGGAGTATTGCTGATGCGAGCCAGCTGGAAAGCGGCCTGGCGTGCCGCCATGACGATCGTCGCGGCACTCCTTCTCGTGGCGCCCGGTGTCGCACTCGCCCAGGGCGCGCCGGCACGGCAGGACACGTTCTCGCCCCAGGAACTCGTCCAATCGGGCCACAAGGCCTTCGGCAACGTCTCGCGCGGGCTCGCGCTGACGATCGAGGAAGCCGTACGCCGCTGGGGCGAGCCCAATGGCTACATCGTCGGCCAGGAGGCGTCGGGCGCCTTCGTCGGCGGCCTGCGCTACGGCGAGGGCGTGCTCTACACCCGCAATGCCGGCGATCAGCGCGTGTTCTGGCAGGGCCCCTCGGTGGGCTTCGACTTCGGCGGAGACGGCGCGCGCACCATGATGCTCGTCTACAATCTGCCGACGGTGAACGCGCTGTTCCAGCGCTTTGCCGGCGTCAACGGCTCGGCCTATCTGGTCGCCGGCTTCGGCATGACGGCATTGAATGCCAACGGCATCACCATTGTCCCGATCCGCACCGGCGTCGGCGCCCGCCTCGGCCTCAACCTCGGCTACCTGAAGTTCACGCCCGAAGCGACGTGGAATCCCTTCTGAGCGTCCAGCCGCAGCGGTTCGCTCGACGGAGGCCTGACTGGAAAGAGCGGCAGAGGCGTGCCATTTTCAGGAAAAGCCGGCCTCGGGGCGGGCCGGTCGCAACGGGCGTGAAGGGGAAGCGGGGCCGTGATCGAAGCGCTGATGATCTTCGCGCTCGGGTTCCTCGCGGCCACGCTCCTGGCGGTCGTCGTGCTTCCCGCCGTAAACCGCCGGGCCGAGCGCCTGATCCGCCGGCGACTCGAAGCACAGTTTCCCCTGTCGATCGCGGAGCTGACGGCCGAGAAGGACCACCTGCGGGCCGAGTTCGCCGTGGCGCTGCGCCGTCTCGAGCAACAGCTCGAACGGGCGCGGAACCGGCATGCGTCGGCGCTCGCGGACATCGGCCGGCGAACGGCGGAACTGAAGCAGCTCGAGGATGAAGGCGCGACCCTCGCCGCCACCATCGCCGATCTCGAAAGCCGCCTCGCGGAAACCCTCGCCACGCTGGAGGCGACGCGCGAGGAAGCGGCGCGGCTCGAGGCGGCTCTCAAGGAGACGACCGACAGGCTCGGCGCCCGCGACGAGGCCTACCGCGCGCTCGATGCGGCCCACAAGGATGCGCTGATCGACATCGATACGAAACGCATCGCCGTGGCGGGCCTCGAAACACAGCTCGCCAACCATAGCGATCGTATCGCCGATCTCGAGCAAACACTCGCCGCCACGCGGGCCGATCTCGCCGCCGCGCAGGCCGGCCTTGCCGAGCGCGACCAACTGCTCGAGAGCGCACGCACGCATGAGGAGGTGCTGTCGGCCCGCATCCGCTCGCTCGACGAGATGCGCCGCGAGCAGGCGACACGCATCGAGGTGCTGGAGGCGAGCGAGGTCGATTATGCCGCGCGCCTGACCGAGGCATCGGCCGCCGCCTCGCGGCGCGAGAACGTCGTCGCCGAGCGCGATGCGGATCTGGCCCATGCGCACGATCTCATCGCTAAGCTCCGGGCCGAGGCGGCAGCGGCTGACGAGAGGGGGCGGTCGACTGTCCGCGCCTTGGAAGAGGAGGTCGAACTGATGCGCGCCGAGAAACTGTCGCTCGAAGGGGCGTTGCAGCAGGCCCGCGCCGACCGGGCCCGCCTGCAGCGGGAACTCAACCGCCTGCAACGCGACATTCGCAAGCTGCCGGCTGAAGTGGACGATGATGCCTCGCTGCTGCAGCGCATCGACCAGCTGGCCGACGCGATCATGGCAGCTCCGCAGCCCGAGCCCGACCGGCCGGATGAGGAGAAGAAGCCGGTCGCGCGCCAGACGGCGTGAGGCCGTTTCCGCGGGCCGGCGACGCTCACAGCGCCGCCGAATCCTCCGCCGTCAGGCTCGCGCCCGAGATACGCGGCTCGATGAAGGCGACGACCCGCTCGGCGAGTGCCTCGGCATCGGCCGCGGCCGCGTCGAGCACGAGGTCCGGCGACAGCGGCGGCTCGTAGCCCTGGCCGACGCCAGTGAAGGTCGCGATCTTTCCGTCCTGCGCCTTCGCATACAGCCCCTTGGGATCGCGCGCGGCGCAGACCTCCGCCGGCGTGTCGACGAAGACCTCGACGAACTCGCCCGGCGCGAAGCGCTCGCGCAGCCGCTCCCGATCCGCCCGCACGGGCGAGACGAAGGCGCAGAGAACGACGAGGCCCGCATCCAGCATCAGCCGCGCCACCTCGCCGGCCCGTCGCACGTTCTCGGCGCGGCTCGCAAGGTCGAAACCAAGATCGGCGTTGAGCCCCTGGCGCAGGTCGTCACCGTCGAGCACCGTCGTATGGCGACCGAGGGCGTGCAGCTTGCGCTCCACCAGATTGGCGATGGTCGACTTGCCGGAGCCCGGCAGGCCGGTGAACCAGACGGCGAGCGAGCGCTGGTGCTTGAGCCCCGCGCGCGCCGCCCGATCCACGTCGAAGCCATGGCGGTGCACGTTCGTCGCCCCGAGGGCCTCGACCGCCATGCCCGCCGCGACCGTCGCATTGGTGAAGCGGTCGATGAGGATGAAGGCGCCCGTGGCGCGGTTCTCGTCATAGGGGTCGAAAACCACCGGAGCCACGGTGTCGATCTCGACGACACCGATGCCGTTGAGGGCGAGACTGCCCGCCTCGCGCGCGTCGAAGGTCTCGACATCGATGGCGCTGCGGATCGTCCGGACGGTGGCCGGCACGGTGCGCGTCCCGAGCCTCATGAGATAGGACCGGCCCGGCGCGAGCGTGTCCTCGCTCATCCACACGAGCCGGGCGGCGAGGCGGGAGGCGACCGCCGGCCGCGCCTTCGGGTCGGCCAGCACCTCGCCGCGCGGGGCGTCGATCTCATCGGCGAGCACCAGCGTCACGGCATCGCCGGCACGGGCCGTCTCCCGGTCGCCGTCGAACGTGACAATGCGCGTCACGCGGCTCGTTTTGCCGGAGGAGGAGGCCACCACCTCGTCGCCGACGCGCACGACGCCGCCGGCGAGCGTGCCCGAGAAGCCGCGGAAGTCGAGATTGGGTCGGTTGACCCACTGCACGGGAAAGCGCAGCGGCCCGTCCGTGCGCGCCGCCTCGACCTCCACCTCCTCGAGGTGGCCGACAAGCGTCGGCCCGTTGTACCAGGGGGTGTTGGCGCTCGGCGCGGCGATATTGTCGCCGAAGCGCGCCGAGACCGGGATCGGCACGATGGACGCAAAGCCGAGCTTGCCGGCGAAGGCCGCGTAGTCGGCGACGATGGCGTCGAAGCGCTTCTCGTCGAAACCGACAAGGTCGATCTTGTTGACGGCGAGGATGACGTGCCGGATGCCGGTGAGCGCCGCGATGACGCTGTGGCGCTTCGTCTGCGTCAGGACGCCCTTGCGCGCATCGATGAGGATGATGGCAAGCTCGGCGTTCGAGGCGCCGGTTGCCATGTTGCGGGTGTACTGTTCGTGGCCGGGCGTATCGGCGACAATGAAGGAGCGGCGCGGCGTCGAGAAATAACGATAGGCGACATCGATGGTGATGCCCTGCTCGCGCTCGGCCTCGAGTCCATCGACGAGCAGGGCGAAGTCGATGTCGCCGCCCGTCGTGCCGTGGCGGCGCGAGTCCTTCTCGAGCGCCGCGAACTGGTCCTCGAAGATGGCGCCCGTTTCGTGGAGCAGACGGCCGATCAGCGTCGACTTGCCGTCGTCCACCGAACCGCAGGTAAGGAAACGCAGGAGGCCGCGCGCGGGCGCAGCCGGCAAGGGGGCGGGGCGGGCGAGCGTTGCGACGGCGTTCATCAGAAATACCCCTCGCGCTTCTTGCGCTCCATGGAGGCCTTGTCGTCCCGGTCGATGACCCGGCCCTGCCGTTCCGAGGCGCGCGACGCCATCAGCTCGTCGACGATGGCCTCCAGCGTCTCGGCATCGGATTCGACGGCACCGGTGAGCGGATAGCAGCCGAGCGTGCGGAACCGGACCTTCCGCATTTGGGGCTTTTCGCCAGGGTTGAGCGGCATGCGCTCGTCGTCGACCATGATGAGTGCGCCGTCGCGCTCGACCACCGGCCGCTCCTTGGCGAAATAGAGCGGCACGACGGGGATTTTCTCGGCGAGGATGTAGTGCCACACGTCCCGCTCGGTCCAGTTGGACAGGGGAAAGACGCGCATCGACTCGCCCGGGTTGATGCGGGTGTTGAAGAGGTTCCACAGCTCCGGCCGCTGGCTGCGCGGCTCCCAGCCGTGCTGCGCGTTGCGGTGGGAGAAGATGCGCTCCTTGGCGCGGCTCTTCTCCTCGTCGCGGCGCGCCCCGCCGAAGGCGGCGTCGAAGCCATACTTATCGAGCGCCTGCTTCAGGCTTTCCGTCTTCATGACCTGGGTGTGCAGGGACGAGCCGGAGCGGAACGGGTCGATACCACGCGCCTTGCCCTCCGGATTGATGTGGACGATGAGCTCCCAGCCGAGCTCACGCGCCGTCTGGTCGCGGAAGGCGATCATCTCGCGGAACTTCCACGTCGTGTCCACATGCAGGAGCGGAAATGGCGGCTTGCCCGGGAAGAAGGCTTTGCGGGCGATGTGCAGCATCACCGACGAGTCCTTGCCGATGGAATAGAGCATCACCGGATTGCGGAACTCGGCCGCCACCTCCCGCATGATATGGATCGCCTCCGCCTCGAGGCGGGCAAGATGCGGCGTGAGGCCGGCGTGGGCCGCCTCGGCCCGGGCCGGTTCGAGGATGGAGAGAGCGGCGGCGTCGGAGCGATACATGGTCGTTGGCGTCCTTCGCGAAATCAGAGACGGCCGGCGGAGCTGCGGCGCCAGGGATGCCCGCCGGCAGTGGGCGGGGCAGCCTCGTCGCGGCTCGCGGGCTGATAGTGCAGGGAGACGAGGTTGATGCGGCCGTCGCGAAGCGCCGCAATCGTGCCCTCGTGCGTGATCTCGAGCGCATCGAAGCCACAGCGCAGCATGAAGCGTAGCTGGTCGCGCAGCACGTTGCCGATGGCCCGCAATTCGCCGCGATAGCCGAAGCGCTCACGCAGGATGCGCGCCGTCGAATAGTTGCGCCCGTCGGTGTACTTCGGGAAGGTCAGGACGACGAGCGACAGGCGGTTGATGTCGTCCTCCAGCCCGTCGAGCCCCTCCCCCGCCTCGATGACGACGCCGAGCGGCGCATTGCGCCCGGCGAGCCCGTCACGCTCGGCGATGAAGCGCGCCTTGGGCAGCGCCACCGGCCCCTCGGCCGGCAAGGCCTCGTCCGCGCCGAGGATGCGCCAGGGATCGTCCGCGACGAAGGAACCGTTCCTGTAGAGAGCCATCAGGCGCTCCTCCTCTCGACACCCGCCCTGGAGACGTGGATGCCGCATTCGATCTTGGCCGAACCGCGCCAGCGCCCGGCGCGCGGGTCCTCGCCAGCCACAACCGGCGTGGTGCAGGGCGCGCAGCCGATCGAAGGATAGCCGCGGCTGACGAGCGGATGGACCGGCAGGTCATGCGCGCGGAGATAGGCGCGCACCTCCTCCATGCCCCACGCGGCGAGTGGCGTGACCTTGATATGCGTCGCATCGGCCTCGAAAACCGGCATCGCCGTTCGCGTCGCGGCCTGGTAGCGCTTACGGCCCGTGATCCAGGCCTCGAACGGCGCGATCGCGCGCGCCAGAGGCTCGACCTTGCGCAGCCGGCAGCACTCATCGGCGTCGATGGCGAACATGGCGCCATAGGGGTCGAGCCGCTCCGTCGCCGCAGCATCGGGCCCGACGGTGCGCACATCGGTGAGGCCGAGCAGATCGACGAGTTCGTCGCGATAGGCGAGCGTCTCCGGGAACAGCCGGCCGGTATCGACGAAGGTCACTGGCAGGTCGCGGTCGATGGTCGCGGCCATGTGCAGCAGTACCGCCGATTCGGCGCCGAAACTCGACACGAGCGTGATGCTCCCGGGAAAGAGCTTGCGGATGGCGAGGCGCATGATGGCGAGCGCGCCGAGGTCGCCATGAGCGGCCTCGAGTTCGCTCGCCCGTGCAGCGAGCGCAGGCGCGGCGCTGCCGGGCGTCAACTCCTCAAGCGTCGGCATAGAGCGCCTCCCGGAACGGCGCTTCGCCGAGCCTGCGGAAGGCGGAGAGGAAGGTCTCCTGCGGCCCTTCGCGCAGCCTGAGATAGGTCTCGACGATGGTTTCCACCGCGCCGACGACCTCGTCCGACGAGAACCCCTTGCCGACGATCTCGCCGATCGAGCAGGTCTCGTCGCCCGAGCCGCCGAGCGTGATCTGGTAGAACTCCTCGCCCTTGCGGTCGACGCCGAGGATGCCGATGTGGCCGACGTGGTGATGGCCGCAGGCGTTGATGCAGCCGGAGATTTTGATCTTGAGCTCGCCAATCTCCTTCTGCCGCTCGATGTCGGCGAAGCGCTCCGCGATGCGCTGCGCGACGGGAATGGAGCGGGCGTTCGCCAGCGAGCAGTAGTCGAGCCCGGGGCAGGCGATGATGTCGGTGACGAGCCCGGCGTTCGGCGTCGCAAGGTCGGCCTCGGCGAGCGCCGCGTGGACGGCCGGGATGTCGTCGAGCCTGACGTGCGGCAGCACGAGGTTCTGCTCGTGGCTGACGCGCACCTCGTCGAAGCTGTAGCGCTCCGCGAGGTCGGCGATCAGTTCCATCTGCTCCGCCGTCGCATCCCCGGGCGGGGCACCGATGGCCTTCAGCGAAATGGTGACGATGCCGTAGCCCGGCACCCTGTGCGGAGCCACGTTGCGCTCGACGAAACGGGCGAAGCTGCGGCTGTCGGCTTTGGCCGCCTCGAAGGCGGAGGAGCGTGCGGGCAGCTCCGCGAAGGCCGGCGGCGCGAAATAGGCGCGGATGCGCGCGATCTCCTCCTGCGGCATCGTCAGGGCGCCGCGGGCGCGGATGTCCTCGTATTCGGCCTCGATATCGCGCGCGATCTCGTCGACGCCCGTCTCGTGCACGAGGATCTTGAGACGCGCCTTGTACTTGTTGTCGCGCCGGCCGTGCATGTTGTAGACGCGCAGGATCGCCTCGCAATAGCTGAGCAGTTCCGCCTCGGGCAGGAAGTCGCGCACCTTGCGGCCGATCATCGGCGTGCGACCGAGGCCACCGCCGACCCAGACGGCAAAGCCGGTCTCGCCGGCCTCGTTCCGCTTCACCTGCAGGCCGATGTCGTGCACCTGGATGGCGGCGCGGTCCGCCTCCGCCGCCACGACGGCGATCTTGAACTTGCGCGGCAGGAAGGTGAACTCCGGGTGCAGCGACGACCACTGCCGGAGGATCTCGGCATAGACGCGCGGATCGGCGATCTCGTCCGCGGCCGCGCCGGCGAAATGGTCCGCCGAGACGTTGCGAATGCAATTGCCCGAGGTCTGGATGGCGTGCATCTCGACCTCCGCGAGCTCCTTGAGGATCTCCGGCACCTCTTCGAGCTTGATCCAGTTGAACTGCAGGTTCTGACGCGTCGTGAAATGGCCGAAGCCGCGGTCGTAGCGCCGCGCGATATGGGCGAGCCGCCGGAGCTTGCGGGAATTCAGCGTGCCGTAGGGAATGGCGATGCGCAGCATGTAGGCGTGCAACTGCAGATAGACGCCGTTCATCAGCCGGAGCGGCTTGAACTCGTCTTCCGTCAGCTCGCCCGAGAGGCGGCGCGCCACCTGGTCACGGAATTCCTCCACGCGCTCGGCCACGAACTGCCGGTCGAATTCGTCGTAGCGGTACATGGGACTGTCGTCTCCGGATGCGCAGGTTCAGGCGGCGATGACGGACGGATCTTCGCCCGGCATGACGATGGTGGGGCGCCGCGCGGCGCGGATGGCCTCGCGCAGCAGCACCGGCACGAGCCGACCGTCGTCGCTCTCGGTCATGGCAACGAGATAGACGTCGACCACGAGATTGCGGGCGCTGTCCGCCTCGCCCTGGGCGAGCAGGGCCTCGGCTGCCTCCTTCGTCTCGGCCACCTCGGCTTCGGCGATGTCGGTGGACCAGCGCCCGTCCACCGTGCGGAAGACCACGAGGCCGCTGTCGAGGGCATTGGCGGTCACGACCTTGGGACCGGCGCCCTTCGCATCCTTCTTCATCAGGCGCTCCTTCAGGCGGCGCCGGCGAGCGCCGGCTGCCTGCGGGGGATCGGTTCGGCGATGGGTTCGGCCCCCTTGAGTTCGCCATGGGCGAGCGTGGGGCCGACGAGAATGAGAACGGGACCGTCGACATCGGCCCGCGCAGAGAGCGCCGGCAGGTCGGCGAGCGTGCCGGCGAACAGCCGGCGCGTCATCCGCCCGGCGTTTTCCACGGCGACCACCGGCGTATCCGGCGCGACGCCGGCGGCGATGAAGCGCGCCTGCGTCTCCTCAGCCACCGTGCGTCCCATGTAGACGGCGACGGTGCCGCCGGCAGCGGCGATGGCCGGCCAGCCGGCCGGCTCGCCGCCCTCGGCGCCGTGGCCGGTGGCGAAGGTGAGCGAGGAGGCGACGCCGCGCAGCGTCAGCGAGACCTGCGCATCGGCGGCGGCCGCGAGCGCGGCGGTGACGCCGGGCACCACCTCGGCGCGGATGCCGGCGGCTCTGAGCGCGGCGAGCTCCTCGCCGGCCCGGCCGAAGACGAGCGGATCGCCCGCCTTGAGGCGCGCCACGCGCTTGCCCTGTCGGGCGAGGCGCACCATGAGAGCATCAATGTCCGACTGAGAAACGGAATGTCGCCCCTTGGCCTTTCCGACAGCGATGCGTTCGGCGTCGCGCCGCCCCATGTCGACCACCTCCTGCGGCACGAGCCCGTCATGGACGATGACGTCGGCCTCGAGCAGCAAGCGCTGCGCCCGGAGGGTCAGCAGATCGGACGAACCGGGGCCGGCGCCGATGAGCCAGACGACGCCGTCTTCTGCAGCGCCGGCGGACAGGGCGCTGAGCGCGGCCCGGCGCGCCGCACCGAGATCGCCGGCGAGCGCGAGGCGCCCCGCCGGGCCGTCGAACAGGCGATTCCAGAACCTGAGGCGCGCGCTGTTGGTGGGAATGGCCGCCGTCACGGCCGCGCGCAACGCGCGGGCAAGCTCGCCCAGCCGGCCGAATTCCGGCGCCAGCATCGCTTCGACGGCGGCGCGGATCCGCTGGGCGAGAACCGGCGCGAGCCCGTCCGTTGAGATGGCGACGGCCACGGGAGCGCGGTCGACGATGGCCGGCACGGCGAAATCCGACAGGTGCGGCCGGTCGACCACATTGACGGGCACGCCGGCGGCGCGGGCACGCGCGGCGAGGCGCGCATCCTCGCCCTCGTCTCCCGTGCCGATGAAGACGAGCGCCGCCTCAGCGAGATCGTCGGCAGCGAGAGTGCGGGCGCGGTGATCGATGCCGTTCGTTTCGACGAACGCCGCAAGGGCCTGTTCCAGTGCCGGCGCGACGAGCCGCAGCCGCGCCTGCGACCGTCCGAGCAGCCGCAGCTTGGCAAAAGCCTCGTCTCCACCGCCGACAATCACGACCAGCCGGTCGCCGACATCGTAGGAGATCGGGAAGTAGCGCAGGCCGCCCACGAATTCACCGTTCTTTTGCGTGAATTTGATCTTTAAACACAATACCACGCGAAAATTGGATTAAAAATACAAATCTAACTTGTTATTTATCCCACTGCGAGGTCGTCGGAGCCGCGCCCGCCGCGCCGAGGCGCATGGCGGCAGGACCATCGCCGCCCGGCCGCGGCGCCCCATAGGCGAGCAGCAGGAAGACGAGCCAGGCACCGAGGATGATGACCGCATGGCGGAGCAACGAGAGCTGTTCGGGCGTGAGCACGATATTCCACATCCCAGTCTGATATTTGCCCGATCGTACAATTCTTTGCACTGTATGTGAATAGGACAATTTTACGTCAGAGATGAGTAGTATGTTTCTTAGAAAGGCACAAATCGTCCGGTTTAGCGGAATTTTTCGATTGACAGGCCGGTTGGCCGGATCGATAGTGCGCCCCGTGTCGGCTGCCCGTGCGGCCGCACCGCGGTGATTTGACCCATGCAGCTTGCGCCGCGTCACCAAACGCTAAAGCGCCACGAACGGTCTTCGTGGCTCGAGGATCGGAGATGACGATGACGCCTCTGGCGAAGTTCCATGACGAAGCGACACCCCGGCCCCGCCGGCGAATGTGTTGTCGCGCCATGATGGGCTGACGGACCCTTCCGCAGCCGGCCCGGTGCGGCCGTTTTCTGAAGCTACCTTTCTTTCATCAGCCGGAATCGCGCCTTCTCAGCCGATCCGCTCATCCGTGACCTTCCGGGTGCCTCGCCGGCTTGGCGGGACCGGCACGGACAACGCACGAGGACATCATGATCCGTTTCGCTCTCGACCGCCGCGCCTTCGGGGCGCTCGTCGCAGCCGGCCTCCTCCTTGGCTCCACGGCCCTCGCCGCCGCCGAGACCATCAAGCTCGGCGTCATCGGCGGCGACGAGGAGGAGATCGCGGAGGTCGCCAGGAAGGTCGCGGCCAAGGACGGCCTGACCATCGAGATCATCGCCTTCTCGGACTACACGCTGCCCAACGAGGCGCTCGACCGCGGCGACATCGACGCCAACGCCTTCCAGCACAAGCCCTATCTAGATGCACAGATCGCCGCCCGCGGCTACAAGATCGTGCAGGTCGGCTACACTATCGTCGAGCCGATCGGCTTCTATTCCGCAAAGCACAAGGACTTCGCCGCCCTGCCCGAGGGCGCCAAGATCGGCATCCCCAACGATCCGAGCAACGGCGGCCGTGCGCTGCACCTCCTCGCCGGCAACGGCCTCATCAAGCTCAAGGACGGCACGGGCCTGACGGCGACGCCGCTCGACATCGCCGAGAACCCGAAGAAGGTGAGCTTCGTCGAGACCGACGCCGCCCTCCTGCCGAAGCAGCTGCCGGACCTCGACGGCGCGGTCATCAACACCAACTACGCGCTCGGCGCCGGCTTGAACCCCACCGACGACGCGCTGGTGCAGGAGAGCCGGACCGACAATCCTTACGGCAATTTCGTCGCCGTGCGCGCCGCCGACAAGGACAAGCCCTTCGTCGCCAAGCTGGTCGCCGCCTACCAGTCCAAGGAGGTGGCCGACTTCCTCGCCGAGCGCTTCAAGGGCGCGGTGCTGCCGGCCTGGTGAGGCCGGGCGATCCTCGCCGAGCCGGACCGTCCCTCTCCGCGCAACGTTGGGAGAGGGGCTGCGGTCCCGCCGCTCGCATGCACCACGCCCCGGGAGAACGCCATGTTCCACGCCTACATCATCGAGGTGGGCGGCGAGGCGGCCGGCATCCTGGCGCGCGAGGGGGAGCGGTTCCGCTTTCACGCCACGGCGCGCGCCTACGCGCCGCTCAACGGCCGCATCTTCGCCGACCCGTGGACGGCCCAGCGCGCCGCCCGCCTCGCGCTGAAGGATGATCAACGGGGGGCTCGCGCCCGCGGCCGAATGACGGCATAAGGCGGCAAGGCTACCGCACGCCCCCGGAAAAGAGAATGACCGTGAACGCCCATGCCCCCATCACCGCCGACGCAGCGATCCCCGCGAGCGACGAGACGGAAGATGCCATCATCCGCTTCGAGGGGGTCGCCAAGTCCTTCCCGGCGCGCAAGAGTTCGGCCGCCGTACATGCGCTCGCCGGCATCGACCTTGCCGTGCCTCGCAGCTCCGTCGTCGGCGTCATCGGCCGCTCCGGCGCCGGCAAGTCGACGCTGATCCGCCTCGTCAACGGGCTCGAGAAGCCCACCGCCGGGCGCGTCATCGTCGACGGCACGGACGTTGCCGGGCTCGGCGAGGGCGCGCTGCGCTCCGTGCGCCGCTCGATCGGGATGGTGTTCCAGCACTTCAACCTCCTTTCGTCGCGCACGGTCTTCGACAACGTCGCCCTGCCGCTCGAGATCGCGGGCACCGACGCCGCGACGATCAAGGCGCGGGTCACGCCGCTGCTCGATCTCGTCGGCCTCGCCGACAAGCGCGGGCGCTATCCGGCCGAGCTCTCCGGCGGGCAGAAACAGCGCGTCGGCATCGCCCGCGCGCTCGCCACGCAGCCCAAGGTGCTCCTGTCCGACGAGGCGACCTCCGCGCTCGACCCCGAGACGACGCGCTCGATCCTCGACCTCCTCGGCACCATCAACCGCGAGCTCGGCCTCACCATCCTGCTCATCACCCACGAGATGGCGGTGATCCGCGCGATCGCGCAGCGCGTCGCGGTGCTCGACGCCGGCCGCATCGTCGAACAGGGCGACGTCTTCGACCTGTTCACCCGGCCGCAGCACGAGACGACGCGGAGCTTCCTCGCCGCCGAATCCGGCCGCGAGCTGCCGGCCTTCGTCGCCGACCAGATCCGGGACGAGCCGATCCCCGGCGGACAGGTGGTCGTGCGCATCGTCTTCCGCGGCCCCTTCGCCACCCATCCCGTGCTGTCGCAGGTGACGCGCGAGCTCGGCATCGACGTCAACATCCTCGGCGGCGCGGTCGATTCCATTGCCGGCCGTCCGTTCGGCACGCTCATCGTCGGGCTGCCGAACGACGGCACGTCGCTCGACAAGGCGCTCGCCTTCCTCAAGGAGCGCGATCTCGATACGGAGGTGCTCGGCCATGTCGCCTGAAATCGCCCGCCTCATCCTGCAGGCGACCGCCGATACGCTCTACATGGTGCTCGTCGCGACGGCGCTCGGCACGCTCTTCGGCCTGCCGCTCGGCGTCTTCCTCGCCACGAGCCGCCGCGGCGAACTCCTGTCGGCGCCGTGGCTCAACGGGGCGCTCGGCTTCATCGTCAACGCCACGCGCTCGACGCCCTTCATCATCCTGGTCGTCGCCATCATTCCCTTCACGCGCCTCGTCGCCGGCACCTCAATCGGCACCACGGCGGCCATCGTGCCGCTGACGGTGGCGGCGACGCCCTTCATCGCCCGCCTGATCGAGGCGGCGGTGCGCGAGGTCGACCAAGGGCTTATCGAGGCGGCCCGCGCCATGGGTGCCTCGCCCCTGCAGATCGTCGCCAAGGTGCTCGTGCCCGAGGCACTGCCCGGCATCGTGCTGGGCCTCACCCTCGCCATCGTCAGCCTCATCGGCTACTCGGCCATCGTCGGCGTCGTCGGCGGCGGCGGGCTGGGCGACCTTGGCATTCGCTACGGCTACCAGCGCTTCATGCCCGAGGTGATGGCCTCCGTCGTCATCGTGCTCATCGTCCTCGTGCAGGGCGTGCAGAGCCTCGGTGATCGCCTGGCGCTCAGGCTCAACAAGCGCCTGCGCCACGCCTGATCTCGTTTCCGCAGTTCCACACCACTGGGGGTTATTCCTTATGTCCATCCGCATTCTCACCGCCGCCCTTGCCGCCGCCATCGGCCTCGGCGCGGCCTCCGCCCAGGCGGAGACGATCAAGATCGGCGTGACGCCCGGCCCGCACGCCCAGATCCTTGAGGCGGTGAAGCCCGTCGCCGCCAAGAAGGGCCTCGACATCGAGATCATCGAGTTCTCGGACTATGTCGTGCCTAACACCGCGCTCGACGCCGGCGAGCTGCAGGCCAACTCGTTCCAGAACCAGCCCTATCTCGACAACCAGGTGGCCGACCGCGGCTTCAAGATCGAGAGCGTCGGCCTCACGGTGAACTTCCCGCTCGGCATCTACTCGAAGAAGCACAAGTCGTGGGACGAGGTGCCGGACGGCGCCACCATCGCCATCCAGAACGACCCGACGAACGGCGGGCGCTCGCTCCTCCTCCTGCAGGACAAGGGCGTCATCAAGCTGAAGGACGGCGTCGGCTTCAAGCCCACCGTCGCCGACATCGTCGAGAATCCGAAGAAGCTGAAGTTCCTCGAGGTCGACGCCGCCCAGACGCCGCGCTCGCTCGACGACGTCGCCGCCGCGGCGGTCAACACGAACTATGCCGTCTCGGCGGGCCTCAAGCCGCAGGATGCCATCCTGCGCGAGGACGCCAAGGGTCCCTATGTCAACCTGATCGCCGTGCGCAGTGCCGACAAGGACAAGCCCTGGGTGAAGACGCTGCTCGAATCGTACCACTCACCGGAGGTGAAGGCCTTCGTCGAGGAGACCTTCAAGGGCGCCGTCCTGCCGAGCTGGTAAGCGCTGTCTTTTCCTCCCGAGCCTTGCCCCGGCCCCTGGCCGGGGCTTTTTTGTCCGGCGCCCTCGAAGGCGCAGGCGTTGCACCGTGCGCCGGGGGCTCTATCCTGCCGCGGGAAGGCAATGGGGAGGCAACACTTGTCGATCGCGCGGGTCCTGGCCTGGTCGCTCGCCTATTTCGTGCTGGCGTACTACGCGCAGATGTTCGCCGGCGGCGCCGACGGCATCGTGCCGGTCTGGCCGGCCATCGGCATCGCACTGTTCCTCGTCCTCCGGCACGGGCCGGCCGGCCTCCTGCCGGTGGCCATCGGCGGCGCGGCAACGGTCGCCAACGCCTATGCGGAGCCGCTGCGCCTCGCCGCCGAGCTCCTCCTTGTCGGGGCGACGATCGTCGGCGCCCTCGCCGCCCGCCATGCCTGCCGCCTGGCCGGCGGTGCCGACGACATGTTCGGCCGCACGCGGGACATGGTCGTCTTCCTCATTGCCGGCTGCCTCGTCATCTCCGCCGTCGCGGCCCTGATCGGCGTTCTCGTCCTCTACCTGACCGGCGCCTTCCCGGGCACAGAGCGCCTCGTCGACCTGCCGCCGCGCTTCATGACCTGGTTCATCTCGGACCTTGCCGGGACCGTGCTCGTCACGCCGCTGCTGATGGCCTGGAACGGCCGCGAGGAGTTCGGCCGGCCGTCACTCGTCAGCCTCGCCTGCTGGCTGGCGCTGATCGTCGCTGCCGTCGCCGCCTGGCTTGTCGACTTCACGCCCGATGTCGAGAATGCGGCCATGCTGCTCCTGTTCGGGCCGACGCTCGCCGCAGCGGCACTGACCACAAAGCCGCGCGCCTTCACGGCCATCGTCCTGTCCGGCGCGTTCATCGCCGTGACCGTGGTGGCGGACAATATCTACGCCGCGCAGCAGGGCCTGCGCCGGGAGACCGTGGCGCTGCTTCTCGTGCAGCTCTACCTCGTCTCCATCGTGGAGACGCATCTCGTGCTCTATGCCGCGATCACGGAGAGCCGCCGCTCCATTGCCGAGCGGGTCAACCTTTCCAAGCACTTCTCGCCCAACATGGTCGATCTCATCGCCCGACTCGGCCGCCCCTTCGAGAAGCCACACCGCCAGCCGGCAACCGTCCTGTTCTGTGACCTGCGCAACTTCACCCTCCTGTCGGAGGCGGAGGGCCCCGAGGCGACCATCGCCCTCCTCAGGGATTTCCACGCCACCATGACGGATATCGTCTTCCGCCACGAGGGGACGCTTGACCGCTATCTCGGCGACGGCCTCATGGCAGTGTTCGGCATGCCCGAGCCATCGCCCGACGATGCGCTGCGCGCGATCGCCTGCGCGCGCGAGATGCAGGACGGGCTCGCCGGCATCAACGAGCGGCGGCGCGCGCGCGGCGAGGCGCCGCTCGACATGGGCATCGGCCTGCATACGGGCGAGGTGATGCTCGGCGACATCGGCTCGGAGACGACACGGTCGGTGACCGTCATCGGCGACACGGTGAACGTGGCGAGCCGGCTGCAGAGCCTGAGCAAGGAAATCGATGCCGCCATCGTGCTGAGCACGGAGACGCGGGCGGCGGCGCTGAAGGCCTGCGATGGCGATGCGGGCCCGCTGTCCGGCCTCGTCCATGTGGGCATCATGACGCTGCGCGGGCACAGCCGGCCCACCGATACCTGGTCGCTGCCGCGCTTGCGCCCGGCGGTGCCCGCCGCCTGAGGCGGCAGGCTCGCTTGCTGCATCTCGCGCCCGTCAGTCCTTGGCGCGTTCCACGTAGGAGCCATCGGCCGTCATGATGACGATGCGGGTGCCGGTGCCGATGTGCGGGGGCACCATGGTGCGCACGCCGTTCGACAGGATGGCCGGCTTGTAGGACGACGAGGCGGTCTGGCCCTTCACCGTCGGCTCCGTCTCGACGACCTCGAGTATCACGCGCTGCGGCAGGTCGATGGCAACGGCATTGCCTTCGTAGATGGAGATCATGCAGGCCATGCCCTCCTGCAAGTAGACGGCCTGATCGCCAACGACGTCCGCCGGCACGGGCAGCTGGTCGTACGTCTCGGGGTTCATGAAGATGTAGTTGTCGCCATCCTGATAGAGATAGGTGTGCTCGCGATCCTCGACATAAGCGCGCTCGACCTGCTCGGTCGTCTTGTAGCGCTGGCTCGTCTTGGTGCCGTCGGACAGGCGGCGCATGTCGATCTGCGTGGTCGGCGTGCCCTTGCCGGGAAAGAAGCTCTCGGCCGAAAGGACGACGTAGAGCTGACCGTCCACCTCAAGAATGTTGCCCTTGCGCACGGAACTGGCGATGACCTTCACTGAAGTAACCTCTGTTGTCGCTTGTCCTTGGGCAGCCCCGGTTCGAATATCCGACCAGCCCGCGAAACGTCGGCGCGCACCATAGAGCATCGGAGCGGAAAGTGGGAACCGCTTTTCGCTTCCCCCACGTCGCGCGGCTTCTCACGCTCGCCCGACCGCGCTAGAAGTCCCGCCATGCTCGACACGACCGCCTGGTGGCGCCCCCATTTCCATGCCGATCGCCGGCCGCTGCTGCTCACGCGCGGCCGCGTGAAAGAGGCCCTGCGCCGCCTGTTCGCCGACGAGGGCTTCACCGAGGTCGAAAGCGGCATCCTGCAGGTCTCACCGGGCAACGAGACGCACCTGCACGCCTTCGCCAGCGCCCTTCTCGGCGCCGATGGCGCGCCGCGCCCGCTCTACCTGCACACCTCGCCGGAATTCGGCTGCAAGAAGCTGCTGGCGGCGGGGGAGACGCGGATCTTCGATTTCGCCCGCGTCTTCCGCAACCGCGAGCGCAGCGACCTGCACCATCCCGAGTTCACCATGCTCGAATGGTACAGGGCCGAAACCGACTATCGCGCCATGATGGCGGACTGCGCCCGCCTCCTGCCGCGCGCCGCCGAGGCGGCGGGCGCCACGCGCCTCGCCTTCCGCGGCCGCGAGGCGGACCCCTTCGCCGAGCCGGAGGAACTCACCGTCGTCGAGGCCTTCGCGCGCCATGCCGACATCGATCTTGCCCCGACCCTCGGGCCGGACGGGGCGGACAACGACCGCGACCGGCTCGCCACGCTCGCCGGCGAGCGTGGCATCCGCGCCGCCGCCGACGACACCTGGTCGGACATCTTCAGCCGCATCCTGTCCGAGCGCATCGAGCCCGGGCTCGGCTGCGGCCGGCCGACCCTCCTCACCGACTATCCGGCAAGCGAGGCGGCCCTTGCCCGCCGCAAGCCGGATGACCCGCGCCTCGCCGAGCGCTTCGAGCTCTATGCCTGCGGCGTCGAGCTCGCCAATGCCTTCAGCGAGCTGACGGACCCACACGAGCAGCGCCGGCGCTTCGAGGCCGACATGGCCGAGAAGGAGCGCATCTACGGCGAGCGCTACCCCATCGACGAGGAGTTCCTTGCCGCGCTTGCCCTGATGCCGGCAGCGAGCGGCTGCGCGCTCGGCTTCGACCGGCTGGTGATGCTGCTCGCCGGCGCCCGGCGCATCGAGGACGTCATCTGGACACCGATGCCGCGCGAAGAGGAGAGCCGGCCATGACCGCTCCGTTCAGGCGCCCGCTCACGCGGGCCCGGCAACTCGTCGACGCCGGTCTTGCGCCCCCGGAGAAGCTCGAAGCGCTCGAGGCCGTCGCCGCGCGCTATGCCGTCTCCATCACGCCGACCGTGGCGGGGCTGATCGACGCGGACGACCCCGACGATCCCATCGCCCGCCAGTTCGTGCCCGATGCAGCCGAGCTCGTCACAAGCCCCGAGGAGAGGGCCGATCCCATCGGCGACGATGCCCATAGCCCCATCGAGGGCATCGTCCACCGCTATCCCGACCGGGTGCTCCTGAAGCTCGTGCACGTCTGCCCGGTCTATTGCCGCTTCTGCTTCCGCCGCGAGATGGTGGGCCCCTCCGGCCACGGCACGCTCTCGGGCGACGCGCTCGCCGCGGCCCTCGCCTATATCCGCGACACCGAGGCGATCTGGGAGGTCATCCTGACCGGCGGCGACCCGCTCGTCGCCTCACCCCGCCGCCTGGGCGAGGTGATGCAGGCGCTGGCGGGCATCGATCATGTCAAGGTGGTGCGCTTCCACAGCCGGGTGCCCGTGGTGGAGCCCGGCCGCATCGACGATGCGCTGGTTGAAGCCCTCAAGGCGTCGGGCAAGGCGACCTATGTCGTCGTCCACGCCAACCACCCGCGCGAACTGGGCGAGGAGGCATGCCAGGCCCTCGCGCGACTGGCGGATGCCGGCATCGTGCTGCTCAGCCAGACGGTGCTGCTCGCCGGCGTCAATGACGATCCCGCCGTTCTCGGGGCCCTGATGCGCCGTTTGGTCGAGAACCGCATCAAGCCCTACTACCTGCACCACGGCGATCTCGCCCCGGGCACCAGCCATTTCCGGACGGGTATCGGCGAGGGACAGGCCCTGATGCGCGCACTGCGCGGACGCTGGTCGGGCCTGTGCCAGCCCACCTATGTGCTCGACATTCCCGGCGGCCATGGCAAGGTGCCGATTGGCCCGTCCTATATCGAGACATCCCCTGACACAGAACGGCTCATCCGCGACACCGATGGTGGCAGGCACAGCTACCCGCCCGGAACGGATCAGGACGGGTAGAGCGGCAGGCCGGAAATCGCTGCGCCGTCTTCGCTCAGAACCACGTAGCGGAAGCCGGCCTGCCGTGCATGAGCAAGCACGAGCGCGAGGTCCGGAGCCGCTGCACACAGGTCGGCATCCTCGAGCGCTGTCACGGGAAGGGCATGCCCGTCCTTGACCGAAATGACGGACCACAGGCGCGGATCATAGTCGGCGATGCGCCGTCTCGTCTCGCCGCACAGGTGCAGGATGGAACAGACCAGCGTGCCCTTGCGGACCCGCTTGCGCCGGCCGGCCGGCCGGCTGCGTTCGTAGGCCGAAGTTGACGCAGAACCCATCATCGGCACCTCCCCTCATGAAACATCGAGAGGAAGCTCAGCACGCGCCGTGCCAGGCCGCCTGTGCGAGACCGCACCGGCATCCGGGTGGACGACGATGAAGGGGCCCGCCGTGTGCGGGCGATCACGCGCGCCGGCGGCGACCCATCCAGCCGACGATCATCGGCAGCGCGATGCCGATACCGAGGAAGCGGGCGAGGTGGTGCGACCCGACGAAGATCGGATCAAGCCCCATGATGAGCGCGAGCACCGTCATCGCCTCGAGCCCGCCGGGCGCGAAGGCGACCAGTGCCGTGCCGAAGGGCACATGGGCAAGGCCCGCCGCCGCGAAGGCGAAGACCGAGGCGACGATGATGGACAGGACGAAGGAGGCGAAGGCGGCCGGCATGCTGGCGACGAGCGCGTGCCGGTCGACCGAGCGGAAGCGCGCACCGATGAAACAGCCGAGCAGCACGAGGCCGAAGGTGGTGATGCTGGGCGGCATCAGCCCATCGACGATGGAGAGCGCATGCGCCGTGCCGCTGACCAGCGTGGCGCCGAGCAGCAGCGGCGCGGCCATGCGCAGCCGGCGCAGGACCTCGCCGACGCCCCAGCCGAGGAGGAGCACCGCGCCGAGCGACAGGGCGCTCATCGCCACGCCGCCGAAGACGATGCCGCCCTGCCCGCCCTCGAGCGCGAAGAGCACGCTCGGCAGGACGACGACGAGGACGGCGAGGCGGAAGGACTGGACGACCGCGATGGGGCCGACGCTGGCGTTCCTGTCGGCCGCGACGGCCATGACGGTGGACAATGCACCCGGCATGGAGGCGAGCAGCGCATCGAGCCGGTTCCACCGCGACAGCCGCACCAGCCACAGGCCGGATGTGATGACGACGGCCGCGACGCTCAGCGCCAGCAGCATGAGGCTCGCCGGATAGCGGGCGAAGGCGGCCATCGCTTCCGGCGTCGCGGCTGCCCCCATGGAGGTGCCCGCGAGCAGCATGGCCGCATCGGCGAGGCCGGGCGCCATCGGCACCGCGCGGCGGGCGGCGCACAGCAGTCCGACCGCGACGACGGAGCCGGACAGCCAGGCGGCCGGAACGTCGAGGAGATGGAAAACGAAGCCGCCGGCCGCCGCAACGAGGATCTGGCCAACCTGCCGAAGGCCGTTTCGCACCGTCTCGCGATCGCGCAGCATTCGCCCGTCCGTCTCCCTGTCTTCGGCGATGTCCCTTCAATGCACCGCCCGAACGGCTTCGCCAAGGGCGCCCGGCGCAGGGCGGCCCTGCCGGGGGCGAAGGACGCTCAGGTCAACGCGCGGGCGAGGCGGGCGACAGCCTCCTCGAGATCCTCCGCCTTGCGGGCGAAGCACAGGCGCAGGAAGCGCTCGCCGCCGGCGCCGAAGGCCGTGCCGGGCGCAAGGCCGACATTCGCCTCGTCGACGAGGCGGATGGCGAGGCGGCGCGTATCGTCCTCGCCGTCGACGCTGAAGAAGAGATAGAAGGCCCCGGTCGGCTCCGCGAAGCGCACGCGGCCCGTCGCGGAAAGGCCCCGGCAGACGATGTCGCGCCCGGCCCTCGCCCGCGCGATCTGGTGGGCGATGAAGCCCTCGCCTTGGTCGAGCGCGGCGATGCAGGCGCGCTGGATGAAAACGGCAACGCCGGAGGTCGCATATTGAATGAGATTCTCGATCACGTCGCCGAGGGCGGGCGGGGCCTCGAGCCAGCCGACGCGCCAGCCGGTCATCGCCCAGTTCTTCGAGAAGGTCTGCACGAAGACGATGCGGTCTTCCGCATCCATCACGTCACGGAAGGACGGCGCGCGCTCCGAGCCGTCATAGACGAAGCGGCCGTAGATCTCGTCGGCGATGATCCACAGGCCGTGCCGGCGTGCGAGCGCCAGGATGGCGGCGAGTTCCTCGCGGCTCGCGGTCCAGCCGGTCGGGTTGGCGGGGGAATTGACGCAGATGACCCGCGTCGCCGGTGTGATTGCGCCCGCCAGCCGGTCGAGATCCAGCGTCCAGCCGGCATTGCTGAGCTGCATCGGCACGGGGACAGGCGTCGCGCCGGCGATGCCGATGGCTGCCCCGAAATTCGGCCAGGCCGGCGTCGGCACGACAACCTCGTCGCCGCTGCCGACCAGCATGCGCACGGCGATCTGCAGCGCCTGCATGCCGGAGCCGGTGACATAGAAGCGCTCAGCCTCATAGGTCTTGCCGTAGAGGCGCGAGATGTAGCGTGCGAGAGCCTCGCGCAGCTCCGGAATGCCGCGCTGCCAGGTGTAGAAGGTCTCGCCCGCCACGAGCGAGCGTGTCGCCGCCTCGGCTATGAAGGCCGGCGTCGACATGTCGCCCTCGCCGACCCACAGGGGGATGAGGCCGGGGCGCGTGCGGCCGTGGTTGACGACGTCGACGATGCCGCTGGCGGGGGCCTCGCGGGCTTCGCGACGCAGGCTGGACAACAGGGAAAGATCAGTCACGAGGGTATGCTCGCCGGCAGTTTGGACTGCCGCGCTCCTACACCATCGCAGAGCCACGAGCCATGACTTGTGGCGATGAACCGATCAAACTTCATGAAGGATGCGCGGGCGACGGCCGCCGCACGCGCTCTCAGACACTCCGGCTCCTGAGAAGGTCGCGGATCTCGGTGAGCAGCTTGACGTCCGCCGGCGGCTCGGGGGCCGTCTCCGGCGCCTTCTCCTGCTGGCGCTTCAGCCGATTCATCGCCTTGACGACCATGAAGAGCACCCAGGCAATGATGACGAACTTGAGCGCGATGGTGAGAAAATTGCCCCAGGCGAGCACTGCTCCCTGCCTCCGCGCCTCCTCCAGCGAATTGGCCGTCACCTCGGATGCAAGCGGCAGGAAGTAGTTGGAGAAATCGAGCCCGCCGGTGATGGCGCCGACGATCGGCATGATGATATCGTCGACCATCGACGATACGATCGCGCCGAAGGCCGCGCCGATGATGACGCCTATGGCAAGGTCGACGACATTGCCCTTGAGCGCGAATTCCCTGAATTCCTTCAGCATCCTGCCCCTCCCTGCCGAAAGCGACGTGGTGTCGTGACGCGCCGCAGGTTACTCCAAGCACGGAGGCGATACACGGGCAAATTGCACATGCCGCCTCGTCGCCGACCCTGGCGGCTGCGCTTTAGTTCAATGGCCATCGCCGCGCGGCGGCGGTAGGCTTCCTGAAGGTCGCGCGGCGCGACCGGGTGTCGTTGGAGGCGTTGTCGGACATGCTCGCCGGCTGGGTGGTCGTTCTCGCAGCCCTCGTCTATCTGTGCGGTCTCTTCGCCGTCGCCCATGCGGGCGACACCTTCGCCCGAGGCGTGATGGACGGGCGTATGCGCGCCACCATCTACGCGCTCGCCCTCGCCGTCTATTGCACGAGCTGGACCTTCTTCGGTTCGGTCGGCCTCGCCGAGCGCTCGGGGCTCGATTTTCTCACCATCTATGTCGGGCCGATCCTCGTCATAGGGCTCGGCCATCGCCTTGTCGGACGCATCGTGCAACTCGCCAAGGCGCAGAACATCACCTCGATCGCCGACTTCGTGGCCGCGCGTTACGGCAAGAGCGACCGCGTTGCCGCGCTTGTCGCCGTCATCGCGGTGGTCGGGGCCGTGCCCTACATCGCCCTGCAGCTCAAGGCGGTGTCGTCCTCGCTCGAGGTCTTCCTCGCGGCGACGGAGGATCATGGGCTCGGCCGCTCGATCTTCGGCGACCTCGCCCTCCTCGTCGCCGGCGTGCTCGCCGCCTTTGCCGTCGCCTTCGGCACGCGCCAGATCGATGCGACGGAGCATCACGACGGCCTCGTCCTCGCCATCTCGCTCGAGAGTGTCGTCAAGCTATTCGCCTTCCTCGCCGTCGGTTTCTTCGTCACCTTCTGGATGTTCGACGGCCTCGGCGACCTGTGGCGGCGGGCGGGCGAGGCTGCCGACCCCGGCATTGTCGCGCGCACGTCCGAGCCGGTGAGCTTCCTCACGCTCACGCTGCTCGCCGCCGGCGCCGCCATCCTGCTGCCGCGCCAGTTCCACATGATGATCGTCGAGAACCGGCATCCGGCCGACATCCGGCGTGCAGCCTGGATGTTCCCGCTCTATCTCGTGCTCATCAACCTCTTCGTCATTCCCATCGCGCTCGCCGGCGAGGTGATCTTCCCGCGCGGTTCCATCGACTACGACATGACGGTTCTGGCCCTGCCGCTGCACGACGGCGCGGTGCTGATGGCGCTCGTCGCCTTCATCGGCGGCCTCTCGGCCGCCACCGCCATGGTCATCGTCGATTCGGTAGCGCTCGCCATCATGATCTCGAACGATCTCGTCATGCCCCTCGTGCTGCGCCGGCGGGGCCGCCGCGGCGAGGACGAACGGACGGATGCCGGCGACCTCGGCCGCTTCGTCGTCATGGTCCGGCGCATCGCCATCGTCGCCGTCATCCTCTTCGCCTATGTCTATTATCGCGCCTCCGGCGAGGCGGCGCTTGCCGCCATCGGCCTCCTGTCCTTCGCCGCGGTGGCCCAGATCGGCCCGGCCTTCTTCGGTGGCCTCGTCTGGCGGCGCGGCACAGCGCTCGGCGCGAGCGCCGGCCTCGCCGCCGGCTTTGCCATCTGGGCCTATACGCTGCTGCTGCCGAGCCTCTCCGGCAGCGAGGGTTTCTGGCACGACGTCGTCCGCAACGGGCCCTTCGGGCTCGCCGCCCTGAAGCCCACGGCCCTTCTCGGCACCGACCTGCCGCAGCTGACACACGGCGTCGTCTGGAGCCTCGCCGTGAACCTCACCGCCTATGTCGGCTTCTCGCTCATGCGCCCGGCCAATCCCATGGAGCGGCTGCAGGCCAACGTCTTCATCGCCCGCGACAGCGCCCCCATGGCCCAGGCCTTCCGCCTGCGCCGCTCGGCCGTTACCGTCGACGACCTGCGCTCCACCGTCGGACGCTATCTCGGCACGGAACGGACGGACGCTGCTTTCATGAGTTTCGCCGCCAGCCGTGGCGTCACTCCAAACGGCAACGCCGAGGCGGACATCCACCTCCTGCGCTTTGCCGAGCATTTGCTCGCCTCGGCCATCGGCGCGGCCTCCTCGCGCCTTGTGCTGTCGCTGCTGCTGCGCCGGCGCAACGTCTCCACCAAGGCGGCTCTCAAGCTGCTCGACGACGCCTCGGCGGCCATCCAGTACAATCGCGACCTGCTGCAGCATGCCCTCGACCACGCGCGCCAGGGCATCACGGTGCTCGACAAGGACCTGCGCCTGATGTGCTGGAACCGGGCCTTCCGCGAGCTCTACGACCTTCCGGAGGAACTCGTGCATGTGGGCGTCGGTCTCGAGGAGATCGTGCGCTTCAATGCCGAGCGCGGCTCCTACGGCAAGGGCAACCCCGATGACCTCATCGCCGCGCGCCTCGAGAGCTTCGTCAACGACACCGAGCCGGTCCGGCTGAGGCTCTATCCCTCCGGCAAGGTCATCGAGATCCGCTCCAACCACCTGCCCGACGGCGGCCTCGTCACTACCTACGCCGACATTACCGAAACCGTCGGCGCCGAGGAGGCGCTCGAGCGCGCCAACGAGACGCTGGAGCGGCGCGTGCGCGAGCGGACGGAAGAGCTCATGCGCCTCAATGAGGAGTTGCGCGGCGCCAAGGCCGCTGCCGACGAGGCCAATGCCTCCAAGACCCGCTTCCTCGCCGCCGCCAGCCACGATATCCTGCAGCCGCTCAACGCGGCGCGCCTCTATGCCACCTCGCTGGTCGAGCGCGACCGCAAGTCCGGAGACGCGGCGCTCGCCGAGAACATCGACGGCGCCCTCGACGCGGTGGAGGAGATCCTCACCGCCCTTCTCGACATCTCGCGCCTCGACACTGGCGCGCTCAAGGCCGAGCCGTCGCTCTTCCGCCTGGACGACATGTTCCGCGCCCTCCGGCGCGAGTTCGGCCCGATGGCGCGCGAGAAGGGCCTTGAACTTGCCTTCGTCGATACCTCGGGCACGGTCAGGACCGATCGGCGGCTTCTGCGCCGCCTCCTGCAGAACCTGATCTCCAACGCCATCAAATATACGCCGACCGGCAAGGTACTTGTCGGCTGCCGCCGGCGCGGCAACAAGCTGCGTATCGAGGTGTGGGATACGGGTCTTGGTATACCGGCCTCGAAACAGAAGGTCGTCTTTCGTGAGTTCCTGCGGCTCGAACAGGGCGCGCGCGAGGCGCGCGGCCTCGGTCTCGGCCTCTCCATCGTCGAGCGCATCGCCCGCGTGCTTGACCATCCGCTGTCGCTGCGCTCGATCCCTGGCCGCGGCTCCGTCTTCGCTGTCGAGGTCCCTCTCGTCACGGCCCTGCCGGCGGGTCAGGTCGCCACCGAGGTGGAGCCCGCGCCGGCCGCCCCGCTCGATGGCCTCGTCGTCCTTACCATCGACAACGAAAAGCAGATCACGCAGGGTATGCAGGTGCTGCTCGGCGGCTGGGGTTGCACCGTCCTGGCCGCGTCCGGCCTGAAGCAGGCCCAGGACGTGCTGCGTCGCAAGGGAGCCCGGCCGGACGTCATCATCGCCGACTACCACCTCGATGAGGGCGACGGCATCGAGGCGATCGTCGCCCTGCGCTGGAAGCTTGCGCGCGAGCTGCCGGCGGTACTGCTCACCGCCGACCGCTCGCCCTCCGTGCGCGCCGAGGCCGCCGCCAAGGACATCCACGTGCTGCACAAGCCGCTGAAGCCGGCGGCCCTGCGCGCACTGCTAACGCGCTGGAAGGCGCTCAGGATCGCCGCGGAATAGGGCTCAGACGTCGCTCGAGTAGGCCGGCCGCCCGCTCGCCAGCATGTCGGCGAGAAGGTCGAGCCGGTCTTGACCCCAGAACACCTCGCCGTCGATGACGTAGGACGGAGAACCGAAGACCTCCGCTGCGATGGCGTCCGCAATGTTGCCGGCATAGGTGGCCTTGGCCGACTCACCGTGGGCGCCCGCGAGCATCATCCCGGCATCGACGCCGACCTCCGTCGCGATCGCCGCCAGCACCGCCTCGTCGGCAAGATTCTCGTCTCGCGCCCACACACCGGCGAAGGCGCGCGCGGTGAAGGCGGCCGGATCGATGCCCGCCGCCTGCAGGGCGATGACGCAGCGGTCGGCGAGCGACACCTCGAAGGGCCAGAATGCCGGCTGGAGATTGAGCGGCACGCCCCGCTTCTCGCGCCAGCGCTGCAGCTCGACGAGCCGGTACCGCTGGCGCACGGGATGGCGCCTGGCGAGCGGCAGCCCGCCCGTCTCGGAAAAGACCTCGCCGAGGAAGACAGGCTTGTAGGTGACGGTGCATCCGTGCCGTTGAGCGGTGGCGAGAAAGGGCGCGTGGCCGAAATAGGCCCAGGGGCTGACGAGCGAGAAATAATAATCGATCTGGCGCATGCGGCGGGGCCTCCCGATTCCATTAGGGGACAGGTTAGCCGCCCGGCGCCTCGGTGCCAGCCCGCTTCGGCGCATCCCTGGCTGTGTGGCTCATCGCCGCCTCCGCAGCGAGGAAGGCCCGGACCTCCTCCGGCGGTTCGGGTGAGGCGGCATTGACGCCCACCGTTGCAAGCAATTGCGCCACGGGCACGAAGGCCTTGGCGCGGCGATCGTAGAGCCCGCCGCGCAGCAGCGCGACGGCCGCCACCATCTCCTCGCCGCGGCGGTTGCGCGCGATGAAGCGCTGCTCCATCACGAACCAGCTGTCGCCCCACGCAACGATGCGGCTGTCGAGCCGGAAGCGGCGGAACAGCCGCAGCTCGCGCCGGTAGCGGATGCTCGCCGCCGACAATACGGGCGTCCATTTGTTGGCGAGCACCGCCCGCCACAGCCCGCTGCGCAGGATGAGGTCCATGCGCCCGAGATCCATGAGCGTGAGATAGCGGCCGTTGTTCATGTGGCCGTTGGTGTCGAGATCAAGGAGCCCGACGTGAAACCACAGACGCGAGACGCCGTCGGGCACGGCGAGCCGGTCGCGGAACGGCGTCGCGAGGAGGAGCCAGAGAAGGCGCAACCAGAGGTTCATGGAAAATAGCCGCCGGGCTATGACACCTGCATCGCGGCGTCATGCCCGCGCTTGTCGCGGGCATCCACGCCTTTGCGGGTTGAGCAACGACGAGGCGTGGATGGCCGGAACACGCCCGGCATGACACGCCTACGACGCCTTCTCTTACGCTGCCTTCTTCCGGTCTGGCTTCTCGGCGGGTGCCGCATAGAAGCTCGTGCGCTCGCGGGCCATACGCATCAGGAGGCGGCAGGGTTTGAAGCGCTCACCGTGCTTCTTCGCCAGTGACTTGGCGAGATCGACGAAGGCCGCGACGCCCATGCCGTCGATGTAGGACAGCGTGCCGCCGGTGAACGGCGCGAAGCCGAAGCCGAGGATGGAGCCGACGTCCGCCTCGCGCGGATCGGTGATGACCTTCTCCTCGACCGCCCGCGCCGCCTCCAGCGCCTGCGCCACGAGGAAGCGCTGCTTCAGCTCCTCGATGTCGATGGCGTCGGGGTCGAGCTTCGTCTCCTGCAACTCGGCAAGGCCGGGCCACAGCCGCTTTTTGCCGCCTTCGGGATAGTCGTAGAAGCCCTTGCCGTTCTTGCGGCCGAGGCGGCCGCGCTTCTCTACCATCTCTACGAGAAGCTGCTCCTGCGCC
Source organism: Chelatococcus sp. XZ-Ab1 (assembly GCF_029309855.1). Taxonomy (NCBI): domain Bacteria; kingdom Pseudomonadati; phylum Pseudomonadota; class Alphaproteobacteria; order Hyphomicrobiales; family Chelatococcaceae; genus Chelatococcus; species Chelatococcus sp. XZ-Ab1. Next base: position 142,682 of record NZ_JARKII010000009.1, on the reverse strand, counting down.
GGGTCGATAGCCTCGGGCCCCACCTGCGCCTTCGTCGCCTTGAGGATCTTGAGCGCAAGATCGAGCGCCACCTCGTCGTTGAGCGACAGCGGGCCGACGGGCATGCCTGCCATGCGCGCCACGTTTTCGATCATGGCCGGCGGCACGCCCTCGACGAGCATCTGGTGTCCCTCGCGCACATAGGCCATGACGCAGCGGTTGGCGTAAAAGCCGCGCGCATCGTTGACGACGATGGGCGTCTTCCTGATGGCGCGCACGTAGTCGAGCGCCACGGCGAGCGCCCGGTCGCCCGTCTTCTTGCCGAGGATGACCTCCACCAGCATCATCTTCTCGACCGGCGAGAAGAAGTGGATGCCGACGAACTGCTTCGGCCGCTCCGAATTGGCGGCAAGCCCAGTAATGGGCAAGGTCGAGGTGTTGGAGGCGAAGATGGCGCGCGGGCGCATCGCCGCCTCCGCCTTGGCGATGACCTCGGCCTTGACCTTCGGGTCCTCGAATACCGCCTCGATGACGAGGTCGCAGTCCTTCAGGAGCCCGTAGTCGTCGCTCGCCGTGATGCGGGCGAGCAATGCCTCGCGGTCGGCCGTCTTGGCACGCCCCTTCATGATCTGGTCGGTCATCAGCTTGTGCGAATGGGCCTTGCCCCTCTCGGCGGCCTCCACGCTCTGGTCGATGAGCACGACCTCCATGCCGGCGAGCGCGGTGACATAGGCGATGCTTGCGCCCATGAAGCCGGCTCCTATGACGCCGACGCGGCGCAGCTTCGCCTGAGGCACGTCCGCCGGCCGACGCGCACCCTTGTTGAGCTCCTGCATGGAGACGAAGAGCGTGCGGATCATCGCCGCCGCCTCCTTCGAGCGCAGGATCTTAGCGAAATAGCGGCTCTCCACCTCGAGCGCGAGGTCCATCGGCAGTTGCAGGCCCTCGTAGACCGCCTGCAGGATCGCCTTCGCCGCCGGATAATTGTCGTGCGTCTCGCGCCGGTAGATGGCGTTGGCCGCCGGCCACACCTGCATGCCGGCGGGCGAATAGACGCGGCCGGAGGGGTTCTTGAAGCCCTTCTCGTCCCACGGCGCAACGGCGCTGCCGCCGGCACGCAGCCATTCCTTGGCTGTCTCGACGATCTTGTCGCGCGGCGCCACGGCGTGGACGAGGCCCATGTTGCGCGCCATCAGCGGGCGGATCTGCTCGCCCTTGAAGAGCATCTGCAGGGCATCGCCCGTCTGCATCAGCCGCGCCACGCGCTGCGTGCCGCCGGCACCGGGGAAGAGGCCGACCTTGACCTCCGGCAGGCCGACCCGCGTCGCGTCGACATCCGAGACCACGCGGAAGTGGCAGGCGAGCGCGAGCTCAAAGGCGCCGCCCAGGCACACGCCGTGGATCGCGGCCGCGAACGGCTTGCCGCAAGTCTCCAGCCGCCGATAGAGCTGCGAGAGCTTGCGCGATTCCGCAAAGAAATGGGCGATCGCCGCCTCTTCGCCTTTCGTCCTCGCGAGCTTCGCATATTCGGCGCCGAGACCTTGCAGCATGGTCAGGTCCGCGCCGCCGGAGAACGCTTCCTTGCCGGAGGTGATGATGCAGCCCTTGATGGCGGCATCGGCCGCCACCGTGTCGATGATGGCGGCGAGTTCCTCCATCACCTGAGGCGTGATGACGTTCATCGAGCGGCCGGGCATGTCCCAGGTCGCGACCGCGATGCCCTCGGCGTCGGTCTCGAAGCGGAAGTTCTCGAACTTCATCTTGTCCTCACACCCGTTCGATGATGGTGGCGGTGCCCATGCCGGCGCCGATGCACAGCGTCACCAGGGCAGTCTCCTTGCCGGTGCGCTCCAGTTCGTCGAGCACCGTGCCGAGGATCATGGCACCCGTGGCGCCGAGCGGGTGGCCCATGGCGATGGCGCCGCCGTTGACATTGACCTTGGCCGGATCGAGCGCAAAGGCCTGCATGTAGCGCAACACGACGGAGGCGAAGGCCTCGTTGATCTCGAAGAGGTCGATGTCGGCAATGGTCATGCCGGCACGCTTCAACACCTTCTTCGTCACATCCACCGGCCCGGTGAGCATCAACGCCGGCTCCGAGCCGATGTTGGCGAAGGCGCGGATACGCGCCCGCGGCTTCAGGCCGGCCGAGCGGCCCGCCTTGCGCGAACCGACGAGCACGGCCGCTGCCCCATCGACGATGCCGGACGAATTGCCGGCGTGGTGCACATGGTCGAGCGCCTCGACCTCGGGATGGGCATCGATGGCGACGGCTGAAAAGCCGCCCATGTCGGCCATCTGGACGAAGGAGGGCTTGAGCTGGCCGAGCGTCTGCATGTCCGTGCCCGGCCGCATGTGCTCGTCCTTGTCGAGGAGGACGATGCCGTTGACGTCGGTGACCGGCGCGACGGACTTCTTGAAATAACCCCTCTCCCAGGCCTTGGCAGCGCGCTTCTGGCTTTCCACCGCATAGGCGTCGCAATCGTCGCGGGTGAAGCCGTATTTGGTGGCGATGAGATCGGCCGAAACGCCCTGCGGCATGAAATAGGACTTCACCGCGATCTCCGGCTCGACCGGCCAGGCCCCGCCCGAGGCGCCGATACCGACGCGGCTCATGGATTCGACGCCGCCGCCCACCACCAGGTCGTGCTGGCCGGACATGACCTGCGCCGCGGCGAAGTTCACCGCATCAAGGCCGGAGGCGCAGAAGCGGTTGATCTGCACGCCCGGCACGTGGTGGCCGTAATCGGCATTGAGCGCCGCCGCGCGGGCGACGTCGCCGCCCGCCTCGCCGACGGGATCGACGCAGCCGAGCACCACGTCGTCGACGAGGCGCGTGTCGAGGTCGTTGCGCTCGCGCAGCGCCCTGAGCGCCGTCGTCGCGAGCTGCAGCGTCGTCACCTGGTGCAGCGCGCCGTCCGCCTTGCCGCGGCCGCGCGGCGTACGCAAATGGTCATAGATGTAAGCGTCAGGCATGAAGGCCTCCCGGCATTGGGCTCCCCTCCCCTTGGGGAGGAGCAGGGCTTGGGGTGGGACCGGCAGAGCCCGGCCTTCCCACCCCGCTCGCTTGGCTCACTGCGCCTCTCCGCGATGGGAAAGGCCGAACTCAGAACATCTCCGCAGGCATCGCCATCACGGTGTCGGCGCCGGAGGAGATCCGGGCAAGATGCACGGCGCTCTCCGGCATCGTCCGCTCCATGAAGAAGCGGCCGGCGAGCAGCTTCGCCTCCATGTCCGCCGCATCGCCGCCGTTCGCCTTCTTCGCGAGCGCAGTCCTGGCGATCTGCGCCCACATGTAGCCGAGGGCCACGAGCCCGAAGAGATGCATGTAGTCGTAGGACCCGGCGCCCGCATTGTCCGGCTTGGCCATGGCGTTGTTCATGAACCACATGGTCGCCTGCTGCAGGTGGCCGAGCGCGGCCTCGAGCGGCTTCACGTAGGGCGCCATGGCCTCGTCGCCGGCGTGCTGCTTCACGAAGCCGCCAACCTCATTGAAGAAGGCCATGACGGCCCGCCCGCCGTCGCGCGGCAGCTTGCGGCCGACGAGGTCGAGCGCCTGGATGCCGTTGGCACCCTCGTAGATCATGGCGATACGGGCATCGCGCACGAACTGCTCCATGCCCCATTCGGCGATGTAGCCGTGGCCGCCGAACATCTGCTGCGCCTTCACCGCATTGTCGAAACCGACATCGGTGAGGACGCCCTTGAGGACCGGCGTGAGCAGGCCGAGCTGGTCGTCCGCCGCCTGCTTCTCCGCCGCATCGCCAGAGCGATGCGCGACGTCGCTCTTCAGGGCCGTCCATAGCACGAGCGCCCGCGCCGCCTCGTTGAAGGCACGGATGGAGAGAAGGTTCCGCCGCACGTCCGGGTGGACGAGGATGGGGTCGGCCGGCTTGTCCGGATCCTTGGCGCCGGTGAGCGAGCGGCCCTGCAGGCGCTCGCGCGCATAGGCGACGGCGTTCTGGTAGGCGACCTCCGACTGGGCGAGGCCCTGGATGGCGACGCCGAGCCGCGCCTCGTTCATCATCACGAACATGGCGTTGAGGCCCTTGTTCTCGGTCCCGACGAGCCAGCCCCTGGCCCCATCGTAGTTCATGACGCAGGTGGCATTGCCGTGAATGCCCATCTTGTGCTCGAGGGAGCCGCAGGACACGCCATTCGCCGCGCCGAGCGAGCCGTCACCTTTGACGAGCCGCTTCGGCACCACGAAGAGCGAGATGCCCTTGGTGCCCTCCGGCGCCCCCTCGATGCGGGCGAGCACCAGGTGGACGATATTTTCGGTGAGATCATGCTCGCCGGCCGAGATGAAGATCTTGGTGCCGGTGATGGCATAGGAGCCGTCGCCGTTCGGCACGGCCTTTGTCTTGATGAGCCCTAGGTCGGTGCCGCAATGCGGCTCGGTGAGGTTCATGGTGCCGGACCAGGCGCCGGCGATCATCTTGGGCAGATAGGTCTTCTTCTGTTCCTCTGTGCCGTGGGTCATCAGCGCCGCGATGGCGCCCATGGTCAGGCCCGGATACATGGCGAGCGCCATGTTGGCCGCGGAGGCGAATTCGTTCATCACCGCCGCGAGCGTATAGGGCAGGCCCTGGCCGCCGTAGTCCGGATCGGCCGCGAGCCCGATCCAGCCGCCCTCGGCGAAGGCGTCATAGGCCGCCTTGAAGCCCTTCGGCGTCGTCACGCGCCCGTCGTCGTGGCGGGTGCAGCCTTCGAGATCCCCGGTACGGTTGAGCGGCTGTAGCACCTCCTCGCAGAGCTTCGCGCCTTCCTGGAGAATGGCCGCGATCAGGTCCGGGCTCGCCTCGGCGAAACCCGGCAGATTGTTGTAGCGCTCGATCCCGAAGACGTCCTCGAGCAGGAAACGGACATTCTCGACTGGTGCCTTGTAGCTCGGCATTCCGTGGCTCCTCCCGCATTGCGCCCGCCCGGCAACCGCCAGCAGAGCGGGGGGCGGGGCACATCATGGTTCATATATAAACCATATCGGCGCCTGTCGAAAGGGCGTGCGTCGGGCCGCCTTCATTGCGCTGCCGTCCCGGCGCCCCACGCGCCCCGCGGACAGGCCGTACGCGCAATCCTGTCTGTTATGGTTAACGGCTTCTTTACCATAATCAGGAGAACTTGACCCACCGGCAGCATCGCGCAGGACGTGCCTGCGGCAGCGCAGTGGGATCACGATGGCACAGACCGCCCCCTGGAGTGTGAAGGGCATCGACCCGCAGGCGCGGGATGCGGCCAAGGAGGCGGCGCGCAAGGCGGGAATGACGCTCGGCGCATGGCTCAGCACCGTCATCGCCGACCAGGCGGCCGACGGCGACACCCGCGTGGCCCCATCGGGACACGATTCGCTCGCCGAGGTCAGCGAGCGGCTCGCCCGGTTCGCCCGCGAACGCATGCAAACCGCCGCCGCCCCGCGTCGTCCCGAGGCTGGCGCCGGCCTCGACATGCCGAGCCTCGACGAGATCGTGGCGCGCGTCAGTGAGCGCACCCTCGCCGAGACGCGGGGCGCCGCAGCCCGCACGGCCAGCGCACTCGACTCGATTGCCCGCTGGATGGAGCGCACTGAATCGCATGTCGCGCAAAGCACCCGCTCGATGGCCGAGCGGCAGGACGAGACGACCGGCGCCATTGGTAAGGCCCTTCTGGCCATCGGCCGGCGGCTCGACGACATCGAGCGGCATCTCACTGCCGACAGGACACCTGCTGCCGTCTCGCGCTGGTACGAAGACGCCGCCGCGCTCCGCGACGCGCTCGACGACGTCGGGGACCGGCTTGAGGCCGTCGCCGCCGGGGCGGGAAACGACGCTGGCGAAGAAGAGACCGTCGGCCCGCTGATAACCGAGGAGCAAACGGCCCGTCGGCGGCTCGAGGCGGCCGTCGCCGAGATCCGTCGTCGGCAGCGCGAACTCGACGACAGCCCAACCCTTGGCGAGCGCTTTGCCGCCATGAACCGGCGGCTCGACGAGCGGCCGCGCCGCAACCAGACGCCGATTGCACGGGAGGTCGGAACGCCTGGCCACGCCGCCCCCCGCCTCGAACAGGAGGCCGTTGTCGCCCGCCTGGAGGCGCTGTCGCGCAAGATCGACGAGGCCCTGCGACCAGTGGCGGCGATGCCGATCGGCGACGTCCTCGCCCGGCTCGACCGTCTGAACGAGCACCTGGAGCGCCCGAGCCCCGCTCCCGATCTCGCGCGCATCGAGGGCATGATCCACGCCTTGACGGCACGCATCGAGGAGGTGCGCGCAGCCGAGACCGATAGCGCTGGCCTCGACGCACTCGAACGGCAGATCGGTCAGCTGGCCGAGCGGATCGATGCGGTGGGCGCGGCCCCGGCACTCGCCGAGCGGGAGCGCATCGCGCACGGCATGTCCTCGCTCGAAAGGACGATGGCCGACCTCCTCGCCGACCTGCGCCATCAGCTGCGTGAGGAGATGCGCGAGTTGCAGGACGGCACGGCCGAAGCCATCGAGCAGGTAGCTCGCCGCGCCGCCGAAGCGGCCCGCAGCGCCCTTCCCGATGCCTACGAGACCATGCCCGCCGAGATCGGCCAGCTCAAACGCGACTTGGCCGCGCTGAGGACGACCCAGGCGAGCACCGACCTGAGGACACAAGATACGCTGGAAGCCGTGCACCAGACGCTGGAGCGGATCGTCGACCGCCTCGCCCTGCTGGAGGAAGACATGGCCGAGGGGCGGCCGGCGCCGGGCACCCTGCCGCGCCTGCCCGACGACGATCCGGCCGATTCGGCCGAGTTCGAAGACCTGCGCACCAGCCTCGACGCTTTGCTGAGGGCAAACCAGCCTTCCCACGGCCGGGAAGACGAGACCGATCGGCCGGCACCGCCGCCTACTCTCGATGCCGCCACGCCATCCGCCGCGTTTCTCGCGGCGCAGCCGACCCTGACGGCCGTGCCTTCGGAGAAGGAGACAGCGGCTGCCGCTCCGGCTTTCGACGAGGCGCCCACCGCGGCGGTCAAAGCAAGCTTCATCGCGGCCGCCCGGCGGGCCGCGCAGGCTGCGGCGGCGGAGACCGCCGCCGCGCTGCCCGATCCGGCCTTGCACGCCAACAAGGTCGAGGTCCTGTCCCGGTCCGAGGACGACTCCGCGCCCGCGCTCAGGGCCGAGCCGCGGCCGACGGCGGCTACGCGCCGTCAGACCGTCGCCTCCCCGGTCGCGCGGCTCAGGAACGGCGTCGCCGCCCGGCGCAAGCCCCTGTTGATCGGTCTCGCCGCCATCGTCATCGCCGTCGGCGCGGCGCAGGTGCTGGGCGGCCTCGCCGGCAAGCCCCACCCCGCTGGCGATGCGGAACCCGCCGCGGCCCATGACGCCACGGCGCCCGCTGCCCGCGAGGAGGCCGAGGCGCGATCATCACCACCGGCACAGGCGGATGCTCCCTCCCCTGACGTCTTGAACCCCTTCGCCGCGAACCCGTTCGTCACCGACAGCGGCCCCGCGACGACGGGTTCCCTACCGGTAATTCCGGCCGTCCCTGACAGCGCCTCGCCGGCCCCCGCCCCGGACCGGAATTCGCGCCTCGAGGAGAGCCCACGGGCCCCCCTTTCCATCCCGCCGAGCAAGGTCGCCGACCTGCCGGCGGAGGGCCTGCCCGCCCCGTTGCGCAAGGCGGCGGCCGCGGGCGACGCCGCCGCCGTCTACGAGGTCGCCAGCCGCCTCGCGGAGGGTCGCGGAGTGCCGCGCGACATGGCCCAAGCCGCCCGGCTGTTCGAGGCGACGGCGACTGCCGGTCTCGTGCCGGCGCAATATCGTATCGCCAGCCACTACGAAAAGGGTATCGGCGTCCCGCGCGACGTCGGCACGGCGCGCATGTGGTACGAGAAGGCGGCTGCGGCCGGCAATGCACGGGCGATGCACAATCTCGGCGTGCTCTATGCCGAGGGCATCACCGGCAAACCGGATTACGAGACGGCCGTGCAATGGTTCCGCAAGGCAGCGGAGTTCGGCGTGCGCGACAGCCAGTTCAATCTCGCCGTTCTCCTGGCGCGCGGTCTCGGCACCGAGCGCGACCTCGTCGCCTCCTATACGTGGCTGTCGGTCCTCGCCCGCGACGGCGACAAGGATGCGGCCGCCAAGCGGGACGAACTCGCCCGCAGCTTGACGGCGAGCGAACTGGCCATCGGCAAGGAGGCTTTCGCGCGCTGGCAGGTCAAGGTGCCCGACCGCATCGCCAATGAAGTGCCCGCGGGCGGCTGGGAGCTGAGCACCGCTGCCCCCTCGCCGGGGGCGCCGAAACCGCCCGGGACGGTGTCACAACTCTGACGGCCCGTACGCGCTCACGGCAGCCTCCGGGCTGTGGCGACGGGACGGCACACGGGCTTGTGCATAACCGTGGCTGTCATGCCTTGGTTTTGACCCCACGTTAAGGGACGCTCCCTAGACTGACGAAGCAGCCGCGTGCCGACGGCCCGCGGCCGCTGTCGCATTCGACCGAGCGTCCGAGTACCGTGCCGTGCACATCTACCTGCCCATCGCCGAAATGTCCGTCAACATGTTCACCCTCCTCGCCATGGGCGCGGCGGTGGGCTTCATCTCGGGCATGTTCGGCGTCGGCGGCGGTTTCCTGATGACGCCGCTTCTGATCTTCCTCGGCATCCCGCCGGCGATCGCGGTCGCCACCCAGGCCTCGCAGATCACGGCTTCCTCGGTCACCGGTGCGCTCGGCTACTGGCGGCGCAAGGCGCTCGACTTCAAGCTCGGCGGCGTGCTGGTCGCGGGTGGCTTCGTCGGCACGCTGCTCGGGGTGTGGTTCTTCAACGTGATGAGCCGCCTCGGCCAGCTCGAATTCGTCATTGTCGTCAGCTACGTGACGCTCTTCGGCATCATCGGCTCGCTGATGCTGGCCGAAAGCCTCAAGACCATGTGGGCGACGCGCCGCGGCGTCGTCCCCCTCTCGCGTCGCTCGGGCGAGCATCCGTGGTATCTCGGCCTACCGTGGAAGATGCGTTTCCACCGCTCCAAGCTTTATGGCAGCGTCATCCCCATCGTCACGCTCGCCATACTCATCGGCTTCGCCGGAGCGGTGCTCGGCATTGGCGGCGGCTTCATTCTCGTTCCTGCGCTCATCTATCTCTTCCGCATCCCCGCCGCCGTGGTGGTCGGCACATCCCTCTTCCAGATCCTCTTCACGATGATGGCAGCGACGCTGCTGCACGCCTTCACCAACCAGTCGGTGGACGTGGTGCTGGCGATGCTGCTCATCATCGGCGGTGTCATGGGAGCGCAATTCGGCGCCCGCGCCGGCCAGAATCTCAAGGGCGAGTCCTTCCGCCTGCTCCTTGCCATTCTCGTCCTCGGGGTCGGTATCCGCTTTGCCATCGATCTCGTGGTGAGACCGCAGGAGCCCTTCTCGCTCGTCACCGTGGGGGCACGGCCATGACGGCGACGAGGTGGGCAAGAACGGCGATGCCCCGGCTGCTGTTCACCGCGGCCGCTCTCGCAGCGCTCTGCGCATCGCTCGCGCCGGCGGCTGCCGAGACACTGATCCTGTCCCTGTCGACACACAGGGTCGCGATCACGTCCACCTACACGGGTTCGTCCATCGTTGTCTTCGGCGCCATTGAACGTGATGAGCGCACGGTGGCACGGGCCGCACCTTATGACGTCGTCATCACCGTGCGCGGCCCCCGGCGCACGACCATCGTGCGCGAGAAGGAGCGGGTCGGGCCGCTCTGGCTCAACACATCGCAGCGCCGCTTCGTCGACCTTCCGACTTATCTCGCCGTTCTCTCGTCGCGGCCGATCGACGAGATCGCGGGCGGGGCTTTTCTCACGCGCTACCGGCTCGGCCTCGATATGCAGATCGCGACGCCAGGCATGGAACATCTGGCGAGCGAGGAGCCGTTCCGGGAGGCCCTGCTGCGGCTCAAGAACGACCAGGGGCTGTTCACCGAGGAGCCGCGCGGCGTCACCTTCCTGACGCCGTCAATCTTCCGCGCGCCCATCACCCTGCCCGCTGTCGCCCCCACCGGCAATTACGACGTCGAGGTGGCTCTCTTCGTCGACGGGGCGCAACTCGCCCGGCAGACCACCAATTTCGAGGTGGTGAAAACCGGCTTCGAACAGGCGACGGTCACCCTCGCCCACGATCACGCCATATTCTACGGCCTCGGCGTCGTCGCCATGGCGGTGCTCTTCGGCTGGCTCGCGACGATCATCTTCCGGCGGGACTGACGAAGCTCAATCCGGCAGCAGCAGCGGCCAGCCGATGGCGTAGAGCCGTTGGCCGAGCACGTGGGCCGTGACGCCTTGGGGAAAGAGCGGCCGGAAGGCGGCATCGCGCAGGTTGAGCCCGCCCGTCAGAGCACCGAAAGCCGGCATGACGATGCGCCGCGCCCCCACAGCGAAGCAGCGGCGACGCAGGGAGCGGCCGGTGAGCCGCACCTTGGCCGCCGGATGCATGTGCCCGACGATCTCCGCCGTGCCGTCTTCGGCAGGCTCGTGCCGCAGCACCACGTCGGCGAGGCGCAGCTCCGCAGCGCTCTCGCCGCCAGCCGTGCGCGGCATCCGCGGATCGTGATTGCCTGTCACCCACAGCCAGTCGCGGCCGCGCTGCAGGGCGGCGAGCGCTTTGCGGTCGCGTGGATCGAGACGCGCGTGCGCATCCGCATCGTGGAAGCTGTCGCCGAGCGCGACGACGGCCCGAGGCGCATAGCGGGCGACGAGGCGCGCCACCGCGGCGAGCGTGGCGCGCGTGTCGTACGGCGGCAGGAAGATGCCATGGCTGGCGAAGGATGACGCCTTCTCGAGATGGAGATCAGCGACGACGAGCAGCCCCTGGTCCGCGACGAAGAGCGCACCGGCGGGATCGGCGACAAGATCGAGCCGCCCCAGGCGCAGAACCTGCGCCGCGCCCGCTGTGCTGGTCTCGCCATCCATCGCGTTCACCGCATCGCCTCGTCCATCATCGCCGCCTCGGCCTCCGCCAGCATGTGCTCGGCGGCCTCGCCATAGACCATCTCGCGGCCGATCTCGAGCATCACCGCCACCGATAGCGGCGAGAGATGATCGAGCGGCGCATGCACGATTCGCCCCGCGACGCGCACCAGCATATCGCCGAGCCGGCGCACGTCGAGCAGCCCCGTTGCGGCATCGGCGCGCGCCGCGCGCAGGAGGACGTGGTCCGGCTCGTGCCGGCGCAGCACGTCATAGACGAGGTCGGTCGACATGGTGACTTGGCGGCCGGTCTTCTCCTGCCCAGGAAAGCGCCGTTCGATCATGCCGGCGATGATCGCGCAATGGCGGAAGGTGCGCTTCATCAGCGCCGATTCCGCCAGCCAGTCCTCGAGGTCGTCGCCGAGCATGTCGGGGGCGAAGAGCTCGACGAGCGACAGGCGCCCCTGGGTGACCGCGAGGCCGATGTCGGCGATACCCCAGGCGGCGAGGCCGTAGTCGTTGGCGACGAAGCCGAGCGGCTTGAGGCGCGCCCGCTCCAGGCGCCGCGTCAGCAACATGCCGAGCGTCTGATGCGCGAGCCGCCCCTCGAAGGGATAGGCGACGAGATAGTGGCGCCCGGCGCGCGGGAAGGTCTCGACGAGCAGTTGCCCCGGCCGCGGCAGACGCGACTTCATCTTCTGTGCCCTCAGCCAGTTTGCCACTGGCCTCGGCAGGCGGTGCCAGTCGTCCGGGCTTGCGATCATCGTGCGCACGCGGCTCGCCAGGAAGCTCGACAGCGAGAACTTGCCGCCGGCATAGGACGGCACCTTCGGGTCCGTGCCCGCCGCCGTGCGCGAGGCGATCACCTCGTTTTCATAGATGCCCTCGAAGCGCAGCACCTCGCCGGCGAAGACGAAGGTGTCGCCCGGCGTCAGCCCCTCCGCGAAATATTCCTCCACCTCGCCGAGCACCCGCCCGCCGCGCACGACGGTCATGCCGCCCGCCCGGCGCGGGCGGGCGAGGCGCACGCGCAGCATCGGCTCTTCGACGATGGTCCCGACGTTGAGCCGATACTGCTGGGCAACGCGCGGGGTGGTGACGCGCCACAGCCCGTCCTTACCCTTGACGATCCGCGCGAAGCGCTCGTAGCTCCTCAGCGCATAGCCGCCAGTGGCGACGAAGGCGAGGACATCGTCGAAATCCCGGCGCGGCAGGTCGGCATAGGGCGCAGCGCCGCGCACCTCCTCGTATAACGCATCGGCATCGAAGGGCCCGGCGCAGGCCCGGCCCAGCACGTGCTGGGCGAGTACGTCGAGGGCGCCGGTGCGCGCGTCCGGCGTATCCTGCGCCGCCTCCGCAACGGCGTCGAGCGCGGCCCGGCATTCCAGCACCTCAAAGCGATTGGCTGGCACCAGGAACGCCTTCGACGGCTCGTCGAGGCGATGGTTGGCGCGGCCGATCCGCTGCATCAGCCGGCTCGCGCCCTTCGGCGCGCCGACATTAATGACGAGATCGACGTCGCCCCAGTCGATGCCGAGGTCGAGCGTCGAGGTGCAGACCACTGCCTTGAGCCGCCCTTCGGCCATCGCCGCTTCGACGCGCCGGCGCTGGCCGGCGTCGAGCGAGCCGTGATGCAGCGCGATGGCGAGGCCATCGTCGTTCATCCGCCACAGCTCCTGGAAGACGAACTCGGCCTGCATGCGCGTGTTGACGAAGACGAGCGACAGGCGATGCTCCCGGATCGCCCGATAGATCTCCTCCATGGCATGCAGCGCCGTGTGGCCCGCAAGCGGCGGCGCGAGCCGGCTCTCGAGGATGCCGATATGCGGCCGCGCGCCCTCCTTCACCGTGATGATGTCGGGTGAAGCCACCCCCTCGCGCTGCGGCACGAGATAGCGGGCGAGCACTTCCGGCTCGCGCACCGTCGCCGAGAGGCCGACCGTCGTCACCTGCGGCGCGAGCGCGAGCAGCCGCACGAGGCCAAGCGACAGGAGGTCGCCCCGCTTCGACGTCACGAGCGCGTGCAGTTCGTCGAGCACGATGCGCCGCAGGCCCGCGAAGAACGCCTCAGCCTCGCGATGCGCGATGAGCAGCGCGAGTTGCTCGGGCGTGGTGAGGAGGATATGCGGCGAGCGCTCGATCTGCCGCGCGCGCTTGTGGGCCGGCGTATCGCCGGTGCGCGTCTCGACCTTGACCGGCAGCCCCATCTCCGTGACCGGCGCCTCGAGGTTGCGCGCGATGTCGACGGCGAGCGCCTTGAGCGGCGAGATGTAGAGCGTGTGGAGGCCGGCCCGGTCCGGCGCCTCCGCGAGCTCGACCAGACTCGGCAGGAAGCCGGCGAGCGTCTTGCCGGCCCCCGTCGGGGCAACGAGCAGGGCCGAGCGCCCGGCCCGCGCGCTCGCGAGGAGATCGAGCTGGTGCGCACGCACGTGCCATCCGCGCCTGGCGAACCAGGCGGAGAAGGCAGGCGGCAGAGCAGCCGCGGCGGGCGACGGAAGATGCGGCGTCACCCCCAAGAGGTAGCGCCTCGTGCGCGATCCGTCATCCCGCGCCCACTGTCAAAGGGGCCGGACCGGCTTCTGCGCCGCGACGACGAAACCAGGCACCGGCCGGCCGCCGTCATGGCGCAGGACAGCGGGATCGCACGCCACGCCATCGAGCCCGACCGCGGCGAGCAGCGTCTCGACATGGCCGGTGCTGTGGGCGAAGCGCATGTCCTCGCCGAGCACGAAGCCAAGCGGCGCGTCGCCGACGTCCTGCACGGTGAACAGGAAGAGACCGCCGTCGCCGAGCGCCCGGGCAGTCGCTTCGAAAACGGGTGCGAGGTCGCCGACATAGATGAACACGTCGGCCGCGAGCACGAGGTCGGCGCTGCCCGGAGCCTCGCCGTCGAGGAACGCGGTCAGTTCGGCGACCGCGAGCCGGTCGTAGCAGCCGCGCCGGCGCGCCCGCTGCACCATGCGCGGGGCGATATCGCAGCCGGCAAGCGTGACGGCATAAGGACGCACGGCCTCGCCCATCAGCCCCGTGCCGCAGCCGAGGTCGAGCGCCAGGCGGAAATGAGGCGGCCGGCCGGTCGCCCCGCAGATGCCACACAGCGTCTCGAGGATGAGATCGGGGCCGCGATAGGCCAGCTTCTCGACGAGATGACGGTCGAAATGCCCCGCATACTCGTCAAAGAGCGCCCGCACATAGCCGGCCGACATGGCGCCGGTCGGGGGCAGCGCACCGAGGCGGGCGAGGCGCAGCCCAGCACCGAGCTCGTCTTCAGGCGACAACCTGAGCGCCGTCGTGAAGGCATCGCGCGCCTCGTCCTTCCGGCCGAGCGCCGCCAGCGTTTCGCCGAGGCTGATCCAGGCCGGCGCCCAGTGCGGCGCAAGGCGCACAATCTCGCCGATGAGTTCGGCGGCCGCCTCCCAGTCCTTTTCCCGCATCAGGCTCTCGGCAAAGGTGTAGCGTCGATCGACGAGGAGGTCGCCGGAGGTCATCAGCTTCGTGGGCCGCATGGGGGTGGGGGTCATGAGGTTGGAGGCGGCGGAAAGAACGTCAGGCGGTCGTCTTCGTCAAGCCGAAAGTGACGGCACCCGGGACTCGCGGGCTTAACCGGTCCGGAGGAAGCACCTATCTTGCGTCCATGCAGGCGCGCGACATTCTTTCGCTCACTCCGGCCGGGCTCTATTGCCCCCTTGCGGACGTCCATATCGACCCGCTGCGGCCGGTGCCGCGCGCGCTGATCACCCACGGTCATTCCGACCACGCCCGCGCCGGCCACGGCGCCGTGCTCGCGACGGCGCAGACGCTCGCCATCATGGCGGCGCGCTATGGCGAGGGCTTCTGCGGCACCGCCCAGGCGGTGCGCTACGGCGAGGCGGTGACGCTCGGGCCCGTGCGCGTCACCTTCCTGCCGGCGGGTCACGTGCTCGGCTCGGCGCAGATCCTCATCGAGGCGAACGGCCTGCGCATTGTCATCTCCGGCGACTACAAGCGCGTGGGCGACCCCACCTGCGCACCCTTCGAGCCCGTGCGCTGCGACGTCTTCATCACGGAGGCGACCTTCGGCCTGCCGGTCTTCCGTCATCCCGATGTCGTCGGCGAGATCGACAAGCTGCTGCACTCCCTGACGCTCTTTCCCGAGCGGGCGCACCTCCTCGGCGCCTATCCTCTCGGCAAGGCGCAGCGGCTCATCGCCCTCCTGCGCCAGCGCGGCTACGACCGGCCCGTCTACCTGCACGGCGCCATGGAGCGGCTGATGCAGCTCTACGGCGAGCTCGGCATCGCCCTCGGCGACCTGCGCAAGGTCGAGCCCGGCAGTCGCGAGAGCCTCGGCGGCGCGGTCGTGCTGTGCCCGCCGGGCGCCCTACAGGACCTGTGGGCGCGGCGCTTCCCCGATCCGGTCGCCGCCTTCGCCTCGGGCTGGATGCGGGTGCGCGCTCGCGCCCGCCAGCGCGGCGTCGAGCTGCCGCTCGTCGTCTCCGACCATGCCGGCTGGGACGAATTGTGCGCCACGATCCGCGAGACCGGCGCCGGCGAGGTCTGGGTGACGCACGGCGAGGAGGAGGCGCTGGTGCACTGGTGCACGCGCGAGGGGCTCGCGGCACGTCCCCTCAACATGCTTGGCTACGGCGACGACGAGGCGGAGGCGGAAGCCGTCGCGGAGCCTTCGGCATGAACGACTTCGCAGAGTTGCTCGACCGCCTCGCCTTCGAGCCGCGCCGCAACGCCAAGCTGCGGCTGATGGAGGACTTCTTCCGCACGACGCCGGATCCCGAGCGCGGCTATGCCCTCGCCGCCCTCACGGGCGGGCTCTCCTTCCGCAACGCCAAGCCCGGTCTCGTGCGCGCGCTCATTGCCGAGCGCACCGATCCGGTGCTCTTCGCCCTCTCCTACGACTATGTCGGCGACCTGTCCGAAACCGTCGCTCTCATGTGGCCGCCGCCATCGCAGGCGGGCACTGGCCACAACGCCCCGCCGCCGCGCCTCGCCGACGTGGTCGAGGGCCTCTCGATGGCGGCGAAGACCGAACTGCCCGGCCTTCTCGCGCGCTGGCTCGATGCGCTCGACGAGACCGGGCGCTGGGCGCTGCTCAAGCTCATCACCGGGGCGCTGCGCATCGGCGTCTCCGCCCGCCTCGCCAAGACGGCCGTCGCCGGGCTCGGCAGGGTCGATCCCAATGCGGTCGAGGAATTGTGGCACGGCCTGACGCCGCCCTACGAGCCGCTCTTCGCCTGGCTCGAAGGTCGTGCGGATCGGCCGGAGGGGCTTGTGGTCGCCCCCTTCCGCCCGCCGATGCTGTCGCACCCGCTCGACGAGGAGGAGCTTTCGCGCCTCGACCCGGCCGAATTCTGCGCCGAATGGAAATGGGACGGCATCCGCATCGAGGCCGTGCGCGAGCTGACGCCGGAGGGCCGGCGCATCGTCCGGCTTTATTCCCGTACCGGCGAGGATATCACCGGCTCTTTTCCCGACCTGTGCGAGGCCCTCATCGCGGAGGACGCCTTCGTCGGAGCGCTCGACGGTGAGCTTCTCGTCCTGCGCGGGGGGCGCGTCGAGAGCTTCAATGTCCTGCAGCAGCGCCTCAACCGCAAGGCGATCACACCGCGCCTGATGCAGGAATTCCCCGCCCATATCCGCGCCTATGACCTGCTCGGCGAGGGCGAGGAGGATCTGCGCCCCCTGCCCTTCGCGGAGCGGCGCCGGCGGCTCGAGGCGCTCGTCGCGCGGCTCGCGGGCGGGCGCGTCGACCTCTCCCCCCTAGTACCCTTCGTTAGCTGGGAGGAACTGGTCGCGGCGCGTGCCCGGCCAGGCGAAGCCGGCGCCGGCATCGATGCCGAGGCCGTCGAGGGCGTCATGCTCAAGCGCCGCGACAGCCCCTATGTCCCCGGCCGGCCCAAGGGCCTGTGGTACAAGTGGAAGCACGACCCGCACGTCGTCGACGCGGTGCTGATGTATGCCCAGCGTGGCCACGGCAAGCGCTCGTCCTATTATTCCGACTACACCTTCGGCCTGTGGCGGAGCGGGCCCGAGGGCGAGGAGCTCGTGCCCGTCGGCAAGGCCTATTTCGGCTTCACTGACGAGGAGCTGAAGGAACTCGACCGCTTCGTGCGGCGGGAGACGGTCAACCGCTTCGGCCCGGTGCGCGAGGTCGTCCACACGGGCGAGCGCGGCCTCGTGCTCGAGGTCGCCTTCGAGGGCGTCCAGCAGTCGACGCGCCACAAGTCCGGCGTCGCCATGCGCTTTCCGCGCATCAGCCGCATCCGCTGGGACAAGCCGCCGCGCGAGGCCGACCGGCTCGACTATCTCGCCGGCCTCCTGCCGCGCGGGGAAACGATGAAGACGAGGGCGGGGAAGACATGACGCAACGCGACGCCATCGAGACGACGCCCCTCGGCGCCGGGCCCGTGACGCGCCAGGCGAGCGCGCGCCTCGTGGTGCGCACGCGCGGGCCCGGCTTCACCGATATCACCCATGCCATCCGGCGGTGGCTCGCGACGAGCGGCATCGCCGACGGGCTCCTCACGGTCTTCTGCCGGCACACCTCGGCCTCGCTGACCATCCAGGAGAATGCCGATCCGGATGTGCGCGCGGATCTCGCGACGGCCCTCGACCATCTCGCCCCGCGCAACCGAGCCTATGTGCACGCCATCGAGGGGCCGGACGACATGCCGGCCCATATCCGCACCATGCTGACCGACGCCTCGCTCGCCGTGCCCGTCGTCTCGGGGCGGCTGGCGCTCGGCACCTGGCAGGGCATCTATCTCATCGAGCACCGCGAACGTCCGCACGCGCGGGAGGTGCTCGTCACGGCGATCGGCGCCGCTCAGGACGATGCGAGCGCCTGACCGGCGGTGCCGCCCCGCCAGCGCGACAGCGCGAGGCCGAGCGCCATCACGGCGACGGTCCAGGCCGCCGCCCACAGCGGCGCCGCCGAGCCGAGCCACGCGGCAGGCCAGGCGAGCGCTGGCGTGCCGGCGATGAGGGCCGGCGCCAGCGCGGGCAGCTCGGTCGAGGCGACGATCGCCGCACCGCCGAGAATGGCGATCGCGACCGCCCAGCCCCGCCCGCCGGGAAGCAGCGCGAAGAGAAGCGCCGGCAGGAGCGTGCCGGCGGAAACGCCGAGGATGAGGTTCACCGCGACCGCTGGCGCAATGCTGCCCGCAAGCGGACCGGCTGCCGCGGCGCCTCCCAAGGCCGCGAGCACGGCGAGCCGCGCGATGACGGTCTTGCGGGCGGTGGAGGCCCGCGGCGCGCTGATCCGATAGACGTCGCGCGACAGGATGAGGCCGAGAAGGAAACCGAGGGCGGCGACGCCCGCCAGCATCGTCGACAGATGCGCGACGGCCGACATCTGCCTGAGCAGCCAGGAGCCTTCGAGCAGCGCCCCCGGAAGATAGACCGCGGCGGCGTCGGCGACGAGGACGACCGCCGCAAGCACCACCGCCGCCCGCAACGAGACGCGGCCGGCAAGGCCCCTGCCCGGCAGGGCCCCGGAAAGGCAGGTCACGATGGGCAAAGCCGCGACGCCCAGCATCGCGACGAGGAAGGGCGCCAGCACGATCTCCTCCCCCGGCCCGGCCGCGAGCCAGGTCAGAAGCGGCGCGCCCGCCCGGGTAAAGGGCATCACGGTGTCCATCCCCGAGCGCAGGCTTGCGACGAAGGTGTGCCACCACGCCGCGGCAAGGGCCGCGGCCAGCAGTCCGGCAAAGCCTGCCACCAGCCCACCCTGGACGGCCAGCGTCGCGGCGACGGCCCTCAGCCCGCCCACCATGGCGACCACCGCGGCGAGGACGAAGAGAAGGCGCAAGGCGGCGGGATAGCCGACGGCGAGCGATTGCGCGAGGACGACGGCCGCATCCTGCAGCATCAGGGCGAGCGCGATGAAGGTGACGGGCACGAGGACGACGACAACGGCGAAGCGCGCCGGCGCGCCGAAGCGCCCGGCGAGGGTGCCGGCGGGCGTCGGGGCGGCGACATCGTGGAGGAAGGGAGCGAGGACCGCATGCAGCACGAGCCCGGCGACGGCGCCCCAGCGCAGGGCGGGTGCATTGCCGGCGAGCACGAGGAGTGCCAGCACGACGACCGGCAGGGCGAGGGTCGCCACCGCCGCCGGCAGGCTGCGGTCGGCGGCATCGAAGGTGGCGAGGCTCATCGTCCGCGCCCCCAGACCGACGAGGAGGAACAGCATCAGCGGCAGGCTGAGCAGCACGGGGGTCAGGAGCGATTCGGGCACGCCGACCCGCTCGAGCAGCCACATCAGCCCGATCACGGACGCCATCGCCGCCGCTAGCAGAAGGCGCTGCGCCTGACCCACCGGCCTGCCGCCAGCCATCATGCACCGAGCCTCCCGCTCCCGCTATTGTCCGCAGTATCTTGGTGTGACATGACGCACCGCTCATGGCAAACTCGTGCTCGGCTCAGTCCCGCAAGGTTCGGCGATTGTGCGGATTTTGCCTGACGGGTGCGGGACCGACGAACGCGGGGCTTGCCGTCTCGTCGCCCCGGGGCGAAAAATAGCACGGCAGAGCATGGGGTGGGCCGTGAGCGATTCCGCAGCACGCATCATCATAGCGGACGACCATCCGCTGTTCCGCGGCGCCTTGCGCCAGGCGCTGGCGGGGGTGGTCGCCGACGCGAGCATCGTCGAGGCCGGCTCCTTCGCCGACATGTGCGCCGCGCTCAATGCGGACGCCTCCGCCGATCTCGTGCTGCTCGACCTCGCCATGCCCGGCGTGCAGGGGTTCTCCGGGCTGATGTACCTGCGCGCCCAGCATCCGGACATCCCGGTCGTCATCGTCTCGGCCAACGACGAACCCTCGGTCATCCGCCGCTGCATCGATTTCGGCGCCGCCGGCTTCATCCCCAAGGCGCTCGACGCCGAGGACATGCGCACGGCCATCCGCACCGTGCTCGCCGGCGGCAACTGGACGCCAGCCGACATCGACCTCGCCGCCCCCGTCGACCGCGAGACGGGCGAGCTCGTCAAGCGCCTCGCCAGCCTCACGCCGCAGCAGGTGCGCGTGCTGATGATGCTGTCGGAGGGCCTGCTCAACAAGCAGATCGCCTATGAGCTCTCCGTGTCCGAGGCGACCGTCAAGGCCCATGTCTCGGCCATCCTGCAGAAGCTCGGCGTCGAGAGCCGCACGCAGGCGGTGATCGCCGCGGCCAAGATCGCCGCCGCCGGGCAGGTGCCCGCGCCGAGCGCGGCCTGATCTAGAGCAACGCCACAAAACCTTCCATCCGCGCCAGCGCCTCGCGCGTCAGGCCGATGTCGAAGCGCGTGAAGACATGGCAGCCGCCCGGCCAGACGGCGAGTTCGCTGCGGTTGCCGGCCGCCGCCCAGCGCCCTGCCATGAAGAGCGAATCGTCGATGAGCGGATCGCGCGTGCCGATGGTGAAGAGCGCCGGCGGCAGGCCGGAAAGATCGGCATGGATCGGCGAGACGTCGGGAGCGCGCACGTCCCCCTCCCGGCGCAGGAAGCCTTGCACGAAGAGGAAGATGTCGCGCGTGTTGAGGATGAGCTTCTCCTCCCCCCAGCGCCGGACGCTCGGCGTCAGCGCGAGGTCGTAGACGCCCGCGATGAGATTGGCGCCGGCAAAGGGCGTGAGGCCGTGCCGCTCCCTCAGGCGCAGCATCGTCACCACCGACAGGTGCGCCCCGGCGGAATCGCCGCCGATGATGAAGCGCTCGGTGCCGAAGCGCTCGCGCCCCTCGCGCACCAGCCACAGCGCCGCCGCCTCGCAATCGTCCGGCCCGGCCGGGTAGGGATGCTCGGGCGCGAGGCGATAGTCGACAGATACGGCGGCGAAACCGAGCCGCTCGGCGAAAAATTCGAGGAAGGGGTCCTGCTCGTCGGCCGCGCCCAGCATCCACCCGCCGCCGTGGATGTGGAGGAAGACGCCCCGCGGCGTCTCGGGCGCGATGACGCGCAGGTGAAGCGGCCCGCTTGGCCCGTCGATGGTGACGACCTTCGCCCGCGGGCTCTTCGGCAGCGGCGGAAAGGGCCCGAGCCCCTTGGCGCGGTTCTCGCGCACCACGGCCGCGGGTGCGCTCCACTGGTCGGGCGCGCCGGTGAGTCGGGCGAGGATGTCCGCGTTGAGGGCGGCGGTTTCGGCATCGACGGCATCGGGATGGAAGAGGCGGGGATCGAGCATCGGGACCTTGCGCGCGAGGAAGGGATCGTCCATGTCACGTTGCATGCGACATGCGCGGCGGCCGGCAGGCGCCGATGCGAGGAAACCATGCGAGGCCAGCCCGGTCCAGAGCGAAGGGCCGGCCGCAGCACACAGGGGATTGGACGATGGCGAACGGCTCGCTTCAGCGTTTTCTCGGCGGCTCGCCCCTGTCGGTCCTGATCAAGCTCATCTTCCTGTCGATTCTCGTCGGCGCCATCATGGCCTTCCTCGGCATCACGCCACTCGGCCTCATCGACGGGACCGTCGACTTCATCCGCCGCGTCGTCGGCCGTGGCTTCGCGGCCCTGCACGAAGTCGGCCAATGGCTGCTGTACGGCGCCATCATCGTCGTGCCGGTCTGGCTGATCGTGCGACTGTTCGGCCGCCGCTAGGGGTGCGCCGGCCGTGAGCGGAGTCCGCGCCGTTCCCGCCATCGCCGCGCGCCGGTTCGAGGCCACCCATCGACACTTGGTGTTGCTGGCGCCGCCAACACGCAGGCACATGTGACGACGCAACCGCTCGGTCTCGCAACGGCGCTCGTCGGCGCCAGCAGCGTCGTGGCCGCAGCATCGGCCAGGAGCTCCCTCCCCTCACCTTGCCCGCGCGGCCCTCTCCTCCGGTGGCTGGCTGAACCGCTCAGGCCTTCAGGGCGAGGTCGGCCGCGTTTCGGCCGACAACAGCCGACAGGCTGTCTAGTTTCTCGCGCGCCAGCCGCGCGCGCAGCCCTGCCTTGATGTCGCGCACGAGGCCGGGCCCCTTGTAGACGAGGGCCGTGTAGAGTTGCAGCAGCGTGGCACCGGCAGTGATCTTCGTCCAGGCCGTCTCCGCCGAATCGATGCCCCCGACGCCAATGAGCGGGAAAGCTCCTTCAACGCGCTGGTAGGTGGCCGCGAGCATCGCCGTGGCGAGCGGAAAGAGCGGCTTGCCGGACAGGCCCCCAGCCTCCTGGCCGACCATCGTCTCCACGAGGCCGGGCGGGCGCGTCACCGTGGTGTTGGATACGATCAACCCGTCGATGCTGCGGCGGCGCGCCACCGAGACGACGGCATCGAGCTCCGGCAGCGTCAGGTCCGGCGCAATCTTGATGAGGACGGGCCGTCGCCCCTGCTCGCCGGCCACGGCATCCCGCATGTCGAGCACACGGGCGATGAGGTCATCGAGAGCTGCGGCATGTTGCAGGTCGCGCAGGCCGGGCGTGTTCGGCGAGGAGATGTTGACGGTGAAATAGGCGGCATGCGGCGCGAAGGCACGGATGCCGGCAACATAGTCGCTGATCCGGTCCTCGGTATCCTTGTTCGCCCCGATGTTGACGCCGACGACGCCGGGCCGTCCGCCACGGCGGCGAAGCCGCGCAACCCCGGCCGCGTGGCCCTCGTTGTTGAAACCGAGCCGGTTGATGACCGCCTCGTCCCGCACCAGGCGGAACAACCGCGGCCGACTGTTGCCCGGCTGCGGACGCGGCGTCATCGTGCCCACCTCGACGAAGCCGAAGCCGAGGCCGAGCGCCCCCTCGATCGCCTCGGCGTTCTTGTCGAAGCCCGCCGCCAGGCCAACGGGATTGGGAAATTCGAGCCCAAAGGCCCTCACGCTCAGCGCCGGCGCGTCGGGCTCGGGCGTCGCGGCCGAAGCCATCGAGAGCGCCCGGATCGCCAGGCGATGGCCGAGTTCCGGATCGAGGGCGAGCAGCGCCGGCCGCGCCAAGGATGCGAGGAGCGAGAACATTTACGGGTCGTCCGGAAACTGATGGAGCCCATCCGCGCCGAGCGGCAGCGGCCTGACCGAGCGGACCGCCGAAAGGGCAAGCGGCCCGTAGAGATGCGGAAAGAGGTCCCCGCCGCGCGATGGCTCCCAGCGCAGCGCCTCACCAAGGGCCGCTGCCTCGATGGCTACCAGCACGAGGTCATTCTGGCCGGCGAAGTGCTTCGCCGCCGTCTCGCGCATCTGCGCGGCCGTCGAGAAGTGAATGAAGCCGTCCGCGACATCGACGGGAGCGCCGGAAAACACACCGGCAGCCTCCGCTTCGGCCCACATCTGCCGCGGACAGATCTTGTATACCAACGCCACCGCCATGCTCCCGCGAGTGCCCACCCGCTGTAGGGGCTCGCGCTGCGAAGATCAATGCGCAGGCCCCTCCATTCAGGGGCTCTTGCGTCAAGAATTCGCACGAGACAAACGGGGCAATAAGTCCTATAGTTAGATTGTCATCCTAACGTGGCGGTGCCCCCGCTGCGCGATGCGCCATTCCCAAGGAGCGGGAGGTGGGCATGCTGTCGCACGAAGCGATCTGGAACGCGATCGACGCCCTGGCGTCCCGGCACGGCCTCAGCGCCTCGGGCCTTGCGCGCAAGGCCGGACTCGACCCGACGGCCTTCAACCGCTCCAAGCGTACCGGAGCGGACGGACGGCCGCGCTGGCCCTCGACGGAATCGATCGCCAAGGTGTTGGATGCGACTGGCGCGACGATCGACGACTTCCTGTCGGTCGTCCGCCATCAGGAACAGGTGCCTCACCGTACAATTCCGCTCATCGGCTTCGCCCAGGCCGGACGCGGCGGCTTCTTCGACGACGGTGGCTTCCCCGTCGGCTCCGGCTGGGACGAGGTGTCCTTTCCGGACGGCATCGACGAGAAGGTCTATGCGCTGGAAATCTCCGGCGATTCGATGCTGCCGCTCTACCGTGACGGTGACGTCATCATCGTATCGCCGACATCGAGCGTCCGACGCGGTGACCGGGTCGTCGTCAAGACGACCGATGGCGAGTTCATGGCCAAGGAGCTGAAGCGCCGCACCGCCCGCACGGTGGAGCTGCGCTCGCTCAACCCCGAGCACGAGGACCGCGCTCTTCCCCTCGGTGACATCGCCTGGATGGCTCGCATCATCTGGTCGAGCCAGTAGCCGGGGTCGGAAGCCTCCCGCAAAGGAGAAAGCCGCCGGATCACTCCGGCGGCTTTGTGTCAGTCGCGTCGTCTCCGCCATCATGCCCGCGCTGGTTGCAGGCATCGACGCCCTGCAGGCTGGAGCGACAGGCACAGGCGCCGCGGCCGCGACGAGCATCGGTGAGGCCGATAGGAGCGCTTCCCCCAGGGCCGGACAGCACAGGTTTGCCCGGACCCTGGCCGATCGTTACTCAGCCGCCGTCTCGGCGTCGGACTTACCCTTGGCCTCGAGGTCCTCGCCCGTCTCCTGGTCGACGACCTTCATCGACAGGCGCACCTTGCCGCGCTCGTCGAAGCCGAGCAGCTTGACCTTGACCTTCTGGCCTTCCTTGACGACGTCCGTCACCTTCTGCACGCGCTGCGGCGCGAGCTGCGAGATGTGGACGAGGCCGTCGCGCGAGCCGAAGAAGTTGACGAAGGCGCCGAAGTCCGTGGTCTTTACCACCGTACCCTCGTAGATGACGCCGACTTCCGGCTCGGCCGCGATGCCCTTGATCCAGTTGATCGCCGCGGTGATCGACTTGAGGTCGGACGAGGCGACCTTGACGGTGCCGTCGTCGGAGATGTCGACCTTGGCGCCGGTCTTCTCCACGATCTCGCGGATGACCTTGCCGCCCGAGCCGATGACCTCGCGGATCTTGTCCTGCGGGATCTTGATGGTCTCGATGCGCGGAGCGTACTGGCCGAGCTCGGCGCGGGCGCCCGAGAGCGCCTTGCCCATCTCGCCGAGGATGTGCATGCGCCCGGCCTTCGCCTGGTCGAGGGCGACGCGCATGATCTCCTCGGTGATGCCGGCGATCTTGATGTCCATCTGCAGCGCGGTCACGCCCTGGTCGGTGCCGGCCACCTTGAAGTCCATGTCGCCGAGGTGGTCCTCGTCGCCGAGGATGTCCGACAGCACCGCATAGCGCTCGCCCTCCAGGATCAGACCCATGGCGATGCCGGCCACCGGACGGCGCAGCGGAACGCCCGCGTCCATCAGCGACAGCGAGGCGCCGCACACCGTCGCCATCGACGAGGAGCCGTTCGACTCGGTGATCTCGGAGACCACGCGGATGGTGTAGGGGAACTCGTGATGCGGCGGCAGCATCGGGTGGATGGCGCGCCAAGCGAGCTTGCCGTGGCCGATCTCGCGACGCCCGGGCGAACCGATGCGGCCCGTTTCGCCCACGGAATAGGGCGGGAAGTTGTAGTGCAGCAGGAAGGTTTCCTTATAGGTGCCTTCCAGCGAGTCGATGAACTGCTCGTCATCGCCCGTGCCGAGCGTCGCGACCACCAGGGCCTGCGTCTCCCCGCGAGTGAACAGCGCCGAGCCGTGCGCGCGCGGCAGGAAGCCGGCCTGGGCAACGATCTGGCGCACGGTCGTGACGTCGCGGCCGTCGATGCGCGTGCCGGTATCGAGAATGTTCCAGCGCACGATCTTGGCCTGAACCTCCTTGAAGACGGCCTTGACCTTTTCGGCCTCGAAACGGGCCTCGCCCTCTTCGGGGCAAAGCGCGGCCATGACCTTGGCCTTGGCGGCGTCCACCGCGGCGTAGCGGTCCTGCTTTTCGACGATCTGGTAGGCAGCGCGCAGGTCCGCCTCGGCGATCTCGAGCACGGCCTTTTCCACATCCGAGACGTCCGCCGCCTCGAGGTTGCGCGGCTCCTTCGCGGCCTTCTCCGCAAGGCGGATGATGGCGTCGATCACCGGCTGGAAATGGGCGTGGCCGTGCATGACGGCACCCAGCATCACGTCTTCCGGCAGTTCCTTGGCTTCCGACTCCACCATCAGCACCGCATCGGCCGTGCCAGCGACGACGAGGTCGAGGTCGGAACCTTCCATCTCGGCGGAGGTCGGGTTGACCTTGTACTCGCCCCCGATATAGGCGACACGCGCCGCGCCCACGGGGCCCATGAAGGGCACGCCCGAAAGGGTCAGCGCCGCCGAGGCTGCCACCATCGAGACGATGTCGGGATCGTTCTCGAGGTCATGGCTCAGCACCGTGATGATGACCTGGGTGTCGCAGCGCCAGCCGTCGACGAAGAGCGGGCGGATCGGCCGGTCGATGAGGCGCGAGATCAGCGTCTCGCGCTCGCTCGGCCGGCCCTCGCGCTTGAAGTAGCCGCCCGGGATGCGGCCCGCTGCATAGGCCTTTTCCTGGTAGTTGACGGTGAGCGGCATGAAGTCGACGCCGGGCTTGGGCTCCTTCGCCGCCACCACGGTGGCGAGCACGGTGGTCTCGCCATAGGTCGCGAGCACGGCGCCGTCGGCCTGGCGGGCGACGCGGCCGGTCTCGAGGGTCAGCTTCTTGCCGGCCCAGTCCAGTTCCACGCGTTGGATATCGAACATGTCTTTTCTCTCATGGTCGGGCCATATGGTCGACGCCATGAGCAAGACGGCGAGAGGCTGCCCGCCCCGCCGGCCCTGAAGGGCGCGAACGGCGGGAAGCGTCTGGCGATCCTGCCATGGTCGTCAGCCTGGCCGGTTCGCGGCCCCTCCCCATGGAAGGACCTGACGCAGAGCCGAAGGGTTGCATCGACATGCAACGGCCCTTCCAGCTCGAGGTGCTGCGCCCCGGGAGCGCCACACCAGTCTTCGGCCGCATCGCATGATGCGGCACCTGGCAAAATGCCCGGAGCGCGGACGCTCCGGGCAGAAGTCTCAGCGACGAAGGCCGAGACGCTCGATAAGGGTGCGGTAGCGGCCCTCATCCTTCTTCTTCAGGTAGTCGAGCAGCGAACGACGCTGCGACACGAGCTTGAGAAGGCCACGCCGGGAATGATTGTCCTTGGCGTGGACCTTGAAATGCTCCGTCAGGTTGACGATGCGCTCCGTGAGGATCGCAACCTGCACTTCCGGGGAGCCCGTATCGTTCGCCTCGCGGGCATATTCCTTGAGAAGCGCCTGCTTGCGCTCGGCCGTGATCGACATCGGTTCATCCTTTCGCTTGATGTCATCCATGCCGCCGCCGCTCTCGCGGGAGGCGGTTTGCCGCCGGCCGGGCCGGGATGTCGTCCAGCGCGGTCGGCATGCTGCGCGCGAAGACATGCCCCACGCGAAGCGGTCTCTATATACCCATTGGCGCGCCAAGGCCAGAGCGGCCGTCAGCGCGCCTGCGGCAGGTTGAAGATGCGCCGCGGATGCAGCTCCCCGTGCTCCAGATCCCCCAGCGCGATCAGCGCTCCGTGGGCGAAGACGGCGACACAGCCCTCGTCGAGCGGCGCATCGCGCCCGCGCAAGAGCACGGACTGGCCGCGCATCAGCCGGCCGGCGTCCGAGCGTGTGACCGTGACCTGCGGCAGGCCCCCAAGTCCGACAGCCACGGGCCTCAGACCCTTCTCGGCCCGGGCCGCATCGTCGAGCCCCTCGAGCTCGCGCAGGGCGTCGATGGAGATGCCGTCGGCCTCCTCGAAAGGGCCGACGCGCGTGCGCCGGAGCGTCGCGACATGGCCGAGGCAGCCGAGCGCCCGGCCGAGATCGCGGGCGATGGCCCTGACATATGTGCCCTTGCCGCACTCGGCGGCGAAGACGCTCGACTGCCCGTCATGCGCAACGAGGCTCAGGCGGTCGATCTGCACCGGGCGGGCCTGCAGTTCCACCACCTCGCCGTCGCGGGCAAGGTCGTAGGCCCGCTCGCCGTCGATCTTGATGGCGGAGAAACGCGGCGGCACCTGCATGACGGTGCCCGTGAAACGCGGCAGCAGCGCCTCGATGGCGGCGCGGTCGGGCCGCGCCTCGCTCGTCGCCACCACCGTGCCCTCGGCGTCGTCGGTGTCCGTCTCCGCGCCCCAGCTGACGGTGAAGGCATAGGCCTTGCGCCCGTCCATGACGAAAGGCACGGTCTTCGTCGCCTCGCCCAGTGCCACGGGCAGGAGCCCGGAGGCGAGCGGATCGAGCGTGCCGGCATGGCCGGCCTTCTTGGCGTTGAAGATGCGCTTGATGATGGCAACCGCGTGGGTCGAGGTCATGCCGACCGGCTTGTCGAGCACCACCCATCCGTGCACGTCGCGCTTCTTTGGCCGCGGTGGCCGCGGTCCACGCTGGCCCTCGCGCGGCTGAGGGCCGCCTTCCCCGGTGCCCGGCGCGACGCCGCCGCCCGGCCGTTCCTTGTCCTGGCTCATCGAGAGGTGATCCATGCCCGTCAGGCTTCGTCGTCGTCATTGTCGTCCGCCCCTTGGGGGCGGGCGATGTCGCGTCGGACCTTGTCGCTCTGCAGGAGCGTGTCGATCCGCCGCGCCTCGTCGAAGCTCTCGTCGAGACGAAAGCGCACGTCGGGCGCGAACTTGAGGTTGATGCGGCGTGCCAATTCACCGCGCAGGAAGCGGCGGTTGCGCTCGAGCGCAGCGAGCACCGGCTCCGCGTCCTGCCCGCCGAGTGGCATGACGAAAACCGTCGCCAGCTTGAGGTCCGGACTCATCCGCACCTCGGGCACGGTGATGACGTGCGAGGCGATCACCTCGTCCATTACCTCGCCGCGCGCGAGGATCTCGGCGATCGCGTGGCGCACCGCCTCGCCGACCCGCAGTTGCCGCTGGGACGGGCCGGCGCCCGTGTCGAAACGTGATTTGGCCATGTCTTCTCCCCGGGATCGGACCGGGTCCTGCAGCCTCGCGGCCGGTTGCAACAACACGCCCGCACCGCGGCCGAAGAAGGGGCCGCAGGTCGCGCGCCAATATCCGCCGGGAAGAGCCTCTGCCCTGCCCGGCGGACCTGCCTTCTATGCAGCCCTCACAGCGTGCGCTTGATTTCCTCGACGCGATAGCACTCGATGACGTCGCCCGCGCGCATGTCCTGGTAGTTCTCGAAGGCCATGCCGCATTCCTGGCCGGCAAGGACTTCTTTGGCGTCGTCCTTGAAGCGCTTGAGCTGGCTGAGCTTGCCCTCGTGGATGACGACATTGTCGCGGATGAGGCGCACGTTGGCCCCGCGCTGCACGACGCCGTCGGTGACGCGGCAGCCCGCGATCTTGCCGACCTTCGTGATGTTGAAGATCTCGAGGATCTGCGCATTGCCCAGCATGTGCTCGCGCAGCGTCGGCGCCAGCATGCCCGACATCGCCTGCTTCACGTCATCCACGAGGTCGTAGATGATGTTGTAGTAGCGAATCTCGATGCCGAGGCGGTCGGAAGCCTCGCGTGCTTCCTTGTGTGCACGCACGTTGAAGCCGATGACGGCCGCGCCCGAGGCCTCCGCCAGCGTCACGTCGCTCTCGGTGATGCCGCCGACGCCCGCATGAATGACGCGTGCCTGCACCTCCTCGTTGCCGATCTTCTCGAGGGCGCCGACGATGGCCTCAATCGATCCCTGCACGTCGCCCTTGACGACGAGCGGGAACTCCTTGCGGCCGGCGCCTTCCTTGAGGTCGCGCATCATGTCGGCGAGCGAGCGGGCCTGGCTGGCGCCGCGCGCCGCAAGGCGATCGCGCTTCAGGCGCTCGCGGTAGCCGGTGATCTCGCGGGCACGGGCCTCGGATTCGACCACCGCCACGCGATCGCCGGCCTCGGGCGTGCCATTGAAGCCGAGCACCTCGGCCGGCATGGACGGACCGGCCTCCTTGAGCTGCTCGCCATTGTCGGCGACAAGCGCGCGCACTTTGCCCCACTCGGCGCCGGCGACGACGATATCGCCGACCTTGAGCGTGCCGCGCTGCACGAGCACGGTGGCGACGGGGCCGCGGCCGCGATCGAGCTTCGCCTCGATGACGGTGCCTTCGGCCGCGCGTTCCGGATTGGCCTTGAGGTCGAGGATCTCGGCCTGCAACTGCAGTCCCTCGAGCAGCTTGTCGAGATTGGTGCCGGCCTTGGCCGACACCTCGAACTCGAGCGTCTCGCCGCCCATCGATTCCACCACCACCTCGTGCTGCAGCAGCTCCGTGCGCACGCGCTGGGGATTGGCGTCGGGCTTGTCGATCTTGTTGATCGCCACGATCAGCGGCACGCCGGCCGCCTTGGCATGGTTGATGGCCTCGACCGTCTGCGGCATGACACCATCATCGGCAGCGACCACGAGCACCACGATGTCCGTCACCTTGGCACCGCGGGCGCGCATGGCGGTGAAGGCCGCGTGGCCGGGCGTGTCGATAAAGGTGATCTTGCCGCCCAGCGGCGAGGTCACCTGATAGGCGCCGATGTGCTGGGTGATGCCGCCGGCCTCGCCCGCCACCACATTGGCGTGGCGAATTGCGTCGAGCAGCGACGTCTTGCCGTGATCGACGTGGCCCATGATGGTGACGACCGGGGGGCGCGGCAGGAGCGTGCCCTCCGCGTCCGGCTCGTCGAAGAGACCCTCCTCGACATCCGCTTCGGAGACGCGCTTGACCGTGTGACCCATCTCTTCGGCGATGAGCTGCGCGGTGTCGGCATCGATCACGTCCGTGATCTTCATCATCTGCCCCTGCTTCATCAGCAGGCGGATGACGTCCACGCCCCGCTCCGACATGCGATTGGCGAGTTCCTGGATGGTGATCGTCTCTGGAAGGACGACCTCGCGGCTGATCTTCTCCTTCGGCTCGTTGTGGCCGTGACCCTTCATGCGCTGCAGGCGGCGGCGGAAGGCGGCGGCCGAGTGGGTGCGCTCCTCGTCGCCACCCGTCAACGCGGCGGTCACCGTCAGGCGGCCGCGGCGCCGCTCCTCGCCTCCGGCACGGCTCGGCTTGGGAGCGGGCGCCGGGGTCGGACGCGGCGCGGCACCGGGTGCCCGGCGCGGGGCGCGGCTCTCGCCATCGTCCTCGGCGCCGGCCCGACCGGCAGACGTCCCGGCGGGACGGCGCGGCGCCTCGGCCTGGGTCGCCAGACGCATCTCGCCGCGCGGGACGGCGGCGCGCGGCGCCTCAGCGGCAGCCGGGCGCTCGTCCGTCCCGAGCCGGCGGCGTGCCTCGTCCTCAGCCTTACGCTTGCGCTCCTCGTCGAGACGGCGCCGCTCGTCTTCCTCACGCTTGCGCGCCTCGGCGGCCTCGCGCTCGCGACGCTCCTGCTCCTCACGCTCGGCGCGGCGGCGCGCCTCTTCCTCGGCGCGCTGGCGATCCTCGATCTCGCGACGCTTGGCGTCCTGCAGGGCCTGCAGGCGCGCATCGCGCTCGTCGTCGGTGAGGGAACGCAGCACGACGCCGGACGGACGCTGCCCCCCCGGACCACGCCCCTGCGCCGGCCGGCCGCCCTGCGGCTGAGCCGGGCGTGGGGCCGGCGCGGCGGGCGCCGCCTGCGGTTGAGCCGGCGCCGGCTGGTCGCCACCGGGCCCGATGACGCGACGCTTCACCTTCTCGACCACGACCGCCTTCGAGCGGCCGTGGGAAAAGCTCTGGCGCACCACGCCCTGTTCGACGGGGCGCTTCAGCGTGAGCGTCTTGGACGGCGTCACGCTCAGCGTCTTGTCGGTCGGGTTTTTCGTGTCACTCATTCGGCTCGAATCCTGCGCCTTCGTGTTTGTCCAAATCTCGTTCGCGCGGCGCGCCCGGGGCTTCCTCCCCGGGCGGCGTGCCGCCTTCTCCATTGCGGTAGCGCGCCAGCCGGCGCCACCGCGCAAGAAATCCCTCGCTGCCCGGCCCGGCAATCAGGGCAGCATGTATCACATGAGAGCGCCCCAATGCCAAATCCAAATCGTGGCCAGCAAAAACTTCGACCACGTCGACCTCTGCGGCGCGCTCGCCGAGCCCCCGGAAAAGCGCCTGCGCGATCTTGCGCCGCCCATCGGCCGCCGCCTCCGCGGCATGGATGATGGCCTTGACGCGTCCGGCCGCCGCCGCCTCCTCCACCTTGCCGAAGCCGGCGACCACGAGACCCGCCTTGTTGGCCAGGGCGAGCGCCTGCACGCTGTCACGCTGCAGGAGCCCCTCCACGTCGCCCGCCAGCGTCTGGGGCACCGTCACCTGAGCCTTGAGCCCCCTGGCGAAGGCCTTGCGGCGAACAGCTTCCTCGACCAGCGCACGACTGGCACCGACCCATACGCCCCGCCCAGGCAATTTGCGGCGCAAATCGGGCACGATCATGCCGTCCGGCGCCGCGACGAAGCGGATCATCTCGTCCGGATCGCGCTCGGCCCGCGTCACAATGCAGCGCCGGTGCGGCCCTTCGTCCTTGCTGCGCGGCACGTCCAACTCCTCAAGCGGCCGGCGGGAATCCCCGCCGGCACCCGCAGGATACCTCGCGTCAGCCTTCCTGTTCCTGCACCGGCGAGCCGCTGCCGTCGGCCTCACCTTCTGCCTCATCCTCGGCCGGGGGCTCGATCCAGCCCGCCTTGACACGCGCGGCCATGATCATGTCCTCGGCCTGCTGGCGCGAGACCTCGAAGTCATCGAGGATGCCCTTGTGGCGAGTCGTCTCGGAGCCGTTGCGCTCGGTCCAGCCGGCGAGTTCATCCGTGGCGCAGCCGGCCAGATCCTCGATCGACTTGATGCCGTTCTCGCCGAAGGCGACCAGCATCGCCGTCGTCACGCCGTCGATCTCGCGCAACTCGTCGGCGACGCCGAGCTCCCGGCGCCGGGCGTCGAGCTCGGCCTCGAGCCTGGCGAGATATTCCTCGGCACGGGTCTGGATCTCCTGCGCGGTCTCCTCGTCGAAGCCCTCGATGGTCGAAAGCTCAGGCAGCTCGACATAAGCGATCTCCTCGACCGAGCTGAAACCTTCCGAAGCGAGCAGTTGGCCAACGACCTCGTCGACGTCGAGCGCTTCCATGAACAGCTTGGTGCGCTCGACGAATTCTTTCTGACGGCGCTCCGATTCCTCGGCCTCGGTGAGGATGTCGATGTCCCAGCCGGTGAGTTGGGAGGCGAGGCGCACGTTCTGGCCGCGCCGGCCGATGGCGAGCGACAGCTGCTCGTCCGGCACCACGACCTCGATACGCTCGGAATCCTCGTCGAGCACCACCTTCACCACCTCGGCTGGCTGCAGCGCGTTGACGATGAAGGTCGCCGCGTCCTGCGACCAGGGGATGATGTCGATCTTCTCGCCCTGCAGCTCCTGCACCACGGCCTGCACGCGCGAGCCGCGCATGCCGACGCAGGCGCCGACGGGGTCAATGGAGCTGTCGCGCGAGATGACCGCGATCTTGGCGCGCGAGCCCGGATCGCGCGCCACGGCCCTCACCTCGACGATGCCGTCGTAGATCTCCGGCACCTCCTGGGCGAAGAGCTTCGCCATGAACTGCGGATGCGTGCGCGAGAGGAAGATCTGCGGCCCGCGCGTCTCGCGGCGCACATCGTAGAGATAGGCGCGGATGCGGTCGCCGGGGCGGAAGGTCTCGCGCGGGATCAGCTCATCGCGGCGCACGATGGCCTCGCCCCGGCCGAGGTCGACGATGACGTTGCCGTATTCGGCGCGCTTGACGGTGCCGTTGACGATCTCGCCGATGCGGTCCTTGTACTCCTCGTACTGCCGGTCGCGCTCCGCCTCGCGCACCTTCTGCACGATGACCTGCTTGGCCGACTGGGCGGCGATGCGGCCGAAGTCGAAGGGCGGCAGCGTGTCGGCGATCACGTCGCCGACCTGGGCGGCCGGATTGTGGCGACGGGCATCGTCGAGGCTGATCTGCGTCGCCATGTCCTCCACATCCTCGACCACCTGGAGGTGGCGCGCCAGCCTGAGCTCTCCCGTGCGCGGGTTGATCTCGGCGTGGATGTCCGTCTCGGCCCCGTAACGCGAGCGCGCCGCCTTGGCGATCGCATCCTCCATCGCCGCGAGCACGATGGTGCGATCGATCACCTTTTCCCGGGCAACCGCGTCCGCGATCTGCAAAAGCTCGAGCCTGTTGGCGCTGACGGCCATGTCCGTCACTCCTCCTCCTGATGCCCCGCCGCCCGGCATACCGCCCGGCCGGCAGGATGAAATGCGCTGCCGCAGCCCCGCTGCGGCTAGTGGGTTGCGTCCCCTGTGCCGTCGCCCGCATCCTCGCCGGCATCGTCGCCCGTCTGGGCAGCCTTGCCGCGACGCAGCGCCTCGGTGATCAGGGCGTCTGTGAGGACGAGCCGCGCCTCCGCGATATCGGCGAGGGCGAGCGTCACCTCGGGCTCCTCATCCGGCCTTGCGTCGCTGCGCCGCAGCCTGACGCCGCCGTCGGCCAACCCAAGAAGAATACCACGAAAACGCTTGCGGCCCGAAACCGGCAGGCTGGTTTCCACCTTGGCCTCGTGGCCGCTCCAGCGCTCGAAATCGGAGGCGCGCACCAGCGGCCGGTCAATGCCGGGCGAGGAGATCTCGAGGTGATAGGCGCGCTCGATCGGATCCTCGAGGTCGAGCACCGGCGAGACCCCGCGGCTCACCGCCTCGCAGTCATCCACCGTCATCGTGCCATCCGGCCGCTCGGCCATGATCTGCACGGTGCAGCCGTTCTGGCCCGTCACCTTGACGCGCACGAGTCTATAGCCGAGATCCCCGAGCACGGGCGCGACGATCGCGGCGACGCGCGCGGCAACGCCCGTCTCCTCGATGATGCGGGCCTCGTCGAGCTCCATGATACGGCGTCCTCCAGCCGGTGGCGCGGCCCCGGAAGAGGCGCGCAGCAAAAGATGCCGACGTCCAGAACGAAAAAGAGCGGACCCGCCGGGGCCCACTCCGTCACGGTTCCATCCGAACCATTCTGGATGTCAGGATGGCCGCAACATAATCGCGCCGCCGCGCCGACGCAACCCCCGCAGCCGGCAAAGCGGCGTCGCCGCGCCCTAGAGAAGCCCCATGGGGCGCTCGCCCGCCGCCCAGGCAAGCGCCCTTTCCAGCCGGTCGTTGCCCCAGAACATCTCGCCGTCGGCGGTGAGGAAGGTCGGCGCACCGAAGATGCCGCGCGTGCGCGCCTCCTCCGTCTCGGCCCTGAGCCGTGCCTTCACCGCATCGCCCTGCGCAGACGAAACGGTAGACGCGACATCGACGTCGAGGTCGCGCAGGATATCGCTGATGACGGCCATTTCCGAGATCGAGCGCCCCTCGCCGAACTGGGCGGCGAAGACGGCGCGCGTGAAGGCCGGCGCCAGCCCCTTCTCGCGCAGCGCGATGGCGAGCCGCGCCACTATCAGGCTGTTCTGCGGGAAGGGGTCGGGTCGCGTCAGCGAGAGGCCGAGCTGAGCGGCCTCTCGCGCCACGTCCCGCCACATGTAGCGCCCCTTGCTCGGATAGAGGTTGAAGGGCGAGGATGTCCAGCCGTGGCTGGCGAAGATCGGCCCGAGCAGGAAGGGCCGCCACCTTAGCTCGACGCCCGCCGCCTCGGCGAGTGGCTCGATGCGCATGGCGGCGAGATAGGAATAGGTCGAGGCGAAGTCATACCAGAAGTCGAGGACGGGACGTTGCGGCACTGAGAACTCGAAACGCTGGAGGAGGCGGGGCGGGGAAGCGACGTTCCCTCACCCATAATCGCGGCTTTCGCGTGGCATGCACGCGCCACCGCTCTCCGTCCCCGCTATCCACGGCTTGCACCCGGCCGCAGCCTCACTATAGTCCGCCCGCTTTCACTGCTTTATGGCGGCAGCGGCCGCTCACACGAGCCTCACGAGTTCCCGATCATGTCCGACAAGCGCGTGAAGAAGGTCGTCCTCGCCTATTCCGGCGGCCTCGACACCTCCATCATCCTCAAGTGGCTGCAGACGACCTACGGCTGCGAGGTCGTCACCTTCACGGCCGACCTCGGCCAGGGCGAGGAGCTGGAGCCCGCGCGCCAGAAGGCCCTGCTCCTCGGCATCAAGCCGGAGAACATCTTCATCGAGGACCTGCGCGAGGAATTCGTGCGCGACTACGTCTTCCCGATGTTCCGCGCCAATGCCCAGTACGAGGGCCTCTATCTCCTCGGCACCTCGATCGCCCGTCCGCTCATCGCCAAGAAACAGATCGAGATCGCCGAGAAGGTCGGCGCCGATGCGGTCGCCCACGGCGCCACCGGCAAGGGCAACGACCAGGTGCGCTTCGAACTCGGTTACTACGCCCTCAAGCCCGACGTCACCGTCATCGCCCCCTGGCGCGAGTGGGACCTGACCTCGCGCACCAAGCTCCTCGAATTCGCCGAGCAGAACCAGATTCCGATCGCCAAGGACAAGCGCGGCGAAGCGCCCTTCTCGGTCGACGCCAACCTCCTGCACGCCTCCTCCGAGGGCAAGGTACTGGAGGACCCGGCGCAGGAGGTGCCGGATTATGTCTACTCGCGCACCATCGACCCCGAGGCCGCGCCCGACACGCCGACTTACATCACCATCGATTTCGAAAAGGGCGACCCCGTCGCCGTCGACGGCGTGAAGATGTCGCCGGCGACCCTGCTCGCGAAGCTCAATGAGCTCGGTCGCGCCAACGGCATCGGCCGCCTCGACCTCGTAGAGAACCGCTTCGTCGGCATGAAGAGCCGCGGCATGTACGAGACGCCCGGCGGCACGATCCTTTACGTCGCACACCGCGGCATCGAGTCGATCACGCTCGACCGCGGCGCCGCACACCTCAAGGATGAGCTGATGCCGAAATATGCCGAGCTCGTCTATAACGGCTTCTGGTTCTCGCCCGAGCGCGAGATGCTGCAGGCCCTCGTCGACAAGAGCCAGGAATTCGTGACGGGTCAGGTGCGCCTCAAGCTCTACAAGGGCGGCGTCCACCTCGTCGGCCGCGACAGCCCCTATTCGCTCTACGACCAGGAGCTCGTGACCTTCGAGGAAGGCGCCGTCGCCTACGACCACCGCGACGCCGCCGGCTTCATCAAGCTCAACGCCCTGCGGCTCAGGACGCTCGCACAGCGCAAGAAGAAGCTCGGGCTCTGAGCCGCCCTTCACGCCCGCGCCTGTCGCGCGGCCGTCCGTCCCCCTCCCATCATGGCCGGGCTTGTCCCGGCCATCCACGCCGTTGACGTGCTCAACCCTGAAGGCGTGGATGCCCGCGACAAGCGCGGGCATGACGGCGCAGAGGCGAGCCGGGAAAAGCGCCGGCCGAAACGTGTGACCGCTCAACACCTGCGTGACGGCTGAAGCGTTGCCCGAGGAAGATGCCCGTACCGCACCGCACCACGGCCCCTCGTTGACAAACCCCGGCAAAAGCCCAAGACTCTCGCCCCATGTTCCGAGGGGGGCCCCGCTAGGGGGCTGAGATACCGCCGGCGACGGGCGCGAAACGTCCAGACAACGCGGTGACCCTTAGGACCTGATCCGGGTCATGCCGGCGAAGGGACGGAAACGCGCGATCGACGCCAATCCCAAACAAATCGCTGATGCCCGGGTCTCCTTGTCGAGCGAGGAGGAGATCCACATGACAGTGCATACCAAGCCCGCGACCGCCACTCCGGACGCCGTCACCACCGGCCCCATCGCCGGGTCGCGGAAGATCTATACGAGCCCCGAAGGCCGCCCCGACATCCGCGTGCCCTTCCGCGAGATCGCGCTTGCGCCGACCTCCGGCGAGGAACCGTTCCGCACCTACGACACCTCCGGCCCCTACACCGATCCCGAGGCGGTGATTGATCTTGCCGCTGGTCTCGCCCCGGTGCGCGGCGACTGGATTGCGAAGCGCGGCTTCGCTAGGGTCGAGGCCCGTGCCGTCAAGCCGGAGGACAACGGCAACGTCTCGGCCGACAAGCTTGTGCCGCACTGCCCCGCCCGCCGCGAGGTGCTCGCGGGCAAGCCGGGCGAGCCGGTGACACAGCTCGAATTCGCGCGCGCCGGCATCATCACCGAGGAGATGGTCTACGTCGCCCACCGCGAGAACCTTGGCCGCGCCGCCATGCTCGCCGGCGCCGAGGAGCGGTGCGCCGACGGCGAGGCTTTCGGCGCCGCGATTCCGCCCTTTATCACGCCCGAATTCGTGCGCCAGGAGATCGCGCGCGGGCGCGCCATCATCCCCGCCAACATCAACCACCCGGAACTCGAACCGACCATCATCGGCCGCAACTTCCTGGTGAAGATCAACGCCAACATCGGCAATTCGGCCGTCACCTCCTCGGCGGCGGAAGAGGTGGAGAAACTCGTCTGGGCCATCCGCTGGGGCGCCGACACGGTGATGGATCTTTCCACCGGCCGCAACATCCACAACATCCGCTCCTGGATCATGCGCAATGCGCCGGTGCCGATCGGCACCGTGCCGATCTACCAGGCGCTGGAGAAGGTGAATGGCGAGCCCGAGAAGCTCGACTGGGAGGTCTTCAAGGACACGCTCATCGAGCAGGCGGAGCAGGGCGTCGACTATTTCACCATTCACGCCGGCGTGCGCCTCGCCTACGTGCCGCTGACGGCCAGGCGCGTCACCGGCATCGTCTCGCGCGGCGGCTCGATCATGGCGCGCTGGTGCCTCGCGCACCACAAGGAGAGCTTCCTCTACGAGCGCTTCGACGAGATCTGCGACATCATGCGCAAGTATGACGTCTCCTTCTCGCTCGGCGACGGCCTGCGCCCCGGCTCCATCGCCGACGCCAACGACGCGGCCCAGTTCGCGGAGCTGGAGACGCTCGGCGAACTCACCAAGATCGCCTGGGACAAGGGTTGCCAGGTGATGATCGAGGGCCCCGGCCACGTGCCGATGCACAAGATCAAAGTGAACATGGACAAGCAGCTCGCCCATTGCGGCGAGGCGCCGTTCTACACCCTCGGCCCGCTGACGACGGACATTGCCCCCGGCTACGACCACATCACCTCGGCCATCGGCGCGGCGATGATCGGCTGGTTCGGCACAGCGATGCTCTGCTACGTCACGCCCAAGGAGCATCTTGGCCTGCCCAACCGCGACGACGTGAAGACCGGCGTCATCACCTACCGCATCGCGGCGCATGCGGCCGACCTCGCCAAGGGCCATCCCTCGGCCAAGCTGCGCGACGACGCCTTGTCGCGAGCGCGCTTCGAGTTCCGCTGGGAGGACCAGTTCAACCTCTCGCTCGACCCGGACACGGCGCGCGCCTTTCACGACGAGACCCTGCCCAAGGACGCGCACAAGGTGGCGCA
Organism: Chelatococcus sp. XZ-Ab1; assembly: GCF_029309855.1. NCBI lineage: Bacteria > Pseudomonadati > Pseudomonadota > Alphaproteobacteria > Hyphomicrobiales > Chelatococcaceae > Chelatococcus > Chelatococcus sp. XZ-Ab1. The sequence continues at coordinate 103,848 of NZ_JARKII010000009.1, read as the reverse complement.
TTTCTGCTCCATGTGCGGCCCGAAATTCTGCTCAATGAAGATCACGCAGGACCTGAGGGCCGAAGCCGAACGCATGGTCGGCCTCGAGCAGAAGGCGCAGGAGTTCAAGGACAAGGGCGCCGAGATCTACGTGCCTGCCGAATAGGCGGGGGAGGATCGACCTGCCACGTCGCGGGGCGGCCCTCCCCCGCGACTTGACACCGGCAGCACCGCTGCCACAAAGCCTCGACGAATGCCGCTGAGGAAGAGCCAAGGAACAGCCATGACGCACGCCGATCTCGCCACCACCATCGACACCGCCTGGGAAGAGCGGGCCGGCATCTCGCCCGCGACGCGCGGCCCCGTGCGCGAGGCGGTGGAGACGGCGCTCGCGCTGCTCGATTCCGGCAAGGCGCGCGTCGCCGAGAAGGTGGACGGCGCCTGGCAGGTCAACCAGTGGCTCAAGAAGGCTGTGCTCCTCTCCTTCCGCCTCAACGACATGACGGTCATCCCTGGCGGGCCGGGCAAGGCCACCTGGTGGGACAAGGTGCCCTCGAAGTTCGACGGCTGGGATGAGACCGCGTTCAAGGCCGCCGGCTTCCGCGCCGTGCCCGGTTGCGTGGTGCGCCGCGGCGCCCATGTCGCGCCGGGCGTCGTACTGATGCCCTCCTTCGTCAATCTCGGCGCCTATGTAGACGAGGGCACCATGGTCGACACCTGGGTCACGGTCGGCTCCTGTGCGCAGATCGGCAAGAACGTGCACCTGTCCGGCGGCGTCGGCATCGGCGGCGTCCTGGAGCCCCTGCAGGCGAATCCGGTCATCATCGAGGATGACTGCTTCATCGGCGCCCGCTCGGAGGTCGTCGAGGGCGTCATCGTGGGCGAGGGTTCGGTGCTGTCCATGGGCGTCTTCATCAGCGCCTCGACCAAGATCATCGATCGCGCCACGGGCGAGGTCTTCGTCGGCCGCGTGCCGCCCTATTCCGTCGTCGTGCCCGGCAACCTGCCCGGCAAGCCGCTGCCCGACGGCACGCCCGGCCCCTCGCTCTACTGCGCCGTCATCGTCAAGCGCGTCGACGCCCAGACACGGGCCAAGACCAGCATCAACGAGCTTCTCCGGGACTGAGGCTCGTCGATCGTCATTTGGACGTCGTGGCCGGGACAAGCCCGGCCATGACGCCGTAAAGCCGCCTATCCGAGGCTCCCCATGACCTCAGCCGACCCCGTCGCCCTCGCCGAGGCGCTGATCCGCTGCCCCTCCGTCACGCCTGACGAGGCCGGGGCGCTCGCCTTCTGCGAGAAGGTGCTCGCCGAGGCGGGCTTTGCGACCGAGCGCGTCACCTTCTCGACGCCCGGCACGCCGGATGTCGAGAACCTCTATGCGCGCTGCGGCACGGGTGCGCCCTATCTCCTCTTCGCCGGCCACACCGACGTGGTGCCGCCCGGCGACGCCGGACGCTGGCGCCACGATCCCTTCTCCGGCACCATCGAGGACGGTGTCCTCTACGGCCGCGGCGCCTGCGACATGAAGGGCGGCGTCGCCGCCATGCTCGCGGCCGCCATCCGTTTCGTGATGGCCAATCCCGGCTTCGGCGGCTCGATCGGCTTCCTGCTGACGGGCGACGAGGAAGGCCCGGCCGTCAACGGCACCGTCAAGCTGCTCGAATGGGCCAAGGCGAGGGGCGAGCGCTTCGACCACTGCATCCTCGGCGAACCGACGAACCCGAAGCATCTCGGCGATATGATCAAGATCGGCCGGCGCGGCTCGCTGACCGGCCACCTGACGGTGCACGGCCGGCAGGGCCATGTCGCCTATCCGCACCTCGCCGACAACCCTGTCCACGGCATGGTGCGCCTCATCTCGGCGCTGCTCGCCGAGCCGCTCGATGCCGGCACCGCGCATTTCGCGCCGTCGAACCTCGAGATGACGACCTTCGACGTGGGCAATCCCGCCTCCAACGTCATCCCGGCCGAGGCGCGGGCGACCTTCAACATCCGCTTCAACGACACGTGGCTGCCCGCAACGCTCGCCGCCGAGATCGAGCGCCGCCTCGCCGCGGCGGCCGGCAATGCCGTGCGCTACGAGGTCGCCTTCGCGCCCACCAACGCCACTGCCTTCGTGACCGAGCCCGGCGATTTCGTCACCCTCGTGCAGGATGCGGTCGAAGCCCATACCGGCCGGCGGCCGGCGCTGTCGACCACGGGCGGCACGTCCGACGCGCGCTTCATCAAGGACCATTGCCCGGTGATCGAATACGGCCTCGTGGGCGAAACCATGCACCAGGTCGACGAATGCGCCCGCGTCAGCGACATCGAGGCGCTCACCGCCATCTACGAGACGGTGCTCGGCCGGTATTTCATGCCGTCCTGACGTGATCCACCGGCATGGACAAGCCGGCGCGGCGCGGGCACCCTGCGGCGGCACGATTCAGGCGCCGGCACGGCGCATTCCCGACGAGGCGCGCATGGGCTTTCTGCCGCAGGAAATCATCCGCAAGAAGCGCGACGGAGCGGCGCTCACCGAGGAGGAGATCTTCTTCCTCATCGAGGGTCTGACCCGTGGGCGGGTCACCGAGGGCCAGGCGGCGGCCTTCGCCATGGCCGTCTTCTTCCGCGGCATGGGCCTCGACGAGCGGGTGGCGCTGACCGAGGCCATGATGCGCTCGGGCGAGGTGCTGCAGTGGGACCTGCCCGGCCCGGTGCTCGACAAGCATTCGACCGGCGGCGTCGGCGACACGGTGAGCCTCGCCCTCGCGCCCGCCGTCGCCGCTTGCGGCGGCTACGTGCCGATGATCTCCGGCCGCGGCCTCGGCCATACCGGCGGCACGCTCGACAAGCTCGATGCCATCCCCGGCTATGTCTCGCAGCCCGATGCCGGCACCTTCCGCGCCGTCACGCGCAACGTCGGCTGCGCCATCATCGGCCAGACGGGCGACCTCGCCCCCGCCGACAAGCGGCTCTACGCCATCCGCGACGTCACGGCGACGGTCGAGTCGATCCCGCTCATCACCGCCTCGATCCTGTCGAAGAAGCTCGCCGCCGGGCTCGAAGGCCTCGTCATGGACGTCAAGGTGGGCTCCGGCGCCTTCATGGCGAGCCTCGAGGAGGCGCAGTCGCTGGCGAAAAGCCTCGTGACCGTGGCGAACCGCGCCGGCCTGCCGACGAGCGCGCTTCTCACAGACATGGACGCGCCGCTCGCGAGCGCGGCGGGCAATGCGGTCGAGGTCGCCTATGCGGTCGACTATCTCACCGGCCGCCGGCGCGAGCCGCGCTTTCACGAGGTGACCATGCGGCTCGGTGCCGAGATGCTCTTCCTCGGTCGCATCGTGGCGAGCATTGGCGACGGCCGTGTGCGCATGGAAGAGGCCATCGCCAGCGGCCGGGCGGCCGAACGGTTCGGCATGATGGTCGCGGCGCTCGGCGGGCCGACGGATTTCGTCGAGGCGAGCGAGCGCCACCTCGCCCGCGCGCCGGTGGTGCGCGCCGTCCATGCGCATCGCACCGGCTTCGTCACGTCGGTCGACACGCGCGCCGTCGGCATCGCGGTCATCGCGCTCGGCGGCGGCCGCACCCGCGCCGAGGATGCGATCGACCATGCCGTTGGCCTCACCGACCTTGCCGGCCCCGGCGACGAGGTGGGTCCCGGCCGGCCGCTCGCCATCGTGCACGCCCGTGGCGAAGGCGCGGCCGATGCGGCCGAGGCCACGCTGCGCCGGGCCTACGTGATCGGGCAGGACAAGCCGGCCGGGCGCGGCATCATCCTCGAGCGCATGGCGGAGCGTGTGGCATGACCATTCTCGTCGCCCTCACGGGCTGGCACGTCGATTCCTGGGTCGAGCGGCTGGAGCGGCTGCTGCCGGGCCGGCGCGTCGTGCGCCTCGGCGATGCCTACGACCCCGCGGCGGTTACCTATGCCGTGGCCTGGAAGCACCCGCCCGGCGCCTTTCGCGGCCTGCCGAACCTGAAGGCGATCTTCTCCCTCGGCGCCGGCGTCGACCACCTGATGGGCGATCCCGACCTGCCGGACGTGCCGATCACGCGCGTGGTCGACGACGACCTCACCAACCGCATGAGCGAATATGTCGTCCTGCACTGCCTGATGCACCTGCGCCAGCAGCGCCGTTACGACGCGCAACAGCGCGCGCATATGTGGGAGGACGACCGCCACCAGCCGGCCGCGCGCGACGTCAGGGTCGGTGTCATGGGGCTCGGCGTCCTCGGGCAGGATGCCGCCCGCAAGCTCGCCGTCATGGGCTTCGACGTCGCGGGCTGGAGCCGCACGCCCAAGGACTGTCCGGGGCTCCAGGTCTTCACCGGCGAGGCGGAGCGCGCCGCCTTCCTCGCCCGCACCGACATCCTCGTCCTTCTCCTGCCGCTCACGCCGGAGACGCACGGCATCGCCGATTACGCCCTGTTCAGGGGCCTCGCCCGTGGCGGGCGTCTCGGCGGCCCGGTCTTCGTCAATGCCGGCCGCGGCGGGCTGCAGGTGGAGGAGGACATCCTCCGGGCGCTCGACGACGGCACGCTCATGGCAGCCTCGCTCGACGTGTTCGAGACCGAGCCGCTGCCCGACAGCTCACGCTTCTGGGACCATCCAAGCGTGATCGTGACGCCGCACAATGCCGCCATGAGCGACCCGGACAGCATCATCCGCCTCGTGGCCCGCCAGATCGCGCGCTTCGAGGCCGGCGAGCCGCTCGAGCACGTCGTCGACCGGCAGCGGGGATATTGAGGCTCAGAGCCGCTTGATGCTGGTGACCGGCCCGGCACCGGCAGCTTCGATCCGCGCCGCCGCGACGGCAAGCGGCTCGATCGCCGTCGCCATGTGGTGGCCGTTGGCGTGCAGCAGGTTGGCACTGTCGACCATGATGCCGACGTGCCCCTTCCAGAACACGAGGTCGCCGCGCCTGAGCCCCGTGAACTCCTCGGTGATAGGCAGTGGCGAGCCGAGCGTCCGCTCCTGCAGGTCGCTGTCGCGCGGCGCCTCGACGGCGGCAGCCGAGAGCGCGAGCTGCACGAGGCCTGAACAGTCGATGCCCAGGCTGGTCTTGCCGCCCCACAGATAGGGCACGCCGACGAAGCGCTCGGCGATGGTGACGAAATCATCGGCAAGCGGCGGGCCGACGAAGGCGAGGTGCCGCGCGAAGATGGCGCTGCCATCGGCAAGCCGCGCGAAATCGCCCTCGAAACCGCTCACCGTCACGCCCGCCATGAGCGATAGCGCCCCAACCGGCGGCAGCTTGATGGACGGGCCGGGGTAGACGAAGGTACGCAGCACGGCCACCCGATGCGTCGGCGCGGGCTCGAAGGCGCCGAGCGCCGACACCGGCAGGTAGCCGACATAGCCGTCGCCGGCGAGTTGCGCCCAGGCCCAGCCCTCCTCCTCCTCGAAGACGCGCACGGCCTCGCCGGCGAGCGCCTCGGTGTCGAGCGGCGCATCGGGCCGCGGCTCCCGCCGGAGCGGTGCGCTCGCCGCGACTATGCGCCGCTCCCGCGCCCTGACGTAGCGCGTGGCCACCACCGTGCCCGCGAGGAAATCGGCCGCGAGGTCGGGTCGGGCCGGGGTTGTGCGCGGATCGGTCAGCATCATTTCCGTGTATCCCTCTATCGCGGCAGCACCCTGCCATGCGCGACGATGAGGTCGCCCAGCCGCTCCACGGCGAGCGCGCCCTTCACCGTCCGCTGTATCACGACATTGCGGCGGTCCGCATCATCCCTGCGGCGGGCGACGAGATCCAGCCGGCCCATTGTGTCGAGCGCGCGTGTGATGACCGGCTTCGTCACGCCGAGCTTGCCGGCGAGCCCGCGCACCGTGTGCGGCGGCGGCTCCAGATAGATCGTGAGCAAAATGGCAAGCTGCCGCGCGGAGAGGTCATGCGACAGATCCTGCCCGTCCTCGCGCACGAGATCGAGTGTGACGCGATGCCAGAGGGTGAGAGCTTCGAGGGGCCGCAGTTCGACGGGCATGGAACGCAAGGGGGTCGGATCGTTTCGGTTCCGTATTATTTCGGCCGGGCGATCGGCGGGCAAGCACGACCCGTGCGCGCGGTTAAGAAAGGCCTCATGCAGCCTTCGCGAGCAACATTCGGGCACCTGTCGCTTGGCTCTTGCCCCGGCTCGCCACCAGACGTGAAGCGGCAAAGCGCGACGCTTCCCTGTTGTCATGGCCGCGCCTGTCGCGGGCATGACGGCTGAGCGGGACGCGCCACCTCTAGACAAAAGGCCTACGACTTTCGTATTATATGCAACGCAACATCCGAGGCTGACATGCTCATCACGGCCGACGAGGTGGCCCGCTCGCTACGCGGCTGCTGGCAGGTCCTGAACCGCAGCAAGGGCGCGCTCGAAACCTTCGACGTCAGCTTCACCGGCTTCTGGCACTCGTTCCTCGCCATGGCGCTCGCCGCGCCAGCCTTCGTCGTCGGCGTCGCCGCCGCCCGCTTCACCCGCTCCGGCCCGGACTGGATGCACGACGGCGGGCTCTTCGACATGCCCGACATCCTGTTCGCCCAGGCGCTCGTCATCGCCTCGGCCTGGCTGCTCTTTCCGCTGCTGATGCTCGGCTTCGTGCGGCTCATGGGGCTCGAGCGGCGCTATGTCGGCTATATCGTCGCCTACAACTGGTCGAACGTGGCGGCCCTTCTCCTGCTCGCCCTACCGCCGGCGCTGCATGTGCTGGGCCTCGCCACGGCGGGCCTGGCCGTGTTCTACGCCCTCGCCTTCGGCTTCATCGTCTTCTATTTCCGCTGGGTCCTCGCCCGGATCGCGCTCGGCATCTCCGCGGGCCTTGCCGGCTTCATCGTCGCCATGGACATCGCCACCTTCGTGCTGGTGCGCACTTTCGTCGGCTGACGATCAGTAATCGACGCCGACGAGATACAGCCCGCACGCCGGCGCCATCGGCCCGCACGCCTTGCGGTTGCGCGCCTGAAGGGCGCGGCGCACGTCCTCCGGCCGCCACTTGCCAGCACCCACGCGCTCCAGCGTGCCGACCATCGAGCGCACCTGGTGGTGCAGAAAGGAGCGCGCCGAGGCCTCGATGCGGATCTCGTCGCCGAGGCGGCTGACATCGAGCCGGTCGAGCGTGCGCACGGGACCGGATGCCTGACATTCCGCGGCACGAAAGGTCGTGAAATCGTGTCGGCCGACGAGGTGCTGCGCCGCCTCGTGCATCGCCGCAGCGTCGAGCGGCCCGGGCACATGCCAGACGAGGCGCGCATCGAGCACCGGCTGCGGCCGTCGGTTGAGGATGCGGTAGAGATAGTGCCGCTTCACGGCGGAGCGGCGGGCATCGAAATCCGCCGGCACCTCGGCGGCAAGGAGCACCGCTGCCGCATCGCCCATGAGCTTCAGATGCGCATTCGTCGCATCGCGCAGCGTATCCGTGCGCCACGGCCGGGAGAGGTCGAAATGCACCACCTGGCCGATGGCATGCACGCCGGCATCGGTGCGCCCGGCGCATTGCACACGCGGGCTTTCGCCGCAGAAGCGGGCGAGCGCCTCTTCCAGCGCCTGCTGCACTGAGCGCCCCGTCTCCTGCCACTGCCAGCCGACATAGGGACTGCCGTCATATTCGACGATGAGCCTGTAGCGCGGCATGATCACGCCAGTACGGTGCCTGGCGCGAGACGGGCGCCACGCAGAAACTCCTCGCCGCTCGTCACGTCGCGCCCGGCGCGCTGCACCTGCAGAAGCTCGACGGCGCCCTCGCCGCAGGCGACGACAAGCCCGCCCGCAAGCAATTTGCCCGGCGGCCCGGCGCCGTCAGCGCGGCGCGTGCGCAGCACCTTCACGCGCTCGGCCCCCTTGCCGAGGTCGACCATGAGAAAGGCGCCGGGAAAGGGCGACAGGCCGCGCACCAGGTTGTGCACCTCGCCGGCCGGACGCGACCAGTCGATGCGCGCCTCCTCGTTGGTGATCTTGGCGGCATAGGCGACACCCTCAGCGGCCTGCGGCACGAAGGAGAGCGCATCGCGTGAAAGCGCCGCGAGCGCGCGCACCATCAGGTCGGCGCCGAGCACGGCAAGCCGGTCGTGCAGCTCACCGGCCGTCATGTCCGGAGCGATGGCAATCCGCTCCACCATCGCGACAGGCCCGGTATCGAGCCCCTCCTCCATCTTCATGACGGCAACACCAGTCTCGGCATCGCCTGCCATCACGGCGCGCTGGATGGGAGCGGCGCCACGCCAGCGCGGTAGCAGCGAGGCATGCAGGTTGAGGCAGCCGAGCCTCGGCGCCTCCAGCACCGGCACGGGCAGGATGAGGCCATAGGCGACGACCACCGCGACATCGGCCGCCAGCGAACGCAAGGTCTCCTGTTCCTCCGGGCCGCGCAGACTCCTGGGCGTATAGACGGGGATGGCGAAACGCTCGGCCATCTCGTGCACCGGCGAGCGCTTCTCGCCCATGCCGCGCCCGGCCCTGGCCGGCGCGCGGGTGTAGACGGCGACGACTTCGTGGCCCTGGCCGACGATTTCGGCGAGCGTCGGCACGGCGAAATCGGGCGTGCCCATGAAAACGATGCGCAGCGACATGGCACCTGCCGGATGTGGGGCGGCGAGCGGCGCCGCAAGCGCCCTTCCCTAAACGCCTGCGGCAGGCAAGGGCAAGCCCCATGCTCCGCGGCCGCCGCACTCTGCTGCCGCTCACAGCCGAAAGCCGCCGTTGCCGACAGAAACAGGATCTGCGCGATGGCCCGCCTTCCACCCGTCATGGCCGGGCGCGTCTCGGCCATCCACGCCCTCAACGTTGCGCAATGAGGCGTCGATGCCCGCGGCTGGGGCGGGCATGACGGGCAATGGTGCTGATTACCCTGCCGCCTCGCGCCGGGCCACCTTGGAGAACTTCTTCATCACGCGGTCGCGCTTGAGCTTCGACAGGTGATCGAGGAAGAGAATCCCGTCGAGATGGTCGATCTCGTGCTGCAGGCAGGTGGCGAGCAGCCCGTCCGCCTCGATCTCCTGCGCCTTGCCGTCCAGGTCGACATAGCGAACCCGCACGCGCGCCGGCCGCTCCACCTCCTCATAATATTCGGGGATGGAAAGGCAGCCTTCCTCGTAGGTGCTCGTCTCTTCCGAGGACCACACGATCTGCGGGTTGATGAACACCATCGGGCGCTTGTCCTCGCCCTCGCGCGAGACGTCGAGCACGAGGATGCGCTTCATGACGCCGATCTGCACGGCCGCGAGGCCGATACCCGGCGCGTCATACATCGTCTCCAGCATGTCGTCGGCCAACTGGCGGATCTCGTCCGTAACCGCCTCGACGGGTGCGGACGGCTGCTTCAGGCGGGGATCGGGAATGACGATGATGCGACGGATGGTCATGGCACACGCTGGGTTGGAAACACAGGCGACATAATCATTCCCGTCGCGCCGGTCAACGTGTTCCGCTTTCGTTCGCATCGGGCGCACGAATCAGCTAGCGTTGGGTGCATGAACGACATCGCCCTCACCATCGGCGCTCACGCCTTCACCTATGCCCAGGTGGCGCTCGGCTTCGCGCTCGCCGTCATCCTGCTGCTCGCGCTGCTCGCCCGCAGCACCGCCCGAGCGGGGCGCGAGCGCTCGCTGGAGGCGGCCGCCGCGGCGGAACGTGCGCGCGAGTTCGACGACAAGGTGGCGGAGATGACGCGCCTGCAGGCGGAGATGCAGGGTCGCATGCAGACGATGGCCGAGATCTTCGGCACCCGCCAGGCGGATCTCGCGCGCCTCTTGAGCGAGCGGCTCGACGGCCTGCAGCACCGGGTCGGCCAGGGGCTGGAGACGACGGCCCGCCAGACGAGCGAGAACATCGCCCGCCTCAACGAGCGCCTCGCCGTCATCGACGCCGCGCAGAAGAACCTCACCGATCTCACCGGCGAGGTGGTCGGCCTCAAGGACATCCTAGCCAACAAGCAGGCGCGCGGCGCCTACGGCCAGGGACGGATGGAGGCGATCATCCGCGACGGCCTGCCGGCGGGTGCCTATACCTTCCAGGCGACGCTGTCGAACCGTACGCGGCCGGACTGCCTCGTGCACCTGCCGGGCGACCATCCGCTCGTCATCGACGCCAAGTTCCCGCTCGAGGGCTTTTCGGCCTTTCGCGAAGCCAAAAGCGAGGAGGCGCGTCGGCAGGCCGGCCAGCGCGTGAAGGCGGATGTCGCGACCCACGTGCGCGACATCGCCGAGAAATACCTCATCCCCGGCGAGACGCAGGACATGGCGCTGCTCTTCGTGCCGTCCGAGGCCATCTATGCCGACCTGCATGAATATTTCGACGACGTGGTGCAGCGCGCACACCGTGCGCGCGTCGTGGTCGTCTCTCCCTCGCTCCTGGCGCTCGCCATCCAAGTGATGCAGACGTTGGTGCGCGACGCACGCATGCGCGAGGAGGCGCAGAAGATCCAGGTGGAGGTGCGGCGTCTGCTCGACGACGTGAAGCGCCTGAGCGACCGAGTGGAAAGGCTCGATACCCACTTCCGCCAGGCCCAGGAGGATGTGGGCCAGATCCGCATCTCGACCGACAAGATCGTCAAGCGCGGCGAGCGCATCGACGCCCTCGAGTTCGACGATGCCGAGCAGCCGCGCCCGGCCATTGCCAGCCCCGTCAGGGCGGCGGAATAGGGCACCGTTCGATAAGCGGTGCACCGGCCCATCGGGGGTCTCTTTGCGTTTCCGCCGCTCCGTCATGGCCGGCGCGTCCCGGCCATCCACGCCCTTGCGTTGCGCGATGTTCGGCGCGGCGCGGATGCCCGCGACAAGCGGGGGCATGACAGCCCATGGAAGCCGCCGGCCTCACATCCTCAAACGAACTGCCCCGCCACCAGCGCCTCGATCGCCGCCTTGTCCGGAATGCTCGGCTGCGCGCCGGCCTTCGTGCAGGCGAGGCTGCCGGCGGCAACGCCACGTTGCAAGGCTCCGGTGAAGCCGTAGCCACCGGCGAGCGCTGCGGCGAAAGCGCCGCAGAACGTATCGCCCGCCGCCGTCGTGTCGACCACCGCGACGGGCGGCGCCGGCACGGCCCGGCGCACCCCGCCCGTCCAGGCGACGAGCCCTTCGGCTCCGAGCGTCACGATGGCCGCGATGCCGTGGCGGGCGTCGATCACGCGGGCGATGGCATCCGGGTTGCCTTCCGCGATGCCAAGGGCGTCGGCCATGACCCGCGCCTCGTGCTCGTTCATGACAAGGATGTCGAGGAGGGCCACGAGTTCCGGGTCCGGCCGTCCTGCCGGGGCGAGGTTGAGCATGACGCGCGCGCCATGAGCCTTGGCGATGCGCGCGGCGGCGATGCACTCGGCTTCCGGCACCTCGCGTTGCAGGAGCAGGATCGCTCCGTCCTCCCAGGCAATCCCGGCGAGCGTCTCGGCGCGTGCATGGCCATTGGCGCCGGCCGCGACGACGATGGCGTTCTCGCCCGCCGCATCCACCGTGATGAAGGCAGCGCCCGTCGGCTCATCGAGACGCGCGACAAGGGAGAGATCGACACCCTCGGCGGAGAGGAGGCCGAGCGCCGCCTTGGCGAGCCCGTCATGCCCGACCGCCCCGGCCATGATCACCCGCGCGCCCGCCCGGGCGGCGGCGAGCGCCTGGTTGGCACCCTTTCCCCCGGGGTGCACGGCATAACCGGGACCGATCACGGTCTCGCCCGGCGCCGGAATGTGCCCGACGCGCGTGACGAGATCGGCGTTGAGCGAACCGAAGACGACGATCATGGCTGCAGTCACTTGGTGCCGTACATGCGGTCGCCGGCATCGCCGAGACCCGGCATGATGTAGCCGTGGTCGTTCAGTCGCTGGTCGATGGCCGCTGTCCAGATCGGCACGTCCGGATGCTCTCCACGCAGCTTCTCGATACCCTCCGGAGCGGCCAGCAGACAGACGAAACGCATCTCCTTGGCACCGCGCTCCTTCAACCGGTCGATGGCGGCCACGGCGGAATTGGCCGTCGCCAGCATCGGGTCCATGACGATGACGAGACGCTCGGCGAGATTGGCCGGGGCCTTGAAGTAATATTCGACGGCCGTCAGCGTCTCGGGATCGCGGTAGAGACCAATGTGAGCGACACGCGCGGAGGGCACGAGATCGAGCATGCCGTCGAGGAATCCGACGCCGGCGCGCAGGATGGGCGCGAAGACGAGTTTCTTGCCCGCCAGCATCGGCGCGCGCATCGGCATCAGTGGCGTTTCGATGTCGACGTCCTCGAGCGGCAGATCGCGCGTTACCTCGTAGCACAGCAGCATGCCGATCTCGTTCAGCAGCTGGCGAAAGCCCTTGGTGGAGCGCGACTTGTCGCGCATCAGCGTCAGCTTGTGCTGCACCAGCGGATGGTCGACGACGGTAACGCCTTCCATGGATCGGCTCCGGCCTCTGGATGGTTGACACGTGCGGTTCTGCGCCGCTTGCCCGACAATAAGCACCGGCGCGCCACCGCGGGAAGGCGGAATCAGAACACCGTGCCGTCGCTGGCGATGGAAAGCGGTGGAGAACCGTCGCCGCGAGTCTCGCGCGCGATGCGGCGGCCGGCCGCCCAGGTGCCGCCCTCGAGCACGCGGGCAAGCGGCATCGCCCGCTCGTCGCAGCCGAGCCGTTCGCGCACGAGGCGAGCCACCGCGTCGAGCAGGGCCACCGTCAGCGCCCGCCACTCGACGACCAGCGGCGAGGACACCTCGTGGGTGCGCGCCAGATCCTCCGGATCCTTCAGGCGAATCGCGCCGAGGTCGATGAGGAGGCCGCCGTTGCGATATTCCGGCAGGCCCGTGAGCCCATCGATGCCGGTGACGACAAGCCCCGCCTCCTCCAGCGGCTCGATGAGCGAATAGGCCAGCCATTGCGACAGCTTGTGGAAGGGTACGAGGCCGGCCGTGCCCCCCTCGCCCGGCATCAGCGGGTGCATCCACGTGTCGCCGAGCTCGATGCCGGCGATGGTGAGCCGCGCCGGCCAGACCGCGGACAGATGGGCGAGCAGCATGTGCAGGATCAGCTCCGCCGGCACCTCGCCGCCAGCGCCCTCGGCCACGAGGGCATCGAACAGCCCGCCGGGGCGCGGCCCGTCGGCGCGGGCGAAGACCTCGGGCTTGGCCGCAGCCACCGTGCCGAGGCCGTAGAGCAGCGCGGCCCGGCCCTCGAGCCCGACGAGCGCGTTCTGCTCGCTCGCCTTGAAGCCGGTGGCGAGGTCGCGCGCGGTCACCTCGCGCAGCCGCTTGGCGTCGGCACGCAGCGGATCTTCGGCGCAGAAGGAGAAGAGCCCCGCCTCGAACATGCGCAGCGAGGCGACCGCGAGGCCCTCGGAGCGGGCATAGGCCTCCCCCGTCTCGTCCTCCCGGTAGCGCCAGACGGGACCCGCGCCGGCGTCGAGGAGCACGCTGAGGATGGCGAGGTCGAAGGCGGCCCGGGCCTTGCCGGCGGTATCCGGCCAGCGCGTTCGCGCCGCGAGCGCCCCCCAGCGGTCATGGCCGCCCGCCGCGAAATGCCGCCAGCGGGCGTGGAAGGGGATGGCGAGCGTCGGGTAATTGGCCCGGATCGTGTCGACGACATAATCCGCCACGAGGGGCAGCCGGTCCATATCGACGGCGCAGTGGAGGAGGCGTCCGTCCTCAGCGAGGCCGAGCATGGTGCGAGCCCGCTCGCGCACCGCCCGCGCCGACAGCAGCGCCCTGACCGCATCGGGCGAAACGCCCCCGGCCTCGCTCGTACGCACCGACAATTCCGTCATCACCCGCCAGTCCCTCAATAGCGATCGAGGTCGCGGCCGACCGTCGCCTTGAGCGCGGCCTCGTCCGGCGGCGTCTCCGGCGTATAGTAGCCGGCCGCCTTCTTGGCCGCGAGTTCCACCTGCGCATCGGGCGGCACGAGTTCGTCCGGGATCGGCACCCGCTCTCCGATCTCAATGCCCGAGCCGGTGATGGCGTCGTACTTCATGTTGGACATGGAGACGAACCGGTCGATGCGGCGGATGCCGAGCCAGTGCAGCACATCCGGCATCAGCTGCTGGAAGCGTGCGTCCTGCACGCCGGCAACGCATTCCGTGCGCTCGAAATAGGTGGCCGCCTGGTCGCCGCCCTCCTGGCGCTTGCGGGCGTTGTAGACGAGGAACTTCGTGACCTCGCCGAGCGCCCGCCCCTCCTTGCGGTTGTAGACGATGACGCCGGCGCCGCCCTTCTGCGCTTCGCGCACGCATTCCTCGATGCCGTGCACCAGATAGGGGCGGCAGGTGCAGATGTCGGAGCCGAAGACGTCGGAGCCGTTGCACTCGTCGTGCACCCGGCAAGCGATGGTGCGCTTCTCGTCGGTCAGCGCCGCGACCTCCCCGACGATATAGACCGTGGTACCCCCGATGGGCGGCAGGAAGACGTGCAGGTCCGGCCGCGTCACGAGCTCCGGGAACATGCCACCCGTCTGCTCGAACAGCGTGCGCCGCAGCTTCTGTTCGCTCGTGCCGAAGCGCTCGGCGACCCCCGGCAGGTGCCAAACCGGATCGATGGCAATCTTGGTGACGGCGATGTCGCCGGAGGCGTGCAGGATGGTGCCGTCGGCCGCGAGGCGGTGGCCGGCGATGGCGGCGAGGATCTCGAGCAGGTTGAGCCGCGCCCGGGTGACGGCGATGGAGGGCCGGATGTCAGCCCCCTCCGCCACATCGCGAGCAAAGGCGCTCGCCACCATGTGGCCGAAGGGATCGAGCGAGACGATGCGGCCGGGCTCGCTCCATTGCGGATGCGGCCCGATGGCGACAACGGGATCGGTGTTGGTGAGGTCGGGCCGCACCAGCGGGTTGAGCGCGCCGGACGAGACAGCGAGCGCGCGGTAGAGCGCATAGGCACCACCATGCGCGCCGATGACATTGCGCAGGCCCGGATTGGTGACGGTGCCGATCACCGGCCCCCGCTCCGCGGGCGTGTCCGCGCCCCAGCGGATGGGAAAGCGCGCAGGCGTCTCGGGCTCGGGATGGGAGGTGAGACGGATATGGCTCGACCGATTCGGCGTCGTCATGGCCTGTGCCCCGAAGAGAACGAGCCCTCGCCGAAAAGGCTGGAGGGCTCGAAGGGTCTCGACCGGAGGGAGCTTGCTGCACCGCGGCGATGGCGTCAACTCGCAGCGCAAATGGTGCGCGTGTGACCTGCATCAAACCAAACGGCGTCGCCTGCGCCGAACATAGCGACTGTTCTCGATGGGATGAGTGCATGCGTAAGATCACCATTCTCCAGGGCCACCCCGACAATGATCCCGCCCGCCTGTGCCGCGCCCTGGCGGCCGCCTATGCGGAAGGCGCCCGCGCCGGCGGCCATAGCGTGAAGGAGGTCGATATCGCCCGGCTCGACGTGCCGTTCCTGCGCACGCAGAACGATTTCGAGCTCGGGCTGATGCCGGAAGGCCTTGCCGAGGCGGGCGAGGCACTCGCCTGGGCGGACCACGTCGTCCTCGTCTTCCCCCTCTGGCTCGGGACATTGCCGGCCCTTGCCAAGGCCTTCCTCGAGCAGGTGCTGCGCCCCGGCACCGCCTTTCGCTACAACGACGGCGGGGTGCCCGAGAAGCTGCTCACCGGCCGTTCCGTCCGCATCGTCGTGACCATGGGCATGCCGGCCTTCATCTACCGCTGGTGGTACGGTGCCCACGGCCTGCGCGGCCTTGAGCGCAACATCCTTTCCTTCGTCGGCCTGGGGCCGATCCGCCGCAGCCTGTTCGGCGGCGTCGGCACGGCCAACGAGGAGAAGCGCCGGCTCTGGCTTGCGCGCATGGCGAGCCTCGGGCGCGAGGGCCGCTAGCGGCAGATATCAGATGAAGGACCACGGCCTGCCAGGCCCCGAACCTGGCAAGCCGAGATGGGCGGCGAGCGTTTCGCCGATATCGGCGAAGGTTGTCCTGAGGCCGATCGACCCCGGCGCGACGGCCGGACCGAAGGCAAGCACCGGCACCTGCTCGCGGGTATGATCGGTGCCGCGCCAGGTCGGGTCGTTGCCGTGATCGGCGGTGACGACGGCAACATCCGCGGGTCCGAGCAGGGCCTCGATCTCCGGCACGCGCCGGTCGAAGGCCTCGATGGCGGCAGCATAGCCGGCCACATCCCGGCGGTGGCCGTACTCGGTGTCGAAATCGACGAGATTGGAGAATACGAGGCCACCGTCCGGCAGCGTGCGGAAGGCTTCGAGGGTCGCCGTCAGCACGGCGTCGTTGCCGTGCGGCTTGATCTCCCGCCCCGTGTGCCGATGGGCGAAGATGTCGCCGATCTTGCCCACCGTGACGACGGCGCGGCCGGCATCGTCGAGCCGGTCGAGAATTGTTCCTTCCGGCGGGGGGATGGCAAAATCCTTGCGGTTGCCAGTGCGGGTGAAGCCACCATCCGGCGTGCCGACGAACGGCCGAGCGATGACGCGGCCGATCCTGAGCGGGTCGACCAAGGGGCGGACGATGCGGCACAGCTCGTAGAGCCGCTCGAGGCCGAAGGTCTCCTCATGCGCGGCGATCTGCAGCACGGAATCGACGGAGGTGTAGAGGATCGGCTTGCCGCTCGCTACGTGCTCGGCGCCGAGCTCCTCGATGATGGCGGTGCCGGAAGCATGCCTGTCGCCGAGGATACCGGGCAGCTTCGCCGCCGCGACGATCTTCGCCACGAGCTCCGGCGGGAAGGCGGGGCGCGTGTTCGGGAAGTAGCCCCAGGCGAAGGGTACCGGCCGCCCCGCGATCTCCCAGTGGCCGGAGGGAGTGTCCTTGCCGATGGAGGTCTCGCGCGCGACGCCCCACTGCCCCGCCGGTTCGTCCGGCCGCGCCACGCCGGCGAGCGGGCGCCCGGTCGACAATTCGCAGGCCTGCGAGAGCCCGAGGCGGGCGAGGTTGGGGATCGCGAGCGGCCCCCGGCGCAGGCCCTGCCTGTCCGCCTCGCCCGAGGCACAGGCCGCGGCGATATGGCCGAGCGTGTTGGCCCCCTCGTCGCCGAAGGCCGCGGCATCGGGGGCGCCGCCGGCGCCGACCGAATCGAGCACGATAAGCAGGGCGCGTGGCATGGCGTCGGGTCTCAGAGGAATGTGTGGGAGGCCGGTTGTAAGGTGCGCCCGGCAGCCTGCGAAGTCATTTAACTTTGCAGATTGTTTCAGGTCGCCTCTGCGGCTCGCGCGAAGGCCGCGGCGAAGAGCCTGCGCGTGTATTCGTGCTTCGGAGCCGCGAAGATCGTCTCCGCGGGCCCCTCTTCCACGACGACACCGTCCTTCATCACGATGAGCGCATTGGCGAGCGCCCGCACCACCTTGAGGTCGTGCGAGATGAACATGTAGGCGAGGTCCCGCTCGGCCTGCAGCTTGCGCAGCAGATCGACGATCTGCGCCTGCACCGACATGTCGAGCGCCGAGGTCGGCTCGTCGAGCACGACGAACTTCGGGTCGAGCGCCATGGTGCGCGCGATGGCGATGCGCTGGCGCTGGCCGCCGGAGAACTCGTGCGGGTAGCGGTCCATCGCCACCGGGTCGAGCCCGACATCGGCGAGCGCACGGGCAACGATCTCGCGCCGCTCATCGTAGGACAGGCCCGGCTTCTGCACGTCGAGCCCCTCACCCACGATCTCGGCGACGGACAGACGCGGGCTCAGCGACCCGTAGGGATCCTGGAAGACCACCTGCAGGTCCTTGCGCAGCGGTCGAATCTCCTTCTGCCTGAGGCCGTCGATGTTCCGGCCGAGGAAGACCACGGGCCCCTGGCTGGCGATGAGCCTGAGGAGCGCAAGCCCGAGCGTCGTCTTGCCGGAGCCCGATTCGCCGACGACGCCGAGCGTCTCGCCGGCGCGGATGGACAGCGAGATGCCGTCGACCGCCTTGACGTGGCCGACCGTTCGCCTGAGCAGCCCTTTCTTGATGGGAAACCACACCCTGAGCGGCCCGGCCTCGACGACCACGGGCGCCGTCTTGGCCACCGGCCGCGGCTCGCCCTTCGGCTCGGCCGCGAGCAACTTGCGCGTATAAGCGTGCTGCGGCCGCGTGAAGACCGCTTCCACCGGGCCGGTCTCGACGATACGCCCCTCCGTCATCACGCAGACCCGGTCGGCGATACGGCGCACGATGCCGAGATCATGGGTGATGAAGAGCAGCGCCATGCCGAGCCGTGCCTTGAGTTCGGCGAGCAGGGCGAGGATCTGCGCCTGCACCGTGACATCGAGCGCCGTCGTCGGCTCGTCGGCGATGAGCAGGTCCGGCTCGTTGGCGAGCGCCATGGCGATCATGACGCGCTGGCGCTGGCCGCCCGAGAGCTGGTGCGGATAGGCTTCGAGCCGCTCGCCGGCCGACGCGATGCCGACGAGCTCGAGCAGCTCGAGCGTGCGGGCGCGGGCGGCTTGCCCGCTCATGCCGCGGTGCAGCCTGAGGATCTCGCCGATCTGCCGCTCGATGGTGTGGAGCGGATTGAGCGAGGTCATCGGCTCCTGGAAGACCATGGTGATGTCATTGCCGCGCACGGCCCGCATCTCCGCCTCGCTCGCCGCGATGAGGTCCCGCCCCTTGAACAGCACCTGCCCGGACGGATGACGCGCGGCCGGATAGGGCAGCAGCTTCAGCACCGACAGGGCCGTCACGGTCTTGCCCGAGCCGGATTCCCCGACGATGGCCACCGTCTCGCCCGGCGCGACGTCGAAGGACACGCGGTCGACGGCCAGCGTCTCCTGCTCCGCCTGGCGGAAGGCGACGGACAGGTCCTGGACGGAAAGGAGGGGGGCAGTCATGGCTCAACCGAAGGTCTTTCGCGGGTCGAAGGCATCGCGCACCGCTTCGCCGACGAAGATCAGCAGCGACAGCATGATGGCGATGACGAAGAAGCCGGTGAGGCCGAGCCACGGCGCCTCGAGGTGGTTCTTGCCCTGCGCCAGCAGTTCCCCGAGTGACGGCGAGCCCGGCGGCAGGCCGAAGCCGAGGAAGTCGAGCGACGTCAGTGTCGTGATCGAGCCGTTGAGGATGAAGGGCAGGAAGGTCAGCGTCGCCACCATGGCATTCGGCAGGAGGTGGCGGAGCATGATGGTCCCGTTCGGCAGGCCGAGTGCCCGGGCGGCGCGCACATATTCGAAATTGCGCGCACGCAAGAATTCGGCCCGCACCACACCGACGAGCGCCACCCACGAGAACAGCAGCAGGATGCCGAGCAGCACGAAGAAGCCCGGCGTGATGACGGCCGAGATGATGATGAGGAGATAGAGCGCCGGGATCGCCGTCCAGATTTCGATCAGCCGCTGGAAGAGGAGGTCGATCCAGCCGCCGAAATAACCCTGCACCGCGCCCGCCGCGACGCCGATCAGCGAGGAGACGACAGTCAGGGTCAGGCCGAAGAGGACGGAGATGCGGAAGCCGTAGATGAGCCGCGCCACGACGTCGCGGCCCTGGTCGTCGGTGCCGAGCCAATTCCATTCGATGTCGGCGCAGGTGCTGCCGCCGACGCGCTCGGCGGAGGGGCGGCACTCGGCGTCGCTGAGCAGCCACGTCGGCGGCGAGGGCGCCGGCACCGGCAGGTTGCGGTTGTGCGTGTTGTAGGAGAAGCGGATCGGCGGCCACAGGGACCAGCCGTTCTCGGCAATCTCTGAGGCGATGGCGGGGTCGCGGTAGTCGGTGACGGCGAGGAAGCCGCCGAACTTCTCCTCCGGATAGTCGATGAGCACCGGCATCAGGAACTCGCCCTTGTAGGAGACGAGAATCGGCCGGTCATTGGCGATGAACTCGGCGAAAAGGCTGAGAACGAAGAGCGCGAGAAAGATCCAGAACGACCAGTGGCCGCGCCGGTTCGCCCGGAAATTGGCGAGACGACGGGCGTTGATCGGCGACAGGCGCAAAACCCCTCGGCGCGGCAGCGGCGGGGCGAGCTTGGCCGTCTTCTCGGGCTTCGTGAGGGTCGAGGTCTCGGCCACGTCACACCTCGCGCGTCTCGAAATCGATGCGCGGATCGATCCACATGTAGGTGAGGTCGGAGAGGAGATTCACGAGAAGGCCGATGAGGGCAAAGATGTAAAGATTGGCGAAGACGACGGGATAGTCGCGGTTGACGATGGCCTCGAAGGACAGGAGCCCCAGTCCGTCGAGCGAGAAGATGGTCTCGATCAGCAGCGAGCCGGTGAAGAAGGCACCGATGAAAGCGCCCGGAAAGCCCGAGACCACGATCAGCATGGCGTTGCGGAAGACGTGCCCGTAGAGCACTTGCCGCTCCGACAGGCCCTTCATCCGCGCCGTCAGCACGTAGTGCTTGCGGATCTCCTCGAGAAAGGAGTTCTTGGTCAGCAGTGTCGTCGTCGCGAAGGCGCCGAGCGTGAGCGCCAGCACTGGCAGCGCGATGTGCCACAGATAGTCGCCGACCTTGGCCATGAGCGACAAGTCGCGCCAGTTGTCCGAGGTCAGCCCCCTGAGCGGGAAGAGCTGCCAGAAGGAGCCACCGGCAAGGAGCACGATGAGCAGGATGGCGAAGAGAAAGCTCGGGATGGCATAGCCGACGACGACGACGGCCGAGGTCCAGGTGTCGAAGCGCTCGCCGTCGCGCACCGCCTTGGCGATGCCGAGCGGAATCGAAATGGCATAGGAGATCAGCATCATCCACAGCCCGAGCGAGATCGACACGGGCAGCTTTTCGGCGATAAGGTCGACGACGGCGATGTCGCGGAAGTAGCTGCGGCCGAAATCGAAGGTGGCGTAGTCCACCATCATCTTGGCGAAGCGCTCGGGCGCCGGCTTGTCGAAGCCGAACTGCCGCTCGAGCTCCTTGATGAAGGCCGGGTCGAGCCCCTGCGCGCCGCGATAGCGCGACTGGCCAGCATCCCCCGCGCCGCCGCCTGCGAAGCGGGCCGTGGCGCCGGCGTCGGTGCCCTGGATCTGTGCGAGCACCCGCTCCACCGGGCCGCCCGGTGCGAACTGCACGATGACGAAGGAGACGAGCATGATGCCGAACAGCGTCGGCACCATGAGGAGAATGCGTCGCAGCGCGTAGGCCAGCATTTACGACGCCACCGCCTTTCTGCCGACCGGGCCGAGATGTGTATCGCAAAAGCCGCTTGCGTATTTCAGCCCGTAGCCGAGCGTCCTGTCGAAACCGATGTGGGCGACCCAGATCGCAGCCACCGCAAGCACCTCCTGTGCCCCCAGCGCAAACCCGACCGCGGCGAGCAGAACGGGCGCGATATGCGAGTGAAGAGCATTGTAGGCGATTGCCCCGATCCGCGCACCGGCCAGATAGCCAAGGAAACTGACGTCCGGCACGAAGAAGAGCGCCGCATAGAGCCACCAGGGAGCCCCGGTGAGGGAGAACGCGAATGTCGCAGCCCCCCAGGTCAGCAGCGCTTCGATCTTCAGGATCGTTCGCGGCAAGCCGGCAACGCCTCTAAATTCGTCCGACATATTCATCGCTCGACGCCGATCCGCCTTGCCTTCGTCGTGTCGTACCACCACGTGCCCGGCGCGCCCGAGCCGTATTTCGGCGTCTTGTCCGGCCGCGAGAAGACATCCCAGTAGGCGACGAGTGTCTGGTCCTTGTACCACATCGGCACCCAGTAGCGGCCGGCCCTGAGGACACGGTCCAGCGCCCGGCAGGCGATGGTGAGCTCCGCGCGCGTCTTGGCCCGGCCGATGCGCTCGATGAGCGCGTCGATGGCAGGGTTCGCGATGCCGGCGACGTTCCGCGAACCTGGCGTCTTCGCCGCCTCCGAGCCGTAGACGACGCGCATGCTGTCGCCGGGCGTCAGGCTACCGGTCAGTGCCATGCTCGCCATGTCGAAGTCGAATTCGTCCATGCGTCGCCGGTACTGGGCCGCATCGACGATGCGCGAGCGCGCCTCGATGCCGAGCCGCTGCAGGTTCTCCTGGAAGGGCTGGGTGTGCGGCTGCAGCGTCGGCTGGAAGTCGAGGAATTCGATGGTGAAGGGCTGCCCATCCGGCAAGAGAAGCCGCCGCCCCTCGCGCTTGCAGCCCGCATCGCGCAGGAGCTCATCCGCCCGCCGCAGCAGGGCGCGGTCGCTGCCGGAGCCGTCGGACACCGGCGGCACGTAGGGCTCGCCGAAGACCTCCTCCGGTAGATCGGTCCGGAACGGCTCGAGGAGCGCCAGTTCCTCCGGCGATGGCATGCCCGTCGCCTTCATCTCCGAGGCCTCGAAGAAGGAGGTCAGCCGCTTGTAGGCCGAATACATGATGTTCTTGTTCGTCCATTCGAAATCGAAGGCGAGGCCGATCGCCTCGCGCACGCGCGGGTCGCGGAACTGGGCGCGGCGCGTGTTGAAGTACCAGCCCTGCGTCGGCACGGCCGAGCGCGTCGGGATCTCCTCGCGCTTGACACGGCCTTCACGCACGGCGGGGAAGTCGTATCCCGTCGCCCAGATGCGGGCCGTATATTCCTCATGGTAATTGAAGGCGCCGGACTTGAAGGCCTCGAAGGCCACCTGCCGGTCGCGGAAATACTCGTAGCGGATGCGGCCGAAATTGTTGCCGCCGACATTCACCGGCAGATCGCGCGCCCAATAGTCCTCCACCCGCTCGAACTCTATGAAGCGGCCAACCTCGAAGCGCCCGACCCGGTAGGGACCGGAGCCGAGCGGCGCCTCGAGCGTCGTCGCCTCGAAGTCGCGCCCGTTCCAGTAGGCCCTGGAAAAGACGGGCAGGCTCGCCACGACGAGGTGCAGGTCGCGGCTGCGCTGCGGCGACAGGCGGATGGCAACGACATCCTCGCGCTCCACCTCCGCGCCGACGACTTCCGTGAGAATGGCGCGGTAGTTCGGATGCCCCTTGGTCTTGAGGGTATCGAGCGAGAAGGCGACGTCCTCGGCCGTGATACGCGAGCCGTCGTGAAAGCGCGCTTCAGGCCGCAGCACGAAGCGGTAGGTCAGTTCATCCGGCGAGATGCGCACGGCACGCGCCACGAGGCCGTAGAGTGCATCGGGCTCGTCACCCGAGCCGGCCATCAGCGTGTCGTAGGTCAGGTCCATCCCCGCCGCGCCGTCGCCGCGCAGCACGAAGATGTTGAGGGTGTTGAAGGTGTCGAAATTCTGGTTGCCGCCCGCCTGCTTGATCTGCAGCGAGAGCGTGCCACCCTTCGGCGCGTTTGGGTTAACGTAGCTGAAGTGCTTGAAGTCCGGCGGATAGGCGAGGTCGCCGAAGGCGGACAGGCCGTGCACCTCGGCCTCGTCGGCCAGCCCCATGCGCGGCATGAACAGTCCGGCGGCCGTCGCGCCGCCCGCCGCGAGCAGGGCGCGCCGGGTGAAAGAAAAGCGCGTCGGGTCGAACAGCGGTCCGTTCACGTGTCTCGTCTCCTACGTCACGAAGCCGGGTGCGCCGATCAACGGACCAGGCGGCCAGCCTCCTGCGCGCCCCTGCTTTTGACGGGCGCGATGATCGGCACACTAAGACGGCCGGCAGGGTCAGCGGAACCCCGGTTGTCGAAATTGTGTGGCGGGAGAAGCGCCGGCGCGGCGTCCAGAAACGATTCGGCCGGGCTAATGGCCCGGCCGTTTCAACTGTCCCGGATATCCCTCTCACTCTGCCGGCAGTGGCGCCGGGTTGTCGGAGAGGGTGCGCAGGTAGGCGAGGATATCCGCCCGCTCTTCCGGCTTGGCAACGCCGGCGAAGGCCATGATCGTGCCCTTCATATAGCCGCGCGGGTTGGCGATGAACTCGTTGAGGTGCTCAAAGGTCCACTTCTCGCCGTTGGCGCCGTGTTCCTTGAGTGTGGCAGAGTAGCTGAAGTCCGACACTTCCGCGATCTGCCGGTCAACGACGTCCCAAAGGTGCGGGCCGACCTTGTTGGGGCCACCCTTCTCGAAGGTGTGGCAGGCCTTGCACTTGGCAACCGCCTTCTCACCGCGGGCCGGGTCGGCCTTCGCCAGGAGTTCGGGCAGCGGCACCGTCGGCGTCTGGGGTGTGGCCTCGCCGCCACCCGCGGTCGCTTCCTCGGCCGAAGGCAGGTCGTAGCCGGGCACTGCGGGCCGGTGCGGGGCAAAGACGATACCCGCCACGATATTGAGGCCCATGACAAACAGAAGGGTGCCCAGCACGGCGCCCGCGATCTTGTTGAGCTCGAAGGAATCCATCGGTCGGCAGCTCCGGTCCGTCGCTACGGACGAGGTGTCGGCAAAGGCAAGGCGCCGCACGGGGCGAGCCCCCTGCGGCGGCGGATGATTACCCGCTTTGGCGGGCGCTTGGCAATAAGGCGCGTGCGGTTATGTCGTCGCACCGCCCTCGCGCGCGCAATTGTCCACCGCGCGTCGGGGAGGACGGACGGCGCAGCGCCTGCTATAAGCGCCCGGCGCACCGGCCGCTCCCCGCGGATATCCGGCGGCCGCAACGAGAACGACCAGCGAAACGCCGACATGCCCGATCCCATCGTCCTCATCCCCGCCCGCCTCGCCGCGACACGCCTGCCGGATAAGCCCCTCGCGGACATCCACGGGGAGCCGATGATCGTGCACGTCTTGCGGCGGGCCGAGGAAGCGGGCATCGGCCCGGTCGCCGTGGCAACCGACACGCCCGCGATCGCCGAGGCCGTCACGAAAGCCGGCGGACGCGCGGTGATGACGCGCTCGGACCACCAGTCGGGCTCGGACCGGATTTACGAGGCTCTCGAGCGCCTCGACCCCGATGGCCGGCACGACATCGTTGTCAACGTGCAGGGTGACCTGCCAACCATCGATCCGCGCGTCATCGTGGCCTCGGCGCGCCCCCTCGCCGACCCCGCCGTCGACATCGCGACGCTTGCCGCGGTCATCACCCGCGAGGAGGAGCGGACGGAACCGAGTGTGGTCAAGGCCATCGGCAGCGAGATCGCGCCAAGGCACCTGCGCGCGCTCTACTTCACCCGCGCCACCGCACCCTACGGCGAAGGGCCGCTGCTGCATCACATCGGCCTCTATACCTATCGCCGTGCCGCGCTCGCGCGCTTTGTCGCCCTGCCACCCTCGCCGCTGGAGCGCCGCGAGCGGCTCGAGCAGCTGCGGGCGATCGAAGCCGGAATGCGCATCGACATCGTCGTCGTGGACGACGTGCCACTCGGCGTCGACACGCCGCACGATCTCGAACGCGCCCGCGCCATGCTCGCGCCGCGCCGCTGACCTTTTATCCGCGAGGACTTCCCCAATGGCCAAGAAGATCATCGCCTATCAGGGCGAGCCCGGCGCCAATTCGCACATTGCCTGCAAGGACGTCTATCCCGACTGGGAACCCCTGCCCTGCGCGACCTTCGAGGACGCCTTTGCCGCGGTGCAGGAGGGGCGAGCGGAGCTCGGCATGATCCCGATCGACAACTCGATTGCCGGGCGCGTCGCCGACATCCACCACCTCCTGCCGACCTCCGGCCTTCACATCGTCGGCGAATATTTCCTGCCCATCCACTTCCAGTTGCTCGCGCCGAAGGGAGCAACGCTCGCCACGATCAAGACGGTCTACAGCCACGTGCACGGGCTCGGCCAGTGCCGCAAGATCATCCGCAAGCTCGGTCTGAAGGCCGTGGTCGCGGCTGATACGGCAGGATCGGCCCGCATGGTCGCGGAATGGAACGATCCCGCCTCGGCCTCGCTCGCCACGCGGCTCGCCGGCGAGATCTACGGCCTCGACACGCTCATGGAGGACGTCGAGGACGAGGCCCACAACACCACCCGTTTCGTCATCCTGTCGCGCACGGCGCAGTGGACGGAAGCCGGCAACGGAAAGGCTGTCACCAGCTTCGTCTTCCGCGTGCGCAACGTGCCGGCGGCGCTTTACAAGGCGCTCGGCGGCTTCGCCACCAACGGCATCAACATGACGAAGCTCGAGAGCTACATGATCGAGGGACATTTCTTCGCCACCCAGTTCTATGCGGAGGTCGAAGGCCACCCGGATGACAGGTCGCTCAAGCTGGCACTGGAGGAACTCGGCTTCTTCTCGCGCGAGCTCAACATTCTCGGTGTCTTCCCCGCCCATCCCTATCGCGAGAATATTCGCGAGGCGGCCGAGTAGAAGCCGCGGGCCGCGGTGCTGCGCGGCCTGCCGCAACGTGATATGGTACCGCAACAAGATGAAGCTGGCCCCGTCAGCCGGCTCAGCGAAAGTCGTGTTGTCGTACCAGTGTCGCCCTTTTGTGGCCGTTCTCCTGGTCGAGGCTGCACGCCAATCGCTAGATCAGGGAGCCGCGCCATGTCGATCATCATCAGACGTGCCACACCGGCCGACATCGAGGCCATCGGTCGTCTCGTCATCGACGTTTGGCGGGAGACCTACCGCGGCATCCTGTCCGACTATGTGCTCGCGACCCAGACCGTGCCGGTCGGCGAGCGCAGCATCCGCTTCGTCGGGCTCGACAGCGACGGCAGCGGCCGCGCCGCGCTCGTCGCCGAGCGGGCCGGCGCAATTGTAGGCTTCGCCGCCGCGGGTCCCGCGACTGACGGCAGCCTCGGCACCGCAGCCGAGATCGCGCCCCCCTATGTCGCCCGACGGCTCCAGTTCCGCGGCATCGGCGGACGCCTGATGGGCGGCCTCGCCCATGCGCTCATGGCCTCTGGTCATGCCAGCGCCGGCCTTTGGATTCCGCGCGACAACGTGGCGGCGGTGGCCTTCGCCCGCGCGCTGGGCGGCACCGTCGCCGGCACGCGCAGCACCTGCGCCGGCGAGACGATGCTCGAGGAAATAGCGGTCATCTGGCCCGATCTCAACGATCTCGCCGTCTGGCACGAGGAGCCGGTCGCACTCTCCCGCGCCGGCCGGGCGGCACCGGGCCTTGCGGCATCCGACATCGTCGCCGCCGATGCGCTCGCCCGACTGCGGCCAGGCGGCTGATCGGCGGCTCAGAAGCTCTCGCCCTCCTCGACGAAGGCCTTGAGGATGTGGTGCGCGATGGCGAAGGGCAGCGGGGCGGTGAACCCGTCCGGGTGCTCGCCGCGCAGCATGGCACCGACCTCCGCCCGCGTGAACCAGCGCGCGTGCTCCAGTTCGATCGCATCCACCACGAGATCCTCGTCGAGGGCCTCGGCGAGGCAGCCGACCATCAACGACGACGGAAACGGCCAGGGTTGCGAGGCGAGGTAGCGCACCCTCCCGGTGCGGATGCCTGCCTCCTCCATGGTCTCGCGGCGCACGGCGTCCTCCACCGTCTCGCCCGGCTCCACGAAGCCGGCGAGGCAGGAATACATGCCGGGCGCGAAGCGCGCCTGCCGGCCGAGCAGACAACGGTCTCCACGAACCGCCAGCATGATGACGACCGGGTCGGTGCGCGGAAAGTGCTGGGCCCCGCAGGCGGCGCAATCCCGCCGCCAGCCGCCGCTGGCGCTCGCCGTCCGCGCTCCGCAATTGGCGCAGAAGCCGTGCCGGCGGTGCCAATCCATCAGGGCCTTGCCTTCGCCGAGCGGGCCGATTTCGTCCTGCGGCAACAGACCCTGCACGGCGATGGAGCGCAGGTCGATGGCGAACAGGCCGGTCTCCTTGAGCCGCTCCACCTCGCCGGTTGCGATCAGCGTCGCGAACAACGGCGTACCGTCGAGCGTGCCGAGCAGGGCCGTCTCGGCGACCGGGGCGAGCGCCCCGGCCTCGGCCATGGTGAAGCGGGGCGTGAAGGCCTCGCCATCGCGCCTGAGGATCGGGACGTCTCCGGCGATGACGAAGGAGCGCGCCTCGGGCAGCGCCATCATCGCTGCAATGTCGCTCGCCTTCTCGCGCCGCTCGGAGTGGCGGACGAGACGGTTGCGGGAGAAGCCGATCCGCGCCGACCGTTCAGGAAAGATCTCGCCGGCCGGTAAGGCCGTGTTGTCGGACATGTTGCGGGCCATACATTCCATTCCTGTCATAGGCCAAGCCGGGCGCGCAGTCCCGCCATGAGGCGCTCGGCCGCGGCGACATCATAAGGCTCGGCACGGCCGGCGCCCCAGACCGGGCCCGGCCAGGCGGCATCGCCCCTCGTACGCGCGATCACGTGGACATGCAGCTGCGGCACCATGTTGCCCAGCGCCGCCACGTTGAGCTTGTCCGTCGGCACGAGATCGCGCAGCGCCTGCGACACCTGCCTAATCTCGGCGCTCAGCGCCGCGTGGTCCGCTTCCGACAGATCGACGAGTTCGCGCGCCTGCGCCCGGCGCGGCACGAGGATGAGCCAAGGAAAGCGGCTGTCGTTCATCAGGAGGAGACGCGACAGCCCAAGCTCGCCAATGGCGCGCGTGTCCGCCTCAAGGCGTGCATCGAGCTGGAAGGCATCGGTGGCGCTGTCTGGCATGTCGGGGAGGTCCGCATCCGGTCGGTCCGGCAATTGCCCAATCTATAGGCCTGCCGCGGCGATCGGCCAACGACGAAAGTGGGCGGGCGCGCATTCGCGCGCCCCGCGCTGTGGAGCGGCTCCCGCTTGAAGCTTGCACAAGCGGCCACGATCCCCGATATAGGGGGCGGGAGGTTGGCGTTGGACGTTCCACTCGCCAACCGGGTCAGGTCCGGAAGGAAGCAGCCCTAACGAGCACGGGCGGGTCTTCGTTCAGCCTCCCACCTATCAGACCGGGATCTGGCCTCGCTCTCGGAACGTCGCCCACGGCGTCGGACACCTGGTTGCGGCCACGCTCCCCGTGAGCCGCAGCGTGAAGGGGCCGATGACGGATTTCGACACCGTGACGGACGAAAGCGGCGCACCGGACGATGCGCCTGCCCTGCCGGGCCTGCCGCAGCCGACCCCCGCGCCACAATCCGGCGCCTACCGCGTCCTCGCCCGCAAGTACCGCCCCCGCGCCTTCCCCGATCTCATCGGGCAGGAGGCGATGGTGCGCACGCTCTCCAACGCCTTCGAGACCGGCCGCATCCCGCAGGCCTGGATGCTGACCGGCGTGCGCGGCGTCGGCAAGACGACGACCGCGCGCATCCTCGCCCGCGCCCTCAACTACGAGCGCCCCGGCGTCACCGGCCCCACCGTCCACATGCCCGAGCTCGGCGTGCACTGCGAAGCCATCATGGAATCGCGCCATGTCGACGTGATGGAGATGGACGCCGCCTCGCACACCGGTATCGACGATGTGCGTCAGATCATCGACGGCATCCGCTACGCCCCCGTCTCGGCCCGCTACAAGGTCTACATCATCGACGAGGTTCACATGCTCTCGGAGAAGGCATTCAACGCCTTCCTGAAGACGCTGGAGGAGCCGCCGCCGCACGCCAAGTTCGTCTTCGCGACGACGGAGATCCGCAAGGTCCCCGTCACCATCCTCTCGCGCTGCCAGCGCTTCGACCTGCGCCGCGTCGAGGCGGGCACGCTCGTCGCGCATCTGACGCGGATCTGCGCTGCCGAGGCGGTGGAGGCCGAGCCGGAAGCCCTCGCCATGGTGGCCCGTGCCGCCGAGGGCTCGGTGCGCGATTCGCTTTCGTTGCTCGACCAGGCCATCGCCCACGGGGCGGGCCGCGTCGGCGTCGAGGAGGTCCGCGCCATGCTGGGCCTCGCCGACCGCGGCCGCATCATCGACCTGTTCGAGCATGTGATGCGCGGCGACCTGCCGGCCGCGCTCGGCGAGTTGAAGAGCCAGTATGACGCCGGTGCCGATCCCGCCGTCATCCTCACCGACCTGGCCGGCTTCACCCATTTCGTCACCCGCCTCAAGCTCGTGCCGGCCGCGGGTGAGGATGCCGCCATAACGGACGTCGAGCGCACGCGCGGCACCGACTTTGCGGCGCGGCTCTCGGTGCGCATCCTCTCGCGCACCTGGCAGATGCTGGTAAAGGGCATCGCGGAGGTGCAGGCGGCGCCCCGACCCATCGCGGCCGCCGAGATGGTGCTGGTGCGCCTCGCCTATGCCGCCGACCTGCCGACGCCGGACGAGGCGCTGCGCCTCCTGCGCGAGGGCAATGCCTCCGCGCCCGCGGGCAGCGGCGGTGCCGGGCCCGCCGGTGGCGGCGCGACGATGAGCGGCACCGAAAGCCCGCGCCCGATGCTGGCCGCGAGCGGCCCTGCCCTGGCCCGGGCGCCCGCCGCGGCCCCGGCCATGGAGCCCGCCGTGCCGCAGATGCGGCTCGCCCGCTTCGAGGACCTCGTGGCGCTCGCCGGCGAAAGGCGTGACATCGGGCTGAAGCGCGCGCTGGAGCGCGACGTGCGCCTCGCCCATTTCGAGGACGGGCACGTGGAATTTGCGCTCGTCGACGGGGCGAGCAAGACGCTCGCCGGCGACCTCTCGCGCCGCCTGCAGGAGTGGACGGGTCGGCGCTGGGTCGTCTCCATCGCCCGCGAATCCGACACCCCGACCCTGCACGAGAAGGCGGAAGCGGAAGCTGCCGAGCGCCTCAGCGGCGTCGCCGGCCACCCGCTCGTCCAGGCGGTGATGCAGCGCTTTCCCGGCGCCGCGATCGTCGACGTGCGCAACATCACGGCCGAGGAGGCCGCCCCGCCGCCCGTGGAGGAAGGGCTCGCCCCGGCGGACGAAGAGCTCTATATCGACGATGACTTCTGATCGGACCGGCGTCCGGTCGCCCGATGTTCTGATCGCTTGAGCGGGAGCCACGACCATGAAGGACCTGATGGGCCTGATGAAGCAGGCGCAGGCCATGCAGCAGAAGATGGCCGACATGCAGGCCGAGCTCGGCAACCTCGAGGTCGAGGGCACGGCTGGCGGCGGCGTGGTCTCCATCCGTATGACCGCCAAGGGCGAAGTCCGCGCCGTTAGCATCGACCCGAGCCTGATGAACGCCGACGAGAAGGAGATCCTCGAAGACCTCCTCGTCGCCGCCAGCAACGACGCGCGCCAGAAGGGCGAACGCCTCGCCCAGGAGCGCATGGCCGAACTGACCAAGGGCCTGCCGCTGCCGCCCGGGATGAAGCTGCCGTTCTGAGGGGTATTTCGTGTTCCTAGAACAGAGCCTTGCTGCAATTCTCGGAGGTATCGTGGCGGGCGTATTTGCGCTTGCGGGTGCCTATTGGTCTTTGCGTTGGCAGTTCACCAGACAGCAACGTGAGCGTGACCTAAGCGTGAGAACGCTTTGTAAATATACAATATCATATGTCCATGACATGGCTATTGAGCTTGACAATATTTATAAGATCAATGGATTTATATCGTACAAGATTATCGACATAATAGAAACAACTATACAGATTTTTAATAGAAATATGGAGCATATGATTTTTGTAACGGACGAAAAATTACGGGAAGAAGTTCGATATTTTTTGTACGAGATGTTTTACAGGATTCAGACGGCAAAGAATATACAGATTTCCCTTGACCAGGTACTGCGACAGGCAGGACTGGATGCTACAAGCGGAAAGATGGAAGAAGCAGCCGCCGCCGAAAAGGTGAACGAGCTTAAAGGCGCCGCGCAAGAAGCTATACTTCAGATTGTCCGCCATTCACTCGCAGGGGCGGAACTGAAAACAAAATTGCAGTAAGAATAATGCCCTCACCCGTCGGACCCGAGATCGAGTGTCTCATCCAACTTCTCGCCCGCCTGCCCGGGCTCGGCCCCCGCTCGGCCCGGCGGGCGGCGCTGCATCTCATCAAGAAGCGCGAGCAATTGCTCGCGCCGCTCGCCGAGGCTGTGCGCATCGCCGCCGAGCGCGTCGTCGTCTGCTCCAGCTGCGGCAATGTCGACACCAGCGACCCCTGCGCCATCTGCGCCGATGCGCGGCGCGACCCCTCCGTCCTCATCGTGGTCGAGGACGTGTCCGACCTGTGGGCGCTGGAGCGCGCGGCCGTCATGAACGCGCGCTACCATGTTCTCGGCGGCGTGCTCTCGGCGCTCGACGGCGTGCGGCCGGAGGATCTGAACCTCGAGGGGCTCGTTGCGCGCGCCGCTGCGCCGGAGGTCAAGGAAGTCATCCTCGCCCTCAACGCCACCGTCGACGGCCAGACGACAGCCCATTACATCACCGACCTCCTCTCGCAGCTGCCGGTGAAGATCACGCGCCTCGCCCATGGCGTGCCTGTCGGCGGCGAGCTCGACTATCTCGACGAGGGCACGCTCTCGGCCGCCATCCGCCAGCGCACGTCGTTCTGATGTCCACGCCGGCAGTTCACGCGCCGTTCATGCTTGCCCCGCATGATGGCGCCGGACGTCGCCGCGCGCGAGGAAGGGCTGCATGACGGGGTTCATCGTGAAAACCACGGCGGCGGCGCTCGTCGTGGTCGCGCTCGCCCTGTTCGTCACGGCCGATCTTGCCGGACGCCTCTCGGGGCCGGGCGGACCCGCCGACACGGAGGCGGCCGCCTCAGCCGTCGACATCCCTGCCCCATCGCCGGCGAGCGGCACGAGCGAACACCTGACCAAGGACCGCAACGGCCATTTCGTGGCCGCGGCGCACATCAACGGCGTCGCTGTGCGCATGCTGGTCGACACAGGCGCGAGCCTTGTCGTCCTCAACGAGGACGATGCGGCGCGCGTCGGCATGCGCCCCTTCCCGAGCGACTACAGGCACCGGCTGAACACCGCCAACGGTGTGACGCTGGGCGCTCGCAGCATCTTGCGCGAGGTGCGGCTCGGAAGCATCGTCGTGCGCGACGTGGATGCCGTCATCCTCAAGCGCGAGGCGCTCGCCACCGGCGGGCTCCTCGGCATGTCGTTCCTCTCCCGCCTCGGCGGCTTCGAGACCACTGCCGACACGATGGTGTTGAAACCTTGAGGCAAAAGCGACGTTGATCCCCTCGGTCCAGCTTCCGCCGCCATTGGCGGCGAGGCTTGGAGCCGAGCCATAGCCCGTTATCCCGAGTGCCCATCAGAAGGACGAAGCCAACTCCATGTTTCCGAAGCCTCTGCCGGCCCTGACGCCGAACACCTACGACTACGAATCGCTGCCGATGGTGAAGCCGACCGGCTTTCGCGAATATGACGCCCGCTGGCTGTTCCAGAAGGAAATCAACCTCATGGGCGTGCAGGCGCTGGGCATGGGCCTCGGCACGCTCATCAAGGAGATGGGGGTCAAGCCCGAGATCGTGACCGGGCACGACTTCCGCGGCTATTCCTCGGCCATCAAATATGCCCTCGTCTCCGGCCTCATGGCCGCCGGCGTCCGGGTGAAGGACATCGGCCTCGCTCTGTCGCCGATGGCCTATTTCGCACAGTTCGACCTCGACGTGCCAGCGGTCGCCATGGTCACCGCCTCGCACAACGACAACGGCTGGACGGGCGTGAAGATGGGCGCGCGCCGCCCCGTCACTTTCGGCCCCGAGGAGATGGGCCGGCTCAAGGACATCGTGCTGTCGGCAAGCTTCGACCTCACCGGCGGCGGCGCCTATGAATTCGTCGAGAACTTCCCCGCCCGCTACATCGCCGACCTCACCGACCGGCCGAAGCTGACGCGCAAGATCAAGGTCGTCGCCGCGTGCGGCAATGGCACGGCCGGCGCCTTCGCGCCGAAGGTGCTGGAGGCGATCGGCTGCGAGGTGATCCCGCTCGATGCCGAGCTCGACCACACCTTCCCGCGCTACAACCCCAACCCCGAGGACATGAAGATGCTTCATGCCATGGCGGAGAAGGTGCGCGCGACGGGCGCCGACGTCGGCCTCGGCTTCGACGGCGACGGCGACCGCTGCGGCGTCGTCGACAACGAGGGCAACGAGATCTTCGCCGACAAGATCGGCGTCATGCTCGCGCGCGACCTGTCGAACCTCCACCCCGGTGCCACCTTCGTGGTGGACGTGAAGTCGACCGGCCTCTTCAACACCGATCCCGCCCTGCAGAAGAATGGCGTGAAGGTGGATTACTGGAAGACCGGCCACAGCTACATCAAGCGCCGCGTCAGCGAGCTTTCGGCGCTCGCTGGCTTCGAGAAGTCGGGCCACTTCTTCTTCAACAAGCCGGTCGGCCGCGGCTATGACGACGGCATCCTGACGGCCCTCGCCGTCTGCGACATGCTGGACCGCAACCCGACGAAGTCGATGGCCGATCTCTACCGCGACCTGCCGAAGACCTGGGGCTCGCCAACCATGGCGCCCCACTGCGCCGACGAGGTGAAGTACGAGGTCGTCGAGCGCGTGGTGAAGCGCTTTGTCGCAATGAAGGACGCGGGCGAGGCCGTCGCCGGACAGAAGATCGCGGACCTCGTCACGGTGAACGGCGTGCGCGTCGTCGCCGAGGACGGCACCTGGGGTCTCGTGCGCGCCTCCTCCAACAAGCCGGAACTCGTCGTCGTCGTCGAGAGCCCGGTGTCGGAAGCGCGCATGCGCGAGATGTTCAAGGCCGTCGACACGGTGCTGCGCGAGAACCCGGAAGTCGGCACGTACAACCAGACGATCTGACCGTCTGTATCACACGGGCAGGCCCTCGGCCCTGAGGGCCTGCGCCAGGCGGACAGGATCGGTGAAATGGTGCGCGGCCATGCCGACGGCACGGGCCGCCGCCACATTGGCCGGGCTGTCGTCGATGAAGAGGCACTCCGCGGCAGTGAGGCCGTAACGCTCGACGAACAGGCGGTAGATCGCCTCGTCCGGCTTAAC
The DNA here is from genome assembly GCF_029309855.1 of Chelatococcus sp. XZ-Ab1. NCBI lineage: Bacteria > Pseudomonadati > Pseudomonadota > Alphaproteobacteria > Hyphomicrobiales > Chelatococcaceae > Chelatococcus > Chelatococcus sp. XZ-Ab1. Next base: position 69,553 of record NZ_JARKII010000009.1, on the reverse strand, counting down.
CAGCTTCTCCTGCGCCGAGACGACGGTGCCGAGGAAGCCCTCGAGGAAGGGAAAGCGCGCACGCGCGAGGGCGAACTTCTCGGCCGAGAAATTGGTGATGGCATAGGTCGGCACACCGGCGGCGCGCAACGCCTCCAGGATGCGCACCGTGCCCTCGATGGCACCCGGCACCATCTCGTCCCAGCGCCGGTCATAGGCCTCGATCTCCGCCCGCCACTGCGGGAACGCCGCCACGCGTTCCGCAATTGCCTCGGCGAAGGAACGGCCGCGATCCTGCTCCAGGTTCCATTCCGGCGTGCAGACCTCCGCCAGGAAGCGCTCGACCCGCTCCTCGTCACCGTCGAAAATGCGGCGGTAGAGGTGGCGCGGATCCCAGGAAATCAGAACGTTGCCGACGTCGAAGACGACGGTGGTGATGCGCGTCCTGGTCGCGACCTCACGGTCGATCATGGTGCGGCTGGCTCCCTGAGGCTGAATCGCGGGCTGCAATCTGCGCCACGGCGGCGGCGCGCACAAGTCGCCGGCGCGGGTCCGCGTTCAGCTCACCTTGCAGGTCGACTGGCCGTCGCGCGCGACCTGCGCCACCGAGCGTGGGCGCATGTAGGTCGTCTCCGTCATGCGCAGGACGCCGTTGTCGAAGACATTGCCGAACAGGCCCAGCATCTCGAAGACGCCGGCAAGACCGGTGGAATAGGGGTAGGTCACCTGGCCGACGATGACGGAAGAACTGACGTTGCTGGCAAGATCCGCCGCCGACGCGGGGAAGGTGTAGGCCGACCCCGCCGCCGGCGCGATGCCGGCCTTGTTGGCATCGGACCAGCACACGCGCGCCGCCCCCTTGCTGTCGATGTAGACGCTGAAGAGGGCAAGCTCCGCCGCGGCCGGAGAATAGGGCGCCATCACCGCCGCCGCGGCCGCGAAAATGTTGTCCTTCTCGCTGTCGCTGATGCGGCTGCGCTGGGCGGTGAGATCGGCCAGCGCCCGCGAGGCGATGGTCAGCTTACGATCGATGCTGATGCCGATAGTCGTCACGGCCATGCCGAGATACATGATGAGCATGAGCGGCAGCACGAGCGCGAACTCGACCGCGGCAACGCCACGCCGATCGCACCTGAAGGCACGGAACCGCGCTGTCAAACGGGTCGGGGCTGCGGAGATTTTGCCGGCAACGCTCATGCACTCATGCCCCCGAGGCCTGCGGCTGCGGAAATGGCTCGTTGCGGAAGGCCGCCGAGGACATGATCAGCCGGTTGCCGTTGGCGAGATTGCCGAGGCCGGGATTGAGCAGCGGCACAAAGATCCGCACCTCGAGCGCGACGCGCACCACGACGATGTCGCCCGCCTGGCCCGGCGAGAAGGTGAAGTCGCGCGTGTCGACCTCGCCCCGGTCGTTGATGGGTAGCGACGTGTCCGCCCCGGCAAAACCGGCGACGGTGCGCACGTCGATGGCGGCGCGCGCGCGGCACTCCTCCGCGCTGACCAGCACGAAGGGGCCCTGCGCGCACACGTCCTCCTTGAATCTCTTCAGCTTTTCATCCATCGAGCCGCCGTAGGCGCCGGCCTGCACCTGGCCGGTAAGGATGAGCCGCGCCGAATTCTGCACCGCCGTCTCGAGCGACTGTTCCGTAAAGAAGACGAGCGCTGTCTCGATCAGCGTGAACATCAGGGCTATAAACGGGATGACGACGATGGCGAATTCGACCGCCGTCGCGCCCTCGTCATTGCGGCCGAACAGCCGCAACAGGGATATGAAACGGCGGGAACGTTGCCTGGTCGAGCCCATTTGGCTTTCCCCCTGCCCATCGTCATCGCCGCCGCCCGCACCGGCCGACAGTGCCTTCCTTCAACGGGATGCAAGATATGGCCATGCAATCCGCAGCGCCAGCAAAAGCCGGAACGATGGTTACGGCAACTATTCGCCGGTGGCGAGCTTGTTGCGCTGCTTGGCCTGTTCTGTCCGCTCGGAGAAGTAGCTCATGTCGTCGCCGAGCGTCAGCATGGGCTGGCAATTCGGCGTGCACGACAGCGACTCCCGCCCGGTGCCGCGCATGACGGTGACGACCGTCGCCGCCGGCGCCTCCACCTGGATCAGGGATTCGGCAACGACATTGCCGCCCGCGTCGATCGCGATGAGATTGGTGGTGCCGTAGCTCTTGCCGGTGACGACGAGGACGCCGTTGCGCTGCAGGTTCACGTCCGCGATGGCCGGATTCCCGACGACGACCGTCTGCGCGCCGGCCGGCAGGCGCACGAGCCGCGCCTGGTCGGCCGTGACCGTGACCGTCTCGCCCGCCGTCAGCGCTTGCGCCGGCGAGGAGGCCGCAAGACAGGCAAGCGCTACGGCAACCGCGGCAAGTCCGGCCCGGCCATAGGCCAAGCTCATGTTCCAGCGCCCCATCATGCCGCCAATCCCTCACCTTCCCACGAATATTGCCGACAACTTGCCGGAGAATGGTGAAACTTTGCCTAACGCACCTCGCCCCCATGTCCATTGATGCAAACAGTGCAACAGCACGCGCTGGAGTGCGCGACCGCCTCCAGCCGTCATGCCCGGGCTTGTCGCGGGCATCCACCTCCCGGAAGTCGCGCAACATCAAGGCGTGGATGGCCGGGACGAGCCCGGCCATGACGGGAGCGGTGCGCCCAGCGCCGCCGAAACGCTCACATGCGGAACAGCTTCGACAAACCCGGCGCAGGACCAGATTGGGCATCCCCGCCGCCCCTCCTCCGGACGGGACAGTTACTATTTGTCGACAATTGTAATAACCTACGTTTAACTATGTTGCGCAAGTCGTCAGCATGTGCCACTTTCTCTGATCACTTTAACTTTGCCGAAAGAAGCAGGCGATAACGTCGACGCCAGTTCCGAGCGGTGCAGCGAAAACAACCGGCGGACAGTGCAGCAGTGATAGCAGGAGTTCATCCATGAAGATGCTGTTTTCCCGTTTTGTCAGCGACGAGTCCGGCGCCACCGCCATCGAATACGGTCTGATTGCCGCTTTAGTAGCCGTTGCCATCATTACCGCGCTTACTACGCTCGGAACGGATCTCGGCAGCATCTTCGGCAAGGTCAGCGGAGAATTGCAGAAGGCGGCAAATTAAAATTTGCGCTTTGTAGGATAACGGCCCTATGCGGGGCCGTTATCCCTATTTGAAGCTCCGGATGTCTGGATACAGATCAAACATCCCTTGGAGTCGCAGCCATGATCGACATCGCCATCCTTACGCTCTTTCCTGCGCTCATGGCCTTCGCGGCCGCGAGCGACATTGCGACGATGACGATCTCGAACAAGGTCAGCCTCGCGCTTGTCGCCGGTTTCTTCCTCGTCGCCTTCGCCGCCAGCCTGCCGCTGCCGGTGATCGGCTGGCATCTGGTGGCGGGCGGTCTCGTTCTGGGGATCACCTTCGCCCTCTTCGCTGCAGGTTGGATCGGCGGGGGCGATGCCAAGCTCGCGGCGGCGACCGCGCTCTGGTTTGGCTTCGGCCACCTGGTGCCTTATCTCATCGTCACCTCAGTCCTCGGCGGCCTTCTCACCCTCGTGTTCCTGAAGCTGCGCAGAACGCCGCTGCCGGCCTTCGCCCTCGGCTGGGGCTGGGCGCAGCGCCTGCATGCCGCCAACCGCGGCATTCCCTATGGCGTCGCCCTCGCCGGCGCCGCGCTTTTCGTCTATCCGCACACGGACATCTGGCAGGCAGCGCTCATAGCCCGTTGAGGGATCCACCCACGCGCACCATTCGAGCGGTCGGACATACGTTCTGTTAACCATAATTTGACGATTGGCTGATCAGATTCGCGACAATGGGGGAGTGACCCTCGTCCGGGTCTCTGATCGACATGAAACCAGCCCGTCTCGTCATCCTCGGCGTCGCGCTCGTCGCGGGCGTGGCCGCAGCCTATCTCGCTGCAGGCCGCAAGCCGCCGCCCGCGCCGGCTCCCGTCGCGACCGCCCCGGCGCAGAAGATTGAAGAAGTGCTCGTCGCCGCCGTCGACGTACCCATGGGCAACGGCCTCAAGGCGGCGGACCTGCGCTGGCAGGCCTGGCCGGAGGATGGCGTACCAAAGGGCGCCATCACCCGCGCGGCAAGCCCCGGCGCCATGGAGGACATCTCCGGCGCGATCGCACGCACCGCCATCCTGGCGGGCGAGCCCGTCCGACACGAGCGACTGATCAAGGCCGACGGCTCGGGCTTCATGTCAGCCATCCTGCCCACCGGCAAGCGCGCCATCGCCATCAGCATCGACAACCGCGGCGCCTCCTCCGCCGGTGGCTTCATCCTGCCCAACGACCATGTCGACGTCATCCGCACCTGGCGCGACGAGGAGGCCTCGAAGCAACAGGGCGTCGACGTGACGGTGGCCGAGACCGTCCTCACCAACATCCGCGTGCTCGCCATCGGCCAGACCGTGCAGGAGAAGGACGGGGAAAAGGTCGTCACCGGCGAGACGGCGACGCTTGAGGTCGATCCCGCCCAGGCGGAAGTCCTGACGCTCGCCCAGAAGGTGGGGCAGATCTCGCTCGCCCTGCGCTCCCTCGCCGATGCCAACGATACCGGCGCGATCACCCGCGGCGACGATGGCCCGCTCACCATCGTGCGCTTCGGCGTGCCGGTGCAGACCCCGAGACGCTGAGCCATGGCAGCCCCGATGCACAAGACAGCACAGCCGGCGGCGCCCGGGCCGCAAGCCACCGGAACCGCCGAGCGGAGGAGCCTGCGGCTTCTCCTGCTCGCCGGCCTCGCCGCCGCGGCACTCGCCCTGCCGGCGGCGGCTTCCCCGCAGGGAACGATGGCCGCCCCCACGCTCGCTGTTGGCGGCGACGAGCATGCCATCGCCCGCCGCATCGACCTCTCCATCGGCCGTTCGATCGTGGTCGATCTGCCGCGCGACGCCAAGGAGGTCTTTGTCGCCGACCCCAAGATCGCCAATGCCGTGGTGCGCTCGACGCGCAAGGTCTTCCTCATCGGCGTCGCCGACGGCGCCACCTCCATCTTTGTCATGGACGCCGCCGGCCGGCAGATCGCGGCCTTCGAGATCACAGTGGGCCGGGACCTCAACATCCTGCGTCAGACCTTGCGCACGGCCATGCCGCATGCCCAGATCGAGGTGAAGCCGGCGGGCGAATCCGTGCTCCTCGTCGGCTCCGTCGCCAATGCGGGCGAGGCCCAGCAAGCGAGCGATATCGCCGGTGCCTTCCTCGGCGACACCGGCGGCGCCAATGGAAGTGGCGGCCAAGGAGCGGGCGGCTCCCCGAGCCGAGTCATCAACGCGCTCACGATCCGGGGCAAGGATCAGGTCATGCTCCGCGTCACCGTGGCGGAGATCAAGCGCAACGTCGTCAAGCAGCTCGGCATCGACACGACCGGTGAATGGCGGCTCGGCGACATGACATTGACCGGGGCCGTCACCAACGCCTTCGGTCTCGGCAATGAATCGCCGGCGAGCAGTATCGGCGTCAGCGGCGGCGGCAATTCCGCGACCTTGCGCGCCCTCGAGCAGGCCGGCGTCGCCCGCACCCTCGCCGAGCCGACGCTCACCGCCGTTTCGGGCGAAACGGCGACCTTTCTCGTCGGCGGCGAGGTGCCGATCCCGACCGGCTACGACTGCCAGGGTCCGAACGGCAGCAACTGCACGACGACGGTGACCTTCAAGAAGTTCGGCGTCGCCCTCACCTTCACGCCGGTCGTGCAGTCGGAAGCACGCATGAGCCTGCGCGTCGCGACCGAGGTGTCGGAGATCGACAACCAGAACACTTACCGCAGCAACACCCTCATCATCCCCGGCTTCACCGTGCGCCGGTCGGAGACCACGGTCGAACTGCCTTCCGGCGGCACGCTCGTCACGGCCGGCCTCATCCAGCAGAAGTCGCGCCAGGCCATCAACGGCTTCCCGGGCCTGCTCAACATCCCGATCCTCGGCACGCTCTTCCGCTCGCGCGACTACCAGCGCGACGAGAGCGAGCTGATGATTGCCGTCACGCCCTATATCGCCAAGCCCATGAGCGCCAATGCCGTTACCCGGCCTGACGCCGGCTTTGCCGACGCCATGGATCCGCAGACGGTCTTCCTCGGACGCCTCAACCGCGTTTACGGCAAGGGCAGCAACGCTCCGCAGCCCGCCGTGGCGCGCGGTATCTTCGGTTTCATCAATGACTGACGGGACCAGCCACTCGCGCGGAGACGCCGCCATGCCCCGCACCCGCTCCACAGCCCTCCCTCGTCTTGCCGCGGCGCTCCTCGCCCTGCCCTTCGCCGCCTGCGGAGCCGACCGCTACGTGACCAACGCGACCTATCCGGCCGACTTCCGCGAGCGTCACCCGATCACCCTTGTCGACGCGCCGGAGACACTGGACGTCTTCGTGACATCGGCCCGCGGCATCGATGCCCGCCAGCGCGCCGATATCCTCGCCTACGCGGCCGAATACCGCCGCCACGGCAAGAGCCTAGTCACCGCCTACATGCCGGCCGGCACCGGACAGGAACGCGCCCTCCACGGGGCGCTGCAGGCGGTTCGGCAGGTCTTTTCCGAGGCTGGCGTACCGGCCTCCGCCCTGACCGTGGCGCGCTACAATCCGACCGAGCCGATGCTCGCGGCGCCCATCCGTCTGAGCTATGCCAAGCTGGGCGCCCGCGTCGACAGCAAGTGCGGCGAGTGGCCTGAGGACCTCGCCAGCGGCAGCAGCGTCGACGGCTGGAAGAATCGGCCCTACTGGAATCTCGGCTGCGCCTACCAGGCCAATTTCGCGGCGCAGGTCGCCGATCCGCTCGACCTTGCCCGGTCGCGGCCCGAGGGGCGTGTCGACACTGTCAAGCGGCTCAACGCCAACGAGAAGCTGCGCCAGGGGCAGGATCCCTCGACGAAATACACCATCGACGCCACCCAGATCAGCGACGCGGCCGGAGGCAACTGATGGCGAGCGCCCATGACCCTGCGCGCAACGAGACCGGAGAGCGCCTGATCGCGCCGGTGCCGCGCGTCACCATCGAGGCCTTCTGCGAGACGCCGGCCGTCGCCGCGGTAATGGAGATCGTCGCTGCCGACCGGCGCCTCGCCCGCGCCCAAACCAAGCTCGCCATGGGCGGCGCCTCGGCGGCGGTCGAGGCCTTCCGCCACGCCCCTACGCCCAACGTCATCATCCTCGAGACGAACAGCGACCGCGAGGCGATCCTCACCCATCTCGACAGTCTGTCGGAGGTCTGTGACGTCGGCACCCGGGTGCTCGTCGTCGGCCATGTCAACGACGTTCAGCTCTATCGCGAGCTCGTGCGCCGCGGCGTCAGCGACTATCTCATCGCCCCGCTCTCCGTCGTCGACACAATCGCCGCCATTTCGGATCTGTTCGCGACGCCCGGGGCCGAGCCGCTGGGACGCACCATCGCGGTCATCGGCGCCAAAGGCGGCGTCGGCGCCTCCACCGTGGCGCACAACCTCGGCTGGTCCATCGCCCGGTCGGCGCATCTGGCCACCGTCATCGCCGATCTCGACATCGCCTTCGGCACCGCCGGCCTCGACTTCAACCAGGACCCGCCGCAGGGCATCGCCGAGGCCGTGTTCTCGCCGGACCGGGTCGACGCCAATCTCGTCGACCGCCTGCTGTCGCGCTGCAGCGACAATCTCAGCCTGCTGGCCGCCCCGGCCGTGCTCGACCGCACCTGTGACCTCAACGAAAGCGCCTTCGACCAGCTTCTCGACGTGTTGCGCGCCTCGATCCCGGCCATCGTCCTCGACATGCCGCACGTCTGGACGGCCTGGCTGCGCCGGGTGCTGATCGCCGCCGACGAGATCGTCATCGTCGTCGAACCGGACCTCGCCAACCTGCGCAACGCCAAGAATCTCGCCGACCTCCTGCGTCAGACGCGCCCGAACGACCGCAAGCCGCGCCTCGTGCTCAACCGTGTCGGCGTGCCCAAGCGGCCGGAGATCACGGCTGCCGACTTCCTGAAGGCGTTCGACGCCGAGCTCGCCGCCACCATTCCCTTCGATGCGCAGCTCTTCGGAACGGCGGCAAACGGCGGGCAGATGCTGTCGGAGGTGCAGCCCTCCGGCAAGGTGCCCGCCGTCTTCGACGAGCTCGCCGCAGCCATCACCGGGCGGGCCGAGCAGCGGCGGGGGCGGGCTAGTGCCTTCCTGACGCCTATCATCGCCCGGCTCGCCCGGCGCAAATCATAGCGGCGGCACAGAAACGGGACGCGACATGTTCGGCAAGCGGACGAGCCAGAACGGCCCCCTCGGCGGGGCGGCACCGGCCTTCCAGCCGGCGCGGCCCACTCCGGCCGCCGCGCCGGCGCGGGTCGATCCGCCGCCACGCGCCGCGCCGGCGCCATCGACCCCGCAGCCCGAGCCGCCGCGGCCGGAAAAGCGCCACTCGGAGGAATATTACCAGACGAAGAGCATGATCTTCGGCGCCCTCATCGAAGCGATCGATCTGTCGCAGCTCGTCAAGCTCGACACAGAGACGGCGCACGACGAGATCCGCGACATCGTCACCGAAATCATCGCCCTCAAGAACGTCGTCATGTCGATCGCCGAGCAGGAGGAACTGCTCGACGACATCTGCAACGACGTGCTCGGTTACGGCCCGCTCGAGCCGCTGCTCGCCCGTGACGACATTGCCGACATTATGGTCAATGGCGCGGGCCACACCTACATCGAGGTCGCCGGCAAGATCCAGCGCTCCAACGTGCGCTTCCGTGACAACCAGCAACTGATGAACATCTGCCAGCGCATCGTCAGTCAGGTCGGCCGGCGCGTGGACGAGGCGTCCCCCATCTGCGACGCGCGCCTGCCGGATGGCTCGCGCGTCAACGTCATCGTGCCGCCGCTCGCCATCGACGGGCCAGCGCTCACCATCCGCAAGTTCAAGAAGGACAAGCTGACGCTCGACCAGTTGGTGACCTACGGCTCCGTCTCGCAGGAGGGCGCCGAGGTGCTGCGCATCATCGGCCGCGTCCGCTGCAACACCATCATCTCGGGCGGCACGGGTTCGGGCAAGACGACCCTGCTCAACTGCCTCACCCGCTACATCGACCACGACGAGCGCATCATAACCTGCGAGGATGCGGCCGAGCTGCAACTGCAGCAGCCGCATGTGGTGCGCCTGGAGACGCGCCCTCCCAACCTCGAGGGCCAGGGCCAGGTGACGATGCGTGACCTCGTGCGCAACTGCCTGCGCATGCGCCCCGAGCGCATCATCGTCGGCGAGGTGCGCGGCGCGGAGGCCTTCGACCTCCTGCAGGCCATGAACACCGGCCACGACGGCTCCATGGGCACACTCCACGCCAACTCGCCGCGGGAGGCGCTGTCGCGTCTCGAATCCATGATCACCATGGGCGGCTTCGCGCTGCCCTCGCGCACCATCCGCGAGATGATCTGCGCCTCGGTCGACGTCATCATTCAGGCCGCGCGCCTGCGCGACGGCTCGCGCCGCATCACCCACATCACCGAGATCATGGGTATGGAGGGTGATGTGATCATCACACAGGACATCATGACTTACGACATCACCGGCGAGGACGCGAACGGGCGCCTCCTCGGCCAGCACCGGTCGACGGGCATCGGACGGCCGCGCTTCTGGGAGCGGGCGCGCTATTTCGGCGAGGACCAGCGCCTTGCCGCCGCGCTCGATGCCATGGAGCGCACGGGCGGCGAAGCCATCGCGTGAAGGCCGCACCATGGACGAGATGCTGCTGACCCTCTTCGGTTCCTTCGCCCCCGCGAACCTCGCCGTCGCGGCGCTGGTGACGGTGGCGGTCGGCGGCGTCGCCTACGTCCTCGTCTATCCTTGGCTGTCGGGCGAGAAGCGGGCCGAGGCACGGCAGAAGGCGCTCGTCGGCACCTCCGCCCAGCGCGCCGCCGAGCGGCTCAACGCGGCCACCGCCAGCAAGCGCGAACAGGTGGCGCAGAGCCTCAAGGAGATCGAGGCCCGCGAGAAGCGGCGCAACAGGCTCTCCCTCGAGATGCGCATCACCCAGGCCGGCCTTGCCTGGACGAAGCCGCACTTCTTTCTCGTCAGCGCCGGGCTCGGCCTTGCCACGGCGCTCCTCCTCTTCCTCATGACGCATCGGCCCGCCATGGCACTCGCCGGCCTCTTCGTCGGCGCCCTCGGCCTGCCGCGCTGGCTGCTCGCCCACCTGCGCGGCAAGCGGATGAAACGCTTCGTCGAGGAACTGCCGAACGCCCTCGACGTCGTGGTGCGCGGCGTGCGCGCCGGCCTGCCACTCGGCGACTGCCTGAAGATCATCGCCTCGGAGGCGGCCGAGCCGGTGCGCTCCGAGTTCCGCGCCATCGTCGAGGCGCAGGCGCTCGGCCTCTCCGTGACGGACGCCTGCGCGCGACTGCCCGAGCGCATGCCCATTCCCGAAGCGAATTTCTTCGCCATCGTCATCGCCATCCAGCAGAAGGCGGGCGGGAACCTGTCGGAGGCGCTCGGCAACCTCTCGCGCGTTCTGCGCGAGCGCAAGAAGATGAAGGGCAAGATCCAGGCGATGAGCATGGAAGCCAAGGCCTCCGCCGGCATCATCGCCTCGCTGCCCTTCGTCGTCGCCATCCTCGTCTACATCACGAGCCCCAGCTACATCGAACTTCTGTGGCTCAAGGACACGGGCAAGATCGCCCTCGCCGTCTCGGGCGGCTGGATGCTGGTCGGGATCATCGTGATGCGCAACATGATCGACTTCGACTTCTGAGGAGGCACGGGTGGCGATCGTCGAGGCCCTCACCGACCGGCTGCTCGACAGTCAGTTCATGCTGGCGCTCCTTGCGGCCATCGCCGCCGCCGGTACGGTGCTGACGCTCGCCCTGCCGCTTGTCGAGCGCAACGCGCTCGACAAGCGCATGAAGGCGGTGGCACTGGAACGGGACAAGATCCGCGCCCGCGAGCGCGAGCGCATGATGGGCCAGCAGCGCGCTTCCCTGCGCCAGCAGCCCAAGGCCTACATGAAGCAGGTGGTCGACCGGTTCAACCTCGGCCACTGGCTCGGCACCGACACGGCCCGGGCACGCCTGACAATGGCCGGCTACCGCGGCCAGCAGGCGGAAATCGCCTTCTTGTTCTTCCGCATGGTGCTGCCCATCGGCCTGTGCCTCGTCACGGCCTTCTACGTCTTCGTGCTCCTCAAGCTGCATCAGCCGCTCGCCATCCGGCTCGGCATCGTCATCTTCGCCGCCTATGCCGGCATCAAGCTGCCGGAGCTCTTCGTCTCCAACGCCATCCAGAAGCGGCAGACTTCGATCCGCCGGGCTTGGCCGGACGCACTTGACCTGCTGCTGATCTGCGTCGAATCCGGCATGTCGATCGAGCAGGCCTTCCGCAAGGTGGCCCAGGAGATCGGTCCCCAGTCCGTGCCGCTCGCCGAGGAGCTGACGCTTGCCACGGCGGAACTCTCCTACCTGCCGGACCGGCGCGCCGCCTTCGAGAATCTCGGCACCCGCACGGGCCTCGACATCGTCAAGAACGTCGCGACCGCGCTCATCCAGGCCGAGCGCTACGGCACCTCGCTCGGCCAAGCCCTGCGCGTACTCGCGCAGGAGAGCCGCGACCAGCGCATGAACGAGGCCGAGAAGAAGGCGGCGGCCTTGCCGCCCAAGCTCACCGTGCCGATGATCCTCTTCTTCCTGCCGGTGCTCTTCGTCGTCATCATCACCCCGGCCCTTATCCAGGTCTTCGGCTGGAAGTGACGGATCGGCCCGCCGGAGGAAGGCAGCCATCACTCCGTGCCTGGTCGCGTGCTCGAAGGATCGCGCGCAGCTGCGCCGGCACAAAGCCGGCCTGCCACCTGCGAGCCTTACAGCACGGCATGCATGGCGCGAAAGAGTCGCGGCGCGACACCGAACCGGCGCTCGAAGGCTTCCGTGAGCCGCGCGGGCGGAAAGAGGCCGACCTGCGCCGCGACCGCTTTCAGTGAGAGCCCCCGCGACAACAGCATGCGCGCCGCATCGAGCCGCGCGGTCTCCACGAAACGGGCGGGCGTCTCGCCCGTCGCGGCCACGAACCGGCGGTGGAAGGTGCGCTCGGTCATGCCAGCGCGGGCGGCGAGCGATGGCACATCGAGCGGAGCATCGAGGTTGGCCTGAATCCATCCGATGAGGTCCGCGAACGGGCTGTCGCCCTTGACCTGCGCCTTGAGGACGGGGCTGAACTGGGACTGGTAGCCGGGGCGGCGGGCATAGAGGATGAGCCGCTTCGCGACCTCGCCGGCGATCGTTGCGTCGAGGTCGTGCGCGATCATCGCCAGCGCCATGTCGATGCCGGTCGTCACCCCGGCCGAGGTCCAGAGCCGCCCGTCGACGACATAGAGCGCGTCCGAATCCACCGCGACCTTCGAAAAGGCGTCGGCAAACCGTCGGCATGCATCCCAGTGGGTCGCGACGCGATGGCCGTCGAAGAGACCGAGCGCCGCCAGCACGAAGCCGCCGGTGCAGACGGAGCCGAAGCGCTCGGCCTGCCGGACGAGTGGCGGCAGAGCGGCCCGCAACACCGGGTCCGCCACCGCCGGCAGGAGGTGCTCCCGTTCCGCGCCGACGACCAGCACGGTCTGGAGGTCCCCAGGGCGCACATCGGTAATGGACCGCGTCTCGACCGCGACCCCGCTGCTGCTCTCCACGGCCCCGCCTGCGGCCGACAGCAGCGTGACTCGGTAGAACGCGGACCTCCCGTTCTGACCGAGAGCACGATTGGCGCCGGTGAACACGGATGCCGGCCCCGAGGGATCGAGCAGTTCGAAACCGGGATAGACCACGAAGGCCACGTGATGCATTGGCAGAAATTAGCGGTTATTTGTCATTCTTGCCAGAACGGACGACATCTAGTGTTGCTCGGGAAGCGCTGGGAGGCGCTCGATGCCGGAGCAGCTGCGCATGTCGAAGGTCCACCTCTTGTCAGGCGTTATGGTGGTCCTCATCCTCTGCCTCGCAGGTTTCGGAGGCTGGATCCTCAGCCTGCCGGCAGCACCGGCAGCTGTCGCGGCGCCGCCGGTCCCACGGGAGGAGGCGGAGGCCATGCTCGCTGCACTGAAACCCGCGAAACGCGCGCGTCCGCTCATCGCCGTCATCGCCCTCAACAACGCCACGGAGACGACCGACTATCTGGTGCCCTCGGGAATCCTGCGGCGCGCCGGTGTTGCCGATGTAATGATGCTCGCAACCGGCCCGGGGCCGGTGACGCTCTATCCGGCCCTCCGGGTCGTCCCCGATGCGACGCTCGCGCAATTCGACGCCGCGCATCCCGAAGGGGCGGACTATGTCATCGTGCCCGCCATGAGCCGCGACGACGACCCGGCCGTGCTCGCCTGGCTTACGTCCCAAGCGGCCAAGAAGGCGCGGATCATCGGCATCTGCGCCGGTGCCAAGGTCGTCGCTGCTGCCGGCCTGCTCGATGGCAGGCGCGCGACGACCCACTGGTATTATCTGCGCGAAATGCTGCGATGGAGCCCGACGACCACCCATGTCGCCGACCGGCGCATGGTGAGCGATGAGGCCGTCACGACCACCACGGGCATCAGCGCCTCCATGCCGATGATGCTGACGCTGATCGAGGCGATCGCTGGCCGGACCAAGGCAGAGGCAGTGGCCCGCGACCTCGGCATCGGGGCTTGGGATGCCCGGCACGCGAGCGGCGCGTTCAGGCTCACGCGCCCCTTCGCGGTGACCGTGCTCGCGAACAGGATCGCCTTCTGGAACCGGGACGAGTTCGGCCTCCGCCTCGAGCCGGGCGTGGACGAGGTGTCGCTGGCGCTGATGGCCGATGCCTGGTCGCGCACCTACCGGTCGCACGTCACGAGCTTCGCCGCTTCGGCGGATGCGATCGAGACCCGCAGCGGCCTTCGGCTCATCCCGGAAAGCCTTGCCGATGACTGGCCGGAAACCCGGCGCATCCTGCCCCTGCCGGCCGAGCGGCCGGCCCATGCGCTCGACCGGACGCTCGACGCGATCGCCGCGCGCTACGGAGGCGCCACCGCCGACGTGGTCGCCATGCAGCTCGAATACCCCCGCATGACGGCAGGCCGTTAGGCCGAACACGCGGCTCCCCCACGGCCTCCGCCTCGCGGGTCCGGCAGTGAACACCAGCAGGAGCAACCGACATGAGAAGGATCATCGCAACCGCCTATGTGTCACTCGACGGCGTCATGCAGGCTCCGGGGGGCCCGGAAGAGGATACCACGGGCGGCTTCGCTCTTGGCGGATGGCTCGTGCCCTATTGGGACGACATGATGAACAAGCGCATCATCGACAGCATGGCCGAGCCCTTCGACCTTCTTCTGGGGCGCCGGACATACGAGATCTTCGCCGCCTACTGGCCGCACGCCGGTGACAACCCGATCGCCAACCGTTTCAACGCGGCGACCAAATACGTCGCCACGCGCAGCCTCGACCATCTCGACTGGGCCGGTTCCATCCGCATCGGCGGCGACGTGGCAGCCGAGATCCCGCGGCTGAAATCGGGCGACGGCCCGGACATCCAGACCTGGGGCAGCAGCGATCTGTTGCAGACGCTGACAACCGCCGGGCTGATCGACGAATACCGCGTCTGGATCTTTCCGCTTATCCTGGGGCGCGGAAAGCGCCTGTTCGAGGACCGCCTCCCGGCGCGGGCGCTCGCGCTCGCCGACACGACGACCTCATCGACCGGCGTGGTGATCAACACGTACCGGCCGGCGGGGGAGGTGAAACCGGGATCGTTCGTCGCCGACGCGCCGTCCGACGCGGAACTGGCGCGGCGCAGGAAGCTGGCGGACGAAGCCCGCGCATCGTGAGCCCGGGCGGTGGCGGCGAAACGGCCTCGCCGAGGCGCCGGGCACCCGACGAAGAGGAGCACCAGCCATGTCGCTTGCCCGCGTTCAGAACTTCTCCGTCTCGCTCGATGGTTTCGGCACCGGCGAGGGCCTGAGCCGTGACGAGCCGTTCGGCCACGCCGGCGAGCGGCTGCACGAATGGATGTTCGCCACCCGGTGGGGCCGCGAGATGTTCGGTCTGCCGCCCGGCGGCACCGGCGGCGTCGACGACGCCTTCGCGCGGCAGTTCTATCCCGGCATCGGCGCCGAGATCATGGGTGCCGGGAAGTTCGGTCCTCCCGGCTGGCAGGAGAACCCGGAGTGGACGGGCTGGTGGGGGTCGAACCCGCCGTTTCATACGCCGGTCTTCGTCCTCACCCACCACCGGCGCCCGTCGATCGCGATCGGAGGCGGCACGACCTTCCATTTCATCGAGGCCCCGCCGGCCGAAGCGCTGAAGCTCGCCCACGAGGCGGCCAGCGGCAGGGACGTGCGCATCGGCGGCGGATCGATCGTCGTTCGAGACTTCCTGGCCGCGCGGCTCGTCGACCATGCGCATATCGCGGTGGTCCCGATCCTGCTCGGCCGGGGCGTACGTCTCTGGGACGGACTGGAGGGCCTCGAGAGCGATTACCAGATCGAAGCCACTTCCTCGCCCAGCGGCGTGACGCACATGACCTTCACGCGGAAAGATACGTGAAGCGCACCGTGAACCCAATCTCGCCAACGGATTAGCCTTGCGAGCATCGCGGTCCCGTGCCGCAGCGTCGCACTTCAACGGCATTTGCCACATGGTGGCCGCCGGCGAGGGCGTCGGTGTCGCGCCCGAGGTCGCGGTACGCCGCTGCGGACGGTTCATGAGGCTCCAGTGGCTTCGGCGCACCGATGCCTGGGCCACGCACCGGCTGGCGAACTACGCCCGCCACAGGGCGGACCCGCGTCGCCGGTGCGGGCTGTGTGCGTCCCCCGCATGCGGCGGTTGCGCTCTGACGTCTCCGGGCAACTGAATGCGGCGGTTTCGGAACCCGATGGCGGAGCAGCGGTTTCAGGGACGCATTCACTCCACTTTTCGCCCGTAGGGATCTTCCACCACGACCAGACCGAGGAGGCCGGCCGATGCTCGTGCAGATCGGAACGCTCATTGCTGCGACGAGCCTTGTTCAACTGGCCAACGGCTTCTTCAATACCTTCCTCTCGCTGCGCCTGACCATGGAGGATTTCGGCCCGACAAACACCGGCGTCGTCCTCAGCGCCTATTTCATCGGCTTCACCGCCGGCGCCGTCTGGTCGGGACGGCTGATCCGGCGCATCGGCCACATCCGCGCCTATGCGGCCTTCGCCGGCATGGTCGTGGCCGCGACGGCCGCCATGCCACTCGCCGTCTCGCCCACCGTCTGGATCGCCTGCCGGGCCGCCATCGGCCTCGGCTGCGTCGGCCTCTTCATCACCACCGAGAGCTGGCTCAACGCCAAGGCGGAGGCGAGCCAGCGCGGCCGCGTCTTCTCGGTCTACATGGTCGGCACCTTCACGGCCCTCGCCATCGGGCAGCTGCTGATCGGGCAATTGACGATCCAGTCCGCCGCCCCGTTCTACGTCATCATCGTGCTCTTCGCCCTCGCGCTCGTCATGGTCACGCTAACGCGGGCGGAAGCGCCCGGGATCATGCCGGAGGCGACGCTGCCCTACGGCGATCTCACCCGCCAGGCGCCGGTTGCCGTAACGGGCTGCGTCATCGGCGGCATGATCACCAGCGCCTTCTATGCCCTGGTGCCGGCCTGGATGCTGCGCGACGGCATCACGCAGGACACCATCGCCGTCTTCATGCTGGTGGCCGTGCTCGGCGGGCTTGCGCTGCAGGTGCCCGTGGGACGCCTGTCCGACCGCAATGACCGCCGCCTGGTCCTCGCCGGCCTTGCAGTGGGCTTTGCGGTTTCGGCCCTGCTGCTCGCGGTGCTACCGCCCAACCCGGCCGCGGTCCTGCCGGTCGCGGCGCTGCTTGGCGGCTTCATGTCGACCCTCTATCCGGTCAGCGTCGCCCACGCGCTCGACCGCATGCCCGCCGACCGCGTGGTGGCGGTCAGCGGCCGGCTGGTGCTCGTCAGCGGCTTCGGCTCGGCCCTCGGCCCGATGATCGGCTCGGGCGTGATGGCGCGGCTCGATATCGACGGCCTCCTGTATTTCATGGCATCGGTCGCTCTCCTGCTCGCTGCCGTGGCCCGGATACGCATCGCCTCGCGACCGCCCCCGGCCGTGCGCGCCGAGCGGCCTTTCGACATCCTCGACCCGACGACTGCCCCCATCTCGCAGGAGCCCGAGGCCACCGATCCCGACGGCGGCCCACGCGCCGTACCTAACTGAGCGCCTGCTCCGGCCACTATTTCGGTACCGCCCCATGCACTTCGCGTCCGCGAGTGTGATTGACGGCGTGAAAGGCGAGTGCTATCCTTCGCCCGGCAAAGTCGACGCGCCGGAAAGACTTGGACTCGCTCAACTTTAATTCAAATGCCGGCGCAATCCAGAAGCGGGAGGCAGTTGTGAGCCGTATTCGACCGTTCCTCTGCGCCGTCGCTGCGCTGTTCGCGCTCACGACCCTGGCGCAGGCCGAGACCGTCTATCACCGCGGCAATGCCGGCGACCCGAAGACGCTCGACGCGCACCAGACCTCGATCGACGTCGAGGCCAATATCCTGTGGGATCTGCTTGAGGGTCTTGTCGCCTATGACGCGGCCGGCAAGGTAGTCCCCGGCGCGGCCGAGAGCTGGACCATGTCGCAGGATGGGACGGTCTACACCTTCAAGCTGCGCGCCGACGGCAAGTGGTCGAACGGCGATCCCGTCAAGGCCTCCGACTTCGTCTTCTCCTTCCGCCGCATCATGGATCCGCAGACGGCGGCGAAATACGCTTCGCTGCACTACCCCATAAGGAACGCCGAGAAGATCAACAAGGGCGAGATGAAACCCGAGGAACTCGGCGTGAAGGCTGTCGACGACCTGACGCTCGAGATCGCGCTCGAGCGGCCGACGCCCTATTTCCTCGAATTGCTCACGCACCAGACGGCGCTGCCGATGCATCAGGCGAGCGTCGAGAAATTCGGCAAGGACTTCGTGCGGCCGGGCAACTTCGTCTCCAACGGCGCCTACAGCCTCGCCGAGAACGTGCCGGGCGACCACATCAAGGTGGTCAAGAACCCGCACTACTGGGATGCGGCCAATGTCAAGGTCGACGTGGTCATGTTCTACCCGACCGAGGACAACGCCGCCGCGGTGCGCCGCTTCATGGCCGGCGAGCTCGACACCAACTACCAGTTCCCCATCGACCAGCTGCCCTTCCTCAAGGAGAAGCTGGGCGGCCAGGTGAGGACCTCGCCCTATCTCGCCATCGAATATTACGCCATCAACAACAAGAAGGAGCCGTTCAGCGACCCGCGCGTGCGCCGCGCCCTCGCCATGGCCATCGACCGCGACTTCCTCGCCGACAAGATCTGGAGCGGGGCCGCCGTGCCCGCCTACAGCCTCGTGCCGCCGGGCATCAACGGCTACACGCCGGCCGAGGCCGAATTCGCCGCGCTGTCGCAGCTCGACCGCGAGGACGAGGCCAAGAAGCTGATCGAGGAGGCCGGCTACGGCCCGGGCGGCAAGCCGCTCAAGATCGAGATCCGCTACAACACCAACGACGCGCACAAGAAGGTGGCGACCGCCATCGCCGACATGTGGAAGCAGGTGTTCGGCGCCGAGGTCACGCTGCTCAACACCGACATCAAGACGCATTACGCCCATCTGCAGAACAGGGGCGACTTCGATGTCGCGCGCGCCGGCTGGGTCGGCGACTATGCCGATGCGCAGAACTTCCTCTATCTCGGCGTCACCGGCAATGCCGTCGGCAACTATTCGCAGTTCAGCAACGCGAAGTTCGACGAGCTCGTGAAGACCTCCGACGCGACGCTCGATCCCGCGGAGCGGGCGAAGATCATGGCCGAGGCCGAGGCCATCCTGCTCGCCGAGATGGGTCTCATCCCCATCCTCAATCGCACGTCGCTCCACCTCGTCTCCGACAAGGTGAAGGGCTGGGCCGATAATGTGCGCAACGTGCATCGCAGCCGCTACATCAGCATCGAGCGTTGATGAATCCCGGGCGGCCCCGCCGGGGCCGCCGTTCGCTGCGGAGACTTCATGCTCACCTACACCCTGCGCCGCCTCCTCAGTGCCGCCCCCACGCTTTTCGTCATCGTCACCGTCGCGTTCTTCCTGGTGCGCTTCGCCCCAGGCGGCCCCTTCGACCTCGAGCAGCCGCTCGCCCCGCAGGTGCTCGACAACCTGCGGCGCGCCTACAGCCTCGACCAGCCGCTCCACGTCCAGTACCTCGACTATCTCGGCAAGCTGGTGCGCGGCGACTTCGGCCCGAGCTATGTCGCGATCGACTTCACGGTCGGCGAGATGCTGCGCCGCGCCCTGCCCTATTCCGTCACGCTCGGCCTCAGCGCCCTCGCCCTGGCGATCTTCGGCGGCGTCGCGGCCGGCGTCTTCGCCGCCCTGCGCCAGAACAGCGCCGCGGACTATTCCGTCATGACCGTGGCGACGGTCGGCGTCACGGTGCCCAATTTCGTCGTCGCCCCCGTCCTGCAGCTCGTCTTCGGCCTCATGCTCGGGCTGCTGCCCATCGGCGGCTGGGGCGACGGCGGCCTCGCCCACCGGCTGATGCCGACGGTGGCGCTCGCCCTGCCGCAGATGGCGGTGATCGCACGGCTCACTCGCTCATCCATGATCGAGGCCTTGCGCGCCGACCACATCCGTACGCTCAGGGCGAGCGGCCTGCCCGGCCATGTCATCATCCGCCACGCCCTCAAGGGGGCGCTCTTGCCGGTGATCTCCTATCTCGGGCCGGCGGCCGCCGCCCTCGTCACCGGCTCGGTGGTCATCGAGAAGATCTTCGCCATTCCCGGCATCGGCGCCTATTTCGTCGAGGGCGCGCTCAACCGGGACTACACCCTCGTCATGGGCACGGTCGTGACGCTGGCCGGCTTCGTCGTCGTCTTCAACCTCCTCGTCGACCTCGCCTATGCGGCGCTCGACCCGCGGGTGCGCTATGACTGACGGTACGCTCGCCACCGATGCCGCCGCGGCGAAACCCGCCCCCGCCGGCCACAGCCTCTTGGCGCTCGCCATGCGGCGCCTCCTGCGCAACCGCGCGGCCGTCGCGGGCAGCATCGTCCTTGCCCTCATCACCCTCTTCTGCGTCGCGGGCCCCTGGCTGTCGCCGCATCCCTACGACCGCGTCTACCGTTCCTATGTCGCGATGCCGCCGAGCCTCGAGCTTTATCCGAAGGAATCGGCGCTCGCCGGCGCCATGGGCGAGGCGCTGGAGCGGGCCCGCCTCGCCATGGCCGACTTCTCTGTCGACGGCGACAGCTTCCGCGTCACGCTGCGCTCTGACCGGCCGATCGACCCGCGCAACACGCGCTACATCGAACGGCTCGACGAATTTGCCGATCCGCGCGTGGTCGAGACGCTGGACGAGGGGCGCACGCTCGTCGTCGCGGGCCGCGTCAACCGCCAGCTCTTCCTGATGGGGACCGACCGCAGCGGCCGGGACCTGATGACGCGCATCATGGTCGGTGGCCGCATCTCCCTGCTCGTCGGCCTGCTCGCCACCTTCGTCAGCCTCGTCATCGGCGTCGCCTACGGCGCCATCGCGGGCTTTGCCGGCGGGCGCGTCGACAATCTCATGATGCGCTTCGTCGATGTGCTCTATTCCCTGCCCTTCGTCTTCTTCGTCATCCTGCTCGTCGTCTATTTCGGCCGTGACTTCGTGCTCATCTTCGTCGCCATCGGCGCCGTCGAATGGCTCGACATGGCGCGCATCGTGCGTGGCCAGACGCTGGCGCTGAAGCGCCGCGAGTTCGTGCAGGCAGCGGAGGCCCTCGGCGTCGGCACGGGCGGCATCCTGAGGCGCCACATCGTGCCGAACCTCCTCGGCCCCGTCGTCGTCTTCGTGACGCTGATGGTGCCCAAGATCATCCTGCTCGAGAGCTTCCTCTCCTTCCTCGGCCTCGGCGTGCAGGCGCCGCTGACGAGCTGGGGCGTGCTCATCTCGGAAGGCGCGGCCAACATCCAGAGCGCGCCTTATCTCATCATCTTCCCGTCCATCTTCTTCGTCGCCACGCTCTTCGCCCTCAACTTCATCGGCGATGGCCTGCGCGACGCGCTCGACCCGAGGGACCGCTGATGGCCGATACCGTGCTCAGCGTCCGCGGGCTCAGCGTCCGCTTCGAGACCGAGAGTGGTGCGGTCGAGGCCGTGAAGGGCATCGACCTCGACGTCGACGCCGGCGAGACGGTGGCCATTGTCGGCGAATCCGGCTCCGGCAAGAGCCAGACCATGATGGCGGTCATGGGCCTTCTTGCCCGCAACGGCCGCGCCGACGGCTCCGTCCGCTACCGCGGCGAGGAGATCCTCGGCCTGCCGGCGCGCGCGCTCAACCGCTACCGGGGGCGCAAGATCACCATGATCTTCCAGGAGCCGATGACCTCGCTCGACCCGCTCTACCGCATCGGCGAGCAGATCGCGGAGCCGCTGATGCGCCACGCCGGGCTCTCCCGCACGGCGGCCCGTCGGCGCGCCGTCGAGCTGCTCGACCTCGTGCACATCCCTGATCCGGAGCGGCGCCTTGCCGCCTATCCGCACGAACTGTCCGGTGGCCAGCGCCAGCGCGTGATGATCGCCATGGCGCTTGCCAACGATCCCGACATCCTCATCGCCGACGAGCCGACGACGGCGCTCGACGTCACCGTGCAGGCGCGCATCCTCGAGCTCCTGTCCGAGCTCAAGACGCGGCTCAGCATGGCCATCGTCTTCATCACCCATGACCTCGGCATCGTCCGGCGCTTCGCCGACCGCACCTACGTCATGAAGAGCGGCGAGGTGGTGGAGAGCGGCGCGACCGGCACGCTCTTCGAGCGGCCGCGGCACGACTATACGCGCATGCTGATCGAGGCGGAGCCGAGCGGCCGCAAGTCCCCGCCGCCGCCCGACAGCCCGACCGTGCTTACGGCCGAGGACGTGCGCGTCGTCTTCACCAGGCACGAGGGCCTGTTCGGCCGCAGGCGGCACGACCTGCACGCGGTCGACGGCGTCGATCTCACCGTGCGCCGCGGCGAGACCGTCGGCGTGGTGGGTGAATCGGGCTCCGGCAAGTCGACGCTCGGCCGCGCCCTGCTGCGTCTGATGCCGGCGGCCGGCCTCGTGCGCTACGAGGACCGCGCGCTGATGCCGCTCGACCGGGCCGCCATGCGGCCGCTACGCCGGCACATGCAGCTCGTCTTCCAGGACCCCTTCGGCTCCCTGTCCCCGCGGCTGACCGCGGGCGAGATCGTCACCGAGGGCCTCCTCGTGCACGAGCCGGGCCTGACCCGCGCCGAGCGTGACCGCCGCGCCGCATCCGCCTTCGAGGAGGTGTGGCTCGACCCGGCGACCCGCCACCGCTTCCCGCACGAATTCTCGGGCGGTCAGCGCCAGCGCATCGCCATCGCGCGCGCCATGATCCTCAAGCCGGCGCTCGTCGTGCTCGACGAGCCCACATCAGCCTTGGACCGTTCGGTGCAGAAGAGCATCGTGGAGTTGCTTCGCCACCTGCAGGAGAAGCACGGCCTCGCCTATATCTTCATCAGCCACGACCTCGCCGTGGTGCGGGCGCTCTCCGACGAGATCATGGTGATGAAATCGGGCAAAGTGGTCGAACGCGGCCCGATCGAGGCAATCTTCGATAATCCGCGCGAAGCCTATACGCGCGAATTGATCGCCGCCGCGTTCCTCGATGGGCGCGGCGTGCACATGGAGGCCGCCGCCGGACCAGGGCTCTGAGGCCAGCGGAGGAAGTCTTCCCCCTCCGTCCGAAGGCGGCGCCGCGCCTCAGACCCTGCGGCCGTCCTCGCCGAAGACATGCGCCCGCTCCACGTCGAAGCCGAGCGGCAGCCTCTCGCCGGCGCGGATGTGGCGCTGGCCGTCGAGCAACAGCGTCGCGCTCTGGCCGTCGGCGGTGCTGGTGTAGACCACCGTCGAGCCGCCGAGATGCTCGACGAGCTGCACCGAGGCTTCACCGAGGCTCGCGCCGTTGTCGCGCGCTTCCACGTGCTCGGGCCTGAGGCCGAAGACGAGCGGCTCGCCCGTCCGCGCCGCGAGCGGCCGCTCCAGGGTGAGCGCGCGCCCGGCCACCTCGATGGTGCGGCGCGAAGGGTCGCTGTCGGCGAGACGGGCCTTCAGGAAGTTCATCTTGGGCGAGCCGATGAATCCGGCGACGAACTGGTTGGCCGGGTTGTTGTAGAGGTCGAGCGGCCGGCCCACCTGCATGATGCGTCCGTCGCGCAGTACCACGATCTTGTCGGCCATGGTCATGGCCTCCACCTGGTCGTGCGTCACGTAGATCATGGTGCTGCCGAGCGTCTGGTGCAGCTTGGCGATCTCGACGCGCATCTGCACCCTGAGTTCGGCGTCGAGGTTGGACAGCGGCTCGTCGAAGAGGAAGATCTTCGGTTCGCGCACGATGGCGCGGCCGATGGCGACGCGCTGGCGCTGGCCGCCGGAGAGCGCCTTGGGCCGGCGCTGCAGGAGATGGCCGATCTGCAGAATGTCGGCCGCCTTCTTCACCCGCGCCTCGATCTCCGCCTTCGGATAGCCCGCCGTCTGCAGGCCGAAGGCGAGGTTCTTGTAGACGTTCATGTGCGGGTAGAGCGCGTAGGACTGGAACACCATGGCGATGCCACGCTTGGAGGCCGGCACTTCGTTGACGCGCTCCCCGTCGATGCTCAACTCGCCCGCCGAGATGTCCTCGAGCCCGGCGATCATGCGCAGAAGCGTGGACTTGCCGCAGCCGGACGGGCCGACGAAGACCGTGAACTCGCCCGGCTCGATGGCAAGGTCGATGCCGTGGATGACCTCGACGGAACCGAACCTCTTCTCGATCTTCGCGAGATTGATGCTGCTCGCCATGGTTCTCGTCCTCCCGTTCAGGCGGCGGGCCGCCAGCTCAGGTATTTGGGATGCGCCGCATCGAGCGGCAGGGCAACGTCCTCGCCCGTCGCGGCGGAATGGTAGAAGGCCGTCACCAGTTCGAGCGCCCGGCGCGCGTCGAGGCTCGTCACCGGCGGCGGATCGCCGGCGAGAAGCGCCCGGTGGAAGGCCTCCATCTGGCCGTTGAATCGCCGGCCAACAGGCGGGAAGCCGGCCAAGAGCTCCTCGATCTGCCGGCCCACCGCCTCGTTCGCCGGGATGACGCGCCAGGGGCCGTCGCCGGGCGAATAGGGCGCGTGCGTGCTCTCGAAGGTAACGTTCTCGAAGGATAGCCGCAGCCGGCTGATCTCCTCGTGCGAACCGAGGGTAGCGGTCGCGGAGACGAGGGCGCCCGAGGCCATCAGCCAACTCGAGGAGACGCAGTCCTCCACCTCGATGGTGTTGACCCGCGTCGCCGTGCGGGCGAACAGCCGCTCCACCGGCCCCATGAGGAAGGTCATGAGGTCGTGGATGTGGATGGCGTGAGTCATCAGGACCCCGCCGAGCTCGGTCGCCCAGCGGCCCCGCCAGGTATTGTCGTAATAGTCGGGCCCCCGCTTCCACAGGGTCTCGCAGGTGCCGACATAGGGCTTGCCGGCAAGGCCGCTGTCGATGATGCGGCGGGCCTGCATGGCGCCGTCGCCGTAGCGGTACTGGAAGATCGGCATCAGCCGGCCTTTGGCCTTCGCCTCCGCCGCGATGATCTCGTCGACCTCGGCAAGCGAACCGACAAGCGGCTTCTCGCAGACGACATGCTTGCCTGCGGCGAGTGCCTTCAGAACCATCGGCCGGTGCGTCGCCGGCGGCGTCGAGATGTCGATGATGTCGACGTCGTCCATGGCGAGGAGCTCATCGAAGTCGCGGCAGCGCCGCGGCACCTCGAATTCCTCGGCGACGGACGAAAGGCGCGTTTCGTCGAGGTCGCAGACGGCGAGAACGCGGTATTTGTCGCCATGCGGCTGATAGCCCTCGACGATGTGTGAGCGGCCGATGTTGCAGCCGACGACAGCGACATTGAAACGCCTGGTCATGATTGCGCCTCCGCGAGGGCCTGGGCCTTGAGGGCGATCTCCATCGCGGCGAAACAGCGTGCCTGCGGCATCGCCGTCTCGGTGCGGTAGCGGATGTCGGACACGAGTTGATCCCCGTAGGGCAGGGCTGTCTGCGAGCAATCGATGTAGGTCACGCCCTTGCGGTCGGTGAGGAAGAGGTGATCGGTGCCCGGCCGCCCGGCGATGTCGATATACTTGCGCAGCTCGATCGTGCCGTCCGTTCCGGTGAGGAAGAGACGCCCGTCACCCCAGGTGGGCAGGCCATCGGGCGTGAACCAGTCGACGCGAATGAAGCCGGTGGCGTCCGTCGTGGCGAGATGGATGTCGCCATGGTCCTGCAGGCCTGGCCGGTCGGGATGGGCGCGGTTGGCGACGCTCGCCGACAGCACCTCCGCCGTCTCGGCTCCGGTAAAGAACAGGAATTGCTCGCACTGGTGCGAGGCGATGTCGACGAGGATGCCGCCGTAGCGTCGTCGCTCGAAGAACCAGGCTGGGCGCGTCGCCTCGCGCAGCCGGTGCGGGCCGAAGCCGGTGACGGAGACGACCTTGCCGATGGCCCCGGCGGCGACGAGCTCGCCCGCCTTCACCGTGGCGCGGTTCTCGAAATGCTCGGAATAGAGGATGGAGAGGATGCGCCCGGTCTCGGCCTGCACCGCCTTGACCTCGGCGAGTTCCTTCAGCGTCACCATGCCCGGCTTGTCGAGCATCACGTCCTTGCCGGCGCGCATGGCGGCGATGGCGAGCCCCGCCCGCTCATCGGGGATGGCCGCGGAGACGATGAGGTCGATCGACGGGTCCTCCAGCGCCCGGCGCCGGTCGTCGAGCTGCGGCGCGCCGGGATAGCGCGCGCCGAAGGCCGCCGCAAGGTCGTCTTCCTCGGCGAAGTAGCCGGCAAGCTCGGCCCCGGCTCTCAGAAGGCAGTTCACCTGCCCGTAGATGTGATCGTGGTTGAGGCCGACGGCCGCGAAGCGAACGGGTTTCATGGGACGCGGGGCCTCAGCGTTTCATGCCGGTTGTGGCGATGCCCTCGATGAGCAGTCGCTGGAAGAAGAGGAAGAAGAGGAACACCGGCACGAGCGACAGGTTCGACATCGCGAACAGGGCCGACCAGTCAGACGTGCCGGTCGAGTCGACGAAGGAGCGCAGGCCCAGCTGCACCGTGTAGGTGTTGATGTCGTTGAGATAGATGAGCGGACCGAAGAAGTCGTCCCACGTCCAGATGAAGGAGAAGATCGCTGCTGTCGCCAGCACGGGCAACGAGAGTGGTAGCATGATGCGGAAATAGATGCGGAAGGGACCGCAGCCGTCCATTACCGCCGCCTCGTCCAATTCACGCGGGATGCCACGGAAGAACTGCACCATCAGGAAGATGAAGAAGGCGTCCGTGGCGAGATATTTCGGCACGATGAGCGGCAGCGGCGTGTTCACCCAGCCGAGCTCGAGGAACAGGATGTACTGCGGGATGAGCACCACGTGATAGGGCAGCATCAGGGTGCCCAGCATCAGCGCGAACCAGAAGTTGCGCCCGCCGAAGCGCAGCCGCGCAAAGGCGAAGGCGGCGAGCGAGCAGCCGAGCACGTTGCCGATGGTCGCCAGCACCGAGATGACGAGCGAGTTCCAGAAGAACTGGCCGAAACTGACCTGCAGCCCCATCCAGCCGCGCAGGTAGCTGCTGAAGTCTATGCTCGAGGGAATGAGCGAAGTCGTGCCGAAAAGCTCGTCCTGCGGCCTGACCGAGCCCGAGACCATCCACAGGATGGGATAGAGCATGGCGAAGGAGGCCGCGATGAGCGCCCCGTGAATCAGCAGGGAGCGTGTATACGAGCGCCGGCCGCGTGACGGCGGGGCAGCCGTGACGGTGGCGTCAGTCATCGTAGTGCACCCAGTAGCGCGCGCTGAGGAACGAAAAGGCCGTGAACAGCGCGATGATGACGAGCAGGATCCAGGCGAGCGCCGCGGCATAGCCCATGCGGAAGAAACCGAAAGCCTCCTGGTAGAGATAGAGCGTGTAGAACAGCGTCGAATTGATCGGCCCGCCGGTGCCCTCGCTGATGATGAAGGCCGGGGTGAAGGCCTTGAACGCCTCGATGGTCTGGATCACCGCGTTGAAGAAGACGACCGGCGTCAGGAGCGGCAGCGTGATCTTGAAGAACTGGTGCACCTTAGCCGCGCCGTCGATCTCCGCCGCCTCGTACATGTCGGTCGGGATTTGCCGGAGGCCGGCGAGGAAGATGATCATCGGCGAGCCGAATTGCCAGATGGAGAGGACGACGAGCGTGTAAAGCGAATAGTCCGGGTTGGAGACCCAGCTCGGCCCCTCGATGCCGAAGGCCTTCCACAGCAGCATGTTGACGAGGCCGTCGGAGGCGAAGAGCTGGCGCCACAGCACCGCGATGGCGACCGAGCCGCCGAGCAGCGACGGCAGGTAGAAGATGGCGCGGTAGACGGTGAGCCCGCGGATGCCGCGGTTGAAGGCCATGGCCACGGCGAGCGCGAAGACGAGCTTCAGCGGCACCGACAGGACGACATAGATGAAGGTGACGCGCATCGCGGCGGCGAATTTCGGATCGTCCGTCGCGATGCGCACGTAATTGGCGGCTCCCACCCAGTCCGGCGCCCGCAGGAGGTCGTAGTTGGTGAAGGACAGGTAGAGTGAGACGAGCGCCGGTCCCAGCGTCAGGCCGAAGAAGCCGATGAGCCAGGGCGCGAGGAAGAGATAGCCCGGCGCGTTGCGGGCCAGCATCCGCCTCAGGGTGCCCCGTCGCGGTGCGGAGGCGGGGCGGACCTCGTCCACCCAGACGGTGGGATGAACCGTCATCACCGGCGCCTCAGCCGCGCTTCAGGATGGTCTGGGCTTCACGCACCAGCTTCTCGCCGCCGGCCTCCGGCGTGGCCCGACCGAAGCCGACCTCCTCGGCGACGCGCTTCAGCGCGAAGGCGAGCTCACCCGCGCCGGGAGGCGGCGGCGGCGGCAGTGCGCCGACACCGGGCGTGATGTCGGCGATGTATTTCACCATCACCGAGTCGAGGTCGTTCAGCTTCGGTGCCAGCCCGTTTCGCATGGATTCGGAGGCCGGCACGCCGCGCTCGACGCCGAGGATCTCGACGCCTGTCGAATTTGCGACAAGGAAATTGGCGAAGGCCACCGCAGCATCCGGGTGGGCCGAACCGCTCGCGACGCTGATGAGCATGGATGGCTTCAGATAATGGCCCGATGGCGAATCTGCGCTCACTTTCGGGTAGGAGCTAACGCCGAGGCGAGACTTGTTGAGCTTCT
This sequence comes from Chelatococcus sp. XZ-Ab1, assembly GCF_029309855.1. Taxonomy (NCBI): domain Bacteria; kingdom Pseudomonadati; phylum Pseudomonadota; class Alphaproteobacteria; order Hyphomicrobiales; family Chelatococcaceae; genus Chelatococcus; species Chelatococcus sp. XZ-Ab1. The sequence continues at coordinate 41,417 of NZ_JARKII010000009.1, read as the reverse complement.
GATAGCCGATGTACTGGTTGGAATGGGCAAAGGCGGTGGCCGCCTTGCCGGTGGTCAGCGGATTGGTCTCGATGTTGAGTTGGTCCAGCGCCTGCACGTCGGCGGGCACGCAGGCTCCGCTCTTGCGCATATCGGCCCACATCGCGAACCACTTCGCCGCGTCCTCCGGCCCGAACCCGAGCGCTCCGTCCGCGGTGAACAGGGCCTTGCCCTGCTGCCTCAGCCAGTTCTCGAGCGCCGGCTCGACGCCACTCGCATCGGCCGAGGCATAGAAGCCCGGCTTCGTCTTTTTGGCGCTCAGCGCCGCACCCTTCTCCGCGAAGGCCTCCCAGGTCATCCCGGGCTGGGGCGGCTCGATGCCGGCCTTCTCCCACGCCGCCTCGTCGTAGAGGACGATGCTCGAGTTGACCCCGAGATTGACGCCATAAAGTTTGCCGTCGACCCGCCCGGAATCAATATTCATCTGCCCGAAGTCGGCGATGTTCAGGGATTTGTCGAGATAATCGTCGAGCGGCTTCAGCGCCCCGCGCCGCGCGTATTCGAAGATGTAGCGGTAGTCCATCTGGATGAGGTCCGGCGCGTTGCGCCCGGCGACCTGGGTGGCAAGACGCGGCCAGTAGTCGCTCCAGCCGGCGAACTCGCCGGTGATCGACACGTCGGAGGCGACGCCCTTGTAAGCCTCGATCGCCTTAAAGGTGCGGTCCGCCCGCTCCTGCGAGCCCCACCACAGGAAGCGCAGGCGCGCCGCCTGGGCCCATACCGGACCGCTACCGAACGCCGCGAGCGACAGGGCCGCCGCGCCACCGGAAAGTACACTTCGCCTGCTGAGCGTGATCGACATTCGCGTGTCCTCCCTCAGGACATCCCCGCCGGAAGCGGGACGGGTTACCGGCTTTCTCGCCGATTTATAACCGTTCAGTTACTAACGTGACGGTGGCCGGACGCTTTGTCAAGCGCTGATCGCACCCGGCGCAGAATACCCGCTTCGGCCATTGGAGCATCTTGCGCACGACCACGTCCATCACCGCCGGGCACTCGCCATTTCTGCCGCTGCCAAGCGTCCGCGCTGGCGAGTGCATGGCCATGCCCAGCGCTTGCCCGCTTTTCGAGTGGCCCTGGCGCCCCTGCACCCGCGAGAAATCGCTCGTCTCGGCGCCGCGCCCGATGTCGCGTCGTGGCAGGAGCGCCCAGTCGCCCCTTGACAGGGAGCGCTTTCGGCTTCCACAAATCACCAACCAGTTACAAAATACCGCTGCGAACCGCTCCCCCGGGAACGCGGCGGATGCAGCCCCGGATGGCGTCTAGCGCCTCCGGCGGAGGAGGAAGCGGCCATGGCTGAGGGTTCCAATCGCACCCGTTACGCACTCGTCGGCGTCGGCAATCGCGGCACCACCATGTGGGGCCGCGAACTGCTCGCCGGTTGGGGCGACTATGTCGAACTCGTCGGCATCTGCGACCTCAATCCAATGCGAGCGGAGCGAGCCCGGGCCATGATCGGCACGGCCGCGCCGCTCTATGCGGATTTCCCGCAGATGATGGCCGAGCTGAAGCCGCAGCTCGTCGTCGTCTGCACGCCGGACGACACCCACGACGACATCATCGTCGAGGCGCTCGAGGCGGGTGCCGACGTCATCAGCGAGAAGCCGCTGACGACGACGGCCGAGAAGATCGAGCGCATCCGCGCGGCGGAGCAGCGCACCGGCCGGCGGGTTGACGTGTCCTTCAACTACCGCTTTGCGCCCACCGCCGCCCGTATCAAGGAGCTGATCGATGCCGGCGCCATCGGTGAGGTCGTCTCGGTCGACTTCCACTGGTATCTCGACAATCAGCACGGAGCCGACTACTTCCGCCGCTGGCACGCTTTCCGTGCCCGCTCGGGCAGCCTCTTCGTGCACAAGGCGACGCACCATTTCGATCTGCTGAACTGGTACCTCGATTCCGATCCCGTCGAGGTGAAGGCCTTCGGCGAGTTGCTGCACTACGGTCGCAAGGGGCCTTTCCGCGGCGAACGCTGCCGGACCTGTCCGCACAAGGCAAGGTGCGACTACTACCTCGACCTCTCGGCCGATCCCTTCCTCGACGCGCTCTACGAGGAACCGTCCGCGGTCGACGGCTATTTCCGGGACGCCTGCGTCTATCGCGAGGAGATCGATATCCCCGACACGATGACGGCGACGATCCGCTACGCCAGCGGCGTGCAGGTGTCATATTCGCTCAACACCTACATGCCGGTGGAAGGCCACCACATCGCCTTCAACGGCCACCGTGGCCGCATCGAGCTGCGGCAATACGAGAAGCAGCCGTGGGAAGCGCCGGCGGTCGACGAGATCCTGCTGATCCGCAGCTTCGGCGGCGGCGTCGAGCGCATCCGCGTGCCGCACGAGCCCGGCGGCCACTACGGCGGCGACAATCGCATGCGCGACATGATCTTCAGGCCCGGCGCGCAGGACAGGCTGCGCCAGCGCGCCGGATCCCGGGCTGGCGCGATGTCGGTGCTGTGCGGCATCGCCGCGCTCGAGAGCGCGACGAAGGGCGGCGCCTGCGCCGTGCCGGCCCTGCCCGCCTGAGGTCAACTGCGACGGCCGGCCGCCTGGCGCAGATAGGCCATGTTGGCCGCGACCTCGGCCGGCGGTAGGCTCTGGGCCAACACCTGCTCGGCCTCGCCCATCTTGCCTTGCAACGCTAGCACCAGCGCCAGGTTCTGCTTCACGCGCCCATCCGCCTGCGGATGTGCGGCCGCCTGCCGCAGCACGCGCTCGGCCTCGGCGGGCTGCTTCGCGAGGGCATAGGATAGGCCAAGGTTTGACAAGACGCTTGGCTCACCCGGCACGATCTTGAGAGCCGTGAGATAGTAGCGCTGGGCCGCCACATGGTCGCCGAGCTGGTCGGCCACCGTGCCCTGCGCCGACAGAACGCGCCAGTCGGGCTTGTCGGGCGTATGGGCGCGAGCGAGCACGCCCTCCGCCTCCTTGAAACGCCCGACGTCGATGAGCGCCTTGCCGTAGGCGGCCAGCACGTCGTGGTCCGTGGGACTGTGCAGCGCCGCCTGCTGCAGCACCGCAACGGCCTGCGAACGCTGGTCGAGCGCGCGCAGCGCCTGCGCATAATTGAGCGCAGCCTGCCTGTCCGTCGGTCGCGCCTCGTAGCGCTTGCCCCACTCCTGCGCGGCGGCACGCCACTCGGCCTCGCCGCGCGCCGTCGGCGCTTGCGGCTCGGCCGCACGCGAGCCGATGAGACCGATCGAGCCGGTGACGTCGTCGCGCGACAGGCAGCCGGCAAGCGACAGGGCGAGAGTCGCCACCGCCCCAGCACGCCAGACGCCCATGAACATCCGGCGCAGCGCAGCCGGCCTGCACGATTGAGCCGCCATGATCGCCCCCATACTGACATCGCATCAATGCGCCCGATGCAATTGATAGATCGTTAACCCTAACGAGGCGTTAACCGGAGCGGCGGAGCGATGAACCGCGCCTCGCGTCGTCTCTCCGCTGCCCAGCGGCCCAAGAGACCGGCAGTGTCAATGCCTATTGTGCAGGCATCCCTGCCCATTCTTCGGGCTTCCAGATTCCAATATACGAGAAGATAATTCTCATATGATGGAAAAGCAGCTGACCGACGACGATATCGCCAGGGCGCTCGGCCGCAGGCTGAAGGGGCTGCGCCGCAAGGCGGGGCTGACGCTCGAAGCGCTCGCGGAGCAGGCAGGCATCAGCCGTGCCATGATCTCCCGCATCGAGCGCGGGGAATCGAGCCCCACCGCCGTGCTGCTGGGCCGGCTGTGCGCCGGGCTCGGCGTGAGCCTCGCTTCACTCTTCGCCCGCGAGACGCCGGTGGCGAGTCCTTTGCAGCGCGCCGGGGATCAGCCCGTCTGGCAGGATCCTGAAACCGGCTACGTGCGGCGCGCCGTCTCGCCATCCGGCACCGGCTCGCCGGTCGAGATCGTCGACGTGACCCTGCCGCCTGGCGCGCGGGTCGCCTTCGACCACCCCTGGCTGTCGCGTGGCATCGACCAGCATGTCTGGGTGCTCGACGGCACGCTGGAGAAGACGATCGGTGACGAGGTCTTCCTGCTCCACGCGGGCGACTGCCTGCACATGCGGCTCGACCGCCCCAACGTCTACCACAACCCGGGCACGCGGCCGGTACGCTACGCCGTCGTGCTCGCCCCGATCGATGAGCGCAAGGGCTGAGACGCCATGAACGAAGTCGCCACCGTCACTGACGGGTCGCCCACGGGACCCGTCGCCATCCGCCCGCTGACGGCCGGCGAGGCGACTGCCCGGCTCGGCGAGCTCGCCGCCGTGCTCGTCGATGCCGTGGTGCACGGCGCCTCGGTCAACTTCCTCGCCGGCCTGACGGCGCAGGAGGCTGCCGCCTTCTGGCGCAGCCAGTTGCCGGGCATCAGTGACGGCAGCCGCGTGCTCTTCGTCGCGGAGGAGGGTGGCCGCATCGTCGGCACCGTCATCCTCACCTATGCCCATCAGCCCAATGCGCCGCACCGAGCGGAGATCGGCAAGATGCTGGTGCTCGCGCGCCACCGCCGCCGCGGCATCGGCAGGAGCCTGCTGAGCGCGGCGGAAGAGGCGGCCCGCACCGCCAGGCGCACGCTCCTCCTCCTCGACACGCAGACGGGCAGTGCCGGCGAAGCCCTCTACCGCGCCTGCGGCTGGCAGGCGTTCGGGGTGGTGCCGGACCATGCGCTGGCGACCGACGGCGTGCCCGCAGCCACCACTTTCTTCTACAAGAAGCTCTGACGCATGCCGACCATCCGTCACGCACGCGAGGCGGACGTTCCCGCCATCCTCGCCCTGCACAACCACCACATCCTCAACAGCCTCGCCATCTGGCGCCACGAGCCGGCCGATCTCGACGAACGGCTCGGCTGGTTCCGGGAGCGCACGCACAAGGGCTTTCCTGTCCTTGTCGCGGAGCTGCCTCCGGCCAGCGACGCGGCGCAGGTCGCCGGCTTCGCCACCTACGGCCCGTTCCGCAGCGGGGCAGGCTATGATCTTACGGTCGAGAGCTCCATCTACGTGGGCGAGGCCTTCCAGCGCCGCGGCGTGGCAACCGCGCTGATGGAGGCACTCATTGCGGAAGCGAGGCGCGACGGACGCGCGGTGATGGTGGCCGCCATCGGCCTGCCGAACGATCCCTCGCGAGCCCTCCACACCCGCTTCGGCTTCCGCGAGGTCGGCCGCCTCGAAGGCATCGGCCGCAAGTTCGGCCGCGCGCTCGACCTGCTCATGATGCAGAAGGATCTGTGATCCGGTGCCCCGCGGCGGCGCAGATGGAATGCCGCCCGGATGACTCTCCCTCCCTGCCGGGGCGCGTCGGCCTGCCCGCTGGCCCCACCGCCCTCGCGGCGGCGCTACGCCCGTGCTATCGACGACGGGTTCATAGAGGAGGACCCGTGACCGTGCACGCGCTCGTCGCCGCCATCGACACCCCTTCCATCGCCGTTCACCTCGTGCAGCCGGAGAGCTGGCCGGGCGTGCGCGACAGCCTGCCGGCGAGTGCCCGCGCCTTCGCCGAGGCGCACGGTTTCGCGCCGAAGCCGGGACGCTATCTCGCGCTGCCCGATGCCGAGGGCGCCATCGCCGCCGTGCTGTTCGGCATTGATCCCGCGGACAGCCGCCGGGCGGATCCCTTCCTGGCCGGCAAGCTGCCCGGCCTCTTGCCCGAGGGCACCTATCACTTCGCCACGCTGCCGCCCGGCACGGCCGAGACGGCCACCCTTGCCTTTCTCCTCGGCGCCTATCGCTTCGACCGCTATCGGGACAAGAAGGACGGCGGCTGCCGTATCGTCCTGCCCGAAGGTATCGACGGCGACGAACTGGCGCGGATCGCCGAGGCGGTGACGCTCGGGCGCGACCTCGTCAACACACCGACCAACGACCTTGGCCCGGACGGCATCGAGGAGGCGATCCGGGCGCTCGGCACGCGCTTCGGCGCCGAGGTGCGAACGATCGTCGGCGACGAACTCCTGAAGCAGAACCTGCCGATGATCCATGCGGTCGGCCGCGCCTCGGCGGTGCCGCCGCGTCTCGTCGACCTCACCTGGGGCGCCGCCGATGCGCCCAAGATCACCCTCGTCGGCAAGGGGGTCGCCTTCGACACCGGCGGGCTCGACATCAAGCCCTCCAGCGCCATGCTGCTGATGAAGAAGGACATGGGCGGCGCCGCAGCCGCCATCGCGCTCGCTCAGATGATCATGGACGCACGCCTGCCCGTGCGTCTGCGCCTCATCGTCCCGGCGGTCGAGAACGCCATTTCCGGCGCCGCCTTCCGGCCCGGCGACATCCTTCAGAGCCGAAAGGGCATCACGGTCGAGATCGGCAATACCGACGCCGAGGGCCGGCTCATCCTCGCCGATGCGCTCGCCCTCGCCGACGAGGAGGCGCCTGAGCTCATCGTCGATTTCGCCACGCTGACCGGCGCCGCGCGCGTCGCCCTCGGCCCGGACCTGCCGCCGCTCTTCACCCGCGACGAGGGCCTCGCCGGCGACCTGCAGCGCCTCGGCCTCGCCGTCAACGACCCGCTGTGGCGCCTGCCGCTGTGGGGCGCCTACGATTCCATGCTGGAATCGAAGGTCGCGCAGGTGAACAACGTCTCGAGCGGTGGATTCGCAGGCGCCATCACCGCCGCCCTCTTCCTCCAGCGCTTCGTCGAGAAGGCGACGGCCTACGCCCATCTCGACATCTATGCCTGGAACCCCTCGACGAAGCCCGGGCGGCCGGAGGGCGGCGAGGTCCAGGGCGCGCGGGCGCTCTACGCCTATCTCCGGGAGCGCTACGGCTCGCTCGGCTGACCTTCGCCGGCCTGCGCATGGCGCCGCAGGCCCTCGACGACACGCTCGGCCGCGCGTGACAGGGGACGGTCGATCAGCGTGATGATGCCGACCGCCCCAAGATCGAGCGACAGCTCCACCGGCAGAACAGCGAGAAAGCCACGCTCGATCCAGGGCGCCACCGTGTTGCGCGGCAGCACGGCAAGGAAGTCGCCCGCCAGCAGCAGGTTGATGGTGATGTCGACAGAATCGGTCTCGATCGCCTTCGCCGGCGAGGGTAGGCCCGCCCGCCGCAACATGTCCTCGAAACGTGCGTGCAGCACACTGCCGGGCGGGTGCACCACCCAGGGCGCGCCCATCAGATAGCGCAGGTCAAGGTCGCGCAACGCAAGGTCCGCCGCCCGCATGGCGATGGGGTGATCGGCCCGGCAGACCACCACCTGCCGCTCGTCGACGAGGAATTCGAACGACAGGTCGTGCCGCTCGCTCGTCACGGGGATGCGCCCGACGACGAGGTCGAGCCGCCGCTCGCGCAGCGCCGCGAGCAATGTGCCGCTCGTGCCGAGAACGAGCGACAGGGCGATCGGGTCGCTCGCGCGGTGCAGCGACACGGCCGTGGCGCTGATGAGGCCCGGCACCGCACCGACGATGGAGCCGAGGCGCACGCGCCCGCCGCGACCGCTGGCGATGGCCGCCAGTTCCTCGCCCGCTGCCGACAATTCGGCGACGATGTTGCCCGCCCGGCGCAGCAGCGCGTCGCCAGCCGCGGTCGGCCTGAGGCCACGCGGCAGGCGCTCGAAGAGGCTGCTGCCTAACGCCTCTTCCACTTGGGCGAGCAACTTGGACGCCGCAGGCTGGCTGATGTGCACCGCCTCCGCCGCGCGGTGCAGGTTGCCGTACTCGCCGATCGCGACGAGCAGTTGCAACTGGCGCAGCTTGAGCCGCCGCACGGCCGCCTCCAGCGCTGGTAACGCAGCAACCGTCACCCGCTCCCCTGTCGCCATATCGATATCCATTTTTATATCGATTGATCGAAGAAAGCGATTAGTCGGTTATCGATCTTTCGTCTAGAGCCATTCTCAAGAGCTGCGCCGCCAACTGGCAGAGCCGGCCGGATGTATCGGAGGAATGTGCGAGGATGGATCGATGACCGACACCAAGCCGACCGTCGCCTTTCTCGGCCTCGGCCTTATGGGCGCGCGCCAAGCGCGCCGCCTGATCGAGGCCGGCTGGCCGCTGGTCCTGTGGAACCGCTCACGCGAGAGGGCCGAGGCGCTCGCCCCGCTCGGCGCGCGTGTCGCCGGCAGTGCCGCCGCGGCGGCGGCGGAGGCCGAGATCGTCATCACCATGCTGGAGAACGGCCCCATCGTCGAGGACGTCGTCTTCGCCCAGGGCGTCGCCGGCGCCATGCGGCCCGGTGCCGTCCTCATCGACATGAGCTCGATCAAGCCGGCCGAAGCACAGGACCATGCAGCGCGTCTCGCCGAAAAGGGCATCGCCTATCTCGATGCGCCTGTGTCCGGCGGCACGGTGGGCGCCGAAGAGGGCACGCTCGCCATCATGGTGGGCGGCGACGAAACGGTCTTCGACCGCATCGCGCGCGTCTTCGCACCCATGGGCCGGGCGACGCGCGTTGGCCCCCATGGTGCCGGCCAGCTCGCCAAGCTCGCCAACCAGATCATCGTCGGCGTCACCATCGGCGCCGTGGCCGAGGCGCTGATGCTCGCCGCGCGCGGCGGCGCCGATCCGGCCAAGGTGCGCGAGGCCCTGCGCGGCGGCTTCGCGGAGAGCCGCGTGCTCGACCTGCATGGGGCCCGCATGGTGGAGCGCGACTTCACCACCAAGGGCCGCTCCGTCACGCATCTCAAGGACCTCGACAACGCCCTCGATGCCGCCGAGCGCCTCGGCTTGGCGGCAACGCCCTTCACGGCCGCGACAGCCGACCTCTTCCGCGGCCTCCTCGCCAATGCCGGCGACCTCGACCACTCGGGGCTCCTCGTCGAGCTCGAGCGCCGCAACCCCGCCAACTGATCGACGCCGGGAAAAGGACCCTTACCACATGAGCAACGGCACAAAGAAGAAGCTCCGCAGCCAGGAGTGGTTCGGCAAGCAGGACAAGCACGGCTTCCTCTACCGCTCGTGGATGAAGAACCGCGGCTTCCCGCAGGACCAGTTCGACGGTCGCCCGGTCATCGGCATCTGCAACACCTGGTCCGAGCTCACCCCCTGCAACTCGCACTTCAAGACCATCGCCGAGCACGTGCGCTGGGGCATTCTGGAGGCCGGCGGCTTCCCGCTCGAATTCCCGGTGATGTCGCTGGGCGAGACGCTGCTACGCCCCACCGCCATGCTCTACCGCAACCTCGCCTCGATGGACGTGGAGGAATCGATCCGCGCCAACCCGCTCGACGGCGTCGTGCTGCTCATGGGCTGCGACAAGACCACGCCCGCGCTCCTCATGGGCGCGGCGAGCGTCGACCTGCCCACCATCGGCATCTCCGGCGGCCCCATGCTGCGTGGCATCTACCGCGGCAAGCACATCGGCTCGGGCACCAACACCTGGTCGATGAGCGAGGACGTGCGCGCCGGCAAGATGACGCTCGAGGAGTTCCACGAGGCCGAGGCCTGCATGCACCGCTCGCACGGTCACTGCATGACCATGGGCACGGCCTCGACCATGGCCTGCATGGTGGAGGCGCTCGGCGTCGGCATGCCGGGCAACGCCGCCATCCCCGCCGTCGACGCGCGCCGCAATCACCTCGCGCGCGAGGCCGGCCGGCGCATCGTCGAGATGGTCAACCAGGATGTGGTCCTGTCGAAGATCCTGACGCGCGAAGCGTTCGAGAATGCCATCCGCGCCAATGCCGGCATCGGCGGCTCGACCAATGCCGTCATCCATCTCATCGCCATGGCGCGCCGCATCGGCGTCGAGCTCGACCTCGACGACTGGGATGAGCTCGGCCGCGACGTGCACTGCCTTGTCGACCTGATGCCGTCGGGCCGCTTCCTGATGGAGGACTTCTACGAGGCCGGCGGCCTGCCGGCGGTGCTGCGCGAGCTCGGCGAGCGCGGCCTCCTCAACAAGGATGCGCTCACCGTCAACGGCCGCACCATCTGGGAGAACAACGAGAACGCGCCGTGCTGGAACCGCGAGGTGATCCACAGCTTCGATGCGCCGTTCAAGCCGGACGCGGGCATCGCCGTGCTGCGCGGCAACCTCGCCCCCGATGGCGCCATCATCAAGCCTTCGGCGGCCTCGCCGCATCTCATGAAGCACACCGGCCGGGCCGTCGTCTTCGAAGACATCGAGGACTTCCACGCCCGCATCGACGACGAGAACCTCGACATCGACGAGACCTGTGTCATGGTGCTCAAGAATTGCGGGCCCAAGGGCTATCCCGGCATGGCCGAGGTCGGCAACATGCCGCTGCCGCCCAAAATCCTCAAGAAGGGCATCACCGACATGATCCGCATCTCCGACGCGCGCATGTCGGGCACGGCCTATGGCACGGTGGTGCTGCACACGGCGCCCGAGGCCGCCGCCGGCGGGCCCCTCGCCCTTGTTCGCAGCGGCGACATGATCACGCTCGACGTCGCCGCGCGCAGCCTCACCCTGCACGTCTCCGACGAGGAGCTCGCCAGCCGCCGCGCCGCCTGGCAGCCGCCGGCGCCGCACACCGACCGCGGCTACGTCAAGCTCTATGTCGACCACGTGCTGCAGGCCAACGACGGTGCCGACCTCGACTTCCTCGTCGGCAAGAGCGGCTCGGCCGTGCCGCGCGACAACCACTGATGACGGGAGGAATGCCGATGTCCCTTCGCCTCGTTCAGTTCTTCGATGAAGCCGGCATGCGGCGCGTCGGCGTGCCGTCCGACGACGGCCGCCGCCTTGCCGTGCTCAACGATACGCAGAGCGTCTATGCGCTGGCGCTCGACGCGGTGGCGGCGAACACGCCACTCGTCGACCTCGTGCGCAGACGGCTCGGCGACAAGAGCGTCGACTACGACGCCGTCATCGCCGACCGCCGCCTGCTGCCGCCCATCGACCATCCGGACGAGACCCGCTGTCATGTCACCGGCACGGGCCTCACCCATCTCGGCAGCGCCGACACGCGCGACAAGATGCACAAGGCGACGGTCGAGGCCGACGAGGCGGCACTGACGGATTCCATGAAGATGTTCCGTTGGGGGATGGAGGGCGGGCGCCCGGCCGCGGGCAGCGTCGGTGTACAGCCCGAATGGTTCTATAAGGGCAACGGCCGCTTCATCGTACCCCCGGGTGCCCCGCTCGTCTCTCCGGCTTTCGCCGAGGACGCAGGCGAGGAGCCGGAGCTCGCCGGCCTCTACGTCATCGCCCCGGACGGCACGCCCGTGCGCGTTGGCTTCGCGCTCGGCAACGAGTTCTCCGACCACGTCACGGAGCGCAAGAACTACCTCTTCCTCGCCCATTCCAAGCTGCGCCAGAGCAGCTTCGGCCCCGAGGTGCTCATCGGCCCGCCGCCCGCCGACATCCGCGGCACGAGCCGCATCCGCCGCGACGGCGCGGTGCTGTGGGAGAAGCCCTTCGTCACGGGCGAGGCCAACATGTCGCACAGCTTCGCCAACCTCGAGCATCACCACTTCAAGTATGCCGAGCACCGTGTCCCCGGCGACGTGCACGTTCACTACTTCGGTACGGCGACCCTGAGCTTCGCCGACGGCGTGCGCACGCAGGAGGGCGATATCTTCGAGATCGAGGCTGAAGGCTTCGGCCGCCCGCTGCGCAACCCGCTCGTGGTCGCCCGTGAGCCGAAGGGCCTCGTTGCCGTCCGCGAGGCCTGAGAGCGCGTTTGCCGATCGGACCCCGTCCGCACCACGTGCACAGGCTGCCTTCAAGTCGACTGCTCCGCCCGCGCCTGCCGGCGGGGCAGTCCGCTAGCAATCGACACGACGTCTGATGTGCGGCGCTGCCACGCGCCGCCTGTGTCGATTGTGGGAGGGGCTGCATGGTTCACGGGCCTGGATCACCGGCGACGGCCGCATTCCTCGCGATCTGGCTTGGCGGCTGCATGACGGCCGGCCCCGGCACGCAGGCGGCCGCGACCATCGCGGCTGAGACATCGCAGGCCGGACGCCTCATCTTCCTCGCCGAGGATATCGCCCGACGCGGCGAGACGCAGACCGCGCTCGCGCTCTACGATCGCGCAGGCGAGATCGCCGGCGACGATGCCGCGCTCCACACCCGCCTCGCCGACGCCTATTTGGGGCTTGGCGAGAACGAACGTGCCGAGCGCGCCTATTCCACCGCCCTCAGGCTGAAGCCGGCGGATGCCGCGGTCCTGCTCGGCCTCGGCTCGGCCAAGTTGCGCAAGGGCGAGACGGCGCAGGCCCTGGCGCTCATCGCCAAGGCGGCGCCCCAGGTCGGCAGCGCCGCCGCCTACAACCGCCTCGGCGTCGCCCACACGCTCGCCGGCGGTTTCGCCGAGGCCGAGGCGGCCTATCGCAAGGCCCTCGCGCTCGATGGCCAGGACCTCGATATCAAGACCAATCTCGCCCTCGTCGCCGCCCTCGCCCGCCGGGACGTCGAAGCACAGGCGCTCATCGCCGAGGTCGTCGCCCAGCCGACGGCGGAGGAGCGGCACATCCGCGCCCGGGTGCTCGTGCTCGGCCTGACCGGCAAGGCCGCCGAGGCCCGGAAGACGGCCCATGGCGGCCTCGGCCAGGGCGACGTCGACAAGCTGCTGTCCCAGGCGAGGACAATCGCGACCTCGGGCGATGCCAGGGCCAAGGGCGCGGCCCTCGGCACCGTGATGATCTGAGACGTGAGGGACGGTCCGTCACTTGTCGGCCGACACGCTCTTGCCGGGGTCGCGCTCACCGCCCGTCAAGTATTGCTGTGCTGCGCGGAAGGTCGGCAGGCCGGGCGCGCGGCCCATGCGGCGGCCGTAGACGAGATCGCGCTGGCGTTCCGACATGCGCATCAGGTTGTAGGCATTGGCGCAGCCCGGCGGCAGGAAGGGCCCTAGGTCGCTTGTCTCCGTCGGGTCCGGAATCATGCACGCCTCCGGGACGAGGCCGCTGACCGGCACGGTCACTGCGGAGCGCCCGGCGCGTCCGGCCGCATTGCCGTAATGCGGCGAATAGTCGGGCGGCGTCCGCGCGCAGCCGGAAACCGCCAGGACTGCGGCAAGGCCGCCTGCCAACGCGGCGGCAGCGCGGTGTCGCGCAATCATCGTCATGGTCCCTTCTCCGCGTTACTTGAAGATGAGGCCGGAGGATGGCCCCTTGACCACCCGCGCAGCGGCCTGCTGGCCAAGCGCCCGTCGTGGCCTGTCGAGTGGCGTCGCCAGGCGCTTGTCGCCCACCGGGGACACGATGTAGGGCGTGATGAGGATGACGAGTTCGCTCTCGTCCCGGCGAAAGCTTTGCGAGCGGAAGAGCGCCCCTAGCACCGGCAGATCGCCGATCATCGGGATCTTCTCCAGCGACTGGGCGAGGTTGCGCTGGAAGAGGCCGGCGATGGCGAAGGTCTGGCCGCTCGCCACCTCCACCGTCGTTTCCGCCCGGCGCACGGAAAGGGCGGGAATCTCGAGCCCGCGCAACTGGACGGCACCGGCCGCGGACAGCGTACTGACCTCCGGCCGCACGCGCAGCGCGATGCGGTCCTCCTGCAGGAGGATCGGCGTGAAGGCCAGGGAGACGCCGAACGGCTTGTAGCTGATGGAGAGCGCCTGGTTCTGGCCCGGCACCGGGATGGGAATCTCCCCGCCTGCGAGGAAGGTCGCCTCCTGCCCCGTCACGGCCGTCAGGTTGGGCTCGGCCAGCACGGTCATGATGCCGTTGCGCTGCAGGGCCTGCACCAGCACGTCGACATTGACGGAACCGAAGCCGCCACTCCCGCCGCCCCCCTTGTTGACCGTGCCGAGCGAAAAGAAGCCGGCGCGGAAGGCGAGGTTCCAGTCGATGCCGAGCACCGTGAGATCGTTGCGCGAGATCTCGGCGAAGCGGACGCGGATGTTGACCTGCTGGGATCCGGCGACGGTCGTCCTGTTGTAGGGCGTCTGCCCGTCCGGCGAATAGGCGTTGGCCACCTCGCCGACATCGATCGCCTCGGCCACGGAGCCCGTGTTCCCGCGCGCGACGAGGCGCTTGCCGAACAGCGAGACGTCGACGTTCGACTGCGGCTGAAGCGCGCCGACGGCCTCGTTCGGCGGCGTACTGTCGACGACGACGCGCAGCCTCACCTCGGCCTGCAGCTCGTTGTTGGGGGACAGGGCGATGAGATTGGTGACGCCCGGCTTCTTGCCGAACACGTAGACCGCATTGGGCGTGACGACCTTGAGGTCGGCGATGTCCGGATCGGCCACGAAGACCGAAGCGGCCGGCCTGTCGAGATGCAGCATCCGTCCCTGGCTGACGGAGAGGTCGAGAGTTCGCGACGGGGCGGCCTGCAGCCCCCGTGCACCGATCGCGATCGCGAGAAAGACGCCGGAAACGATGACAAGGCGCAGCACCACGTATGTCATCGTCTGCCGGTCTATGCGCGCCGGGCCGACGCAAAGCCGGTCCTTGCGCTGCCACCTTCTGTTCAGAAACATGGCGATCCCCTGCTGAAGTCGCAGCCGAAGGGCTGCTGCCAGCCCGATTGTGCCAGCCGGGCATGCATCACCGATCGGCGGCGGACCCGCTCGGCGTTCGCCCCGGTGTGCCTGTTACCTGCTGACAGGAAGCGGGAGCATCGGACCCGGCCGGCATGCGCCGGTCGGCGGCTGAGCCCTCGCGCCGGGACTGGCCCGACAACCGTGCGCAATTGGCATACAGATGCGGGCGCGGGTCATGGCGGCACCCGGCGGGCAGCTTGCAGATGCTGTCACCGCGCCGGTCGTCCACAATAAACCCAGTCATCCACAGGCGGGGCCGCGGAATCATCGGTCATAGCGCGCCGGCGCGGACGAGCATCATGGCGACGGGGCGGAAGAGGTTTTCCCGCAGCGGCTCGCCGAGGCCATGGGTGGCGAGGCCCGCGACGACATCGGCTTCGGCATCGGCCTCGATGCGCAGGCCGCGCTGCTGCGCCTCCTCGAGGGCCTGGGCGACCCGCGCGCCCTGGGCCTTGAAGACGACGGACGGGATCCCCTCCTCCGGCGTGTATCTGAGGCCGATGAGATGCTTGCCGTCGGTGACCACCAGCGACGTGGCGGCGAGGCCGAGCCGCACCGGCATGCGCGCCTGCTCCTGCCGCAGGCGCCGCCGCTCGGCCTGCATGTGCGGATCGCCCTCCTGGTTCTTGCGCTCCTGCTTCATCTCCGTCTTGGTCATGCGCATCTCGTGCAGGAAAAGGCGGCGCTGCAGGAGGATGTCGGCGATGCCGACGGCGGCGAACACACCCACCGCGACATAGGCCGTCGCCTTCAGCATCGCGACAAGCATCGGGCCGAAACAGGCAAGGCCGCAGGCCGGTATCTCCATCAGCGGCGAGAGCCACAGCCGGACGACGGAGACGAAGGCGGCCGCAAGCACAATCACCTTGACGAGGCTCTTGCCGATCTCGATCCATGCCCGCATTCCGAAGATGCGCTTCAGCGCACTGGCGGGACTGAAGGTCTCGGGCTTCGGCTTGATCGCTTCCATGGCAAAGAGCGGCCCGCCCGTCGCGGCCATGCCCGCCGCCAGGGCCAGAATGAGGGAGACTGCCAGCACCGGCAGCACCAGCGCGATCCAGGCGGCTCCTGCCTCGATAAGCGCCGGCAAGAGGTCGGTCGGCGCGGTCGTGGCCCGTACCATGGCATCCGTCAGCGCCAGCAGCCGCTCGCCCCAGCCGTGCCAGAGCCAACCCACGAGCAGCACGATTCCCGCCACGATGGCAGCCGATACGATATCGCCGGCCTTTGCCACCTGGCCCTTCTTGCGTGCATCCTGAAGCTTCTTGTCGGAGGCGGGGAGTTCCTTTTCTTCGGAAGAATCGGCCATTGCGTGGCACCCTTGTTTCACAAGCCGTCGCTTGACGGCAAAGCCCGGCGATGCGCGACGTGGCACCGCAGGGGCGAGCCCGCCGGCCGCGCCGATCGATCAATACACCGTTCCGAATTCATTATTCACGAATACAGTCAATGTATTTATTGATATGAACACATCCGATGTTATGCTATACACGCTCGGCTGAGCGCATTGAATGATATATAGCTCTCACTCAACGCCGAGACGTAATCTGTTCACGACGATATATATTACAATTGAAAGGATTTACTGATGACCATAAGCGCCCCTCCTATGACAACCCAGAGCGCGTCGTCGAGTGCTTCGGAACTGGAGCAGTTCAGCACGCAGATGCGGCAGCTCCAGAAGGACCAGATGGCCTTCCAGCTCAAGGAAGCGCAGCGCACGATGATCGACAAGCAGATCCAGACAGTGATCGATAACAACAAGGACCGCGCGAACGCCGCCATCCAGGGCGCCCGCGTTCAGTAAGACCGGACGGCCTGCCTGTCTGCAGCACTTATACGGTGTCGACTTCATGCCGGCACCGCGCCATTGCGATACGCCCTTTTCATTCACGTCGACGGTCTCTCGAGAACGGCCATGCAGCTTCGAACCGCCACATCCAGCGGCCGGGCGAATGTCATCGGCGCCGGGCGGGCCGTCGCCACCCGCCTCGCGGCGGACGCCGGCAACCCGCAGGAGATGGCCGACCAGCCTCCGGCCGGCCCCGCCGTGGCCGTCGTGAACGGCTGCCATGCCGGCGCCTCGTTCCAGCTTCTGGACAAGGTCTACCGCATCGGCTCCACGGCGGAGGCGGACATCGTCCTTGCCGACCCGGGCATTGTGCCGGACCATGCCACCATCCGCATCGGCCGCGGCTCGATGAAGGTCGAGGCCCGCGGCGGCGACATCGATATCGCCGGCCATGGCCTCCTGCCCGGCGGCTACGGTCGCGTCGTCCGCCTGCCCGCCGAGATCAGTCTCGGCGGCGCGACGCTGCGCATCACCGACAGCCGCATGCCACCTCTTTCGCATGCCGTGCAGTTCGCCCGCCGCGCCGCCAGCAACCCGCTCCATCTGGCGGGCATGGTCCTCGCCCTGGTCCTCGCAGCCGCCCTGCCGCCCGTTTTGATGGACAGGGGCCGCAGCCCCGGCGGCGAGCCCGCGGGACGGACTGACGGCGTCGCGCCGCCGATGCGCTCGACGCCGGCGGAGGCCGCGGAGCAGCTGAGGTCCCGCCTCGCCGCCGCCGATCTCGCCGGTCTGCAGGTCGCGGTCGACGGTAACCGCGTCGTCGTCGCCGGCATGGTGCCGGAGAAGAAGATGCCGGCCTGGACCGAGACGCGGAGCTGGTTCGACGCCACCTATGCTCCGAATCCGCTCCTGGTGTCCCAGGTGACGACGTCGGATTCCTTCCCCATTCAGGGCCTGCGCCTGCGTGCGGTCTGGTTCGGCGACACGCCCTATGTTGTGACGGGCGACGGGCGCAAGCACCACGAGGGCGCTGTCGTCGAAGGCGGCTGGCGCATCGAGCGCATCGATCGCGAGGCGATCACCTTCGCTCGGGAGGGCAATGTCGTGAGGCTCACCTACTGAAGCGTCGTGCCCGTCGGAGCGGAGGAAGGAACGACGATGACCACGAGCAACATCGACCAGGTGCGGCACACCGTCCAGCCCGTTGCGAGGCCGGCGCCCGCGCCGCCGGCGAACCGCGACGTTGCATCCTCCCCTGGCCGCGACGCACGGTCCCAGGTGAAGGGCGAGGTCCGATCACATCCCCTCGCCCCGGTCAGCCGTCGCCAATCCTCGACGCGAAGCAGGGCTGGCGTCAGCACGCCGCTGCCGAACACAGCCGAGGGGCTGGTCGAAAGCTATGTGCGCCCGCCGCCGGAGGACATGTCCCTGGTCGCCGGGCCGGCCTGCCTCGGGCTGCTCGACGCCATCGTAGCGGAGATCGTGCCCTCGCTCGAGGGCCTTCCCGGCAACACCGCCGCCATCCTCGCGGCCGAGCGCGACCAGCGGCGCGATCTTCTCACCCGTCTCTACGCCATAGGGGGCGCCGTCTGAACGAGAAGCGGCATGAAGCGGCGCGCCTCCTGCGCGCCCTCGGACATTTCTACAGCCGCTACGGCCAGCATGACCGAGCGCTAGAGCTGCTAAGGCTCGCCGAGCATCTCCTGCCCGACGACGTGGGCGTGCAGCGCAGCCTCGCACAGGCGCTGCTCCTCGCCGGCCAGCCCGAAGGCGCGCTTGCCGCGATCGAGCGCCTCAAGCAGCTGGAGCCGGCCGTGCCGCCGGCCCTCAGGCTCCTCGAAAGCCGGGCGCTCTGGATGCTCGGGCAAGCGGGCCGGGCGCGCCGCGCCTTCATGGATTACGTCGAGCAACGCGGACCGCCCTGATGCCGGCAAGCTTCCTCAAGAAGATCCTCCTGGCCGCTTCCCAGCGGGGCGACATCGCCTTCGCGTTGCTCGTGGTGGTCGCGGTGATGATGATGATCATCCCGCTACCCACGGCGCTCGTCGATGTGCTCATCGCCTGCAACATCGCCGCGAGCACGCTCATCCTGCTCGTCGCCTTCTACATCAAACGGGCGACCGACCTGTCCTCGCTGCCGACCATCGTGCTGATGGCGGTACTGTTCCGCATCGCGCTTGCCATCACGACCACCCGGCTCATCCTGCTGCAGGGCGACGCCGGCGAGACGGTGGAGGCCTTCGGCACCTTCGTCATCGGCGGCAATGTGGCCGTCGGCCTCATCGTCTTCCTCATCATCACCGTGGCCCAGTTCGTCGTCATCACTAAGGGCGCCGAGCGTGTCGCCGAGGTCGGCGCGCGCTTCACCCTCGACGCCATGCCCGGCAAGCAGATGAACATCGACAACGACCTGCGCAGCGGTGCCATCGACCAGCCGGAGGCACAGCGGCGGCGCAGCCTGCTGGAGCGCGAGAGCCAGTTCTACGGCGCCATGGACGGATCGATGAAATTCGTCAAGGGCGATGCCATCGCCGGCCTCGTGGTCATCATCATCAACCTGCTCGGCGGCCTGACCATCGGCGTCCTCCAGCGCGGCATGAGCCTTGGCGAGGCGGCGCTGCGGTACTCGCTGCTGACTGTCGGCGACGGCCTCATCGCGCAGATCCCCGCCCTTCTCGTGTCGATGGCCGCCGGCACGGTGGTGACGCGCGTCAGCGGCGACGGGGATCAGGATGTCGGCTCGGCCATCTTCGGCCAGCTCTCGCGCGACCCGCGCGCCTTCGGGCTCGTTGCCGCGGTGCTCGCCGCCCTTGCCCTTCTCCCCGGATTCCCGACTCTTGTCTTCCTCGTGTTGGCCGCCGCTTTCGCCGGGGGCACATGGCTCATGCTGCGTGGCACCGCGCACACGGCCGCGGCCGCCGATGGCCTCAAGGCGACCACCAGAGCGCTCGAGCCGCGCCTCGTGCTGCGGCTCGGGCCGGATCTTGCCGCCGCGATCCCGCCGGCTCCCCTTACGATCGAGATGGACCGCATCCGCGCGACGCTCTTGACACGGATCGGGCTGCGCGTGCCGAACCTCGTCGTGCGCTTCGACGCCGCCCTGCCGGTCGATGCCTTCAGTCTCGACCTCGACGGCACGCCGGAGGAAAGAGGGACCCTGCCGGCGGGGCACCTCGCCGTCACGGCCGGCGCGATGGACCTCGACCTCGCCGGCCTGCCCTTCGAGGAGGAGGGCGCGACGCAGCATCATGCCGAGACCCTTTGGGTGCCCGAGGCGCATCGGGCGGCCCTGGAGGCCGCCGGCTTCACGGCCCGCGAGCGCGGAGAGGTTCTCCTGCACCGGGTGGAGGAGACGCTCCGAAACACCGCCATGCACTTCCTCGGGCTGCAGGAGACGCGCAACCTCCTGGCGCAGATCGAGGGCGAGTACGGCGAGCTCGTTGGCGAGGTGCAGAAGCTCATTCCACTACAAACGCTGGCCGAGCTGCTGCGCGGCCTCGTCGCCGAGCAGGTGCCGATCCGCAACCTGCGCCTCATCCTCGAGGCCATCGTGGAATGGGCGCAGTATCACCGCGAGATCATCACGCTCGAGGGCTTCGTGCGCAGCACGCTGCGGCGTCAGATCTGCTTCCGCTGGGCGGACGAGAACCGCGTCATCGCCGCCTATGTGCTGGAGCGCGAGATCGAGGAGCTCGTGCGAGTGGTGCTGCAGCAGGGCTTCGGCAGCACCGGCGCGCGCGATTCGCTTGCGCTCCTCGCCGCGCGGATCCGCGAACACCTGCACAATCCCGTGCCCGCCCCCACGCCGGTCGTCCTCGCCCAGCGCGACATTCGCCTCGGTTTGCGCCAGATACTGTTGCAGGAAGGCTTGCGGCTACCGGTGCTCGCCTATGACGAGATCGCGCCCGATTATTTCGTCCAGACGGTCGCCACCGTCACCGTCACGCCCGATGGTCTCCTCGTCCTGCAGGCCGCCGCGCAGGAAGCGGCACGGGAGTCGCCACAGGAGGCCGGGATCGAGGCCGCCGGTGCCTGAGGAACCGGATCGGCCAGACCATCACCGCCGTGGCGCCAGTTCGCCGAGCATCTGGGCGCTGTTGAGGCCATAGGCGAGGCCGTCGCGCATGTAGGTGACGAGGAAGGCACAGTACATCGCCATCAGCAGCATGAAGACGAGGTTCTTCAGCGCCAGCGAGAGGCTGAAGGCATTGAGCTGCGGCGCGGCCCGGGCCACGAAAGCCAGCACCACGTCGGCAAGCAGCATCGCGGCGATGATCGGCGCCGCCATCAGCATGCCGAGGAAGGTGACGTCGTTGAGCAGCCGCAGCACGACGTCGGCGTGAGAGAGCTCGAACTGCGGCCAGAGCCGGTCCAGCGGCCACAGCAAATAGCTGTGGTACACGGCGGCGACCATCGCGTCCACGCCGTTGGCACTGAAGAACATCGCGAGCACCGCAAGCGTCAGGAATGTGCCCGTGACGCCCGCATCCGTTCCAGAACTCGGATCGACGAGCGTGGCCGATGTCGCGCCGCGCTGCAGGTCCATGATGTCGCCGGCGGCCTGGGCGGCCCAGAACGGAATGCCGAAGATGAAACCGATGAGGAAGCCGACCATCGCCTCCTTCAGGGCGAGCCCCACGCCGACGAACAACGTCGGAAGGCCGGCTTCGAACATCGACGACGGCGCCAGCGTGACCATGGGCGCGGCGAAGGCGATGGCGGCGGCGCCACGCATCGTGTTGGTCAGGCCGAGCCGTTCGAACGCCGGCGCGATCGCCATGGCGCCCAAAAGACGCGCCGAGACGAGGGCGAGCGTCAGAACTTGGGCGTGGATGGCGTGGATCGCCTGTGACAGGAGTTCGAGGGTCAAGGCATCCCCCTGCGGCTCGACCCAGGCGAAACGGACAGGGCGCTTGCCTCTTGGGAATCGGGCACTGTCTTCGCCGAACCGGCATCCGCTTCGACGGACGATGCTCTGAAGCCGGATCCGATCAGGTTGCTCCGACCTGATCGGATCCCGTTCCAAACTTCAGGACAGAAATCGTTCTGCAGACCGGATCGCGATGCAATCCGGTCCGAACCGGCTCTAAGGTACCACGAAGGGAAACTCGTCGAGGATCCTGTTCGTCTGCGCGAGCAGCACAGCCGAGAGCGCCGGCCCGAGGATGATGACGAGCACCACGACGACCACCAGCTTCACGGCCTGCGGCAGCGTCTGATCCTGGATCTGCGTGACGGCTTGCAGAAAGCCGACGACGACGCCGAGGACGACGGCCGCCGCCAGCGGTGGCCCTGAGAGGATCAGCATGGTCACGAGCGTATCGACCATCTTGGTGGCGAGATAGTCTTGGCCCACGGGCACCTCCGGGCAAGGCGGCACGCAGCGACATGGCGGCAGCGGCCTCCTTCTTTCAGGCGTAGCTCAGGATGAGGCCGTGCATCAGCCGCGACCATCCGTCGACCGCAACGAACAGGAAGAGTTTCAGCGGCACCGAGATCAGCATGGGCGAGACCATCATCATCCCCATCGCCATCAGGATGTTCGAGACCACGAGATCGATGACGAGAAAGGGCAGGTAGAGCAGGAAGCCGATCTGAAAGGCACGCGTCAGCTCCGAGCTGATGTAGGCCGGCAGCAGGATGACGAAATCGTTCTCGCTGAGGCCCGCCTGGGCCTGCTGCGGCCAGATGCGCTGCGTCGCCGACAGGAAGAACTGCCGCTCGCGCGGTGTCGCAAAACGCGCAAGGTGGTCCCGGAGAGGGCCGGCGACCTCCTGGCCGACGGTCATGAGCCCCTGGACGGAGCGGACATCGATATCCTGCTCGCTCAGCTTCTGGTGGATCGCGGCAAGGAGCGGCGCCGACACGTAGACCGTGAGGACAATCGCAACTGCATAGAGCACCACGTTGGGCGGCGTCTGCTGCACGCCCAGCGCGTTGCGCACGATCATCAGCACGATCGCTATCTTCAGGAAGCCTGTGGTCAGCACGGCGAAGAAGGGCAGTAGGCCGAGGGCGACCGAGACGACGGCAATACCGAGGAGGTTGACCTCGCCGCTACCCATGGCCGGCCAGCCTGACGATCCGAACGCCGATGCTTTCGCCGATCCGCACCATCACGCCGCGCCCGATACGCCGGCCGTTGCCGAGAATGTCGACCTCGCCGGCCACCGGCACAGCGAGTGGCAGAGTGACGCCGGGCGCCAGCCGCTGCACCTCGGCGAGCGGCAGATCGATCCGCCCGAGCTCGAAGACGAGGTGGACCGGGACCATGGCAAGCGCCGTATCCTCGGCATCGGCTCCGTGTCCCTCATTCTGCGCCGCTGTCGTCATGCACCACTCCAGCATCGATCCGGCCGCCGGCCGCGGGAAGTCCTCGAGACGGATGCCAGCCTCCCCCACCACGGCCGGCGCCGCGAGACAATCCGCGACCACCGCCACGGCCGCGTCGGCCCCGGCCACGCAATCGACAAGTACCGCATCGCCGACCCGCAGCGAGGCGACATCCGCCACCGGAAGCGTCGTGGCGCCGATGCGGACCGCGACGGAACACGGCAGTTCGTCGTGCCCGCCCGGCGGGGGCCCGTCGCCGAGCGCGGCGATGATCTCCTCGCCCGTCTCCGGCGGCAGCAGCAGCCGGGCGGGAACCTCCTCCCGTCCGTTCCGGATGATCCTGACATCGACCCAGGGACCCCGCGTCTCATCGGGGGCTTGCGATTGCAGCGAAACCAGCACGATCGCGGCCCCGAGCCGGTCCTCCAACGCGCGAAGCCCGGGCAGCATGGCGAATTCGGCAAGCATGGCGAGGTGTTGCGGCGACAGGCGCGCAGGATCGAACTGCGACGGCAGCGCCTCCAGCACCTCCTCGGCGAAGGCTGCCGGCACCCAGACCGCCGCCGGCCGCCCCCCGATCGTCAGATCAACGGTGACACCCGACACGACCGGCACCGGGCGGGGAGCGAACACGACGTGCGCCGGCACGCCGGCGAGGCTCACCTGCCAGGGCCTGCGCAGGCGATAGGCCACGTTCCACAGGTGCATGGCCTCGACGTCGAGCGCCGCCGGCACGAAAGGCAGGGGCGACGGCAGCGACGCCGCCTCCGCCGCAGCGGCGACCGGCCGCTTGCGCGGGGCGGCCCTCTTGCGCGGCGCCGGCGCTTCAGCTGCGGGGGAACGGCGTGCCATGGCTGCTCCCGGCCAGTGCGACCGCGCGATCCTCGGCCTCCGCCTCCACGAGCGCCTCGTCCCGCCGCAGCTGTTGCATCTTCCGCTCGTCGAGCAGCAGGTCGAGCTTGGCGAGCTTGCGCCGGCGCCGCTGCAGCTCCTGCCGCGCTGCGGCAAGCGTCGCCGCCTGCGCCTCCCGTTCCTCGCCCGCCGCGGCAGCGCCGGCCCGGCGACGCCGGGCCTCGGCGGCGACCCCATCGAGCACCGCCTGCTGGCGCGCAATGTCGGAAGCACCGGCGAGGCGCACGGCCATGCGGCCGAGCAACGTCTTCTCCTCCTGCCGGGCCGTCGCCGCGTGTTGTTCAACCGCCGCCTGCGCTGCGCGCACAGCGGCCTCGGCCTCCCGCAGCCCGCGTTCGGCGCGCATGATGCCTTCCTCCGCGCGCGTGAGGCCGCGCTGCCGCAGGCGTCGCAGCAGCATGAGCGTCCGCTCCTGCGTCATGGCACGAGCGTCCGCATGCGCTGCTGGACCTCGGCGAGGGTCGACCGCTCGGCCTGCCCCTGGCGCAGGAGGGCATTGATGGCATCGATGCGGTCGATGGCCTCGTCGGCCCGTGGATCGCTGCCGCGCTGGTATTCGCCCACCCGCACCAGCAGCTCGACCTCGGCGTAGCGCGCCATCAGGTCGCGCACGCGGCCGGCGAGGCGGGAATGCTCCGGCGTGACCACCGCATCCATCAGGCGGCTGCGGCTCTTCAGGACGTCGATGGCCGGGAAATGGTTGCGATGGGCGAGTTCCGCCGACAGAACGACGTGGCCGTCGAGGATGGAGCGCACCTCTTCCGCGATGGGGTCCTGTGTGCCGTCGCCTTCCATGAGAACCGTATAGAGGCCGGTGATGGCACCGCCCTGCCCCGGGCCGCTGCGCTCGAGCAGTTGCGGCAGCACCGCAAAGAGCGACGAGGGAAAGCCGCGCCGCGTCGGCGGCTCGCCCGCAGCGAGGCCGATCTCGCGCTGGGCTCGGGCGAAGCGCGTGACGCTGTCCATGAGCAGCAGCACGCTGCGACCCTGATCGCGGAAGTATTCGGCGATGGCCGTCGCCACATAGGCCGCCTTGACACGCTCGATGGCCGGTCGGTCCGAGGTGGCGACCACCGTCACCGACCGGCGCCGGCCCTCCTCGCCGAGCTCGCGCTCCAGGAATTCGCGCACCTCGCGGCCGCGCTCGCCGATGAGGCCGATGACGACCACGTCGGCTTCAGTGCCCTTGACGATCTGGGCGAGCAGCGTCGACTTGCCGACGCCCGGTTCGCCGAAGATGCCGATGCGCTGGCCCCGCGCGCAGGTCGCGAGCCCGTCGAGCGAGCGGATGCCGAGCTGCAGCGGTTCCTTGATGATGTCACGCGCCATCGGCGGCGGCGGCGGCGCCTGCAGGGGATAGGTGCCAACCATGCCGGGCGGCGGCCAGGCACCGCCGTCGAGCGGCTCGCCGAGCGCGCTAAGCACGCGGCCGAGCAGCCCCGGCCCCACGGGCACACGCAGTTCACTGCCAGTGGGGATGACCTCGGTCGCGCTGGAGAGGCCGGAAAGGTCGCCGAGCGGCGTCAGCACCGCCGCATCTTCCAGCAGGCCGACGACCTCGGCGAGAACCGCGACGCCGGAAACGGGGTCGCAAAGCCGGCAAACCTCCCCCAGCCGCACCTGTGCGACGCTGGCGTGGATGGTAACGCCGACGGCACGCAGGATGCGCCCCTTGACGACGCGCGGGCTGACGGTCTCCGCCTGCCGTCGCAGCTTCGGGAGAATGCCCGCGATACGCGCATCGATGTCGAGGGCGTCGCCGCTCATCACCCCCGCGCCTCCCGTCGCGGCAGGGCACGGGCCAGGGCCGAGAGCTGCGTCTGGAGATCCGCGTCAACGATGGCGAACTCGCTCGCGAGCCGGCAATCCGTGGGGCCCATCGTCGGATCGCCCGCAACCGCGATGGTGACCGCGAGGCCTTCCCGCTCCACGCGTGCGTTGACCTCGTCGCGCACCTTGGCGCAAGCGTCGGGATGCACCGTGATCTTGAGGTGTTTTGCCCGGCGGAAATTGGCCAGGGCCTCGCCGGCGAGCCGCGCCACGAGATCGGCGTTCTCGAAGGTGCCCAGCACCTGGCGCACGATACCCATGGCAAGATCGGCCACCTCGCTCTCGAGCGAGCCGAGATAGCGATCAACGGCCGTGACCGTCTGCGCCAGCTGCTCGGCCGCCGCGGCGTTCTTTTCCTTCACGCTGGCGAGGCCGTCCCGGACGCCCTTCTCGTGACCTTCGGTGTATCCCCGGCTCATTTCCGACGACGCGAGATCCTCCGCCTTGCGGAGGGTCATCGCCGCCTTCTGCCAGATGTCCACCTCCGGGCCACGCACGATCCGGCCGCCGCCACCCAGGGTCGATAAGCGATCCATGCTGCTCATGTTCATCCTGCTGCCTGACGATAGAGCCCTGGCCCGATTTCCCCGAAGGGATCGGGAACCGGCCCGGGCGTGATCGCCCCATCCTCGAATTTGAGCATCAGCCGCCCCGCCACCGCTGCCGGGAGCTGCGCGACCCATGCCAGAAAGCTGTACCAGCCGTCGCGCGCCACAACCTCCGCCGCACCGGTGAGGTCGTCGAAGCGCAGGCCCTGCGCCCCGGCGGCCCGGTTGGCGAGGCCGAAGGCGATGAGATCGCCGTCAAGCGACCGGCGCAGCGCTTCCACGTCCGGGGCGAGAACCACGTTGGCGATGGCGTCCGCCCAATAGAGCGCACCGGCGCGAAGAGCGGCGGCCGTGAGCTCGTGCGGCCCGCGCACGGCGATCGACCGATCGACGTCCGCGCAGTCGAGCGCGGCGCCGGCCGGCGGCACGAGACCGGCGGTGTCGAGCAATGCCGTCAGCCGCGCAGCAAAGCGCGGTTCCGCTTGAAGCGCGGCGCAGAGGTCCGGCGTCATGGCCCCGCCGAGCGTCTCGGCCAAACGCCGCGGATGGGCATAACCGCCGGGCAGGCGCAGAAAGGCGCACCACCGGCTCTCATCCTCGCTGACGGGGGCGGGCATCGTCATCACGCCGCCTCCCGCGGCAAGACGGCCCCCTGCCCGGCCTCAGGGGGCCTCTCGGCCTCCCGCCGCGTCGTCCCCAACGCGTAGACGCTGGACCGGCTCCGCCAGACCGCATAGCCGAGCCCGGCAGCAAGGACCGCGATGGTGAGCGCGGCGAGGCCCATCAGCAAGCGGGCCCAGCCGAGGCTGTCGGGACGCAGCCACATGCCGAGGAAGGAGACCGGTGCTGCCTCCGCTAGCGTATCCGGCCGCTCCGGCGCGGGGACGAGCACGACGGATACCCCGTCATAGGTGAGCCCGGCAATACCGTTGGCCACCAGCGTCTTGATCTGCGGCACATATTCGCCCATCGGCACGCCCGCCCTGTGCCGGATGAGAACAGAGGCGGAGGCCGGCGTGGACGCGTGCTGCAGCGGGGCATATTCGGGCAGGACGATATGCACCCGCGCCGACAGGACGCCGTCGATCTCGCCCACCGACCGCGACAGCTCCTCGCTCAGGGCATAAGTCATGCGCGCCCGCTCCTGCAGCGGCGAGGCCACCAGCCCTTCCGGCTTGAAGACCTCGCCCAGCGTGGCATGCGCGCGACGGGGCAGGCCATTGTTCCTCAGGATATCGAACGCGCGTGCGAAATCGCGGCCGCCGACGGAGACGGTGATGCGACCCTCCTTGTCGGCGCCCCGGCTGGCGGCGATGCCATGGTGCTGCAGGGCCGCGACGATCTCGTTGGCCTGCCGCTCGTCGAGATTGCCGTAGAGCTCGGCCTTGCAGGCCGCGACGGCGAGCGCGAGCGCAATGGCGGCTGCGATGCGGAGCCGGCACGGGCGGGACGACGAAGCGGGCACGACCGGCATGGCTCAGCCCCTCAGCAGCATCTTCAGCGTGCTGATCAGACCCGTGAATGCTGCAATGATGAGCTGCATCGAGAGGTGATGCTGCCGCTCCTCGCCAGCCTGTTCCTTGATCTTCTCGAAGAAGGCGTTCGCGTCCCCCTCAGCCCGGCCGGTATTCACCTCGCCGGACAGATCCGCATCGTTGCGCCGCCGCTCGAAGAAGGGCAGAATGCCGTCACGCACCGCCCCAACCACAGCCGGCAGACCGTCGCCCGCGTCGGAGGATGCCTGTTCGGCTGCCCAAAGCGTCTTCACCTCGTTCAGCGACCACTGAAATGCCTGCACCGGCTGCGTCGGCTCGGCTGGATCGAGCGGCTTCACGGCGTCGCCCAGAAAGCCGCTGATGGCTGAAGTAGCGTTCATGACCAGTTCCATGGCGAAAGCGGATGCGCCGTCGGCTGCCGGATGGCGCGCAGAAGAAGTCGGATCGACGTCGGCTCACTCTCTTCCGTCGCCGGGCACGGCGGGTGCCTCGGCCGAACGAAGCATGGCGAGCGGAGCGGCATTCGCGGTGTCGCCCGCCCCGGGACGCTCATTCTTTGCCTGCTCGATGAAGATCTGCATCTTTTCAATAAGTTCCTGATCGAGCCCGCCGGACTGTCGCCGCTCCAGTTTGTCGATCCCGCGCATCTCGTTCATGCTGCCTCGCTTCCCCGCAATTTAAGATAATGAATACAATCGATTACAAGGATCATACCGGCGACACCCCGCCGGGCGACAGTCGCTACGGGCATAACTCTGTCTACACGCGCCACGAACAATCGAAAGATCACGACGAACTCTCAGCACCGGCGCGAAAGACCCGAACACGTGCCTCCGGCGTGCCCCCCTTCATCAGCGACGCCAGCGTCTGGCGCACCAGGGCTCGGTAGACCGGCGGTCCGGAAATCGAAAGGACGCTCCGCCCCTGCGCGAGGCGGACGGGATAGCGCGCGTCGGCCACCCCGAGTTCGCGCAGCGCTTTCAGCAGCTCCTCCGGGGAAGCCGAGCCATATTCGATAATCTCCGTCCGCTGTTCGTCGCTCGACGAGATGTGCAGCGTCGTGCCGTCGTAGTACCAGGAGAGCCCGAAACGGCCGCACAGGTCGTCGAGATATGTCCGCGGCGCCGCGGGCATGATGCCGCCGCGCACGCGGCCCCGCACGCGGTCGCTGAGCTTCACCGGAATGCGCATGTGGTTGCCGAACTCCGTCAACACGTCCCGGACATCCTCGTCGAGCGCGATGTAGTCATAGGACAGGGTGGGCCACGCAGGCTCGGTGGCCCACGCTCCCGGTGCAGCAAGCCCCGCAATCACGGCGGCCAAGGCTGCCCGCCGGTAGCGCCGCGCGTGCAACATGCGAACGCCTGCGCTCCATCCGTGCACGATCATGGTCGTTCCTTCCCGATCGCGGCAAAGCGATCGATGTTCGCGGCGCGCCACGCTCGCGCCGGATGGTCCGGGCCCGCGGCCGCGAGCCGCACTGCATTCAGCTCATATAATTGGATGGCGGATATCTACGATCGCCGGATGGATATGAGAATAGAGACGCCGGTGAATTGATTATTCAGGGCATCGTGCAAAGTAGATGCGAGGATGGACTTGCAGAGAGTGCCTGTTGAAGGGCATCAAGCGCCAGCCGCCACCTCTCACCGCTCGTCACGCGTCGCGAGGAAGGCCCGCAGCAGCCGCCGCAGCGTCACGGCGGCGAGGGTTGCGACGTCCTTCGTCTCGCCGTGGCTCGGGGTCGCTCCCTCGAGGCCGGCGGCCAGGTTTGTCACCACCGACAAGGCCGCGACGCGCAGGCCGAAGCGGCGGGCGAGGATGACCTCGGGCACAGTCGACATGCCGACGAGATCGGCGCCGACCATACGGGCCATACGAATCTCCGCCGGCGTCTCGAAGCTGGGCCCCGAGAACCACATGTAGACGCCGGAATTGAGGGTGATGCCGGCCGTCTTCGCCGCCAGCATCATCCGCTTGCGCAGCATCTTGTCATAGGCGTGCGTCATGGGCACGAAGCGCCCATCGCCGGTGTCGCCAATGAGCGGGTTGAGACCGGAATAGTTGATGTGGTCCGTGATCAGGGCGAGGCTGCCGGGGCGGATATCCGCCCGGAGCGAGCCGGCGGCATTGGTGAGCACGAGCGGCGGGCTGCCGAGCCCGGTCAGGAGATTGATCGGCGCGCGCATGACGGCCGCATTGCCGGTCTCGTAGTAATGCGCCCGCCCCCCGTAGATGAGGACCCGCCGCCCCTCGACGCGGCCGGCGATGAGCCGCCCCGCATGGCCCGAGACGCCGCTGACCGGAAAGCCGGGAATGTCGGCATAGGGCACCTCGCGCGCCTCCTCGACATCCTCGACGATGTTGCCGAGGCCGGTGCCAAGCACCAGCGCGGCGTCGAAGGGCCCCGCGATGCCGCGCTCCGCAAGCAGGCCGAGGGCCTCGTCCCGCAGCTTCACGTCGCTCTCGGCCGTTCCGGTCATGGCCTCACCCGTCGTTCGTCAAATTGTCCGGCCCGAAGGACAAGGGCAGCAGTTCCCCGAGCGTGAAGCTGCGCCGCAACCCTTCCGGCCCGCAGACATGCACGGGCGTATCCTCGCGCGCGAATTCGCGCAAGCGTTGCCGGCAGGCGCCGCAGGGCGTGACGAGCGCCGTGCCCTCGCCCACCACGAGGGCCGCTGCAATGCGCCGCCCGCCTGCCGCGATCATGGCGGCGATGGCGCCGGCTTCGGCGCAGGAACCGACCGGGTAGGACGCGTTCTCCACGTTGCAGCCGGCGAAGATCCGCCCGTCCGGGGTCGCCACCGCGGCCCCGACGCTGAAGCGCGAATAGGGCGCATAGGCCTTCTCGCGCGCCGCGCTCGCCGCGCGGAAGAGGTCGTCGAGGAGACTCATCTCACCGCTCCTTGACATAGGGGATGCCGGAGGCCCGCGGCGGCACCGCCCGGCCGATGAAGCCCGCGAGCAGGACGACCGTCATGAGATAGGGCAGCGCTTGGATGGCCTGCACCGGCACTCGGCCGATGACAGGCAGCGGCACGCCCTCGATGCGGATGGCCACCGCGTCGAGCAGACCGAAGAGCAGGCAGGCGCCCAGCGCCGGCCAGGCTCGCCACTTGGCGAAGATGAGAGCGGCGAGCGCAATGAAGCCCTTGCCCGCCGTCATGTGCGGCAGGAAGCCGGCGGCCTGCGCCAGCGCGAGATAGGTGCCGCCGAGCCCGCACAGGAGGCCGGCAAGGACCACCGCGGCATAGCGCAGCCCGGCGACGGAAATGCCAGCCGTGTCAACCGCGGCCGGGTTCTCGCCGACCGCTCTGAGGCGCAGGCCGAAACGCGTGCGCGCCAGCGTCCACCATGTGGCGATAACAGCAAGAATCGCGAGATAGACAAGCAGCGAATGGCCGGACACGACCTCGCGGTAAAGCGGCCCGAGCAAAGGAATGCCCGACAGCGCCTCAGCGCCCGGCAGCGTGATCTCGCCGAAGCGCGCCGCCCCGTCCACCGGCGGGGTGCGCCCGCCCTGGTGATACCAGGCATTGCCGACGATTGCCGTCAGGCCTGCCGCCAGCATGTTGATGGCGACGCCCGAGACGATCTGGTTGCCGCGCTGGCTGATGGCCGAGAAGCCGTGCACCAGTGCGAACGCGACGGACGCCGCAAGGCCGGCGAAAAGCCCCACGATGGCCGATCCGCTCGCATGGGCGGCGGCGCCCGCCGCGAAGGCGGCGACCAGCATCTTGCCCTCGAGCCCGATGTCGACAACGCCCGAGCGCTCGGACCAAAGCCCGGCGAGGCAGGCGCACAGGAGCGGTATGGACAGCCGCACGGCCGAATCGAGCACGGCGAGGAGCGAGACGAGGTCCATGGCTCACCCCTCCTCGGCCGTGCGCACGCGCCACGCCGCCACAAACCCCGTGCCGAGTGCGACAAGCCGCGCCGCAAGGCGCCTGAACAGCCCCTCGAGCGCGCCGGCGAACAGAACGATCACGCCGCCGATGACGACAACCATGTCACGGGTGATGGCCGGCATGTCGAAGGCGAGTTCCGCCCCGCCCTGGTAGAGCACGCCGAAGAGAAGCGCCGCGAAGATGACGCCCGCCGGATGCGCACGGCCCATTAGCGCCACGGCGATGCCGACGAAGCCGTAGCCGGAGGTGAATTCGAGCAGCAGCCGGTGCTGCACACCCATGAGCTCGTTGACCGCGAGCCCGCCGGCGAGCGCGCCCGACAGGGTCATGGCCACCATGATCATGCGCGCCGGCGAGATGCCGGCATAGACGGCGGCGGAGGGATTGGCGCCGACGGTGCGGATGGCGTAGCCGAGGCGTGAGCGGTAGACGAGCGCCCACACGCCTGCCGCGGCGGCGAGGGCGAGGAGAAAGGTGAAGTTGAGCGGCGAGGTTGGCGCCGCGATGCCGAGCGCCCGCAGCGCCTCGTGCACATAGGGGATGACGGCGTGGCGCGCGAAGGCGCGCGTCTCCGTGACACCCCGCTCGCCAATGACATTGACGACGAGATAGACGATGAGCGTCGCGGCGAGGAAGTTGAACATGATCGTCGTGATGACGATGTGGCTGCCCCGTCGCGCCTGCAGGTAGCCGGGCACGAAGCCCCACAGCGCGCCGAAGGCCGCCGCGCCGAGGATGCCGGCAGGGATGAGGAGGACACCGGGCAGGAAATCGGCGTAGAGGCAGACGAGGGCCGCGCCGATGCCGGCGACCGTCGCCTGCCCCTCGCCGCCGATGTTGAAGAGGCCGGCGTGATAGGCGAGCGCCACGGCAAGGCCGGTGAAGATGAAGTTCGTCGTGTAGTAGAGCGTGAAGCCGACGCCTTCGACCGAGCCGAGGCTGCCGGCGATCAGGAGGCGCGTCGCCATGAACGGGTCTTCCCCGATGCCCGCGACGACGAGACCGGCGACCGCGAAGGCCGCCGCGACGCTGAGCGCCGGCACGAGGATGACGTCCGCCCAGCGCGGCAGGTCGATCGGCGTGCTCATGCCCGCCCCTCCACGCCCGCCATCAGGAGGCCGAGGTCGCGCTCGTCCGTCGCCTCCGGCCGCCGCTCGCCGGTGATGCGCCCGCCGCACATGACGAGGATCCGGTCGGCGAGGCTCATGATCTCTTCGAGCTCCACGGAAACGAGAAGAACGGCAACCCCGGCGTCGCGCAGCGCGATCAGCCGGCGGTGGATGAACTCGATGGCGCCGATATCGACCCCGCGCGTCGGCTGGCCGACGATCAGCACCTTCGGCGCCCGCTCGATCTCTCGCGCCAGCACGATTTTCTGCTGGTTGCCGCCGGAGAATTTCGAGGTCTTCAGCAGCGGGTCGGGCGGACGCACGTCATACGCCGCCATCCTGTCGGCCAGGTGGGCGATCATGCGGCCGCGTTCCAGCAACAGGCCGCGCCCGTAGGCCGGATCATCGGTGAAGCCGAGCGCGGCGCTCTCATAGGCGGGAAAGGCCGGCACGAGCCCGGTGCGCAGCCGGTCCTCCGGCACGTGCAGAAGGCCCAACCGGCGCAGGTTATGCGGCGTATGCGCCTCGCGCGTCAGCACCGTGCCGTCGAGCGCGATGGTGCCGAGCGTCGGCCGTCGCATGCCGGCGATCGCCTCCATGAGCTCGCTCTGACCGTTGCCGGCAACCCCGGCGATGCCGACGATTTCGCCGGCCCGGACGGTGAAGGACACCTCCGCTACGCGCAGGCAGTCTCGCTCGTCGACGACGGAGAGGTTCTCCACCGCGAGCCGCGGCTCACCGGCGGCAAGCGGGCGCTTATCCACCCGCAGCAGCACCTTGCGGCCCACCATGAGTTCGGCGAGTTCGGGCGGGGATGTCGCGGCGGTGTCGAGCGTGGCGACCATCTGCCCGCGGCGCATCACCGAGACCCGGTCGGTCACCGCCATGATCTCCTCGAGCTTGTGCGTGATGAGGAGCACGGTCTTGCCTGCCTCGCGCAGCGTGCGCAAGAGGCCGAAGAGCGCCTTCGCCTCCGGCGGCGTCAGCACCGCTGTCGGTTCGTCGAGGATGAGCACATCGGCGCCGCGATAGAGCGCCTTCAGGATTTCGACGCGCTGCTGCAGGCCGACCGGCAGGTCGCCGACGCGCGCATCGACGTCGACGGCAAGGCCGTGGTCGGCGGCGAGGCGGTCAAGCTCCGCCCGCGCCCGGGCGAGGCCCCGGTCGAGAAGCGCCCCGCCCTCGGCGCCGAGCATGACGTTCTCGACAACGGAAAGGCTGTCCACCAGCATGAAGTGCTGGTGGACCATGCCGATGCCGAGGCGGATCGCATCAGCCGGGCGGCGGATGCGGGCCGGCGTGCCGTCGACACGGATCTCGCCGCCATCGGCCTCGTAGAAGCCGTAGAGGATCGACATCAGCGTCGACTTGCCGGCGCCGTTCTCGCCGACGATGCCGTGCACCGTGCCCCGCGCCACCGAGAGGTTGACACGGTCGTTCGCCCGCACGGGCCCGAAGCGCTTGTCGATGTCGACGAGTTCGATCGCCGGAGGCTCGACCGCTGCGCTCATCACGCGTGACGACCCTGGCCGCTCAGACGGGGCATTTGTTGTCGGAGCGATAGTCGTGCACCTTGATGGTACCGGCCTTGATCTCCTCGGCAGCCTTGTCGACCGCCTCCTTCATCTCCGGGGTAATGAGGGAGCGGTTGTTATCGTCGAGCGCCCAGGCCACGCCCTCCTCAGCGAGCCCCAGGTTCACGACGCCAGACTGCCATTTTCCGTCCTTGGCATCCATGAAGGTCTTGTAAGTCGCCGTGTCGACGCGCTTCAGCATCGAGGTCAGCACCTTGCCCGGGTGCAGGCCGTTCTGGTTGGAATCGACGCCGATGCCGAGCTTGCCGGCATCGGCCGCCGCGCGCAGCACGCCGATGCCGGTGCCGCCGGCGGCGTGGTAGACGACATCGGCGCCACGGTCGATCTGGCTCTTGGCAAGTTCGCCGCCCTTCACCGGGTCGTTCCAGGCCGCACCCGTCGTACCGGTCATGTTCTGGAAGATCTCGGCCTGCGGGTTGGCGTGCTTGACACCCTGCACGTAACCACAGGCGAAGGCGCGAATGAGCGGCACGTCCATGCCGCCGACGAAGCCGACCTTACCGGTCTTCGAGGCCATCGCCGCCAGCATGCCGACCAGAAAGGAGCCTTCCTGCTCCTTGAAAAGGATCGACTGCACGTTCGGCCGCTCGACCACCATGTCGATGATGGCGAACTTCAGGTCGGGAAATTCGCCGGCCACCTTCTCTACCGCGCTTGCCTGGCTGAAGCCGACGGCGACGATGGGGGAATAGCCGTCGCGCGCGAAGCGGCGCAGTGCCTGCTCGCGCTGGGCGTCGTTTTGCGGCTCGAAATCGCGATAGGCGACACCGGTCTCGGCCTTGAACTTCTCGGCGCCGTCATAGACGCCTTCGTTGAAGGATTTGTCGAACTTGCCGCCGAGGTCATAGACGATGGCGGGCTTGAAATCCTGCGCGAGCGCGGCTGCGGCGCTGGCGGCGAGACCGGCGAGCGCGAGGCCGAGGGTCCTGAAACGCATGGAAGCTTCCCCTTCGTGGCATGCGGGCGTCGGCTTCCTGGCCGCGCCCGCTTGGCATCTACGATGGCACGGCTCGGCAGCGGATTCCAAGAGCCGCCCGACCCGCCCGGCAGGCACCATGCACAGCCATCACCGCGCCGCCTTCCGGCCCGCCGCGCCCGGGGCTATTGTCGCGCCATGACGAATGCTGCCAGCCTGTCCCCCGAAGAGATCGAGCGCTATGCCCGCCACATCGTGCTGCGCGATGTCGGCGGCCCCGGGCAACTGAAACTGAAGAAGGCGCGCGTTCTCGCCATCGGCGCCGGCGGGCTCGGCGCGCCGCTGTTGCAATATCTCGCCGCGGCCGGCGTCGGCACGCTCGGCATTGTCGATGACGACGTCGTCTCCCTGTCCAACCTCCAGCGCCAGATCATCCACGGCACGGCGGACGTCGGTACGCCGAAGGTCGACAGCGCCGCCGCGGCCATCGCCCGGCTCAATCCTCATGTCACCGTCGCGCGCCACCCGCTGCGCTTGAATGCCGAGAATGTGCGCGCCCTCGTCGCGGCCTATGACGTCGTTGCCGACGGCTCCGACAATTTCGCCACGCGCTATGCCGTGGCGGATGCCTGCTATTACGAGAAAAAGCCGCTCGTCACGGCGGCGCTCGGCACCTTCGACGCGTCGCTGACGACGCTGCGCCCCTTCGAGCGCGGCCCGGACGGCACGCCCAACCCCACCTACCGCTGTCTCTTTCCGAGCCCGCCGCCCCCCGGCACGGTGCCCACCTGCGAGGAGGCCGGCATCCTCGGCGCGCTCGCCGGCGTCATGGGCTCGCTGATGGCTCTCGAGGTCATCCGCGCCATCGTCGGCTTCGGCGAGCCGCTCGTCGGCCGCCTGCTGATGGTCGATGCGCGCTCCATGCGCTTCGAGACCCTGACGTACGGATGGGACCCGGAGAACCCGCTGAGCGGCACGGCGGCCGTCGCCGCCGACGGCTGAACTTCAGCGCTTGCCGGGCGTCACGTCGAAGATGACGAAGGCCTTGCCGTCCTTGCGGCGGCCGGAGGAAACGGCGCCCTTCATGCCGCGCGCCGGCGCTGCCCGCTGCGCACTTTCCGCCGCGGCTTCTCCTGCCGGCACGAAATTGCGCTGCCCCTGCCTGGGGCCGAAGGAGGCTAGACAGGCGTTGTAGGCGAGCGGCTCGTCGATCCGCTCGCAGTCCGCGATCGTGCGCGGCTTGCCCTGGGCCAGCGCGGCGCAGGCAAGGCAGACGAGGGCGAGGACGGCGAGAAGGCGCACGACGTTCGGCTCCGGAGACGGCCCCTTATACAGGGCGCAACAGCCGGAGCGCCACACCTCGCTCCCCCCGCTTGCGGCGAGGAGGGAGACAGGTCGCTCGGCTCCGAAGACTCGATCGCGCCTATCCGGCACAACGAGAGACGCGGGCCAATGATGCCGCCCTATCCCCTGAGCGTCGCCCCGGTCTTCTTCGCCACCTGCTCGACGATCTTCGCCGAGACGGCCTCGATCTCAGCATCGGTGAGCGTCTTGTCGGTCGGCTGCAGCGTCACGGCGATGGCGACGGACTTCTTGCCCTCGCCGACGTGCGGCCCCTCGTAGACGTCGAAGACCGTGACGTCGGTGACGAGGTTGCGGTCCGCCGCGCCGGCCGACTTGACGATCTCCGCCGCCGCGACCTCGCGGTCGACGACGAAGGCGAAGTCGCGCGTCAGCGGCTGGAAGTCGGACAGGGCCAGCTTCGGCTTCATCTTGGTCGGCTTCGCCTTGGGCGCCGGCAGCGCATCGAGCGTCAGTTCGAAGGCGACGAGCGGACCCTTGATGTCAAGCGCCTTCAAGATACGCGGGTGGAGCTCGCCGAAGGCGCCGATGACGGCCTTCGGGCCGAACTGCAGTGTCGCCGAGCGGCCCGGGTGGTACCAGTCCGGACCGCCGGGCACGATCTGCAGCCCGCCCGTCGGGATGCCGAGCGCGGCGAGCAGCGCCATGGCATCGGCCTTGGCGTCGAAGACATCGACGGGCTTCGCTTCGCCGTCCCAGCGGCGGCCGACGCCCTCCGCCCGTGCCGTGCCGCGGCGCAGGGCGCAGGCGACGATCGTCTGCCCTTCCGGCTCGTCGGAGGCGAAGACCTGGCCGACCTCGAACAGCGCGACGTCCGGATGGCCGCGGTCGGCGTTCTTCTGCGCCGCCCTGGCGAGGCCCGGCACGAGGCTCGGCCGCATGTCAGACAGCTCGGGTGCGATCGGGTTGGCGAGCGCGAGGCGCGGATCGCCGCCGCCGAACAGCCCCGCCTCGGCCTTGCCGATGAAGGACCAGGTGACGGCCTCCACGAGCCCGCGCGCGGCGAGCGTGCGCTTGGCGAGGCGTGTGCGCTTCTGCAACAACGTCAGCACGGGCTTGGCGACCGCCGCCTCGAGTCGGGGGAAGGGCACGGCCGGCACGTTGTCGAGCCCGGTGATGCGCATCACCTCCTCGACGAGGTCGGCCTTGCCCTCGATATCCGCCCGCCACGACGGCGGCATCACCTCGACGACGTCGCCCGTGCCGGCGACGAGGAAGCCGAGCGCTTCGAGCGTACCGCGCATAGTCTCGGCCGGCAGGTCGAGGCCGGTGAGGCGCTTGACCTCCGCATAGGGGAAGGCGAGCGCCCGCCGGGTATCGGGGATGGAACCGGCGAGCGTCGCCTCGCTCGCCTCGCCGCCGCACAGGTCGAGCACCATCTGCGTCGCGAGCGCGAGGCCCGGCTCGCAGAAGGCAGGATCGACCCCGCGCTCGAAGCGGTAGCGCGCGTCGGAGACGATGCCGAGCTTGCGCCCCGTCTGGGCGATGTTGAGCGGGTCCCACAGCGCCGATTCGATCAGCACGTCGGTGGTCGTCTCGTCGCAGCCGGAATGCTCGCCGCCCATGATGCCGCCGATCGATTCGACGCCCTTGTCGTCGGCGATGATGACTATCGACGGGTCGAGCGCATAGTTGCGCCCGTCGAGCGCCAGCACCTCCTCGCCGTCGCGCGCATGACGCACGACGAGGTTGCCCGTGACCTTCTTCGCGTCGAAGACGTGCAGCGGCCGCCCGCGGTCGAAGGTGATGTAGTTGGTGATGTCGACGAGGGCGTTGATGGGCCTGAGGCCGATGGCCTTCAGGCGCCGCTGCAGCCACGCGGGCGACGGGCCGTTCTTCACGCCGCGCACGAGGCGCAGCGCGAAGGCCGGGCACAGGTGCGCGTCTTCGCCCGTGAAGGCGAGCGAGACGGAGACCGGACACGGGCCTTTGCCGGGAACGGCCGTGACCGCTGGCGTCTTCAAACGGCCGAGGCCCGCGGCGGCGAGGTCGCGTGCGATGCCGGCGATGCCGAGCGCGTCGGCCCGGTTCGGCGTCACGGCGATCTCGATCACGGGATCGTCGATGCCCGCATAGGCCGCGAAGGGCTGGCCGACCGGCGCATCCTCGGGCAGGTCGATGATGCCCTCGTGGTCGTCCGACAATTCGAGCTCGAAGGCCGAGCACAGCATGCCGCGGCTCTCGACGCCGCGGATGGTGCCGACCGTCAGCGTGATGCCCTTGCCGGGAATGTAGGTGCCGGCCGGGGCGAAGACGCTCTTCATGCCAGTGCGCGCGTTGGGCGCGCCGCAGACGACCTGCACCGGCGGCTCGCCGCGGCCGGTGTCGACCATGCAGACGCGGAGCCGGTCGGCATTGGGATGCTGCTCGGCCGAGACGACATGCGCGATGACATAGGGCGCGAAGAGCGCCGCCTTGTCCTCCACTGCCTCGACCTCGAGGCCGATGCGGTTGAGCGTGTCGGCGACGTCCTGGACCGTCGCGTCGGTATCGAGGTGGTCCTTGAGCCAGGAGAGGGTGAACTTCATCTGTCTTCCCTCCTCACACGCTCAGGCCGCCGGCCAGCGTCGGCAGGTCGAGCGGGCGGAAGCCGTAGTGCGACAGCCAGCGCACGTCCGCCTCGAAGAAGGGACGCAGGTCCGGCATGCCATATTTCAGCATCGCGATGCGGTCGATTCCCATGCCCCAGGCGAAGCCCTGGTACTCGTCCGGGTCGAGCCCGCAGTTGCGGAGCACGTTGGGGTGCACCATGCCGCATCCCAGGATCTCCAGCCAGTCGTCGCCCTCGCCGAAGCGGATCTCGCCGCCCTTGCGCGAGCACTGGATGTCCACCTCCGCCGACGGCTCGGTGAAGGGGAAGAAGGAGGGGCGGAAGCGCATCTTCACCTGGTCGACCTCGAAGAAGGCCTTGCAGAACTCCTCGAGGATCCACTTCAGGTGGCCGATGTGGGAGGACTTGTCGATGACGAGCCCCTCCACCTGGTGGAACATCGGCGTGTGCGTCTGGTCCGAGTCGCAGCGGTAGGTCCGGCCCGGGATGATGACGCGGATCGGCGGCTTCTGGCCGAGCATGGTGCGGATCTGCACCGGGCTCGTGTGCGTGCGCAGCACCTTGCGCTCGCCGTTGTCGTCAGGCGGCAGGAAGAAGGTGTCGTGCATGTCCCGGGCCGGATGGCCGGCGGGGAAGTTGAGCGCCGTGAAGTTGTAGAAGTCGGTCTCGATGTCCGGCCCCTCGGCGATGGAGAAGCCCATGTCGGCGAAGATCGCCGTCAGTTCGTCGATGACCTGCGAGATGGGGTGGATGCGCCCGCGCGTC
This sequence comes from Chelatococcus sp. XZ-Ab1, assembly GCF_029309855.1. Classification (NCBI taxonomy): domain Bacteria; kingdom Pseudomonadati; phylum Pseudomonadota; class Alphaproteobacteria; order Hyphomicrobiales; family Chelatococcaceae; genus Chelatococcus; species Chelatococcus sp. XZ-Ab1. Next base: position 1,873 of record NZ_JARKII010000009.1, on the reverse strand, counting down.
TGCGGCCCTTCCTGGAGCGGCAGCGTGACGTCGACGCGCTCGGCCGCGAGGCGCGCGGCGAGTGCCTTCTCCTCGAGCTTGGCCTTGCGCTCGGCGATGGCGGCATTGACACGGTCGCGCAGGCCGTTGATGAGCGGGCCCTTTTCGCGCCGCTCTTCTGGCGTCATGGCGCCGAGCGTCTTCAGGAGCTCGGAAACGCTGCCTTTCTTGCCCAGCGCGGAGACGCGCACGGCTTCGAGCGCGGCCTCGTCCGCCGCGGCGGCGACGGCGCCGATGAGCGTGCGTTCGAGAGTAGGAATATCGGTCATCGGTCCCTCGGGGTGGTTACCGCTTGTCGGCAACGGCCGAAGGACCGTCAAGCCCTCGGGCCGCGATGAGGCGAGCGGCGCAGGGCGCCGCTCATCGCTTCCAGGGCCTCGGTAGGGCGGATGCGCTGCTGCGGCACGGCCGCGGGGCGGGATCGGATGATCCTGCCCCGGCAGGCGCCACAGGCATCAGGCTGCGGGCAGCGCAGCCTTGGCTTTCTCGACGATCGACTTGAAGCTCTCCGGCTCGCGGATGGCGATGTCCGACAGAACCTTGCGGTCGATCTCGATCCCGGCCTTGCCGAGGCCGTCGATAAATCGGCTGTAGGTCAGGCCGTGCTCGCGCACCGCAGCGTTGAGGCGCTGGATCCACAGGGCGCGGAACGTGCGCTTCTTGTTCTTGCGGTCGCGATAGGCGTACTGCATCGCGCGATCGACAGCCGCCTTGGCGGTGCGGATCGTGTTCTTGCGGCGGCCGTAGAAACCCTTGGCGGCCTTGAGGACCTTCTTGTGTTTGGCGTGAGCGGTCACGCCACGCTTGACGCGGGCCATGAGCTAATCTCCTGGAACTGGGGGCGTTTGGCTTCAGCCGTTGGGCAGGAAGAACTTCTTGACGTTCTTCGCGTCGCCCTCGAAGAGCACGGTGGTGCCCCGCTGGTTGCGGATGAACTTGTTGGTCCGCTTGATCATGCCGTGGCGCTTGCCGGCCTGCCCGGCGATGACCTTGCCGGTCCCGGAGATCTTGAAGCGCTTCTTGGCGCTCGACTTCGTCTTAAGCTTGGGCATTTTGCTTCCCTTGTCCGCCGCTGCCGGTGCCTTCACGAAGCCTTTGCCTCTCGCGGACAATCCCGCGAGCCCGCTCCCCGAACGGCGCCGATCACCGGCCCATGTGCTCGAAAGCGCTGCAGACCGCCACGGCAGCCCGTAACGAGCCGGGCGATCTGAACGAGGCCGGGCTTATGCCAGAGATGGACGAGAAAGGCAATGGGTGCCGTTCACGCGGCGGAAAAGATCGCCATCGTGCGATCGGATGTTTCATTCAACCCCGCTACGGAAGGTAGGGTCTCGCTCCATTCCCAGCGAATGCCCGATTTTGTCATGAACGATTATTTGTTAAGCCTTTCTACAAATGCGTGGAGACACCCCCATGGACAGAGCCCGCACCACGTTGGTCGACGGAGCACTGGCAGCAAGCCCCGTAGCTGTAATATACTTCAGCGGATGGGCATATATTAGGCCGTAAACCCATAAACGGCTCTGGGTTCCCTGACGGTGGCGATTGTGATTCAAGCTCCTTTTCGGGAGCTTTGCGATGGGCCGCTACGATCTGACGGATTTCGAATGGGAGGCGATCCGGCCTCACCTTCCCAACAAGTCGCGGGGCGTGCCTCGCGTGGATGACCGGCGGGTTCTCAATGGCATCTTCTGGTGCCTGCGCTCGGGCGCGCCGTGGGCGGACATGCCGGCGCGCTACGGGCCGCCGACCACGATCTACAACCGCTTCAACCGATGGCGGAAGGCGGGCGTCTGGGATCGGCTCATGGACGCGATCACAAGGGCTTACGATG
>NZ_JARKII010000008.1:0-258288 GCF_029309855.1 Chelatococcus sp. XZ-Ab1 | reverse complement strand
TCTTCAACAAGATCAAACACTTCCGCCGTATCGCCACCCGCTTCGACAAGACGGCGGAAAACTTCCTCGCCGCCGTGAAGCTCGCGTCCATCCGCATCTGGCTACGCGGTTATGAGTCTACGGCCTAGGTCGTCCTGGCGCACGTGATCAGGATACGCGCGTCGCATTTGGCCTGGTTCACGTGGGGAGACGAACTCATCCGTGCTGATGAGCGGTGCTGCCAAGGCAGACGCAATCGCTTTTGCAATCGTCGTCTTGCCAGCGCCCATGAAGCCTTCTACTCCCACGAGGTGGGTGCCGAGCGGGATAAGCCGGACGATCGACGCGGCGGTCTCGGCCGGTGTGGGGGCTGCATCCACCACGAGCTGGGCGTGGGGGCGGAGGGGCGTGCCGACTGGCATCAGATTGTTCCTACGGCCGGCGAGTATCCACAAGAAACACCAAATAGCACATCGGGTGAGGCTGGGGGGCACCCGTGCTCGGGAGAGGGGCCTTAGATGTTGGTCTTTCTGATGGTCTATGGCGCGTCGGTGGGGAAATTAAGAAATAGCTATCAGGTCGTTATAAGAAAAATGTGAAGCCAGCTCTGGCACCATTCCCCCCAATCATGTTAGAAATTGCTGCGGCGCTCCAACATTGGAGTGGGTGTAGGGGAATAACGCCCGTCCGCAGTTTACGTAGATACTGCGCTAATGGGGCAAACTGTTAATCGTCAGATCGACACCGATCAGCTCCATTAATGCGTGCATCGCTGATTGTTCCTCGCCCCGAAAAACGAGAACCTTGTCGAGCCGGTTCATGGCACGGCCAAGAACACGGGATGATAACGCCGTCGGCCGTTGGCTCTCCACAATCGACACGACTCGAAGGGGGATTTGCGCCTGGTATTTAGCTTCCAGACGTAAGACCTGAGCCTCGGTCAGGCGCATGTCGTTCGTTCCAAAAAAAACGGCTATTGGCGTAACGCCATGCCGTTCTACGACGGCATCTGCAACAATATCAGGTAGATGGTCGCTAACAATTTTGTCGAACGCTAGATGGGCTTTTCCCTCAAGCGCAATTTCCATCGCTCGACGTACGTCGTCTTTGAATGTGTTCGCGACGGATTTTGGATGAAGCAGGAGGAAATCCTGCAGCCGAAGCCGTAGACTGACGAAACGCATTGCAGCTTCCGGCAGCGCCTCTTCGTCAAATGGGCCGCTTATTAGTTCCGCGTCGGACTCGTTAAAGGAAAACCCGTATTCCGCGAGGAGTTCCGATAACGCACTTGCTCGGGTGCTCCCATCGAACGAAATCCCTTGTGCCTCCAGGAATGGAATCGTCGTTCCATCGTCAGATATCCAAAAGCCATCATTCGCGCTTGTAACATAGAAGCCGATGCGATCCCCATCCGAGAGGCTAAATTCGGTGCCGACGGCAATCACGCCGCCAGCGAGATGCCGCGTGGTGATCGTGCCGCAAAGGGCTTTTTGAAGAACGTCGACCGGATTCACAGCAGACCTCCAACGGTCTTGGACGCCACTTTGAAGAAACCATACGCCAGAGACAAGGCATCTTGCTCGGTGAACGCGCCCCGCCGACGATAGTGCCGGTTCGGCAGGCGCTGCATACCCCCGTAGCTCTGACGACCGATCGGGGGTAGCGTTTCTGGATCGCAGCAGACATGAACGTGAAGCCCGGGGTGAGTGCCGTGATCCTCAAGGCGGATCAAGACCAAGATATCGTCATTTAGGTGCTGTTCGGCCAGCCAAGCACCAAAGTTCTCCCGATCCGCTCGGAAGAAGGTCAGAAGCAAGAATTTGCGCTCGCCCGTCTCAAGTCCATCAACGCGCCAACGGAAGGCCGGTCCGAGCTTTATTGCATTCCGCGGATGCAGCGGAAAGGCAGCGTGTGCAATGCGGCCTGAGGTCCACCTGCCAGGTGCTACCAGATGCTTGGGCGCTTTCGCGAGTTGAGCTACACGCATTCGGCAGCGATCCAGCAGTACGTCAGTCAGCCGCTCCAAGAACTATATAAGAAAAGTTCATGGCCTCTTAATCGGCCCTTTCAAGGCTACTAGGCCGTAGACTCATAACCGCGTAGCCAGATGCGGATGGACACGATCTCGCAAAGCTCCCGAAAAGGAGCTTGAATCACAATTGCCACCGTCAGGGAACCCAGAGCCGTTTATGGGTTTACGGTCTAGAGGGAAATGGAGCATATGGTGCTTCATTCGCTGGCAGCCATCACACCTCACACCCCACCATAGTCTCGCACCAGCCGCTCCATCCGGGCAGCCTGCGGGTCGGTCTCGGCGGCGAGGCCTTCGGCGACGCCGATGCGGTCGGGGGCGGGGCGGTTCTGGCTCACCTTCCACTTGCCCTCGATGCTCTCGATCGTCATCTCGATGCCGACGATGCCCTTGAGCTGCGCCGCCACGAAATCCTCCGGCGCGTCCGTCACGGCCCAGGGTTGCGTGCGGCCCTCCTCGTGCTGCGCGGTCAGCGCCGTGATCTGGCGCCGCAGCCATTCCCGGTCTTCGATGACGCGCACCGGGCCGCGCACCTGCACGATCGCATAGTTCCACGTCGGCACGACCTTGCCTGTCTCCTTTTTCGTCTCGTACCAGGAGGGCGTCACATAGGTATCGACGCCCTGGAAGACGGCGAGGGCGGGCTCACCGGCCGCGAGCGCCTGCCATTGCCGGTTGGCGCGGGCCAGATGCGCCCTGACCACGCCCTTCGGGGCCGCTGCCGCATCGAGCAGGAACGGCACCGGATTGGCGAGGGGGCCATCCTCGCCCGAGGAGATCAGCAGGCCGAGGGGATGGGCGCGGATCAGCGCGTGCTGGACCTCGAGCCTCTCCTCGCGGAAATGGGGCGGCTGGTACATCGACGTTCTCCCGGCATGCCGCGATCGCTCGCGTGCCTCGAGCGTATTCTTAAGCGCCTTCGCGCTGCACCGCCACGGCCGTTTTCGGGGCGCCGAACGGCTACGCGAGCGGCAGGCGTGCCCGATCTTTTTGCAGCATGCCGCGTTGCACAAAACGGCGGCATGAGCATGATGCGGGCATGCCCCGTGCGTCGCTCGCCATTCTCGTGATCGATGAGAACCGCATCCGCGCCTCCATCATCGAGGCGGGGCTGCGCGAGGCCGGCCATGATAACGTCACCCTGGTGCATGACGTGACCGGCATCGCCCGCCGCATCGCCGAGATCAACCCCGACGTCATTGTCATCGACCTCGAGAACCCCAACCGCGACATGCTGGAGAACATGTTCCAGCTCTCGCGGGCCGTGAAGCGCCCCATCGCCATGTTCGTCGACCGCTCCGACCAGGCCTCCATCGAGGCGGCGGTCGAGGCCGGCGTATCGGCCTATGTCGTCGACGGGCTGAAGCAGGAGCGGGTCAAGCCCATCCTCGACATGGCCATCAGCCGCTTCAACGCCTTTGCCCGCCTGTCGCGGGAGCTGGAGGAAGCGCGCAGCGAACTCGCCGACCGAAAGCTGGTCGAGCGCGCCAAGGGCATCCTCATGAAGTCGCGCGGCATGACGGAGGAGGCGGCCTATGCGCTCCTGCGCAAGACGGCGATGAACCAGAACCGCAAGATCGCCGAGATCGCCCAGAGCCTCGTCACCGCCGCGGGGCTGCTCGAACCGGGAGACGAGGGATGAGCGAGGCGCCGCACGAGATCGCCGCCGGTTTCATGCCGCTGCTCGACAGTGCGCTCGTCGTGGCGGCGCACGAGAAGGGCTTCGCTGAGGCCGAGGGCGTCGCGCTCAAGCTGGTGCGCGAGACCTCCTGGGCCAATATCCGCGACAGGCTCGCGGTCGGCCATTTCCAGGTGGCGCATGTGCTCGCGCCGATGCCGATCGCCTGCAACCTCGGCCTGACGCCGCTCGCGGCGCGCTCCGTGGTGCCGATGGCGCTCGGCCTCGGCGGCAATGCCGTCACCGTCTCCAATGCCCTGTGGCAGGCGATGGCCGGGCACGGCGCCGTGCTGGACCTCAGCCCGCGCGCGGCGGGGAAGGCGCTGCGCGCCGTGGTCGTGGCGCGGGGCCGGCAAGGCCTGCCGCCGCTGCGCTTCGCCGTCGTCCACCCGCACTCCGGCCACAACTACGACCTGCGCTACTGGCTCGCCGCCTGCGGCATCGATCCCGACCGGTCGGTGGAGATCGTCATCCTGCCGCCGCCCTTGATGGCGGATGCGCTCGGCTCTGGCGTCGTCGACGGCTATTGCGTCGGCGAGCCGTGGAACACGGCGGCCGTGATGCTGGGCACGGGTCGTATCGCGACCGTGAAGGCGAAGATCTGGCGCTCCAGCCCCGAAAAGGTGCTCGCCGCCGACGCGCGCTGGGCCGAGGCCGCGCCCGAGGCGCTGGCGGCGCTGCTGCGCGCGCTCTATCGCGCGGCCGAGTGGTGCGCCGATCCGGCCAACGGGCAGGAACTCGCCGCCATTCTGTCCGCACCCGCCTATGTCGGCCGGCCGGCCGAATGGCTGATGCCGGCGCTCACGGGGCACCTCGCCATCGGACCCGATGCGGCAATGGAGGTCGAGGACTTCTTCGTGCCGCAGGCGCGGGGTGCCACCTTCCCGTGGAAGAGCCACGCGCTGTGGTTCTACAGCCAGATGGCGCGCTGGGGGCAGGTGCTTCACACGCCGGCGAATGCCGCCCTTGCGCGCGAGACCTACCGGCCCGATCTCTACCGCGCCGCGCTGAAGCCGCTCGGCGTCGCGCTGCCCGGCGCCAACGCCAAGGTGGAGGGCGCGCTGACGCGGCCAACCGCCGTCGGCTCGGCCGGCGCCAGCCTGATCCTCGGCCCCGACGGTTTTTTCGACGGCAGCCTGTTCGATCCTGACGATCTCGATGCCTATATCGCAGCGCAGGGGGCGGCCGAGGCGGTGTGAGGGGCGGCTATGATACCAGTTGCCCTGATCGCGACCGTCATGCCCGCGCTTGTCTCGGGCATCCACGCCTTGCACGGTGAGCAAGATCAAAGGCGTGGATGGCCGGGACGAGCCCGGCCATGACGGATTGCATGCGTCGGAAGGCAAGCTGACTGCATTTTCAGCATCCTTGTGCGCTGCACAATAAAGGTGCGGTATGCTGCCGCGATCTGATCAAGCCTTGGTCGCTTGTCCACAGGTCTCTGTTCGCGCTTCCGAGGCATAATCTATTGTGAAACAACGTAATTCTGGCGCATTGGGAACTTGGCACGCTTCCTGCGTTGCCTTTCCGTGAGGCCATAGGGCCCACATAGGGCGTCCAGCGTCGGGCGCTGCTGGCAAGGCTGCCGATCAGGGAAAGCGCGCGTCCGGGAGGAGGGCGCCTGTTCCTGGCCGGCGGCTTTTTTGTTGCACAGCACACCGATCGCGGATGCCGCCTGCTCCAGAGGGGGACGACATGAAACGGACGCAGACGACCACCCTTTCCATGGCTCCCGGGCGCCGCGCCTTCCTGAAGGGGGCTGGCGCCACCGCGACCTTCCTCGCCGCCAAGGCGCTGCTGCCGGCCGGCGCCCATGCCGCCGGCTCGGGTCCCGAGGTCACCGGCGCGCGCCTCGGCTACATTGCGCTCACCGATTCCGCCCCGCTCATCATCGCCAAGGAGAAGGGCTTCTTCGCCAAATACGAGGTGCCGGACGTCGCCATCGAGAAACAGGCCTCCTGGGGCGCGACGCGCGACAACATGGCGCTCGGCGGCGGCGCAGGCGGCATCGACGGCGGCCACATCCTGAGGCCGAAGGTCCACCTCTATTCCTCCGGCGCCGTGATGCAGAACGGCCAGAAGCTGCCGATGTACACGCTCCTCAACCTCAACGAGGACTGTCAGGGCATCTCCGTCGCGCAGGAATATGCCGAGACGGGCGTGAAGCTCGATTCCGGCGCCTTGAAGGAGGCTTTCGCCAGGAAGAAGGCGTCCGGCAAGGACGTGACGGCCGCCATGACCTTCCCCGGCGGCACGCACGACCTGTGGATCCGCTACTGGCTCGCCGCCGGCGGCATCGACCCGGACAAGGACCTCAACCTCATCGTCGTGCCGCCGCCGCAGATGGTGGCCAACATGAAGGTGGGCAACATGGACTGTTTCTGCGTCGGCGAGCCGTGGAACGAGCAGCTCGTCAACCAGAAGATCGGCTTCACCGCGGCGACCACGGGCGAGATCTGGTTCCGGCACCCCGAAAAGGTGCTCGGCATGCGCGCCGACTGGGTGGACAAGCATCCCAAGGCGACCCTTGCCATCCTGATGGCGGTGATGGAAGCCCAGCAGTGGTGCGAGAAACAGGAGAACAAGCAGGAGATGGCCGAGATCATCGGCCGTCGGCAATGGTACAACGTGCCCGTCAAGGACATCGTTGGCCGCATCAAGGGGGACATCAACTACGGCAACGGCCGCACCGTCGCCGGGTCCGACCTGCGCATGAAGTTCTGGGGCGAGAAGGGCGAGACGTCCTATCCCTGGAAGAGCCTCGACACCTGGTTCATGATCGAGAACATCCGCTGGGGCAAGTTCCCCGCGTCGGTCGACGTCAAGGCCATGGTCGACGCCACCAATCGCTCGGACCTGTGGCTCGCGGCCGCCAAGGGCCTCGGCCTCGCCGACCTGCCGGCCGGCGACAGTCGCGGCGTGGAAAAGTTCTTCGACGGCAAGACCTTCGATCCCGAGAACCCCTCCGCCTATCTCGACAGCCTCGCCATCAAGGCCGTCTCGTGAAAGCCGGCCGGCGGCCCGCGCCGGCCCCTTCCGCCAAAACGAGGGCAAGCCCCATGACATTGCCGTCCATCAAGGGCGATGCGATCGCCGCATTTCCCGCCGAGCGCCAGAAGGCGACGGTGGTGACGCTTCCGCCCGCCGTGCCCCGCAGGTTCGATATCATCGCTCTTGCCACGCGGCTCGCACAATCCATCGTACCGCCCCTCGTCGTCCTCCTCGTTCTCCTTGCCGTGTGGCAGGTGGCCTTCTCGGGCCCCGGGTCGTCGCTGCCGCCGCCGAGCGAGATCTGGAACGAGAGCAGCGACCTGATCCTGGACCCGTTCTTCGTCAACGGCACGCAGGACATCGGCCTCGGCTGGCGCGTCATCGTCTCGCTGGAGCGGGTCGCCATCGGCTTCGGCCTCGCCGCGGTGGCGGGCGTGCTGCTCGGCGCGCTCGTCGGACAGTCGGTGTGGATGATGCGCGGGCTCGATCCGATCTTCCAGGTACTGCGCACGGTGCCGCCGCTCGCCTGGCTGCCGATCTCGCTCGCCGCTTTCATGGATTCGCGGCCATCGGCGATCTTCGTCATCTTCATCACGGCCATCTGGCCGGTGATCATCAACACCGCCGCCGGCGTGCGCAACATCCCCGAGGACTATCGCAACGTCGCTCGCGTGCTGCGCCTCAACCAGGTGGAGTTCTTCTTCAAGATCATGGTGCCGGCGGCCGCGCCCTACATCTTCTCGGGGCTCCGGATCGGCGTCGGCCTCTCTTGGCTCGCCATCGTCGCGGCCGAGATGCTGACCGGCGGCGTCGGCATCGGCTTCTTCATCTGGGATGCATGGAATTCCTCGCGCCTCACCGACATCATCGTGGCGCTCGTCTACATCGGCCTCGTCGGCTTCCTGCTCGACCGGCTGGTCGGTTTCGTCGGCGTCATCGTCACCCGCGGCCCCGCGGCCAGCTGAGGGAGAAGACCCATGAGCGGCTATCTCAAGCTCGACTACATCGGCAAGAGCTTCTCGCGCGGCGGCAAGGTGAGCGAGGTCCTGCGCGACATCCGCCTCACCATCGACGAAGGCGAGTTCGTCTCCATCATCGGCCATTCCGGCTGCGGCAAGTCGACCCTGCTCAACCTCGTCGCCGGGCTGACGCCGGTCTCCTCCGGCGCCGTGCTCCTGGAGAACAGGGAGGTCAATGCGCCGGGGCCGGACCGCGCCGTCGTCTTCCAGAACCACTCGCTGCTGCCGTGGCTCAGCGTCTACGGCAACGTGGCGCTCGCCGTCACCAAGGTCTTCCGCGGCCGGAAGAGCAAGGCCGAGCAGCATGCGTGGATCATGGAGAACCTCGACCTGGTGCAGATGGCGCACGCGGCCGACAAGCGACCGGGCGAGATTTCCGGCGGCATGAAGCAGCGCGTCGGCATCGCGCGGGCGCTCGCCATGGAGCCGAAGATCCTGCTGCTCGACGAGCCCTTCGGTGCGCTCGACGCGCTGACCCGCGCCCATCTGCAGGACCAGTTGATGGAGATCCACGCCCGGCTCGGCAACACGATGATCATGATCACGCACGATGTTGACGAGGCCGTGCTGCTCTCCGATCGCATCGTGATGATGACCAACGGGCCGGCCGCCACCATCGGCGAGGTGCTCACCGTGCCGCTGCCGCGCCCGCGCGAGCGGCTGGCGCTCGCCTCCGACCGCACCTACCTGCGCTGCCGCGAAGCGGTGCTGAAGTTCCTCTACGAGCGCCATCGCTTCGTGGAGGCGGCGGCGTAGGGAGCAGCGGGACGTCTCCAATCTCCGCCTTCTGCAGGGGAGGGTAGGGGTTTGGGTGGTCAGCATGCAGGAGGCCGTGTCCTTGCGTCCTGCCCCCCACCCCCAACCCCTCCCCGCGAGGGGGAGGGAAGTAATCGCGCTCCTTGTAGCAAGGCACGCGCCGGGCCGGACGCGTTGTGCGCTGCACAAGAAATGGGCGGATTGCTGCGCCGCTCAGCAATTCGGCAGGGCAGGGCAGAGGCTGCCAAAGCGCCGGCAAGGCGCTCCAACGCATTGTAACAACTAAAAATTCGCCTCCTTCCGTTGAGTTGGCACGCCTCGTGCAGGAAAGAGGGCGAAGGCCGTAACGGCCGACATAGGGCGTCCAAGGGCGGGCGCCGCAGGCAAAGCTGCCGATCGGGTGAACCCGCGCTTCCGCCGGAGGAGGTGCGTGCGGCCCGGCCGGCGGCTTTTTTGTTTTGCTTTTCCCATCGCGGCCGCGAGCCGCCAACGGAGCCGATGATGACCGCACCCCACCAAGCTGCGCCCGGCAAGGACGAAGCGACGCGGGCTCTCGCCATGTCCACCATCGCCTTCACCATCTGCTTTGCGGTGTGGACGATCTTTTCCATCATCGCCGTGCGCATCAAGGACGAGCTCGGCCTCTCCGAAACCCAGTTCGGGCTGCTCGTGGGCACGCCCATCCTCACCGGCTCGCTTGTGCGCGTGGCGCTCGGCGTATGGACGGACCGCTACGGCGGCCGCCTCGTCTACACCGCCACCATGCTGGCAGCGGCCATCGCCACCGTCCTCCTTGCCTTCGCCCAGACCTATCCGCAGATGCTGGCCGCGGCACTGGGCGTCGGCCTCGCGGGTGGAGCTTTCGCAGTCGGTGTCGCCTATGTGGCGCGTTTCTACCCGGCGGAGCGGCAGGGCACGGCGCTCGGCATCTTCGGCGTCGGCAATGTCGGCGCCGCGGTCACCAAGTTCGTCGCGCCCCTCATCCTCATCGCCTGGGGCTGGCAGGCAGTGGCGCTCATCTGGGCGGCGGTGCTCGTCGTCATGGCACTCCTCTTCTGGTTCACTACCGAGGACGATCCCGTCATCAAGGCGCGCCGCGCCGGCCTCGCCCCTGCCCCGAAGAGCTTCTGGTCGGAGTTCGCGCCGCTGAAGAACGTGCAGGTGTGGCGCTTCGCCCTCTACTACTTCTTCGTTTTCGGCGCCTTCGTCGCGCTGGCCCTGTGGCTGCCGCGCTATCTCATCGGCGTCTACGGCTTCGACATCAAGACGGCCGGCATCGTCGGCGCGGCCTATTCGATCCCGGCCAGCATCTTCCGTGCCTATGGCGGCGCCCTGTCCGACCGCATCGGCGCGCGTGCCGTCATGTACCGCACCTTCGCCGTCTCGGCGCTCGCCACGCTCGTCCTGTCGCTGCCGACGGGCGACTACGTGCTGCGCGGCATCAACGGGCCGGTCGCGCTCCATGTCGAGGTCGGGCCGGCGCTCTTCATCGCCGTCGCCTTCGTCCTCGGCTTCGTCATGAGCCTTGGCAAGGCGGCGGTCTACAAGCACATCCCGGTCTACTACCCCTCGAGCGTCGGCGCGGTCGGCGGTCTCGTCGGCATGATCGGCGGGCTCGGCGGCTTCGTCCTGCCGATCGCCTTCGGCGCGCTCAATGATCTCACCGGCCTGTGGTCGAGCTGCTTCATGCTGCTCTTCGCCATCGTCGCCGTCTCCTTCGTGTGGATGCACGTTGCCATCCGCCGCATGGAACGCCGCGCCGCCGGCGGCCTCGGCTACGCCGCCCAATGAACAACGGATTGACGGACATGACCCAGAAACTCGTCGTCGTCGGCGCCGGCATGGCCTCGGGCCGTGCGCTGGAACATCTCTTCGAAGCAGCTCCCGAAGCCTTCGACGTCACGCTGTTCGGCGCCGAGCCGCGCGGCAACTACAACCGCATCATGCTCTCGCCCGTTCTGGCGGGAGAGAAGACCTACGGCGACATCGTCACTCACGACGCCGCCTGGTATGCCGCGAACGGCGTCACCTGCCGCTTCGGCGAGACGGTCACGAAGATCGACCGCAAGCGCAAGGTCGTCGTCTCCAAGGGCGGCGAGACGCCTTACGACAAGCTGCTCATCGCCACCGGCTCGGCGCCCTTCATCATTACCGTGGCCGGCAAGGATCTGCCCGGCGTCATGGCCTTCCGCGACCTCGACGACGTCAACGCCATGGTGGAGGCCGCGCGCAAGCCCGGCGCCAGGGCGGTCGTCATCGGCGGCGGCCTGCTCGGCCTTGAGGCTGCAGCGGCGCTCAGGCTGCGCGGCATGGAGGTCACGGTGCTGCACCTCATGGGCCATCTCATGGAGCGGCAGCTCGACCCCGCCGCCGGCTATCTCCTGAAGAAGGAACTGGAGGGTCGCGGCATCAAGGTCCACGTCAAGGCGCAGACCAAGGCGATCCTTGGTGAGGAGAAAGTGGAGGCCGTGCTTCTGGAGGACGGAACCGTCTACCCCGCCGACATTGTGGTCATGGCCGTCGGCATACGCCCCGAGACGCGCATCGCCGTCGATGCCGGCCTCCATGTGGAGCGGGGCATCGTTGTCAGCGACCAGATGGTCACCTCGGACCCGGACATCCTCGCTGTCGGCGAATGTGTCGAGCATGAGGGCGTCTGCTACGGCCTCGTCGCACCGCTGTATGACATGGCCCGCGTCGTCGCCAAGACGCTGGTCAAGGAGGATGCCGCGTTCCGCCCCGTCGAGACGGCGACACAGCTCAAGGTCACCGGCATCAACCTCTATTCGGCCGGCGACTTCGCGGACGGCGACGACCGCGAGGAGATCGTGCTGCGCGACGCCTCGGCCGGCGTCTACAAGCGCCTCGTCCTGAAGCAGAACCGCATCATCGGCGCAGTGATGTATGGTGAAACGTCCGACGGGGCGTGGTTCTTCGACATGCTGCGCAAGGGGACGGACATCGCCGAGATGCGCGAGACGCTCATCTTCGGCCAGGCCTACCAGGGAGGGTCTCCGCTGGACCCTACGGCGGCCGTTGCAGCCTTGCCGGATGATGCGGAGATCTGCGGCTGCAACGGCGTGTGCAAGGGCAAGATTGTCTCGGCGATCACGAGCAAGGGCCTGACGTCGCTCGATGACGTCCGCGCCCATACCAAGGCCTCCGCCTCCTGCGGCTCCTGCACCGGCCTCGTCGAGCAGGTGATGAAGCTGACGCTCGGCGACAGCTACAACCCGGCCGCCGTGCAGCCCATGTGCACCTGCACTGACCTCGGCCACGACGACGTGCGCCGCCTCATCAAGGCCAAGGGGCTCAAGACCATCCCCGCCGTGATGCAGGAACTCGAATGGAAGACCTCCTGCGGCTGCGCCAAGTGCCGGCCGGCGCTCAACTACTATCTCGTCTGCGACTGGCCCGACGAATATGCCGACGACTACCAGTCGCGCTTCATCAACGAGCGCGTGCACGCCAACATCCAGAAGGACGGCACCTATTCGGTCGTGCCGCGCATGTGGGGCGGCGTGACCAATGCCGCGGAGCTCAGGGCCATCGCCGATGTGGTGGACAAGTTCAACATCCCGGCGGTGAAGGTTACCGGCGGCCAGCGCATCGACATGCTGGGAGTGCGGAAGGAAGACCTGCCGGCGGTCTGGGCCGAGCTCGGCAAGGCCGGCTTCGTCTCCGGCCACGCCTATGCCAAGGGCCTGAGGACGGTGAAGACCTGCGTCGGCTCCGACTGGTGCCGCTTCGGCACGCAGGATTCGACCGGTCTCGGCATCCGCATCGAGAAGTTCATGTGGGGCTCGTGGACGCCGGCCAAGGTCAAGATGGCCGTCTCCGGCTGCCCGAGGAATTGCGCCGAGGCAACCTGCAAGGACGTCGGCGTCATCTGCGTCGACTCAGGCTTCGAGATCCACTTCGCCGGCGCCGCAGGGCTCGACATCAAGGGCACCGAGAAGCTCGGCCTCGTCGCCACCGAGGACGAGGCGCTCGAGGTCATCGTGGCCCTCACCCAGATGTACCGCGAGCAGGCGCGCTATCTCGAGCGTATCTACAAGTGGGCCAAGCGCGTCGGCTACGACGAGGTCCGACGCCAGATCCTCGACGACAAGGACAGGCGCAAGGCCTATTTCGACCGTTTCGTCTTCTCCCAGAAGTTCGCCCAGGTCGACCCGTGGTCGGAGCGCGTCTCCGGCAAGGACAAGCACGAGTTCAAGCCGATGGCGAGCGTCGGCTTTGCAGAAGCCGCGGAGTGAAAGGCGATGAGCGACTGGGTTGAAATCGGCCGGCTGTCCGACATTCCGCGGCGCGGCGCGCGCTGCGTCGATACGCCGATCGGCCGCATCGCGGTCTTCCGCACGGCGGCGGACGAGGTCTATGCCATCGAGGATCGGTGTCCGCACAAGGGCGGCCCCCTGAGCCAGGGCATCGTCCACGGGGCGCAGGTCACCTGCCCGCTGCACAACTGGGTATTTTCGCTCGAGACCGGCCTCGCTCAGGGCGCCGACGAGGGCGCCGTGCGGACCTTCCCGCTGAAGCGCGACGGCGAGCGCATCCTGATGGACGCTTCGGCCATCCTGGCGGCGGCCTCCGCCCGCATCGCGGCCGAATAGGGCAGGCGGCGATGGAGGAAACCGTCCCGACCATCACGAAGACGACCTGCCCCTATTGCGGGGTGGGCTGCGGCATCCTCGCCACGGTCGGTGCGGACGGTACCCTTGCCGTCCGCGGCGATCCCGACCACCCCGCCAATTTCGGCCGGCTGTGCTCCAAGGGTTCGGCGCTTGCCGAGACCGTCGACCTCGAAGGCCGCCTGCTCTTTCCCGAAATCGACGGCCGCAGGGCCGGGTGGGACGAGGCGCTCGACCGGGTGGCCGAGACCTTCTCGCGCACCATCGCCGAGCACGGACCGGATTCCGTCGCCTTCTACGTCTCGGGCCAGCTCCTGAACGAGGATTACTACGTCGTCAACAAGCTGATGAAGGGCTTCATCGGCACGGCCAACATCGACACCAACTCGCGCCTGTGCATGGCCTCCTCGGTCGCGGGCCACCGCCGCGCCTTCGGCGCCGACACGGTGCCGGGCAGCTACCGGGACCTCGAGCTTGCCGACCTCGTCGTCCTCGTCGGCTCCAACCTCGCCTGGTGCCACCCGGTGCTGTACCAGCGCCTCGCCGCCGCCAAGGCCGAGCGGCCTGAGATGAAGGTCATTGTCGTCGATCCGCGCCGCACCATGACGGCCGATATCGCCGACCAGCACCTCGCCATTGCGCCCGACGGCGATGTCGCGCTCTTCAACGGTCTTCTCGCCCATCTCGCCGAGGCGGGTGCGCTCGACGAGAACTACATCGCCGAACACACGACCGGCTTCGCCGAAGCGCTGGCCGCCGCCTGGCGCCTCGACATGGACGGCATCGCCGCCGAGACGGGCCTCGACCGGGCGAGCATCGCGGAATTCTACCGGCTCTTCGCGGCGACGGAGAAGGTCGTCACCGTCTACAGCCAGGGCGTCAACCAGTCGTCGGTTGGCACCGACAAGGTGAGCGCCATCATCAACTGCCACCTCGCCACCGGCCGCATCGGCCGGCCCGGCATGGGGCCCTTCTCCGTGACCGGCCAGCCCAACGCCATGGGCGGGCGTGAGGTCGGCGGGCTCGCCAACATGCTGGCGGCCCATATGGACATCGACAATGCGGCCGATCGCGAGCGTGTGCAGCGCTTCTGGAGGGCGCCGGTCATCACCTCTGCGCCGGGCCTCAAGGCCGTCGACATGTTCCGCGCCGTCGCTGACGGGCGCATCAAGGCGCTGTGGATCATGGCCACCAACCCGGTCGATTCCATGCCGGACGGTGACATGGTCGAAACCGCGATCCGGGCCTGCCCCTTTGTCGTCGTTTCCGACGTGGTCGGCGAAACCGACACGGTGCGCCACGCCCATGTGAAGCTGCCGGCCGCCGCCTGGGGCGAGAAGGACGGCACGGTGACCAATTCCGAGCGCCGCATGTCGCGCCAGCGCCCGTTCCTGCCCCGGCCGGGGGAGGCGAAGCCCGACTGGTGGATCGTCACGGAAGTGGCACGCCGCATGGGTTTTGCCGAGGCCTTTCCCTATGCCTCGCCGGCCGAGATCTTCGCCGAGCACGCGGCGCTCTCCGCCTTCGAGAACCATGGCACGCGCGACTTCGACATCGGCGCCCATGCCGGCATCGATGCCGCCGGGTTCGATGCGCTCGCGCCCTTCCAGTGGCCGGCGCGGGCCGGCGAGACGCCGGCCGATGACATCCGTTTCTTCGCCGAGGGCGGCTTCTTCACGCCGGATCGCAAGGCCCGGCTCGTGCCCGTCACCACGATGGCGCCCGCGCGGACGAGCGAAGGCTTCCCCCTCGTGCTCAACACCGGCCGCGTGCGCGACCAGTGGCACACGATGACGCGAACCGGCAAGAGCCAGCGCCTCTCGCAGCATCTCGCCGAGCCCTTCGTCGAGATCCACCCCGCCGATGCGGCGACATACGGCATCGCCGATGCCGATCTCGTGCGCGTCACCTCTGCCCGCGGCGCCATCGTCGTCAGGGCGCTGCTGACGAGCCGCCAGCGCGAGGGCTCGATCTTCGTGCCCATGCACTGGACCGACCAGTTCGCCGCCGACGGCCGTGTTGATCGCCTCGTGCCGCCCATAATCGATTCGACCTCCGGCCAGCCGGCGCTGAAGCACGTCGCCGTCCGCATCGCACGCTTCACCGCCGCGGCCTACGGCTTCGCCGTGCTCACCGGGAAGCCCAAGCGCATTGCCGCCGATTACTGGGCCATCGCCCGCTGCGAAGGGGGCTGGCGCGTTGAACTCGCCTTCGCCAACGCTGTGGCGGACTGGCCGGCGGTGGCGGACGCCATCCTGCCCGGGGTACCTGATGCCGACACCCTGTCCTTCCAGGATGCGGTCGCCGCCCGCCGACGTTTTGCGCGCTTCGTCGGCGAGCGCCTCATCGGCGCGCTTTATCTCGCAGCCGAGCCGGTCGCCGTGCCGCGCGACTGGGTCGTCGAGCAGCTGTCGCAGGCCCATGCCGACCAGCGGGCGCGCCTCGCCGTTCTCGCCGGCCGGCCGGGCAAGGGCGGTGAGGACAAGGGGGCCATCGTCTGCTCGTGCTTCGGCGTCGGCGTGAGGCAGATCGCGGGCGCCGTCGTCGCCGGCTGCCACACGGTGGAGGCCGTGGGCGATGCCCTGCTAGCGGGCACCAATTGCGGCTCTTGCCGCGCGGAGATCAGGAGCATCATCCATGCGCATCGTCTCCAGGCAGCCGAGTGAGCGGGCACCGGGCGAGCGCGCTCCCGCGCGGATCGCACCGCTCAGCGTCTTGCCGGTCTTCCTCGACCTCGCCGGCAAGCGCGCGATCGTCGCTGGCGGCGGCGACGCTGCGGCCTGGAAGACGGAGCTGCTGGTCGCCGCCGGCGCCGAGGTGCATGTCTATGCTCCGCGCGAAGAGCTGAGCGGGGAGTTCTCTCGCCTTCTCGCCACGGCGGACCTGCCTGGACGGCTTGTCCACCACGACGCCCGTTGGGAGGCGGCGGCCTTCTCCGGCGCCGCGGTCGCCGTCGCCGACGCGGAGGGGGACGCGGAGGCGGCCGCCTTCCGGGCTGCCTCGCTCGGGGCCGGCGTGCCGTGCAACGTCATCGACAAGCCGGCCTTCTGCACCTTCCAGTTCGGCACCATCGTCAACCGCTCCCCGCTTGTCGTCGGTATCTCGACAAGCGGCGCCGCACCCGTGCTGGGGCAGGCTGTGCGCCGGCGCATCGAGGCGCTGCTGCCCGCCTGGCTCGCCGACTGGGCGCGCCTTGCCGCGGACATGCGCGAGCGCGTGATGGCGCGCCTCGGCCCCGGCGCCCGGCGCCGCGCCTTCTGGGAGGCCTTCGTCGACCGTGCCTTCCGCGCGGCACCCGGAGGCGACGACGCCGGCGCGCTGGAGGCCGAGGCGGGCCGCATCGCGCGGGGCGAACGCCATGGCTGCGGTCACGTCACCTTCGTCGGTGCGGGCCCCGGCGATGCCGAGCTTCTGACCATCAAGGCCGTGCGCGCCCTGCAGGCGGCCGACGTCATCCTCTTCGACGATCTCGTCTCCGAGGACGTGCTGGAACTCGCCCGCCGCGAGGCCAAGCGCATCCTCGTCGGCAAGCGCGGCGGCCGGCCGAGCTGCAGGCAGGACGAGATCAACGCCATGATGCTGACGCTTGCCCGCGCCGGAAAGCACGTGGTGCGCCTCAAGTCCGGCGACCCGATGATCTTCGGCCGGGCGGGGGAGGAGATCGACAGTTTGCGCCGGGAAGGCATCGCCTTCGACGTCGTGCCCGGCATCACCGCCGGCATCGCCATGGCCGCCGCGCTCGGCGTGTCGCTGACGCACCGCGATCACGCCAAGTCCGTCCGCTTCGTCACCGGCCATTCGCGCCACGGCGGCCTGCCGGAGGACGTCGACTGGCACGCCATCGCCGATCCTTCCGCCACCACCGTCTTCTACATGGGCGGCCGCACGGCCGCGCAGATTGCGGCCCGGCTCATGGATCATCGCATGGCGGCGGATACGCCCGTGGCGATTGCCGAGGCGCTCGGCCGCCCGGAGGAGGTGCTCAGCCGCTGCCGCCTCGCCGACCTGCCGGCGCGCATGGCCGAGCGGGATGAAAGGCAGCCGCTCGTCATCGGGATTGGCGCGGTCTTCGCCGAGGCGAGGACGGCCGCCTTGGGCGAGGGCCGGCCGGCGGTGGCTTCAGCCGGTTGAGAACACGCGAACGCATGAGAGCGTGGTGGAGCGCCATTCCCCTTTCCCCGCTTGCGGTGGGAGGGGTTTAGGGTGGGGGGCGATGCCGCTGGCCCGATGCGTCCAGTCGCAGTCGCCAAACACGATCGAACCGCCGGCCGGCGGCACTGCCCCCCATTCCAGCCTTGCCCACCAGGTCGTGGAGGGAGAGGACGGCACGCACGGGTCCTTGCAGCAGGATCAAAGCCATCCCCCATTTTCGCTGCCTAATTTTGCGGCAACAGCATGGGCGAACGGGCATTTTACCTATAGATTGCCCGCCATGACGCAGAACGACACCGCGGAGAACGCCGCGCCGAGCGCGTGGGCGAAGGAGTGGCGCGCCACCTTGGCGCTGGCTTGGCCGCTCGTGCTCACCAATCTCGCCCAGACCGCGATGGGCACGACGGACGTGATCATGCTCGGCTGGCTGGGGGCCGAGTCGCTCGCAGCCGGGGCGCTCGGCTTCAACCTCTATTTCGCCATGCTCATCTTCGCCATCGGCATCGTCACGGCGACCGCGCCGATGATCGCGCGCGAGATCGGCCGGCGATCCTACGAGGTGCGGCAGGTGCGCCGCACCGTGCGGCAGGGGCTGTGGGTGTCGGCCGCCATCGCTCTGCCGATCTGGCTTCTGCTATGGCAGGGGGAGGCCATCCTTCTCGCCATGGGGCAGAAGCCGGACCTTGCGGCGGCCGCCGGCACCTATCTGCACGCCCTGCAATGGGCAGTGCTGCCGTTCTGCGGCTATGTCGTGCTGCGCTCGTTCCTGTCGGCGCTGCAGCGGCCCATGTGGGCGCTCGCGGTCAGCATCGCGGCCAATCTCTTCAACATCCTCGCCAACTGGTGCCTCATCTTCGGCAATCTCGGCTTCCCCGCTCTGGGGCTGACGGGCGCCGGCGTGGCCACGACGGCGTCGAGCCTCTTCCTCTTTGCCGGGCTCGTCATCGCCATCGCGCTCGACCGCCGGCTGAGGCGCTATGCCCTCTTCGGCCGCTTCTGGCGGCCGGACTGGTCGCGCTTCACGGAGATATGGCGCATCGGCCTGCCCATCGGCGCCACCTTCGCCTTCGAGGTCACCATCTTCAACGCCGCCGTGTTCCTCATGGGGCTCATCGGCACGGCCTCGCTCGCCGCCCATTCCATCGCCATCCAGATTGCCTCGCTCACCTTCATGGTGCCGCTCGGCATCGGGCAGGCGGTGACGGTCAGGGTCGGCCGCGCCTTCGGCGCCGAGGACAGGCAGGGCGTGCGGGTCGCCGGCTGGACGGGCTTCGTCATGGCCATCGCCTTCATGGCGACGATGGCCTTCTTCATGCTGGTGACGCCGCAGCTGCTCGTCAGCGCCTTCCTCGATGTCCGGGCGCCGGAGAATACAGAGGTGGTCGCGCTGGCCGTCTCGTTCCTGGCCTTGGCCGGTCTCTTCCAGATCTTCGACGGGGCACAGGCCGTGGGCGCGGGCATGCTGCGCGGCCTGCAGGACACCCGCGTGCCCATGGTCTATGCGGCGCTCGGCTATTGGGGCATAGGCCTGCCGCTCGGCGCCGCGCTCGCCTTCCGCGGCGGCCTCGACGGTGTCGGCATCTGGATCGGCCTCGCCGCCGGCCTCGCCGTCGTGGCCGCTCTCATGCTGGTCCGCTGGCTGCGGCGCGAAAGACTCGGGCTCCTCGCCTTCGATGCTGGTCGGCCAGCGGCCGCGCCGGCCGATTGCGTGCCCGGCAGCGCATGAAGAAAGCGGCTGGGCGGCCGGCCGCTTCCTCATTCATGATCCGCAGGCGCGATGGCGGAAGATCGGTGTCCTTCCCTTAATCCGCCAGTTCCCAGGTAAGCCGCACCTGGGCGCGCAGCGTCTGCTCGCCTGCTTCCACGGGCACGGCCTTGGCTTCGGCAAAATCCATCGATCTTGCCATCATCATCGGCCGGGGCGGCATCTGCATGCTGGTTTCGTCAATCTCGATGAGGCGGCCAAGCTTGGCGCCAGCGGCCTGCACGTACAGCGCGGCCTTGCGCTTGGCGTCCTCCACGGCGGCGGCACGCGCCTTGTCGATAAGGACCGCCGGCTCGGCGACGTCGAAGGAGAGCCCGCCCATCTGGTTGGCGCCGGTGGTGACGGCGGCGTCGAGCACCGTGCCGAGCTTGGCGAGCTCGCGCACACGCACGATCACCTGGTTGCGCACCTCGTAGCCATCGATGCGCGGCGGCTGGGTCGAACCGTCCTTCGGCTCGGGATAGACGTAGCGCGGCTGCACCGAGAAGCCGTCGGTCATGATGTCCTTGGCGGCGATGCCGGCCTTCTTGAAGGCCTCGATGACGCCCGCCATCGCCTCGGTATTCGCGTCGAGCGCTTCACGAGCGGTCGACGCCGAAGTGACGACGCCGGATGTGAGCGTCGCCATGTTGGGGACCGCATTGACGGTTCCTTCGCCGACGATGGTGATGCGTCCTGGCGCGCGCTCGGCAGCCGTCTCAGCCGCGGGGGCCGAGGTGGCGGCGGTCGCGACAAGGGCGGCGACGAGGACGGTACGACGAAGATCGATCATTTTCCGTTGGTTCCTGCAATCAATCGGCGCAGTTGCTTCACCATGCAACTGTGACCGAGATGAGACCGCGGCCGGCTGGCTGGCACGGGCAGCCTTTTCTCCCCTCGCCCGACTGCCTAGATTGTCGGGGCGGGCGGCACAATAGAATGGTGCCGTGGAGTATGCCAATGCAACCGGCCATCGGCGTCGTCGTCTATCAATCGCAGCACCTCGTCGACGGCCTGCTCGTCGCGCTGAGCCGGCGCCTCCGGCAACGCGACCTGCGCCTCGCCGGTCTCGTGCAGCACAACGAGGACGATGCCTGCACCGCCTGCGGACACATGGCGCTCGAGGACCTCGCCACCGGCCGCCTCGTCCCCATCAGCGAGCAGCGCGGACGGGGCGCACGCGGCTGCCGGCTCGACGCGCAGGGTCTTGCGACCTCGGCCGGCCTTGCCGCGGCGGCCATCGGGTCGGACCGCGTCGACCTCGTCATCCTCAACAAGTTCGGCAAGGCGGAAGCCGAGGGCAGGGGTCTGCGCGACGAATTCGGACTCGCCGTCGGTCGCGGCCTGCCGACGCTCACGGCGGTCGGCGAGGCGCTGCTGCCGGCCTGGCGATCTTTCGCCGGCGAGGACTGGCAGGTTCTCGAGCCGTCGCTCGAGGCGCTCGAAGCGTGGTGCCTCGCGCAGGTCGCGGACGAGGCTCGCGCCGCCGAGAGGATCACCGGGGGGATCACATGGTAAACGGTCATCCGGACAGCCTGGCGTCGCCGTCACGCGCCGACGAGAGCGAGGACCTCGCCTTCCTTGCCGATTACCTCGTGCGGCCCGATCCGCTCGACCCGCGTCTCGGCATCATCGTGGCCGGCATCGACCAGGGTGGCGTCCCGGTCGAGACCCGCGTCGTCACCGAGCGGGCCCTGACGCTCTATCTCAACGCGCAGGAGATCGTCACAATGATGACGATCGGCGACCATCCGCAGCATCTCGCCGTCGGCTACCTGCTCAACCAGAACATGCTGAAGCCGGACGACGTCGTCACCGATGTCGACTACGACGCCGAACTTGACGTCGTCGTGGTGCGCACCGAGCGCAAGACCAACTACGAGGACAAGCTGCGCAAGCGCACCCTGACGTCCGGCTGCGCCCAGGGCACCGCCTTCGGCGACCTGATGGACGTGATCGACGAGGCCCGCCTGCCGCATGCGGAGTTGCGCACGTCCTGGCTCTACGCGCTCACCCACAAGATCAACCGGACACCCTCGCTCTATCTTGCGGCGGGCGCCATACACGGCTGCGTTCTGTGCGAGCGCGACCGGCCGCTCGTCTATATGGAAGACGTCGGCCGCCACAATGCGGTGGACAAGGTTGCCGGCTACATGCACCGGCACGGCATCGATCCGGCGGACAAGATCTTCTACACAACGGGGCGCCTCACCTCCGAGATGGTCATCAAGACGGTGCGCATGGGCATTCCCGTCCTCGTCTCGCGCTCCGGCTTCACCGCCTGGGGCGTCGAGCTCGCCCGCAAGGCGGGGCTGACGCTCGTTGGCCGCGCGCGGGGCAAGCGTTTCATCGTCCTCTCGGGTGCCGAGCGTATCGTCTTCGATCAGGATCTTGCCTATGTGGCGGAGGAATCGGCGAAGCATCGGCGCAAGGGAGCAAGCGACAAGGAAGGCGCAGATGATTGAAACCTGCCCGCCAACCATCGGCGCGCTGCTCGCCGGCGGGCTCGCCCGGCGCATGGGCGGGGGCGACAAGCCGCTGCGCCATGTCGGCGGCCGTCCGATCCTCGACCATGTCGTCGAGCGCATGGCGCCGCAATGCGCCGGGCTGGTCATCAACGCCAATGGCGATCCGGCGCGCTTTGCGCCCTATGGCCTGCCGGTCGTTCCCGACGACGTGCCCGGCTTCGCCGGCCCGCTCGCCGGTATTCTCGCCGTGCTCGACCACGTGGCGGTGCGCCGGCGCGACGTGGAATGGATCGTCAGCGTCGCCGCGGACACGCCGTTCCTGCCGCCGGATCTCGTCGCGCGCCTCCATGCCGCGCGCCAGGAAGAGGGGGCGATGCTCGCCTGCGCCGCCTCCGGCGGGCGCACCCATCCGGTCGTCGGGCTTTGGCCGGTCGGCATCCGCGAGGATCTGCGCCGGGCGCTCGTTGGCGAGGGCGAGCGCAAGATCGACCGCTTCACGGCCCGCTTCCCGCTCGCCGTCGCCGAATGGCCGACGGAGCCCTTCGACGTTTTCTTCAACGCCAACGCGCCGGCAGATCTAGAAGCCGCCGAGGCGATCCTCGTTCACGCACGCCTGAGTTGACGGGGCGCGCTTTCGCACGCACCCTCCTCAGGCGATGCAGGGAACAGGAAGATTGGGTGGAGACATTGGGGGAGGGAGCAATGCGCGCATTCATCGTTGCCGTGGTCGTCGCCATCGTCGTCGCGGTGGGTGCCGATTTCGTCCTGTCCGATCTGCAGAAGCCCGTTGACGTGGCCTTCACGACGAGCGGCGTGCGCCTCGGTGACATTCACTGAGCGGGACGCGCTTCTTAGGCCTTGCGGATGGAGAAGAGGAGGTTGTCGCCGCGCCTTTCCTGCGCCTCGAGCATGTCTCCCGTCTCGCGCACCAGGTTCGGGATGTCGATGGCGGCCATCGGATCCGTGCATTCGACGACGAGGAGCATGCCCGCCTTGAGGCTGCGCAGGGCCTTGCGGGTGTGAAGGGCAGGCAGGGGGCATTTGAGGCCGCGCAGGTCGAGCGTTTGTCCGGCGGTCGCATCATGGCTGGTCTCGTCGCTCATGGGGAGGCGTCCCTTCGATGATTCGCCCGGATCATGCACCGCGCCGCTTCGCCCGGGCAATGCGGGGCCTCGCCGCGCTGTTCCTCACGCTCTCCCTGACCGGTGCCCCCGAGGCGCAGGAACTGCGCGGCCACGGCGGCCCGGTGCGGGCGATCGCTGTCGATCCCGCAGGAGAGGTGGCGCTGACCGGGAGCTTCGATACCTCGGCCATCCGCTGGCGGCTGGCCTCCGGCGTGGCGGAAGCGGTGCTGCGCGCCCACGACGGCTCGGTCAACGCGGCCGTGGCGCTTGGAGAGGGACGCTTCGCCACGGGCGGCGAGGACGGGCGCATCGCGATCTGGCCGGCCGCAGGCCGCACGCCCGAGCGCGTGATCGTGGCACACGAGGCGCCAATCGTCGCGCTCACGGCCGGTCCGGATGGCACCTTCGCGTCGGCGGCCTGGGACGGCACGGCGGCGCTCTGGTCGCCGCAGGGCGAGGAGCGGCGGCGCCTCGGGGGCCATCAGGGCAACGTCAACGGCGTCGCCTTCATGCCCGCGGGTGGGCTCGTCACCTCCGGCTATGACGCGACGCTGCGCCTGTGGCCGCAGGATCCCGCGCGGCCGCCCGTCGTCGTGACCTTGCCGACGCCGCTCAACGGCGTCGTCGTCGCTCCCGATGGCGAGATCGTCGTCGCGGGAGCCGACGGCAAGCTGCATTTCGTCTCGGCGACGGGGGAGGTGCTCGGCGAGCGCGAGGTGGGCCCGACGCCCCTCATCGCTCTCGCCCTGTCGCCGGACGGTAAGCGCGTCGCCGCCGGTGGCATTCGCGGTGACGTCGCCATCGTCGAGCGCAGCACCCGGGCGGTGGTCGCGACGCTCGTCGGGCCGGGGCTGCCGGTGTGGTCGCTCGCCTTCTCGCCCGACGGCGGCGAGATCTATTCGGGCGGCGGCGACCGGATGGTGCGCCGCTGGGACGCGCGCACGGGCGAGCATATCGGTGCCGTCATTCCGCAGGCGGGAGAGGATCCGCTCGCGGCTTTCTCCGGCGAGCGCGGGGCCGAGGTCTTCCGCGCCTGCGCCGCCTGCCACACGCTGACCCCGGACGGCGGCAACCGGGCCGGCCCGACGCTCTACGGCATCTTCGGCCGGCGCATCGCCTCCGCGCCCGGCTACGACTATTCGCCGGCACTCAGGGCCCTGAGCATCGTCTGGTCGGGCCAGACCATCGCCCGCCTCTTCGAGATCGGCCCCAATGCCTATCTGCCCGGCACCAAGATGCCGGAGCAGCGGGTGACGAGCGAGGCAGACCGACAGGCGCTGGTGGACTTCCTGAGGAAGGCCACTGCGCCGCGCTGAACGCCCGTTGCATCGCTGCAACCTGCCGCCGCTATTCTTCCGAAAGGTGCGCCGGGCGCATGGCTCGGCGCCGGGGCCGGGCGCGTCTGGCGGTTCCGCCTCGTCCGCGGGCTCCCCATCTGGCCCGCACAACGGCTCGACGGGGATGACGACATGGTTGCACTTTCGATTCTCGATCTCGTCCGCATCACGGAGGAGACGGATGCGCGCGGCGCGCTCGACAACGCCCGCGACCTTGCGCGCCACGCGGAGGGCTTTGGCTACCGCCGCATCTGGGTGGCGGAGCACCACAACATGCCGGGCATCGCGAGCGCGGCGACCTCCGTCGTCATCGCCCATATCGCCGCCGGCACCAGCACCATCCGCGTCGGTGCAGGCGGCATCATGCTGCCCAACCATTCGCCGCTCGTCATCGCCGAGCAGTTCGGCACGCTCGAGGCCCTGTTCCCCGGCCGCATCGACCTCGGCGTCGGCCGGGCGCCGGGCACGGACCAGCGCACCCTGCGCGCCTTGCGCCGTTCCCCGGCCAGCGCCGATACCTTCCCGCAGGATGTCGTGGAACTGCAGGCGCTTCTCGGTCCGCCCGCGCCGGACCAGATGATCCGCGCCGTGCCGGGGGCGGGATCGAACGTGCCGATCTGGATCCTCGGCTCCAGCATGTTCGGCGCGATGCTCGCTGCCGAACTCGGCCTGCCCTATGCCTTCGCCTCGCATTTCGCGCCCGAGATGCTGCTGCCGGCGCTCGAGGCCTATCGCTCCCGCTTCAAGCCCTCCGCCCAGCTCGCGCGGCCCCATGCCATGGTGGGCGTCAACATCATCGCCGCGCCGAGCGATGTGGAGGCCCGCCGCCTCGCCACCACCCAGCAGATGTCCTTCGCCAACATCTTCCGCGGCGCGCGCGGGCTGAGCCGCCCGCCGATCGACGACATCGAGACCTACTGGACGCCCATGGAGAAGGCGCAGGCCATGCGCATGCTGGCCCGCTCGATCGTCGGCTCGCCGCAGACCGTCCGCGAGGGCATTGCGGCGCTCGTCGCCGAGACTGCCGCCGACGAACTGATCGTCGTCTCCGACGTCTACGACCATGCGGCGCGGCTCAGGTCCTTCGAGCTCATCGCCGCCGCGGCGCAGGACCCGCGCTGACGCCGGTCAGTGGTGCTTCTTCTCCCGCGCGCGCAGGTAGTCCTCGCTCGTGCGCGGCGCCGGCCGGGCGGGAGCATCGTGCGGGTCGAAGCTCTCGTTGACCACGGCCTCGACGCGGCAGTCCTCGCACATCTTGATGACGGCGATGCGCCGGGCGTGCTCGCCCGAGAACATCCAGTGCCGGCCCTCGAGCCGCGAGACGATCCGCTCGATGGTGGAGCGGGTGCCGAAGGGCTTGCCGCAGGCGACGCAGTGGAAGGGCTCCTCCTCCTTCTTCGTCACCGGCGGGGCGGCCCAGGCGGCGAAGTCGATGCGCGGCTCGAGCGTGATGACCTTCTCCGGGCAGGTGGCGGCGCATAGCCCGCACTGCACGCAGCGGTCCTCGGCGAAGGTCAGCATCGGCTTGTCGGGATTGTCGCCGAGCGCCCCCGTCGGACAGGCGGCGACACAGGCATGACACAGCGTGCAGCCCTCCGTCTCGACATGCACGGTACCGAAGGGCGCGCGCTCGGGCAGGGGCAGGACGTCGACGGCAAGCGGCGCGACATTGCGCAGTTCCTTGAGCGCCATCACGGTGAGCTCGCGCCCCTGGCCGAGCGGCAGGAACTTCGCCGCCCGCCGCTCCGGCACGCCCGCCACCGGCACACCGGCGAGTGCCGCCGCGAGCTGGTCGGGGTCGTCCGTCTCGATCGTCGCCACGCAGCCTTCGCCGAAGCCAAGCGGCGCCGCGATGGCGTCCATATAGGCAAGGTTGCGCACGAGGCCGCCCGTGTCGTGCTTGGGCTTGGCGCGCGTCAGCACGCGGATCGCCGTCGCGCCATAGGCGAGGGCCGCAGCGAAGGCATCGAGCCCGAGTTGCGTCGCCTCGTTGACGGCAACCGGCAGGACATGGGCTGGCAGGCCCTCGCCGTAACGGGCAAGCGCATCGATCAGCTCCGCTCCATGGGTCTCGTCGTGGAAGAGCACCACCGCCCGCTCGCCGCCGGCCTCGGCATAGGTGTGGAGCAGGGCGCGCAGCCGTGCCATCAAGGTGTCGCTCGCCGGCAGGGCATAGGTCGCCGCGCCGGTCGGGCAGACGGCGGCGCAGGCGCCGCAACCGGCGCAGATCTCGGCCGAGATGGCGACATGGTCGCCGTCCGGCGTGATGGCGCCGGTGGGGCACAGGTCGAGGCAGCGCGTGCAGCCGGTCTTCTTCGAGCGCGAGTGGGCGCACAGCGCCGCATCGAAGGTGACGTAGCGCGGCTTGTCGAACTCGCCGACGAGCTGCGACGCCTCGAAGGCAAGGCGCGCCACGGCCGCCGGGTCGCCGGGGTCGGCGCGCAGGTAGCCGGCGCGCAGTTCCCCCGCCGGGAAGAGCGGCACGCCACCGCTGACATCGAGGACGATGTCGCAGCGCGACAGGGCGCCGTCGCGTGGCGCGCCGAAGGCGAGCCTGGCGCGCGAGGACGGGGCCGGATGCGCGAAGTCGTTGACCGTCAGCTCGAAGGCGCCGAGCCAGCCGGTCGCCTGGGCGATAGTGCCCTTGAGCACGGGAAAGTCGCTCCGGCGCGGCGCCGGCACATCACCGGGGCGCGTCAGCAGCACGGTGACGTCCAGCACGTCCTTGAGCCGCTCGGCGAGGGCGATCGCCGTCTCGTCGCGGCCATAGACGAGGGCGACGCCCTCGCTCTTCAGGGGCACCAGCGGCGCCTGCGACGGCGCGATCCGCGCCGCGGCGATCAGCGCCGCCATCTTGGGGCCTGCCGCATCCGCCTCGGCCGACCAGCCGGCGTTCTCGCGCAGATTGACGAAGGTGAGATTAGCTTCCGGGGCGTTCTCGCCCGCTACCTCCTCGAAAAGCGGCGCCTCCTGGGTGCAGCCGACGAGGATGTCCGCCTCCGGGCCGAGCGCGGCCTTGAGCCGCTCCAGCTCGCGCCGGCACAGCTGGTCGGCGAAGCGCATGTCATGGCCCGGGCAGGCCCGCGTCAGCAGCTTTTCGTCCAGCGGCATCGTGCCCTCGCAGGAGCAGACGAAGGCGACGGGCCTTGCCTCGACCACCGGGCCGTTGGCGATGGGGCGCTTGCCGCGACCGGGGCCTTCAGCCATTGCGTTCACCTCCGCGATACCGATACCGACAGCGCTTGCATTCGCACCATTTCGCGTCAGCTTATATCGAATTGGATGAATTCCAATCGAATGGCGAAGGGGAGGAAGCCATTCCGGTCAAGATCACGTCACTCGGCCGCCGCGAGCTCGTGCTGCCGCCCCCGTTCACGCTCATCACCCTGCGCGAGGCAAGGGATGCATTCGCCCACGCCCGGGCGATCGCGAGCGAGGCAGGGGCGGGCACACTCGTGTGGGCGCGCCGCTTCGATCTCGTCGACTGCGCCGTGGTGCTGGAGCCGGCCGAGCCGCTCGCTCTCGCACGCCTCGCCTTCTACCCGGCGATAAATGCGCTCGCCGATGCCGTCGCGGCCCATTGCGCGCCGGAGCATCCGCTGACCTTCGACTGGCCGGGCGGCATCCGCCTCGACGGCGTGCTCGTCGGCGACGGGCAACTTGCCTGGCCGGCGGGCGCGCGCGATGCGGCGGTGCCGGACTGGCTCGTCTTCGGCGCGCGACTGCGTATCGCGACGCTCGACGGTCCGGAAGCGACCAGCGGGAGCCTCGGCATCGATATGGTCGGCGGGCTCGAGGGGGATGCCGAAAGCCTCGTCGAGAGCTTCGCGCGCCACTTGATGGCGAATCTGCATGGCTTCTCGGACGACCACGGCGCTTCTCAGATTTTACATTATGTTGAACGTCTGGCGCCAAGCGATTCCGGCGATTCGTCTTTTGCCATCGACGTGAACGGCGATCTGCTCGTCACGACGGGCCGCGGCCGCCGCCGGCGTCTCTTCGTCGAGGCGCTCGCGCGTCTTGGCGAGCGCGATGCCGAGGGGAGGCGTCCGTCATGAAGCTGCCGCGTACCATCCGGCTCGATGCCTCCGACACCTTCGTCTTCGCCCGTGCCGCTGCACCGGGCGAATGGGCGGTGACCGGCACCTTTCTCTTCACCGATAGCGATGTCGCCTCGCTGCCGACGAAGGAGCGTGTCGCCTTCCGCTCCGGCTTTCTCGGCATCGACAGCTTCGGCTTTTCCACCCTCACGGTGGTGAGCGAGGCGAGCGAAGACGAGATCGAGGCGGCCACGGCACTTCTGGCACAACGCTTCGTCGAGCGGCTCGGCGCCCCCGACGTCGCCACCGCCCTGCCGGCAGCGCGGGAGGAGATCGCCTTCGCCGCCTCGCTCTGCGACCATGCCGTCGGCACGCTCCTTGCCCTGCAGCGCGTGATGGAGAACGGCGAGATCCGCGAGCGATACCGCACGCTCACCCCGCGTGGCGACCGGCCGCGCGCTGGCTTCCGCGCCTTCGACTTCTTCGAGACCGACGACGAGCCGACAGAGGAGGTCGACCTCCTCGCCCTGATGAAGGACAAGCCATGACCGACGCCGCCACCCGCGACTTCTGGCTGTCGAGCGGCCACGTGCTGCTCGACCGGCGCGAGGACGGCGGCCTCGTGGTGACGGATGCCTTCCTGAAGGCCTATCTCGCCCGGCCGGAGCTCATGCCGCCGGAGGAGGCCTGCCCCGCCGAGCGGGCGCTTCATGCCCTGCTGATGGACGATCCCTTCGCCGCCATCTCGCCCGTGACGCTGGCGCAGCTTGCCGATGCCGATGCGCGCGACAACTGGCGGGCGTTTCTCTCCTTCCGCGACCGGCTTCTGGCCGCGCCGACGCTGCAGGCGGCCTATGTGCGCATGATCGGGGAGGGCGTCGCCGGCATCCCGCCGCTCTTCCTCAACCAGCTCGTCCACGTGCTGATGCGTGCCGCGCTCGACGGCTGCGAGGATGCCGAGGTGCTGCGCGCGGGCGAGATCTTCTTCCGCCCGCAGAAGGTGACCGTGCACGAGGGCCACCTTCTCCTCGCCGATGCCGAGACCATCGCGATGCACGAGGAGAACCGCCAGGCCTCGCCGCTGCTCGCCATGCTCGGCGGGCCGGCGGTGACCGAGCTTGACGTGCTGCAGCCGGGCGAGACGGGCTACCAGGAGCGTAGCGATGCCTTCGACATGGTGCTCGACCTTGGCGGCGAAGCCGGGGGCCGCGCGGCCATCGCCCGCTGCATCGAAGCCTTCCTGCGCGAGACGCTGGGGCACGCGGTAGCGGTCGAGCCTGTGCAGCGCATCGAGGACAGAGACTGGCGCTGGTTCATCGGGCTCGATGCCGAGGCCACCGCCATCGGCAACGCCCTGTGGCGGGGAGAGGCGGTGGAGGGGGAGGCTTCGTCGCGCGTTCTCGCCCTCTTCCGCCTGACGGTCGACCCGTCCGTGCCGGTGCGGCCGGATGTGCGCGGCCATCCCGTCTATCTCATCATGGCGATGGACCGGAGCAATCTGCTACGCTTCAAGCCGCAGAACCTCATTGCCGGCCTGCCGCTCGTGGCGGACCAGCCGGTGCATTGAGGAGGCCGGATCATGGCGCATGAGAGATTCAGCGTCGGCGTCGTCGTCGAATGCCGCCCGTTGAAGAGCCGCTGGGTGGATCATGCCTGGCTGCCGGTCGCCGTCATCGCCGGCGTGCCGGAGGCGGCCCCGTGGACCTTGCTCGGCGAGGAAGCCGGCGTGCAGCGCTTCTACGCCGGCGCCTTCGACGTCGATCTCTATCGTGCGGAGACGGCCGGGTACCGCGACAATCTCGAAAGCGGGGCGCCGAAGCTGTGGATCGCCGCCCATGCCACAGGCGTCACGCCGCCGCTCGACATCCTCGTCGTTACGGCCGACCCCAACGAGGGGGCCGCCTATACGGAGGCAGGCGACAACATTGTCGAAGTGGTGCCGATGCCGGACGAGGTTGCCGGCGTCGTCGCCCGCTTCGTCGCCGACCACCATGTGGAGCGCGCCTTCATCAAGCGCCGCCGCGATCGGGCCGATCCCGACGCCTTGGCCCTGCGGCCGGGCCGCGACAAGGAGGGAGGCGAGCCGTGAGCAGCGACGAAGGCTTCCTCACCCGCTGGTCGCGCCGCAAGGAGGCCGCGCGGCGGAGCGAAGACGCAACGGTGCCCGTGAATGTGCCCGCCGAGGCGCCGGACGAGATTGCCGCACCGACGGCCGAGGCAGGGGCGCAGGTCAGCGCTTCCCCGGTAGACGATGCGCCTGTCCCGCTCGAGGAACTGCCGCCGATCGAGAGCATCGGCCCGGAGACGGATCTGACGCCATGGCTGAAGCGCAACGTGCCGCCGGCCTGGCGCCAGGCGGCGCTGCGCCGCCTGTGGGTGAGCGACCCCGGCATCCGCGATTTCGTCGGTCTCGCGGACTACGACTGGGACTGGAACACTCCCGACGGCATGCCGGGCTACGGGCCGCTCGAGATTGGCGAGGCCGTGCGCAAGCGCCTCCTCGCCGCCGTCGAGGGGGCCCCGCCGCCCGCCGATGAGAGGGTGCAGCAGAACGGCGCCTCAATCGAACCTCCGGCCGACGAGCGGGCGCCCGGCCCGGCGCCGGAACCGGATGAGGCGCCGGCTGCCGTCCGGTTGCCCCCCGAACCTTCGCCAGCACCGTCCACCATCGCGCCGACGGGCAAAGATCACACAGATTTGAATAGAGATTTAGGGAAACCGTCAGCCTCTCCCCGCCGCCGTTCGGGTTCGGCGACGCCGGTCTGAGCGAGGCGTCACAAGGGTTTCGCGGACTCGGCGGCGGGGGACGGCACGCGCCGCCGTACGCCTGCCGTTACAGCCATAGCGGGTGCACTGCAGCATTTCATTGGAATGGTTGCAATGTGGAAACGGGGTGATAGGCTCGCCCTATTGCCGTTTCAGACACGGAGGCAACGGGTCGGGAATGCGCGAGGCGGGGCTCAGTCAGGCCATCGAAGCAGCGGGGGGTGTGCGTGCGCTCGCCCGTCAGCTCGGGGTGTCCCAGCCGACAATTTCAGGCTGGCGCCGCGTGCCCGCCGACCGGGTCCTTGCCGTCGAAGCGCTGACCGGCGTTGACCGTGCCTTGCTCCGCCCGGACATGTATCCGCCGCGGGATGCTGCCGCCGCAGCCGACGTCGATCCCATCGATCTGGCCCGTGCCGAGGAATATGCGCTGCTCGCGGCGCTGCTCTGGCGCGCGCCGGGGCAGGACCTCATCGACCGGCTGGCGCAACTGCGGGGCGACGCGAGCGAGATCGGCATGGCGCATCTGGCGCTCGCCGATGCCGCCGCCGGCATGGACGCCGAAGCCGTGAGCCGCGAGTTCTTCGACCTTTTCATCGGTCTCGGCCGCGGCGAGATCCTGCCCTACGCCTCCTATTACCTCACCGGCTTCCTGCACGAGCGTCCGCTCGCCGTGCTACGCGGCGACCTCGCGCGGCTTGGCATCGAGCGTGCCGAGCGGGTGGCCGAGCCGGAGGACCACATCGCCATCCTCTGCGAGACAATGGCCGGGCTCATCCGCTGCGATTTCGGTATCGCCGGCCTCGGCGAACGGGAGTTCTTCGCCCGCCACGTGGAACCGTGGGCCGGGCGCTTCTTCGCGGATCTCGAGACCTCGCGCGCCGGCCGGTTCTACCGGGCTGTGGGCACGCTCGGGCGCGTCATGATGGACATCGAGGCGGAAGCCTTCGCGCTGCCCGCCTGACATGAAGGAACGAGGGGAGGAAGCCATGCAGGACGACAAGAAGAAAAAGGTCCTCGATCGACGCAGCTTCCTCGGCGCTGCCGGTGCGGGCGCCGCCATGACGGCGCTCGCACCGGTCGTCGCCGACAAGGCCGAAGCCATGGCCGAGCCTCCCGGCAACGACCAGACGCGCTATCGCGAAACCGAACACGTCCAGGACTTCTACCGGGTCAACCGGTACTGAGGGGGAGGCCGACATGCTCATCAAGCGCAAGTCCGCTGCGGCCGCGCAGGGACGGCTGCAGGCCGTCGCCACCGGCTTCGGGGGCGCATCCCTTGTCGACCGGCGCGCCTTCCTGAAGCGGGCCGGCTTCGCGGCCGGTGCCCTCGCCGCGGTCGGCACGATCGAGGTGGGCGCCGTGCGCCGCGCGCAAGCCGGCCCCACCGATTTCCAGCAGCCCGTCGAGCGCAAGAAGAACATCTGCACCCACTGCTCCGTCGGCTGCACGGTGACCGCCGAGGTGCAGAACGGCGTGTGGGTTGGGCAGGAACCGTCGTGGAACAGCCCGATCAACCGGGGCTCCCATTGCGCCAAGGGCGCGGCCATCCGCGAGCTGGTGCATGGCGACCGGCGCCTGAAATATCCGATGAAGCTGGTGAACGGCGCCTGGCAGCGCATCTCCTGGGACGACGCCATCAACGAGATCGGCGACAAGCTCATGGAGATCCGCAACACGTCGGGCCCGGAGTCCGTCTACTGGCTTGGTTCGGCCAAATATTCCAACGAAGGCGCCTATCTCCTGCGCAAGTTCGCCGCCTTCTGGGGCACCAACTCGGTCGACCACCAGGCACGCATCTGCCATTCCACCACGGTCGCGGGCGTCGCGAACACGTGGGGCTATGGCGCCATGACGAATAGCTACAACGACATCCGCAACTCGAAGACGATTGTCTTCATGGGTTCCAATGCGGCCGAGGCCCACCCGGTGTCGCTGCAGCACATCCTGACAGGCAAGGAGATCAACCGCGCCAACGTCTTCGTCATCGATCCGCGCTTCACCCGCACGGCGGCGCATTCGACGGAATATGTGCGCATCCGTTCCGGCACCGACATTGCCGTGATCTGGGGCATGCTCTGGCACATCTTCGAGAACGGCTGGGAGGACAAGCAGTTCATCGCCCAGCGCGTCTACGGCATGGATCAGGTGCGCGCCGAGGTGAAGAAGTGGGATCCCGCCACCGTCGAAGACGTGACGGGCGTGCCCGGAGAGCAGTTGAAGCGCGTCGCCGAAACCTTCGCCAAGGAGCGGCCGTCCACCTTTATCTGGTGCATGGGCGGTACGCAGCACTCGGTCGGCACGGCCAACGTGCGCGCCTATTGCAACCTGCTGCTCGCCACCGGCAACGTCGGCGGCTTCGGCAACGGCGCCAACATCTTCCGCGGCCATTGCAACGTGCAGGGAGCGACCGACCTCGGCCTCGATATCACGTCGCTGCCGCTCTACTACGGCCTCACCGAAGGCGCGTGGAAGCACTGGTGCCGGGTGTGGGAGGTCGATTACGACTGGATGCTCTCGCGCTTCGTCGACAAGAAGATGATGGAGGCGCCCGGCATCCCCTCGACGCGGTGGTTTGATGCCGTGCTCCTGCCCAAGGACCAAGTGGACCAACCGGACAATGTCCGCGCCATGATGGTCTTCGGCCACGGCGGCAACACCATTCCCCGCATGCCGGAAATGGTGAAGGGCCTCGAGAAGCTCGACCTCCTCGTCGTCGGCGATCCGCATCCGACGACCTACGCCGCAATCTCGCAGCGCAAGGACGGCACCTATCTCCTGCCCATCTGTACACAGCTCGAGACGTCGGGCTCGCGCACGGCCTCCAACCGCTCGCTCCAGTGGGGCGAGCAGATCGTCAAGCCGATCTTCGAATCGAAAGACGATTACGAGGTCATGTATCGCTTGGCGACGAAGCTCGGCTTCGCCGACGAGATGTTCAAGAACATCAAGGTCGAGAACGGCAGGCCCGAGCCTGAGGACATCCTGCGCGAGATCAACCGCGGCGGCTGGTCCACCGGCTATTGCGGCCAGTCGCCCGAGCGCCTCAAGGCGCATATGGCGAACCAGGACAAGTTCGACATCGTCACGTTGCGCGCGGCGAAGGACGTGCCGGAGGTCGGCGGCGACTACTACGGCCTGCCCTGGCCGTGCTGGGGCACGCCCGAATACCGGCATCCGGGCACGCATACGCTCTACAACACCAACATCCACGTGAAGGACGGCGGCGGGACCTTCCGCGCCCGTTTCGGCGTGGAGCGCGAGGGCGTGACGCTTCTGTCGGAGGGCTCCTACTCGCAGGGTTCCGAGATCACGGACGGCTATCCCGAATTCACTTATGGCGTCCTGAAGAAGCTCGGATGGGATGCCGACCTCACGGAGGCGGAGCGCGCCACCATCGAGGGCATCGGCGGCAACAATCCCGACGCCGTCTCCTGGTCGACAGACCTGTCCGGCGGCATCCAGCGCGTGGCGCTGGAGCACGGCTGCATCCCCTACGGCAACGGCAAGGCCCGCGCGGTGGCGTGGAACCTGCCCGATCCGGTGCCGGTGCACCGCGAGCCGATCTATTCGCCGCGCGCCGACCTCGTGGCGAAATATCCGACGCGGGAGGATTTCAAGAGCTTCCGCGTGCCCAACATCGGCTTCACCGTCCAGAAGGCGGCCGTGGACAAGGGCATCGCGAAGGACTTCCCCATTATCCTGACCTCCGGACGCCTCGTCGAATACGAGGGCGGCGGCGAGGAGACGCGCTCCAACAAGTGGCTCGCCGAGCTGCAGCAGGACATGTTCGTCGAGATCAATCCGGCGGACGCGGCCGAGCGCGGCATCAGCGACGGCGGCTGGGTGTGGGTGACGGGGCCGGAGAACCAGTCCAAGGCCCGTGTCAAGGCGCTCGTCACGGAGCGTGTCGGCAAGGGCGTCGCCTTCATGCCCTTCCACTTCTCCGGCTGGTTCATGGGCGAGGACCAGCGCAAGAACTACCCGCCGGGCGCGGATCCCATCGTCCTCGGCGAAAGCGCCAATACCATCACCACCTATGGCTATGACCCGGTGACGGGCATGCACGAGGGCAAGGTGACGCTGTGCCAGATCAGGGCGGCCTGAGGGAGGATGACATGGCCCGTTTGAAATTCCTCTGCGACGCCGACCGTTGCATCGAGTGCAACGCCTGCGTGACCGCCTGCAAGAACGAGAACGAGGTGCCCTGGGGCATCAACCGCCGGCGCGTCGTCACCATCAACGATGGCAAGCCGGGCGAGAGGTCGATCTCCATGGCCTGCATGCATTGCACGGACGCGCCCTGCAAGGCCGTCTGTCCGGTCGACTGCTTCTACAACACGGCCGACGGCATCGTGCTGCATTCGAAGGATCTGTGCATCGGCTGCGGTTATTGCTTCTACGCCTGCCCGTTCGGCGCGCCGCAATATCCGCGCGTCGGCAATTTCGGCTCGCGCGGCAAGATGGACAAGTGCACCTACTGCGCCGGCGGCCCCGAGCCGGACCTGACTGCCGCCGAGTACCAGAAATACGGCGCGAACCGCATCGCCGAGGGCAAGCTGCCGCTCTGCGCCGAGATGTGCTCGACAAAGTCGTTGCTCGCCGGCGACGGCGAGATCATTGCCGCCATCTACAAGGAACGCGTGCTCAAGCGTGGCTACGGCTCCGGCGCCTGGGGCTGGAAGACGGCCTATCGCGAGACGATCGACGTCTGATCGGGCCGAGCGGCCGACGGGAGGGGAGGAACGAGCCATGACCCGCACAGGACACGATCGGCGCTGGTCGGCCCGCAGCATCGCCGCGGCACTGACGATGCTGATGGCGCTGCTCCTTGCGCTGCCCGCGGCGACGGGCTCCGCTTTCGCCCAGGTCAATCCGACGACCGAGGCGGTGAGGGAAGAGCAGCTCATGCAGGCACTCGACCGGGTCACCGGCCGCGTGTCGATCCCCGACCGGAAGGCGGCGACGCTGATCCAGGTCGAAGGGCAGGAATGGCGGGCCTATCACGAGCGCACGCTAGCCTGGATCGGCGGCATCGCCATCCTCGGCATGCTCGCGGTGCTCGCGGTCTTCTTTCTGGTGCGCGGGCGCATTCGCACGGAGGCCGGACCGTCGGGCCGCACCATCGTGCGCTTCAGGTGGTTCGAGCGCTTCGTGCACTGGCTGACGGCGAGCTGCTTCGTCATCCTCGCGCTGTCCGGCCTCAACGTCGCCTTCGGCAAGTCGCTGCTGCTGCCGCTCATCGGGCCGGAGGCCTTCTCCACTTTCTCGATGGCTGCCAAATACGCTCACAACTATCTCAGCTTCCCCTTCACGCTGGGGCTGGTGCTGATGTTCTTCATCTGGGCGCTGCGCAATATCCCGAGCCGCGTCGACATCACGTGGTTCGCCCAGGGAGGAGGCATCGTCGGCAAGGCGCATCCACCGGCCGGCAAGTTCAATGGCGGCCAGAAGGTGCTGTTCTGGCTCGTCATCCTCGTCGGTGCCGCCATCGCGGTCAGCGGCTATGTCCTGCTGTTCCCGTTCTACGGCACGACCATCGCCGGCATGCAGACGGCGCAGGTGGTGCACGGCCTCCTTGGCGTGCTCCTTACGGCCGTAATTCTTGGCCACATCTATATCGGCACGCTCGGCATGGAGGGCGCCTTTGACGCCATGGGCAACGGCGAGGTCGACCTCAACTGGGCGCGTCAGCATCACAGCCTCTGGGTCGCCGAGGAGGAGCGCAAGGCCACGGCCGACGGCAAGCACGGCGTGCCGCCGACGGCCGTGCCGGCGGAATAGGGCTAACGACCGAGGCCTCTCTCCCTCCCCCACGGGGTGGCGGGGAGGGGGAAGAAGGGCTCGACGCACCCCGTCGCCTTGTGCACAGTCGGGCCGGATGCTTCGCAAGGGGCATCCGGCTTTCTCGTGTCCGGATCGATTTCTCAATGCGTGTCATTGGCCTCGCCGGCTGGAGCGGCTCCGGCAAGACGACCCTTCTCACCCGCCTCATCCCGGTTCTCGTCGCCCGCGGGCTCAGCGTCTCGACCATCAAACATGCGCATCACGCCTTCGATGTCGACAGGCCGGGCAAGGATTCCTTCCTGCACCGGCAGGCCGGCGCGCGCGAGGTGCTGGTGGCCTCGCGCCGGCGCTGGGCACTGATGCGCGAATTGAGGGACGAGCGCGAGCCGCGGCTCGCCGAGCTCGTGGCGCTGATCGACGATTGCGATATCCTCCTCGTCGAGGGCTTCAAGCGCGAGGAGCACGTCAAGGTGGAGGTCTACCGCAAGGCCAACGGCAAGCCGCCGCTCCATCCCGACGACGGCCGCATCGTCGCCGTGGCGAGCGACGTTGCCCTGCCCGATGCAGGGCGCCCGGTCATCGACATCGACGACATCGAAACGATCGCCGATGTCGTCTTGGCCCATGCCGAGCCCGTGGAGCGGCTGATGGAGAGGCTTTCCGCGCATGGCCCAGCTGAGTGACGACTGCTTCGCCTTCGGCGGGCCGCTGATGTCCGTCGAGGAGGCGCTGGCGCTGATCGGCGAGCGCATCGCGCCCGTCGACGGCATCGAGGATGTGCTGGTGCGCAGCGCCGAGGGCCGCGTGCTGGCGCGCGATGTGCCGGCGCTCGTCGATCTACCACCTTTCGACAATTCCGCCGTCGACGGCTGGGCCGTGCGCTATGACGACCTTGCGCGCGAGGGCGAGACGCGCCTGCCGGCCGCCGGGCGGGTGATCGCCGGCAGTGCCGCGGCCGCCATACCCCCCGGCCATGCCGTGCGCATCTTCACGGGCGCGCTGATGCCCGCCGGGGCCGACACCGTCTTCATGCAGGAGGACGTGACGCTCGATGGCGGGACGGTCGTCCTGCCGTCGGGGCTGAAGCGCGGCGCCAATTGCCGGAAGGCGGGCGAGGACATTGCGCGCGGCGCGGTGGCGCTGCCGGCGGGCCGGCTCCTCAGGCCGCAGGACCTCGCGCTCGCGGCGGCCGTCGGCCATGCGAGCCTGCCGGTACGTCGGCCGCTGCGGGTTGCCGTCTTCTCCACGGGCAACGAGTTGGTGGAACCGGGCGAGCCGCTGCCCACGGCCGGCATCTACGATTCGAACCGCTTCGCCCTCATCGCCTTGCTCAGCCGGCTGGGTGTCGCGGTGTCGGACCTCGGCGTGCTGCGCGACGAGCCGGAGCGCCTGCGCGAGGCGCTCGCGGCTGCGAGCGGGGAGCATGACCTGATCCTCACCTCGGGCGGTGTCTCGACGGGGGAGGAGGACCATGTCCGGGCGGCGGTGGAGGCGGCGGGCCGGCTCGTCTTCTGGCGCCTCGCCATCAAGCCGGGCCGGCCGGTCGCCATGGGCGTCATCGCCGGCACGCCCTTCGTCGGCCTGCCGGGCAATCCCGTTGCCGTCTATGTCACCTTCACCTTCGTGGTGCGCCCGCTTCTCGCCCGGCTGATGGGCGCGGAGCTACCGCGCCCGCTCGCCATCCCGGCACGGGCCGCCTTCGCCTATCGCAAGAAGGCCGGGCGGCGCGAGTTCGTGCGCGTCAGCCTGCGGCGGGGAGGAGACGGCACATACGAGGCGGTGAAATACCCGCGCGACGGTGCCGGCGTCCTGACCTCGCTCACCGAGACGGACAGCCTCGCGGCACTGCCCGAGGACATGACAGACCTTGCCGAAGGCGACAGGGTCGACGTCTATCCCTACGCGCTCCTCGGCTGACGCGCCCGCCGCTCGAGGAAGCCGAGGCCGAGGTCGACGAGGATGGCGAGCATGGCGACGAGCACGCCGCCCTGCAGCACATAGGCGAGGTTGTCCGCCTGCAGCCCGGCGATGATGATCTCGCCGAGGCCCCGTGCGCCGACCGTGGAGCCGATCGTCGCCGTGCCGATGCTGACGATGATCGAGACGCGGAAGCCCGCGATGATCACCGGCAGCGCCAGCGGCAGCTCGATCTCCCTGAGGATGCGCCGGCCCGTCATGCCCATGCCGCGCGCCGCCTCGACCACCTGCGGCGAGACGCCCTTCAGCCCGGCGATGGTATTCTCGAAGATCGGCAGGAGCCCGTAGGCGAAGAGCGCGACGAGCGTCGGCCGCGCGCCGAAGCCGGTAAGCGGCACGGCGACCGCGAGCATGGCGATGGGCGGAAAGGTCTGCCCGAGATTGGCGACGGCGCGGGCGAGCGGCAGATATTGCGCGCCGGCCGGGCGGGTCACGAAGATGCCGATGGCGAGCGCGATGACGAGCGCTGCAAGGCTCGCCGCGATGACGAGGCCGATATGCGAGAGGGTCAGCGCCAGGATGCTGTCGCGGTCGTAGATCGCCGGCTGGCCGAATTTCGCCAGCGCTGCGAGCGGCCGCTCGAAGGCCCGCGGGACGAGTACCATGATGGAAAAGAGCGCGACGGCGATCCCGGCCGCCACGATCCGCAGGAGGCCCCGCCGCTGCGCCATCACCGGCTGCCTCCGCCGAAGGCGATGATCCGCTCCATGTCGATCACGCCGACGATCGCTCCGGCCTCGTCGATGACGGGCAACTCGTCGACGCCGGCGAAGACGAGGCGCGACGCCGCCTCGCGCAGGCTCGCCGAGGCGGAGAGGGGGGCGAGGGATACGTTTGCGCCCGCCTTGCGGAAGGTGCCGTCGCCTATCGGCATCCAGTCCATCGCAGGCCCCATCAAAGCGGTGACGCCGGCGAGGGAGAGCAGCTTCAGCCCACGATCCTCGCTACCGATCAGCGACTCGACGAAGGCGCTCGCCGGCCGGCGCAGAAGGCTCTCCGGCGCGTCGAGCTGCACGATGCGCCCCCTCTCCATCACCGCCAGCCGGTCGGCGAGTTTGAAGGCCTCATCCATGTCGTGTGTGACGAGCAGCACGGTCGTGCCCATGCGCCGGCGGATGGCGAGGAACTCGTCCTGCAGGCGCGTGCGGGTGATGGGATCGAGCGCGCCGAAGGGCTCATCCATCAGCAGCACGGCGGGCTTGCCCGCCATGGCCCGTGCCACGCCGACGCGCTGCTGCTGGCCGCCCGACAGTTCGTGCGGATATTTGCGTGCGAAGATGGCAGGCGGTAGGCCGAAGAGCTCGAGCAGTTCCGCGACGCGGGCCGCGATGCGTGGGCGCGGCCAGCCGAGCAGACGCGGCACGGTGGCAATGTTCTGGGCGACGGTACGGTGGGGGAAGAGGCCGATGCCCTGGATGGCGTAGCCCATGCGCAGCCTGAGCGTCGCCGGTGGAATGCCCGTCGTGTCGACGCCATCGATCAGGACACGCCCGGCGCTCGGCTCGATGAGGCGATTGATCATGCGCAGCGTCGTCGACTTGCCGCAGCCGGACGGGCCGATGAGCGCCAGCGCCTCGCCCTCGGCGAGCTCGAAGGAGATGCCGTCAACCGCTCGGACCGGCCCGAAGCTCTTCGTCAGTCCCTCGACCGTGATCATGCCGCCCTCCCTCGCGCACGGCCCGCGACCGCATCGAGCACGACGGCGGCAAGGAAGGCGAGAATGACGATGGGCACAGCGCCGAGCAGCACGAGGTCCATGGCGGTCTGCCCCATGCCGCGGAAGACGAAGGTGCCGAAGCCGCCGGCGCCGATCAGCGCCGCGACCGCCGCAAGGCCGATGTTCTGCACCAGCACGATGCGCACGCCCGTGACGATGACGGGGAAGGCGAGTGGCCATTCGACGCCGGCGAGGCGCCGCAAGGGCCCCATGCCCATGCCGCGCGCCGCTTCCACCACCGCCGGCGGAACGGCCGCGAAGCCCGCCACCGTATTGGCGACGACAGGCAGCAGCGAATAGAGGAACAGCGCAAGGAGGGCGGGCGTCAGGCCGATGCCGCGGATGCCGGCAGCGCCGAGCGCGGGATAGGCGGCGGCGAGCGCGGCGAGCGGGGCCATCATCAGGCCGAACATGGCGATGCTCGGCACGGTCTGGATGACCGACAGCACCGCGAGCACGGCTCCCCGCGCCGCGGCAAGGCGGTGGCATAGATAGCCGAGCGGGATGCCGAGCAGCAGCGCCGGCGCGAGGCTGCCGCCAACGAGCACGAGATGGCGCGCCCCTTGCTGCCAGAAGCTGTCGCGGTTGGCCGCGTATTCGCGCATGATCGACAGGTCGTTCCACAGCCCCGCCGCCAGCACGGCGAGCACCGCCCCGACGGCGGCGAAGGCGAGCGTGATGCGCGCCAGCGGCCCGCCGCGCAGCTTGACGAGCGCATCGGCGAGGATCAGTCCGAAGGCGCCGGTGGTGAGCCAGAAGCCGGAGCCGAGGGAGACGCGCGCCAGCGTCGCGCCCGCCGGCAACAGGGCCGTCGCCGCAAGGCCGGCGCCGAGGAGGGCGGCGAGCGCGCCGGCAGCTCCGGCCAAGGCCTGCACGGCGGCATGATGCGCGAGCGCCGCGACGAGGGCGCAGGCCGTGAGGACGGCGGCAAGCGGCAGTCCGAGCCATGCGGCTGGCAGTGCGGGCAGGGAGAAGCCCTCGCCCGAGACGATCCGGTTGGGCTGCAGCGCGAGGAAGGGCGCAAACGCGACGGCGAGGAGCGCCGCGACGGCGCACAGCCGCGCAAGGCCGCGTCCCTCCGCGGCGGCTCCCGTCGGCACCGGGCGCGCTGTCGGCTCTTCCGTCACGCGAGGGCGGCCCGCTACTTCAGGAGGCCCTTGCTCGTCAGGTAGTCCTTCGCCACAGCACCGGCGTTCTCGCCGCCGACGGCGATGCGCCCGTTGAGCTTCTGCAGCGTCTCGAGGTCGAGCGAGGCGAACACCGGTTCAAGCAACTCCTCGATCTGCGGATATTGCTTCAGCACCGCCTCGCGGATGATCGGCGCCGGTTGATAGACCGGCTGCACGCCCTTGTCGTCCGTCATGACGACGAGGCCGACCTCGGCGATGGCGCCGTCCGTGCCATAGACCATGGCGGCATTGGTGCCGTCCGTCCCCTCGGCCGCCGCCTTGATCGTGGCGGCCGTGTCGCCGCCGGCGAGCGTCAGCAACTGGTCGGACTTCAGGGTAAAGCCATAGGCCTTCTGGAAGGCGGGCAGGGCCGCGGCCGAGTTGACGAACTCGGCCGAGGCGGCGAGCTTCACCGTGCCGCCCTTCGCCACATAGGCACCGAAGTCCGACATCGTCGCGAGCTTCTCTGCCGCCGCGAGGTCGCCACGCACGGCGATCGCCCAGGTGTTGTTGGCCGGGGCCGGCGTCAGCCAGACGATCTTTTCGGCGTCATAGTCGCGCTTCTTCGCCTCGGCATAGCCCTTGGCTGCGTCCTTCCAGACGTCGCTGTCGGCCATGTTGTAGAAGAAGCCGGCATTACCGGTGTACTCCGGGTAGATGTCGATCTCGCCTGCCCTGATCGCGGCGCGCACCACGGGCGTCGCCCCGAGCGAGACCCGGTCGACGACAGGGATGCCGTTCTCCTGCAGCACGAGGCGGATCATCGCGCCGAGCAAGCTGCCCTCCGTGTCGATCTTCGATGCGACGACGACGTCGGCGCGCGCTGTGCCCGTTGCCATGGCAATGACCGCGACGGCGGCCAGGACCGTCTTCTTCATGGAAGCGTCCCCCTTTCGAATGCGCGAGCCGTGACGCGCCTCATGGTCGACAGCATAGGGCGAGCCGTGCCGATGCATCAATGTCCCGGCGCGTGCATGGCGCAGCGCGCAGCCGCAGGCCGCACGATACGCACGCTGTCATGATTCGTCCTTGATGTTCGTCCAGATGTGGCGTGCCGTTGTCGTTGACGACGTGGACCCCATCTGTCCTTCGTAGCGCCCGCATGCCGGGCCTCGTTGCCGGAATTCGCATGCTGGACGATACGAATCGTATGCCGGTCGTGTTTGGGGTGGCGCGCCCGCGCCGCCGTTTCTCGGAGGTGCTGCGGGATCTCGCGGCCTTCCCATCCGAGCGGGTGCGCGTCGCCGACATTCTCGATGCCTTCGGCGACCGGGCCTTTGGCGCATTGATGCTCATCTTCGCGGTGCCGAATGTGCTGCCGCTGCCGCCCGGCACCTCGTCCGTGCTCGGCGCTCCGCTTCTGTTCATCGCGGCGCAGCTCATGCTCGGCCGGCCGGTGCTGTGGCTGCCGCAGTTCATCACGGAGCGCTCGCTGGCGCGCAACGATTTCGCCGCCATGGCCGACAAGCTGCTGCCGCATCTGACGCGGTTCGAGCGCATGCTGCAGCCGCGCCTGACCGGCCTCTTCAACCCGATGCACGACCGCATCATTGGCGG
Source organism: Chelatococcus sp. XZ-Ab1 (assembly GCF_029309855.1). NCBI lineage: Bacteria > Pseudomonadati > Pseudomonadota > Alphaproteobacteria > Hyphomicrobiales > Chelatococcaceae > Chelatococcus > Chelatococcus sp. XZ-Ab1. Next base: position 215,367 of record NZ_JARKII010000008.1, on the reverse strand, counting down.
CGCCTGCCTCATCCTCGCGATCATCCTCTTCCTGCCGATCCCCTTCGGCAACATGCTGCCGGCCTTCGCCATCTCGGCCTTCGCTATCGGGCTCATGGAGCGCGACGGCATCGCGGTCGCCGTCGGCTGGCTGGGCAAGCTCGCGAGCCTTGCCGTGCTGGCCGCCATCTCGACGGCGCTCGTTGCTGCCGCCGCCGCCTTCTTCACGCATCTCTGGCCGTTCTGATCCACCCCTTGCACGCCAAGCGGCTTGACCCACCGTCCTTTCGTCGTGATGCTCTTGCCGCCGCCGGCTCGGCCCGCGGCTGCGCAACCTGGCAAAGGGGGGAATGCCATGGGTTTTGCGATCGAGCGTCGGGCGTATCTGTCAACGGCTTTCTGGATTATCGGCGCGGCGCTGCTTGCCGGCTGCGCGGGCGATGACGTCGTCTCGCCCGCCGTGACCACGCCGGCCCTGCCACCGGTGACGGCGGAGCAATTGGTGGGCCGCTGGGGCCTCGGTTCCTATCACCGCGACACCGACCGCGACCGCACGGTCAAGGAAGCGCGCGCCCAGTGCCGCAATCCCTATGTCATCAAGGCGGGGGCCGACGGCGGCGTGATCATGAACCTCGCCGACGAGAAGGAGCCGCGCGAACTCCTCGTCAAGACGACGCGCGAGGGCCGCACCTTCATCGGCCCGGGCGAGCGGCCGGCCGGTGACCTGACGGACATGGAGATCATCGCCGTCGACGATACGAGCTTCACCGTGCAGTGGGTCGATCCGGACGTCTCGTCCCGCTACGGCACGATGGTCTATGTCAATTGCGCGCCACGGAGCGCAAGAACGACGGCGGGGTGAGAGCAACAGCGGCGCGGCTGCGCGCGCCACGAACAAGCGAGGTGATGGCGATGCCGGAAACGGACGTTCTCCTCCAGCGGTTGTTTGGGGTGCTCGTGGGGCTGGTCCTGGCGGTGGCGGTCGCAGTCCCTGCGGTGGCGCAAGTGCAACGGGGCGTCATGGAGATTGAGGATCAACCGGGCTTCGTGCCCGACGAGGCCGACGAGGTCCTCTCCGGGCCCTTCGAGCGCCAGCTCGTCTTCTTCCGCACGACGGAGGCGCCCGGCACCATCATCATCCACACGTCGGAACGCTTCCTCTATCTCGTAGAGGGTAACAACCGGGCCATGCGCTACGGCATCGGCGTCGGCCGCGAGGGCTTCCAGTGGTCGGGCCTGCTGCAGATCTCGCGCAAGCAGGAATGGCCGGACTGGCGCCGCCGCCGGAGATGATCCAGCGCCAGCCCTATCTGCCGCGCTTCATGGCCGGCGGCCCCGGCAATCCCATGGGTGCCCGGGCACTCTATCTCGGCGCCACCGTCTATCGCATCCACGGCACCAACCAGCCGCAGACGATCGGCCATGCCGTGTCATCCGGCTGCTTCCGTCTCGTCAACAACGACATCGTCGATCTTTATGAACGGGTGCCAGTGGGCACCAAGGTCATCGTCCGCCACGCCGCGAAGCTGTGACGGGGCAGGGCAGGGGGAAGGGAATGCGCGTCATCGCAAATGCGGCCGCGGCCGCCGGTTTTGTGGCGGCAGCAGCGCTCGCGGCACCGGCGGCAGCCGGTACGCTCGACACGGTCAAGCAGCGCGGCAAGCTTGTCTGCGGCGTCAGCCAGGGCCTCATGGGTTTCTCCGCCCGGGACGGCAAGGAGCAATGGAGCGGCTTCGACGTCGACTTCTGCCGCGCCATCGCGGCGGCGATCTTCGACGACCCTGCCAAGGTGGAGTTCGTCCCCCTCTCGGCGGCGGAGCGCTTCGAGGCGCTGAAGAGCGGCAAGGTGGACGTTCTCTCGCGCAATTCGACCTGGACGCTGGGACGCGAGGTGGACCACGGCATCGTCTTCACCGCCGTGAATTATTACGACGGCCAGGGTTTCCTCGTGCCCAAGGCGCGCGCCATCGGCTCGGCGCTGGAAATGAACGGGATGAAGGTCTGCGTGCAGGCGGGCACGACGAGCGAGGTCAACCTGCGCGACTTTTCCGATGCCAACGGCATGACGCTCGAGACCGTGGTCGTCTCCTCGCCCGAGGAGGCCGTGAGGACCTACAGCGAGGGGGGCTGCACGGCCATCTCGAGCGATGTGTCGCAGCTGCACGCCGAGCGACTGGCGCTCGAGAACCCGTCCGACCACTCCGTCCTGCCGGACATCATCTCGAAGGAGCCGCTCGCGCCCGCCGTCCGCAGTGACGACATGGTCTGGTTCACCATTGTGAAATGGGTGAGCTTCGCCATGCTCAACGCCGAGGAGCTTGGCGTGTCGTCGACGCGCATCGACGAAGCGCTCCGTTCGAGCAAACCCGACGTGCGGCGTCTCGTCGGCACGGAAGGCGGCTTCGGTGAGAAGCTCGGCCTCACCAACGACTGGGTGGTCCGCATCGTCCGCGCTGTGGGCAACTACGGTGAGGTCTACGAGCGCAACGTCGGCCTCGGCTCGAAGCTCGGCATCCCGCGCGGCATCAACCAGCTCTGGAGCCTGGGGGGAATCCAGTACGCGCCACCGCTCAGGTAAACGAGGAGGCATGTTCACCCGGACCATCCCCGTTGGGGGACGGATTTTGAGATCAATCGTTTCTAATTGCTCATTGCCTTGCCAGGATAGCCGATGTTCATTCTTCTTGCCGCACTGGCCGCTTGTGGCGGCTTCTTGACCGGTATCTTCACCTGTGCTCCCGCCTGGATCGTCACGAGCGGCCTCGCCGGCCTTGCGGCCTGCGCGGCATGGCTCACCTCGACTGTCTCGGGCGCCGAAGCCGTGGCCATGTACCTCGCCTTCTGCGGTGGCCTGACAAGCGCTCTTGGCCTTGCTCTCGTGAGGCATGCGAGGGCGAGGCGGGGGGCGCGGCCGGAAACCCGGGCGGGTTCGGACCCGGCGCAGGAACACCAGATCGCAGCCCTGCCCCACCTGTTTGACGGTGGCGGCACGCGGCGATAGCCCGCAGCGCGATCGGACGGATAGAACCCACGGCGCGAATGGCGGCCGCCCGATCTCAACCCCGGCCGGCGGCTTGCGCGATCATAACATGGCGTGCGTCTGCGTCGGGTGCAGGCGGGGGCAGGGCCGATGACCGGCCGACAGTGCCGCGTTGGCCCGGCCGAGACGCCACCCGCAACCGCAGCACGACCAACTGCGCGTCGGAAGCGCGAACCCCAAGCATGCCGAAAAAACCGGCCCTGTTCGCGCACTCCCTGGCTCCTTGACATCGTTGAAACATCATCGTCACGCAGAAAACGCTTCGCTCTCCTGGGCAGCGGCACGACGCGGTTCGCGCTTCCGGCTCTATTTTGCTTGTTCCTGCAATCGGCTAAGAAGAGGCGGTCGCTCCCCGTGCGGGGGCGCGGATTGAAACGACCATGCGGCCATCGGCCTCGACGATGGACTTGGTCGCTCCCCGTGCGGGGGCGCGGATTGAAACACGGTGATGTCCGAATAGCCGCCCGATCCGCCGCGTCGCTCCCCGTGCGGGGGCGCGGATTGAAACCGACCTCGGTCGATATGCGGTCGAGCGACGCCGAGTCGCTCCCCGTGCGGGGGCGCGGATTGAAACTCCATCCAAAGCGCATAGCGGCTCCTAAATGGATGGTCGCTCCCCGTGCGGGGGCGCGGATTGAAACTCGGATTGGGCGCTCGCCCTCGGGATCGAGCGCCAGTCGCTCCCCGTGCGGGGGCGCGGATTGAAACCCTTGGCCCGCCGCACCGTGGGCTGATCCTGACGGGTCGCTCCCCGTGCGGGGGCGCGGATTGAAACTGCGCCGCGACGACGATCTTTATGACTTCAAGGGGTGTCGCTCCCCGTGCGGGGGCGCGGATTGAAACCGCCGTCCGGCGTCAGCTCGCCGTGCTCCTCTCAGTCGCTCCCCGTGCGGGGGCGCGGATTGAAACCCTGATACGAACGATTATGTGGTTGAGTACGACGGTCGCTCCCCGTGCGGGGGCGCGGATTGAAACGGCGGAAAACTGGAAGGATCACGCGGTTGGCTTCGTCGCTCCCCGTGCGGGGGCGCGGATTGAAACAATGGGGCGCCAGCTTATGCGACCATACAGGACCGTCGCTCCCCGTGCGGGGGCGCGGATTGAAACCGTCGATGTTCGGGATAATGCGCATCTCGCGCTTGTCGCTCCCCGTGCGGGGGCGCGGATTGAAACGCATCGTCATGGAAGACGACGCCGTGCTGCGCCCCGTCGCTCCCCGTGCGGGGGCGCGGATTGAAACACCCGCACAAACCCGTCTCTCGCGGCGATTTTGTGTCGCTCCCCGTGCGGGGGCGCGGATTGAAACCGGAATGTGCTCCATCACGTCGCAGCAGAACCCGGTCGCTCCCCGTGCGGGGGCGCGGATTGAAACCCTGCTCGTCCACACCGAATTGCGGATTGAGCCCGTCGCTCCCCGTGCGGGGGCGCGGATTGAAACGCCTTGCCGGAGATCCAGCCGGCCTTGCCGACCTGTCGCTCCCCGTGCGGGGGCGCGGATTGAAACCCGTCAGAGGCGCCGGATGCGCCCGAGGAGCCGGGGTCGCTCCCCGTGCGGGGGCGCGGATTGAAACTTCGCGACCGGGATAGGCACGGAAACGTTCGGTAGTCGCTCCCCGTGCGGGGGCGCGGATTGAAACGAACGGTACCGCAAGGTCATGAAGGCGCGCCGCGGTCGCTCCCCGTGCGGGGGCGCGGACGGAAACTCGCGGCGGTGCCGGCACTCGCGCCGGTGCTTATTGCCTTGCTATCGCCGCGACCCCGCGCGAGCCTTCACGGGCGGTGGGCTGGCCTTCAATACGTTGATTTTCCTTGATTTCCGCGGAGGGGATGGGTCTGATATCCAACCTTCTCTGCTTCTTTGCCATCGCTGGCCGTCACAGGGAAAGACGGACCGCTGCCGTCTCCTACCAGTAGAGGCCGAAGCTTCGGAAGCGGGGCGCCGTCTTCGGCGCACGAAACCTGTCGCTCGGAAAGTCTGCGAGGGGCGGGATCGGGGCCGTCCTGCGCGCGGCCAGTTCGCGGAGCCTGCGGATCCGGCTGTCGGTCGGCGGATGCGTCCGAAGCAGCGATGGATCGGGCATCCGCCTCCCGGGAAGCAGGATCTCTTCCCAGAAGCGGCCGAGCTGACGGTCGAGCTTGCGCAACGCGCGAACGAGGCCTTCCGGGTCGCCGGTCAGCTCGGCCGCGGCCCGGTCGGCATCATATTCGCGGGTCCGAGACAGGCCAAGCTGGACAAGCGTCATCAGGGTGGGGGCAAGGATGAGCAGCAGCACGATGTGCCAGGGCACATGGACGGCGCCGACAAGGACAAGGGGCAGGTTGAGGATCAGCAGGAACTGTCCGATCCAGCTTGCCAGAGACACGAGCCTCGACATTACATCCGCCAGCCCCATGAGCCAGAGATCGCGATTGGCGACATGGCCGACCTCGTGGGCCAGCACACCGGCCAGTTCGCGCCCGTCAAGTAGCCCGAGCAGCCCGTCGGTGACGCAGATCGCGCTGTCCTCGGGGCTGCCCATGGCGAAGGCGTTGGGCAGGGAGCTCGGCACGCGATAGAGCGCGGGGATGCGCGGCAGGCCGGCGCGGCGCGCCAGTTCGGCGAGGGTGGCGACGAGGCCCGGCGCCTCACGTGCGGTCAGGCGCTGCGCCCGGTAGGCCGACATCAGCATCCGCCGCGAGAGGTCGGGCGCGAACGCGAGGCCCAGGAGCATGCCGAGCGCCGCGAGGAGACCGGCCTGCGCACCGAGGACCGCAGTCACCGATACCCAGGCGATGGCCGCCATGAGGGTCAGCAGAAGCGCAGACTGGACAAGGTTCAACAGCCGGTGCCGGATCAGCATGGTCGTCATGTCGCCCGTCCTACATCGGCTGGCGAAGCGTGATCTCGAGACGCAGGAGCTGTGCGCCGCGCTGGATGTGCAACTCGACCCTGTCACCCGGCCGATACTCTTCGAGAGCAGCGAATAAATCCCGCGAATCACCTATCCTCGAGGCGCCGAGACCGACGATACGGTCACCTACGACGATCAGTCCGTCCTGGGACACCCGCGCCGGGATCAGCCCGGTACTGGCTGCGGGGCTATCCGGTTCCACACCAAGGACCAGAGCACCAGACCCGCCCTCGCGCGCGATCATAGCATCGATGCGGGGATCGGTCAGGATGCCCAGCCGCGGCGGGTCATAGCGGCCGCGCGCGATCAGCTGCGGCACCACCCGGTTGACGGTATCGACCGGCACCGCGAAGCCGATCCCGGCGCTGCCGCCCGAGGGGCTGAAGATGGCGGTGTTGACGCCGATGAGCCGCCCGGCGCTGTCGATCAGCGGTCCGCCCGAATTGCCGGGGTTGATCGCCGCGTCGGTCTGGATCAGGCCCCGGATCGGCGGTCCGCCCTCGCCCGGAAGCTCGCGACCGAGGGCAGAGACGATGCCTGTCGTCATCGTCCAGTCGAGCCCGAAGGGATTTCCGATGGCAAGGACGCTCTGGCCCACGCGCAGATCGCCGCTGGTGCCAATGGGGATCGGCGGCGGCCGGTCCGCGCCCACCCCGATGTGCAGGACGGCAAGGTCGTGCTCGGGGGCGCGGCCGACCAGTCGCGCGGGATAGGCGCGGCCGTCGGCCAGGCGCACGGTCGCGCCGCTCGCCCCGGCGATGACATGGTTGTTCGTCACCACGTGGCCGAGCTCGTCCCAGACGAAGCCCGAGCCGTTGCCGCGCGGGATGTCATAGGCGTTGCGGGTCCAGGGGTCGATCACCCGTTCGGCCGTGGTGATGAAGACGACGCTGTCGCGGGCGGCTTCGAAAATCGCGATGGTGCTCTGTTCGGAGGCGGCCAGATCGCCCCGCGGCGCTACGGTGCGCGGTTCGGCGAAGCGGCCGAGGATGGCGGACTGGAGGATCGGCAGGCTCTGCCAGGCCACCATCAGGACGAGCGCGGCCGCGGTCGCCGCAACGAGCCGCGCATGGAAGCCCCCGCTCATCGCCCGCCTGCCGCCGTTCCGGCATGGTGCTGTTCGCGCCGGTCCTGATCGCGCACCAGCCAGTGGACAGCGCCCAGTGCAAGAGCCGCGCCCGCGAGTGCGGCAATCTTTGCCGGCTCCGTCTCGCCGAGGTCCAGGATGATGAATTTGCGCGCGATGGCGAGGAGCGCGATCAGCACGATCGTGCGGACTTGGAGGATCCCGAAGCTGCGTTCGGTCGCAACAAGAAGGGAGCGCTTGAACTCGAGCGCGATCACCACGGTGAAGATCATGCCGAACACCACCTGGAAGGTGGCGTAATCGAGCGTGTCGAATGCCCCCAGAACCAGGCGGTTCACGACTTCGCGCATCAGCGCCCAGACCGACGCCACGACGATCGCCGCAATGATGATGCTGAGGACGAAGATGACAACTTGCTCGAACTTCTCGTAGAGCGTCATCGTCGACCATTGTTCACGGGTCAGCCCGGATCGTTGCAAGTCCTTCATGATTTCCCCTCGAAGGCCGCCCCGGAGAGACAAGCTCCCCGGGGCTTCGCCAGACGGTGCAATATCGCACGGAGCGGAGGGGACGCCGCAAACCGGCGACCCCCAATGTGACAAATCAGCCGTTCTTCACCTCGATGCGCTTGACCTTCGCCTGCGCCTCGGGTGTCTGGGGCAGCTTGATCGTCAGAACCCCGTTCTTGAAGGATGCCTGCGCCTTTTCGCCATCCACACCGGGGGGGAGCGGAATTGTCCGGTAGATCGCGCCGTAGCTGCGCTCGGAGAGATAGTATCCCTTCTTCTCCTCCTGGCGCTCGATCTTCTTCTCCCCCTTCACAGTCAACATGTCATCGTTGACCGTCACCTCGATGTCCTTCATCTCCATGCCCGGCAGCTCGATCGACACTTCGATCGCCTTGTCGGTCTCGACCATGTCGGATTTGGCTTCGCCGCTGCCCCAGGGCCATTCGAACTGACCGACCCGGTTCCAGAAGTTCTCGAACACATGGTTCATTTCGCGCTGGAGTGTCGCGATCGGGTTGTCTTCGTTGCTCTTGGCGTCTGGCGCGCCGTCCTTGCGCGCCCAGGGGATGAGGTCTTTGATCTGCATGATATGGTCTCCTTCGGTTTTCAGGCGCCCTTGACGGCGATCCTTTTCGGCTGCGCTTCAGGGGCTCGGGGGAGCGTCAGGGTGAGGACACCTCCACGCATCTCGGCTTCGATCCTGTCGGGGTCGAAGTCCTCGGAAAGCGTGAAGGCACGCTCGAAATCGCCCTCGCCATATTCGGCATAGGCAAGTTCGAGGTTTTCCGGCCGCACCGGGTCAACCTTGCCGCGGATCGTCAACACGCGATTTTCCAGCGTGATTTCGACCGCATCGGGGGCGACCCCAGGCATTTCGAGCATCATGGATACGCCCTGATCGGTTTCCACGATATCGGTCAGCGGGCGGTAGATGCGGCCGCTGCCGGTGGTCTCGGGCGCGTCGGTCGGCGTCTTTTCAGTGGCCTGCGTGATGTCGGTGCTCATCGTTCCAGCTCCTCTCAGGCTGCCTTGATCTCGATTTTCTTCGGCTTCTTTTCCTCGGGCCGGGAGATGACGATCCGCAATACGCCGTTCGTCATCCTCGCCTCGACCTTGTCATCCGAGGTCGCGAACGGCAGACGAATGACGCGAGAAAACCTGCCGTAACCGCGTTCGTTGCGGTGCCAGCGCGCACCGTCGGGAACCTCGGGCGCCTTGCGTTCGCCCGAAAGGGTCAGGACGCTGTCCTTGACCGAAATCTCAATGTCGCCCGGTTCGATGCCGGGAAGTTCAGCGGTGACTCCAACGGCCTCAGGGCCTTGCCAGACATTCACCGCCGGGAACGCCGCGCGGGACGGCGGCCAGAAACCACGGTCGAGATCGCGCATCATGGAGCGCATCAGCGCGAAGGGATCGCTGCGGCGCAGATATGTCGGGTAGAGCATTGCTGGCCTCCTGTTGCTGATCGATGCCCCCGAACCGTCGGCATGGACGGACCGGGCAACGGTGCCGGCCGGATGTGGGTTCGGAGACCGCCTATCAAGATAGGCGGTCCCATTTATTATGCAAGCATATATGGTGCATGCATTGCGCCTTGGATGGAGAGCAGTCTATCCTGTTTCTCATGCAGTGGAGGAAGGATACCCATGATCTCTTCTGATCTTGCCCTGATCGGGACGACGATCCACAGGGTCGCGCAGCTCATCCAGCAGCGGATCGACCAAGATATTCGCGGCAGCGGCCTGACCCGCCTGTCCTGGATGGCGGCGGCGCATGTCGAGGATGAGCCTGGGCTGACCATCGGCGATCTGGCCGACCGGCTGGAGGTCGGCCCGGCCACAGCCGGCCAGCTCGTCGATCGCATGGTCAGGGGCGGCTGGGTCGAGCGGTCGCCCTCGCCCGACGACAGGCGGGCGCAGATCGTCACGGCAACGTCGAAGGCCCGGGCGATGCTGAAGGAACTCGCGCCGCGGCAATCGGCGCTCGAACATGAAATCCTGCAGGATCTGTCGGCGGACGAAAGGCGCATTCTGCTGGCGCTGCTCGAGCGGATCAAGTCGCGGCTTTTACGCTAGAGGGGGGCGAATAGGTATGGAAAGGAAGACCGAATACAACATCTGGTACTGGGTGGTGGCTTTCATAGCCGTGCTTTTCATCCAGAACCTGATCGCCGGCTGGCAATCCGTCGCGCCGATCAGCTACAGCCAGTTCGAGAAGTATCTCGCTGACGGGAAAATTTCCTCTGTCGCGGTCGGGGCAGACACTATCACAGGCACCTTCGCCGAACCGGTCGACGGCAAGAAGCAGTTTGTGACGACCGTAGTGAATCCCGCAATCCTGGAGCGGATAGACCGGTCAGGTATCGAGATCACTGGCGTTCCGCAAAACACTTTTCTCGGCACGCTGATTTCCTGGGTGGCGCCAGCGCTTGTCTTCTTCGGAATCTGGATGCTGCTGTTCCGCAAGTTCGCCGACAAGCAGGGCTTCGGCGGGTTCATGCAGGTCGGCCGCAGCAAGGCCAAGGTTTACATGGAAAAAGAAACCGGCGTCAGCTTCGCCGACGTGGCCGGCGTGGACGAGGCCAAGGCCGAGCTCGAGGAGGTCGTGGAGTTCCTCAGGAACCCCGCCGAATACGGAAAGCTGGGCGCACATATCCCCAAAGGCATATTGCTCGTTGGGCCGCCGGGCACCGGCAAGACGCTGCTGGCCCGCGCGGTGGCGGGTGAGGCGGGCGTGACCTTCTTTTCGATCTCGGGATCGGAGTTCGTCGAGATGTTCGTGGGCGTCGGTGCCGCACGGGTGCGCGACCTGTTCGAGCAGGCCCGGAAATCCGCGCCGGCGATCATCTTCATCGACGAACTCGACGCTCTCGGGCGGGCGCGCTCCTCCGGCCAGATCGCTGGCGGCCACGATGAGCGTGAGCAGACGCTGAACCAGCTTCTGACCGAGCTCGACGGCTTCGACCCTTCGGTGGGCATCGTGCTCCTGGCCGCCACCAACCGGCCCGAGATCCTCGACCCCGCGCTTCTCCGCGCGGGCCGCTTCGACCGGCAGGTGTTGGTGGATCGGCCCGACAAGAAGGGACGCGTGCAGATTCTTGGCGTTCACATGAAAAAGGTGAAGCTCGCCCCGGACGTCGATGCCGATAAGGTCGCAGCGCTTACTCCCGGCTTTTCCGGGGCGGATCTTGCCAATCTCGTCAACGAGGCAGCATTGCTCGCCACGCGCCGCAAGGCAGATGCAGTGACGATGGACGACTTCAACAATGCCGTGGAACGCATCATCGCCGGGTTGGAAAAGAAGAACCGCGTTCTGAACCCGCGCGAACGCGAGATCGTGGCGCATCACGAGATGGGGCACGCACTGGTGGCGATGGCTCTGCCGGGGGTGGATCCGGTGCACAAAGTCTCGATCATCCCGCGCGGGATTGGCGCGCTCGGCTACACGATCCAGCGCCCTACCGAGGACCGCTTCCTGATGACGCGGGAGGAACTCGAGAACAAGATCGCCGTGCTGCTCGGCGGGCGCGCGGCCGAGAAGATCATCTACGACCACCTCTCGACCGGGGCGGCGGACGATCTGGTCAAGGCCACCGATATCGCCCGCGCCATGGTCGCACGGTACGGGATGGACGAAGACCTCGGGCATGTCAGCTACGACACCGATCGGCCCGGCTTTCTCGGCACCGGCGACCAGTCGTCCTGGCTGAACCGCCGCTACAGCGACGCCACTGCTGAGCGGATGGACGCGAAGGTGCGCGACATCGTGGATGGCGTGTTCAAGCGCACCCTCACCCTTCTTGAAAGCAATCGGGATCTTCTTGAGCAATCGGCGCAGGATCTCCTGCAACGAGAGACACTGGACGAGCCCGATCTGGTGGCAATTGGGTCCAAGGTGAAAAGAACGGAAGCGGTCGCTGCGTGACACCGTCACTGACGCAGATGATCGGCGGACAACCCTGACTGGATAAAGAAACGGAGAGGAAAAATGGCAAACGGAGCTTGCGATATTTGCGGTCGCCCGGCGACGGCGCGCGTGCGCGCCTCGGTGAACGGCAAAGTTCAGAACATGGAGCTTTGCGACCAGCATTACCGCGAGATGGTGCGCCGGTCGGGCCGCAGCGCCTCGCCGCTGGAGTCCCTGTTCGGGCGGCATTCCCTTTTTGACGAGTTCTTCGGCGACAGCGGATTCGGCAGCCTCTTTGGTGACAGCCCGCTGCGGGGCGGCACGCTCGGCTCCATGGGTGACGGCGATGACGATGTCGTCGAGGCCACTTTCGGTGAGGGTGCGCCGCGGCGTGGATCGCGGCGCGGCGGCGGACGCACCATCGCTGACCGGCTGAGCGAACAGGGCAACAAGCTGTTGCAGGATGCCGCACAGAAGGCCGGAGAGTTCGGGCGCAGCGAGGTCGATACCGAACATTTGCTTTTGGCATTGACCTCGTCCGATGTCGTCAAGACGATCCTGGAACAGTTCAAGGTCGATGTGGACGATCTGCGGCGCCAGATCGAGAAGGAAGCGAAGCGTGGAGAGGCCAAGACGGAGGGCGAAATCGGCGTCAGTCCTCGCCTGAAGGACGCGCTGAACCGGGCCTTCATCGCCTCGAACGAACTCGGCCATTCCTATGTCGGCCCCGAGCATCTGCTGATCGGCCTCGCCGAGGAGGGCGAGGGCCTGGCCGCGTCTATCCTGCGCAAGTACGGCCTCACGCCGCAGGCGCTTCGCCAGCAGGTGACCAAGGTCGTGGGCAAGGGAGCCGAGGAAGGCCGCGTGGAGGCGCCTTCCAGCACGCCCGATCTGGACCAGTTCAGCCGTGACCTGACGAAGCTCGCCCGCGAGGGCAAGCTCGATCCCGTCATCGGCCGCGCCCGTGAGATCGAGACGACGATCGAAGTGCTGGCCCGCCGGAAAAAGAACAACCCGGTGCTGATCGGCGAGCCTGGCGTGGGCAAGACCGCCATCGTCGAGGGACTTGCACAACGGATCGTCGCAGGGGAAGTGCCAGAGGCGCTGCGCGACAAGCGGCTGGTCGAACTCAACATCAACTCGATGGTGGCCGGGTCGAAGTATCGGGGCGAGTTCGAGGAGCGGGTGCAGAAGATCCTCAAGGAGATCACCGAGGAGAAGGACAGTCTGATCCTGTTCATCGACGAGATCCATACCATCGTCGGCGCCGGTCAGGGCGGTGGCGAAGGCGGTCTAGACATCGCCAACACCTTCAAGCCGGCGCTGGCGCGGGGCGAGCTGAACCTGATCGGCGCGACAACGCTCAACGAGTACCAGAAATACATCGAGAAGGACGCAGCACTCGAACGTCGCTTCCAGCCGGTCTATGTCGAGGAGCCTACGGTGGCTCAGGTCATCATGATCCTGCGCGGTCTGCGCGACACGCTGGAGGCGCACCACAAGGTGACGATCACCGACGAGGCCATCGTCGCGGCGGCCGAGCTTTCGGACCGCTACATCACTGGCCGTTTCATGCCTGACAAGGCGATCGACCTGATCGATCAGGCCGCCGCACGTGTGAAGATCAGCGCCACAGCGCGCCCCGTGGACGTCCAGGAGCTGGAGGCCGAGGTCGCGCAGATCAAGCGCGAGCAGGACTATGCCGCAGCCCGCAAGCAATTCGACCGGGCAGCGGAATTGAAGAAGGAACTCGAACAGAAGCAGAAGGAACTGGACGAGCTTCTGGAGATTTGGAAGCGCGACCAGGCCTCCGCCACCGCCGAGGTGCGCGCCGATCATGTCGCGCAGATCGTCTCGAAGATCACCGGCGTTCCGGTCACTGAGCTGACCACCGAGGAGAAAGACAAGCTCCTCAAGCTTGAGGAGAAGCTGCACGAGCGCGTCATCGGCCAGGAAGAGGCCATCCGCGCCGTGGCGGATGCGGTGCGCCTGGCGCGCGCAGGACTGCGCGAGGGACGCGGCCCGACCGCGACATTCCTCTTCCTCGGGCCGACCGGGGTTGGCAAGACGGAACTGGCCAAGACGCTCGCCGAAGTAATCTTTGGCGATCAGGACGCAATCATCCGCATCGACATGTCCGAGTATGGCGAGCGCCACTCGGTCGCCCGGCTGGTGGGCGCGCCTCCCGGCTACGTCGGATACGACGAAGGCGGGCAACTGACCGAGAAGGTGCGCCGTCGGCCCTACTCGGTCGTGCTGCTCGACGAGATCGAGAAGGCGCACCCGGATGTCTACAACATTCTGTTGCAGGTGTTCGACGACGGTCGGCTGACCGACGGCAAGGGGCGCGTGGTGGACTTCACCAACACCATCATCATCGCCACGTCGAACCTCGGTTCGGACATCATCCAGCGCAACCTCAAGAAGCGCGGCACCAAGGAGTTCGACGAGGCAAAGCAGAAGTCCGAGCTGATGGAGGTGTTGCGCGGTCATTTCCGGCCAGAGTTCATCAACCGGATCGACGAGATCATCGTCTTCCACTCGCTGAACCAGTCGGAAATCCGCCAGATCGTCGAGTTGCAGCTGAACCGGGTGAAGCGGACCGCCCTGACCCAGGGTGTCGAACTCGAATTCGACGTGAGCGTCGTGGATCACTTCGGCGCGGTCGGCTTCCGTCCCGAATTCGGCGCCCGCGAGCTGCGCCGGCTGATCCGGTCGGAGTTGGAGACCGAGTTGGCCCGCGAGATGCTCTCGGGGCGGATCGAGGATGGTGACAAGGTCCGCGTCGCCTGGTCGGCGGACGAGCAGAAGGTCGTGTTCGAAAAGATCGCAAAGGACAGCAGTGACCAAAAACCGGACGATCAGGCCGGGGCCCGCGGTGACGTGTCCGGCGAAGTTGTCGAAGACAAGGCGGACGCTCCGACGCCCGACGTCGCGGTCGACGCCAAGGATGAGGTGCAGTCCAAGGACGATAAGTCGACCGGGTGACGTCGCGAGGGACTGGCCGGCGCGATGACGGTCGCGCCGGCTTGTTTCGTCGAAAGGCGACAAGAAGGTTTAACGGCATGAAAGTCATAAGAGCGTTTCGCAATCTCGACCGACACGGGCAGCAGCGCGCGCCGGAGGTCATCGCGGAGGAGGTGCGGCAACTTGAGCCGCATCTCGCGCGCTTTCGCGAGGATCTCGTCCGGCTCGAGGTCGTCGTCTCGCAGACGAGGGGCAAGACGCGCATCCAGGTCAGCCTGCGCCTGCAACTGCCCTCGGGCGTGATCGCGGCGCAGGAAGAGGGGTTCGAGACCGAGCCTGCCCTGCGCAAGGCCTTTGCCGACCTGCGCCACCGGGTCGATCGGCATGTGGCGCGCCTCAAGCACGAGCCGGAGTTCAAGCGTCCCGCCCGCCGGCGCCGGATTGGCGCCCCACTCCCGCCCGCGCGGAATGCGGCGGAGGCGGAGCGGCGCCAGCTTTTCTTCGGCCTGATCGAGGATCATCTCGATACGGTCTACGACACCGTCAGGCGCGAGTTGACCTATCTCGAATGCAGCGGATCTGTGCCGGAGGGTTACCTCAGCGTTCGCGATCTTGTCGATGCAACGATCCTCAAGGGACTGGAAAGGTTCGAGCAGCGGCCCACCGAGTTTTCCATAGGCGACTGGCTGCTGAAACTGGCTTTCGAGACCATCGAGGCCGAGGCGCATGCCGCGCGCCGCGCGGTGCCGGAGGATGCCGCCTCGATCAACGCGAAACCCGAGACTCCGGCCGAGCATCCCACCGAGTCGGACGAGGAGATGTTTGAGTTCTACCAGCCCGACGACGTGCTGCTGCTCGAGGAGCTTATCGCCGACGACGGCGGCACGGATCCTAAGACCGAAGCGAATCGGCATGAGATTGCCATGGCGCTGCACCGGGCAATCGCCGATCTTCCGCCGGTCGAACGCCGCGTTCTCTATCGGCTCCACCTAGACGACGCCACGGTTGCGGAGACGGCGGACCTCCTGGGCCTTTCCGAGGCAGAGGTCAAAGAAATCGCAGAGAAGGCGGGCGAGACACTGCGCGCGAAGCTTGTCGAAACCGGGCTGATCTCCGAGGCGACGGAGGTCGCGCGTGTCGAACGGGAAATCGCCCACGCAACGCGCCTGCCCCAGCCGATCGACGACCGCCGCCGCCTGGCCGCCGCGCTGGCCGGTGAAGGGGCCGGCTCCCGCACCTGACTCGATACCTGACAAGGAGATAGACCGATGACGACAACCTCTGAAACATCTTCGAGCACGATGCAGACCGTGCTGTGCACCCTGTCCCGGAACTGGTGGGCCTTCGTGCTGCGCGGTGTGCTCTCGCTGGTTATCGCAGTGCTCGCCTTCATCATGCCGGCCGAGTCGCTTCTGGCCCTGACGCTGGTGTTCGGCGCCTTCTCTTTCGCCGACGGATTGTTCGGTCTGGTCGCCGCGATACGCAACATCCGCAAGGGCGAACGCTGGGGCTGGCTGATGTTCAGCGGTCTCCTGGGGATCGCCACGGGCGTGGTCGTGGTCGTCTCGCCCTTCGTCGCAACGCTGGTCCTCGCGACATTCCTCTGGGCCAGCATCGCGTTCTGGTCGGTGTTTTCCGGCGTCCTAGAAATCGCGGCGGCGATCCGCCTGCGCAAGGAAATCAAGGGAGAGGTCTGGCTCATCCTGAGCGGCCTCATCTCGGTCGCGCTGGGTGTAATCGTGACCTGGATGCTGCTGACGCGTCCGCTCGAAAGCTTCCTGGCCCTCGGCTGGCTGCTCGGCTTCTACGCCGCCCTTTTCGGAGCAATGATGATCCTGCTGGGCCTGCGGCTGCGGCGCGCGAATCAGGCAGGGCACGACAAAACTCCCGGCGTCAACCTGTCCGCTGGCAAATGACGCGCTTGGGGAAAGCCGGGCGGCCCGTCGGCGATGACGACGATCTCACCCATTGGGACGAGACGATCTTCGAGCGCTGCCTGAGGGCCGGCTTCAATCCCTTCGGCAGCGGACCGACACCGGTCTTTCTTCGACAGGCAGACCAAAAACAAAGCTGCGAGAAGCCTGATGCTTGGCTGGAGTCAGATTGCGAAGAGGACGATCGCCAATGAATTTCGGACTGCGCGACCTTGCCTATATGGTTGTCGCCGCCTCGTTGGGGATCGGCGTCTATTTCATGTTCCGCGCCATGTATTTGGTGGAAGAGCCTCTGCCGTTCGCCCAAGAGATGACACTGGTCTTTCTGGGCGCCGTCGTCACGATCGCGCTGACCGCGGCTCTCCTCAACCGTCAGACAGAACTCGAACTTCGAAAAGAAGGAAGAGTGATCATCCTTCAGCAACAATGCGACATTTACATGTCGTGCATAGAAAAGGTGGCGGAAATTGTCGAGAAATCAGAACATGATGAGAGACTGATCGACGATTTGAGGGTTCTGAACCACAAGCTTGCAGTGGTTGCCAGCGAAGAAGTTCTGACCTGCTTCGAGGCCGTTCTCGACACCTTGTTGGCCGGCCTCACGGATGGCGCGCTTGTCGAAGCTGACGGCGAGAAGGTGATGCAGTCCGTCGCCGATCTGACCTCGGCAATGCGATCTGATGTCGTCCAGAGCACGGCGCCGACTTCTAAAAACACGGCGGAAACAATTCGTCGCAATTCTAGACGAATGGAGCGACTTGACGATCTCAATTTTGAAGCGGAGGTCGCTACGATTAAGAAGGAGGAAGATCATGATGCGCGGCCATAACCGCCCACCCTTTCCGCCGAAGATTCCCGGGACCAACATGAGATCATGGGACGTTCCGACCGCGATCATTTACCGGCCGGCACGTTCCGCGATGACATCGGCGCCGCGGCCCAACTACTGGATACTGGAATTCGAGCCGTCGCGTCCACCCCAAATCGAGCCGCTGATGGGATATACCTCCAGCAACGATCCCTATCGTCCGATCCGGCTGAAATTCCCCGACCGCGAAAGCGCTGTGGCATTCGCGGAGCGGCAGGACTGGCGCTACCTCGTGCGCGAGGACACGACTCACCGACGTGCGCCGCACCACTGGCGGGGAGAGGAGCGGCATCGCCTCTACAAGGGAGCCGACGCCCCGAACGCCTTTCGCATACCGTCCCGCCTGGATCGGGGTCGCACGGACCACCGACTCCGGCGCGCGGTCGATAAGGAAGGCTCGGTGGACCTGTCGTCGCAAGAACAGGCGGAATTCGATCCAGTTATCGAAGCCAGTCTTGAATCCTGCCCGGCCTCCGATCCCCCAGCCTGGACGGGCGTGACGATCGCCGGGAAAAAATAATGAACGGAATGGCCAGCGCGAGCGAGGATCTGCCGCTTGTTTCCCTACCTTGACAGCGTCGCGCGCCGCTACCCGCCCGTCATCGTATGGGCGGTCATCGGCATGAACGTCCTCGCGTTCCTCTATCAGATCAGCCTGCCTCCGCGCGTGCTGGACCGGTTCCTGTTCGAGTTCGCGCTGGTGCCCTCGCGCTTCTTCGGACAGCTAAGCCTCGTCGCCCCGTCCGACTGGACCCCATTCCTGACCAATATCTTCCTGCACGGGGGCTGGCTGCACCTCATCCTGAACATGTGGACGCTCTGGATCTTCGGCCCCGCCGTCGAAGATCGGCTCGGACCGGGTCGATTCACGCTGTTCTATCTGTTCTGTGGTGTGGCGGCCGGACTGGCTCATGCCCTGGCGAACCCCGACTCGGTCGTTCCCGCGCTTGGCGCATCGGGGGCGATCGCGGGCGTGATCGGTTGCTACGCACGCATGTTTCCGGCGGCTCGGCTGGTGGTGATCGTGCCGATTCTGTTCATTCCGCTGTTCTTCGAAGTGCGCGCGTTCATTTTCGCAATGATCTGGTTCTTCATGCAGGTCATTCCCGGCTTTCTGTCGCTCGGCGGCGATCAGGCCACGGGCGGGATCGCCTGGTGGGCGCATATCGGCGGGTTTCTCGCCGGTTGGATTGTCACGCCACTCCTGCGAAGGCGGGCAGCCACCTATCGCCATTATTATCGCGACGAGGGCATCTATGGCTTTCTGCCGGATGGCCGACGGGAAGGGGGACAAGGTCCATGGACATAATGCAGCTTTTCTGGCTGTTCTTCATCATTTCGGCGCTGCAGCCGGTTCTCCAGCGCCGCTATCTTGAGGCGATGCGCACACGCAAGATCGCCAACATCGAGAAGAAGCGCGCCAGTCGCGTCATTCTGCTGATTCATCGGCAGGAGACCATGAACCTGCTGGGTTTCCCCCTGATGCGCTACATCGACGTCAATGACTCGGAGGAAGTGCTGCGCGCGATCCAGATGACCGACGACGAAGTGCCGCTCGACATTGTGCTGCACACACCGGGTGGCCTTGTGCTGGCGGCAACACAGATCGCCCGCGCCATTCAGGGACACAAGGGCAAGGTCACAGTGTTCGTGCCACATTACGCGATGTCCGGTGGCACGCTGATCGCACTCGCTGCCGACGAGATCGTGATGTGTGAACATTCCGTGCTGGGACCCGTAGATCCGCAACTTGGCCAGTTGCCTGCTGCCTCGCTCATCAAGGTCGTCGAGGAGAAACCCATCGCCGAGATCGACGACCAGACCCTGATCATGGCCGATGTCGGTCGCAAGGCCATTGCGCAGATCGAGGCATTCGCGAAGCGTCTGCTGTCGGACAAGATGGACGAGAACCGCGCGGCGTCCGTGGCGGCGAAGCTGGCGACGGGCACCTGGACCCACGACTATCCCATTTCTGCCGATGAGGCCCGCGACATGGGCCTGCCCGTTGGAACGGACATGCCCAAGGAAATACTGGAGCTGATGACGCTCTATCCGCAGCCGGTTCGTCGCCAGGGCGGCGGCGTGGAATACCTGCCCGAGCCGCGGCAGCGAGAGGCGCGCCGCGCCATGTCCACGCGCTGAATGCTTGCATCAGCCGGCCGCCAAGACCGGCTCGTCAACGAGAGGATACAGGATGCCCACGGTCGCTTGCCCGCAGTGCAATTCCACCAACAGAGTGCCGCAAGAGCGCCTGACCGACAATCCCAATTGCGGACGCTGCGGCGCGCCTCTCTTTCAAGGCAGGCCCGTCACGCTTACAGCGGCTAATTTTGACCGTCATGCGAATGCCGAACTGCCCTTGCTGGTCGATTTCTGGGCCGAGTGGTGCGGGCCATGCAAGATGATGGCGCCCCAATTCGAGGCGGCGGCGCAGTCGCTCGAACCAAATTTCCGCCTCGGTAAGCTCGATACGGAAGCCGAACAGCAGATCGCCGGCCGCCACGGGATCCGCGGCATTCCCACCATGATCCTGTTCAGTAGCGGGAAGGAAATTGCGAGAACGAGCGGCGCGATGTCTGCCGCCCAGATCGCGCAATGGGCGCGCTCTCACGTCTAGAAATTGCGGGTAATGGCCTTTCCTGCGCCATGCCATCAGGAGAAGAAGATGCATGGCGTGACCGGATTTATCGAAAGTGCGGCCTTGTTGGTCGGTGCCGCGTTCGTGTTCGTGACAATATGTTCACGGATCGGCGTGCCCGGCATCGTCGGTTACATTCTTGCCGGTATAGTCATCGGACCCGCCGGCCTCGGCCTGATTGCCGAAAGCGCTGCCCTGAGCAGCATTGGCGAGATTGGCGTGATACTCCTGCTGTTCGCGCTTGGCCTGGAATTCTCGTTCGAGAAGCTCGTAAGGCTCAGGAAGCATGTCTTCGGTCTTGGAGCCGTGCAGGTTGCAGTCACGACGATAACGGTGTCGTTGGCAGCGAGTCTGATCTTCGATCTCGCGCCCGTCCCCGCAATCCTCATCGGCGGGGCCGTTGCCATGTCATCCACGGCCATGTGCCTCAAGGTGCTCGCAAGCGCGAACGCTTTGGGATCGGCCCAAGGACGCCTGGCCATTGCAGTGCTTCTGTTTCAAGACTTGGCAGCTGTCGCGTTCCTGCTTCTGCACGATTCGATGAGTGGAGCCGCCGAAGGGTATGGCGTGATAACGGTCGTCGCCAGTGCAATGGCATTGGTTGCAGCTCTGTTCATTGCCCGTGGCCCGTTGCAGGTACTTGCCCGTTGGGTAGCGTCGCGTGGCGATCCGGAACTTGCCCAGCTCCTCGCGCTCACCATTGCACTAGGGTCTGCGATTGTCGCGGCCTCCGCCGGTCTTTCTACGGCACTCGCCGCATTCGCGGCCGGCATGATTATCGGCGAGGGTGACGCGCGCCATGCTGTCGAGAACGAGATTAGGCCCTTCCGCGATTTGTTTGTCGGGATTTTCTTTGTCGGCATCGGAACGCAATTGCCACTTTGGATCATTGCATCTGCATGGCCTGTCGTGCTGATCTGGATCGCGATCATATTCGCGGGCAAGACGCTGATCGTTTTGGTTGTCGCCCGACTATTCGGCGAGTCGCTTCAGACCTCATGGCGGACTGGGATCATCCTGGCCCACGGAGGAGAATTCAGCCTGATGCTGCTGTCGGTTTCTTCGGCATCGGGCATTGTCGCCAACGAGTTCGCCGGCCCCCTCCTTCTTGCGATTGGAGCGAGCATGCTGGCCGGGAGTGTCATGGTCAGATGGGCAGGGCTAAAGGTTCAGTAGGGTCAACATCAAGATAACTATATTTCTCAGTTTACTAAGTGCACGCCCGAGCCTGATCCCGCATGACGCTGTAGTCGGCGAGCATTTCAACGATTGCCGACCCATCCGGCAGCAGATCGAGCTCGTCGGCGGCGCGCGCCTGGATCTGGCCGGTGTACTCGACGACCGGCGGACAGGTCCCCAGCCCGCCACCGTCAGAACCGACCGTCGCGCAGCCGCTCAGCAAGCTCGTTGCGATCGCGAGGACGGCGAGCCGCCGCTTCCAGCATCCGGCGATGGACATCATTTGCCTTCTCCGTGGTCTCAAGGCGTTCGGCGAGGCGTCCCGCTCGCTGGCCGAACCGCCGAAGCGACAGCAGGAACAGGAGCACGGCGAGGACGATGGCGCCGTAGCGCAGCGCCGCCCGCCCCCAAGGGCTGGCTGCGATCCCGGTGAGGAGTGCGCCGATCACCGCCGCCCCCGGTGCCAGTCGTCGAGGCGGGAGTAGATCGTAACCGCGATGCCAACGAGCGCCACGGCGATGAACACCCAGCGGAGCGTATCGAGATACGGCACCAGCGGCAGTATTGCGGACTGGGTCTCCGCCAGGACGCTCTGCGCCACTTCGACACCCGCGGCGCCCAGTGTCGCAACTCCGGCCGCGCCACTGCCCTTCATGGTGCGGCTGTCGGCCAGCACTTCGCGTACGGGCGGAGTCTCGGCTGCAAATGCAGTCGCCCGGACCGGGAACCGCTTGCCCCACTGGCGTGCGGGGCCGAGGTCGACATGGATGAAGCCTGATCGCGGGTAGAAGCCGAACCCAAGGAACCCGACCTCGCGCGCCGCGGCCTCGAAAGCCACCGGGTCGTGGTTCGCCATGGCGATGTCGAAGGCGGCGCCGTCGAGGTGCTTGGAGCGAAGCGCGCCGCCCACGGCGCGATTGTGCTCGGGGCTACGATAGGCCGAGCGGACAATCAGCGGCTTGCCCAGCCGGTCGCGCAGCGCCTGCAGCTTGTCGAGCGCCGGTTCGTTGATCAGCAGCTTGCCGGTGCCCCGGCAGGCGATTTCTGTGGGCGAGAAGTTGGGCCAGCGCCAGGTGCCCGCGGGCACATCGCGCCAATGGCGGTGGAAGGTCGTCGTCATGGGGGTCCTCCGAAAACGAAAAACCCGCCTCGAGGGCGGGTGCGGTTAGGCTGATGGACGGGATGGTGAGCGGCTACGGGCCGCCGCCGAAGATCTTGAGCTTGATCGCGATACCCGCGAGCAGCGCCAGCATGACGCCGGTGGTGATCATCCGGACGGCGGTCTGCATGGCGGTGCGGCGCACCAGCCGGATGCAGTCCACCAGGGAGCGCAGATCGCGGATGTCGAGCGCGGCCTCGTCCCCGTCGAGGCCCACATCGGCGAGCGCGCGCTTCGCGCCTTCCTCCGCTGCCCGGGTCAGGATTGCCTCGAACTCGGCGTCGGGGATGCGCACGAAGCCCTCGGATCGGGGTGGTGTCATCGGAGCCTCCTTCCGCCGTTCAGCCGATCTTGCAGCCCCAGAAGGACGTGTGGTCGGCCGCGAAGTAGCCGTCCGCGACCCGGAAATACCCCTGCAGCTCGACGGTATCGCCCGCGGTCAGCGGCACCATGGTCTGCAGCCAGATCGCGGTGGCGAGCGAGACGTGGGTAGCGGAGATTTCGCCGAGAGAGCCACGGATTTCCGTGGTTCCGTTCAGCACCAGCCGCCCCCGCATGCGCGCGGTCGTGCTGGCGTTGACCTTGTAGAGCAGCGTCGCGCCGAAGAGGTAAGTGCCGGCGACGGGCGCGACGAAGCGGTTGTTGCCGGCGTCGAAGGCGCCCTGATCGTTATAATCGGTGTTGTTGATGCCGATCTTCGTCCAGCTGTCGAGGCCGACATAGTTGTCGTAGTTGGTGTAGCCCTTGAAGCGCGGCAGCCGGGGCTGGTCGACGATGCCGGTGGCGTTATCGACGATCAGCCCGTCGAAGAAGCTGCTGCCATCGGCCGAGACGGCCAGCCGGAACCTGTCCGAACCGAACAGGCCCATCAGCGCCTTGGTGACATAGTTGGTCTGGAAGACATAACCGAGATCTCGGCCTGCTGCCTCTTTGTTCATAGTGTAGAACAGATCGCCGGTGCCACCTTCTGCGATGCTCTTGGCGGTCCAGAGCGCGGCATTGAGCTTGGCCGAGAATGGATTGGCGGCGTCGGCGTTGGTTCCGATGCCGAGCAGCGCCATGTTCTGCAGCTCGGCGGGCGTCGTGCCGATCCAGACGAAGCCGTCGT
The DNA here is from genome assembly GCF_029309855.1 of Chelatococcus sp. XZ-Ab1. Lineage (NCBI taxonomy): Bacteria > Pseudomonadati > Pseudomonadota > Alphaproteobacteria > Hyphomicrobiales > Chelatococcaceae > Chelatococcus > Chelatococcus sp. XZ-Ab1. The sequence continues at coordinate 192,102 of NZ_JARKII010000008.1, read as the reverse complement.
AGACCAACAGCAGCCCCTCGTCCTCGACCCATGACCGCCAACCCGCGCGTGGCGCAAGCCGCAGCCAGGCCCCGTCGGTCCAGAGCGCGACGTTCAGATCCCAACCCGCCCAAGCTCCGGTGGCGCCCGAAGCGACGATGTAGCGGTCGCCATCGGAGGGACTGCCAGGCGGTGCGGTCAGGTCGCGGTCGTGGACGGAAAGCTGCACGAGCCCGTCGAGGATCCGCAGCGCCTCGTTGTGGGTGACATGCTTCTGGGCCTGCGCGGCCATGATGAAGGGCAGCGCCAGATGCACTGTTGTGTCGGACATGGGTGTCTCCGATGATCAGAACCAGAGGGTAGTAGTGAGCGCAGCACCAGCGCCAAACGTCTGCCCGATCTGGGCAATGCGGACGTCAAGGGAGAAACCCAGTCCGAGCGGTGCGCCCCAGTCGGCGCTCTGGTCGGCTGCGCTGTAGACCACGCTGGTGGTGGCAGTGGTCAAGGACCGCTTGACGGTTGCGCCGTCGAGAATCTCGACCTGCCAGGATTCGCTGGCCTCGCTCATCGGGATTTCAACGGCATTCCAACTGTCTGCGGCGAGCGAGCGATCCCGACGCACCCAGCGAATGGTGAGATCACCAGGCACGCGCGCCTTGCGCCATGGTTGTTCGACATGGACCGGCGCGAAGGGCCGGAGCCCAACACCCTCGGGCGTGAAGGTCTGTGCCACATAGGTCTCGTCGCTGACAGGTTTTGAGGCCGGGCCGATGCGCCAGTTCATCGCCATGCCGAGATCGGCCTCGGTGACCGGCAGGTCGGCGAGCATGCTGTCGAGCACCACCACGCGCGCACCCGCCGGCACCGGATCGGCCATCGCGCCTTCGGTGCCGCGCTGACCGCGCAACAGCCGCGTCAGCCGGTAGCGGCCCGGCGCGATCAGTTCGGCCGATCCTGCTTGCAAGACCTCCCAGATACCTGGTGCGCTTTCCACTGCAAGCGCATTGGCGCCGCCGAGGAGCGCAATATCGGTGACGCTTTCGAGCGTGCCGGTGACGAGATCGACAATCATGACGTTGCCGTGGTCGAAGCGCGAGACCGGTCCGGACCACAGATCATTCGTCAACGTGCCGATGCGGGCACGGGTGCTGAAGTTGGTGACCAGCTCGAAGCCGTCATTGCCGGGGCTGCGGAACACCGCCAGTTGCCCCGGCCATGGTTGTGCCTGCGCGGCGATCAGCGGATGATGCGGGATATGCGCTTCCGTCAGTTGCGGCAGGTCGAGGAACACCACCTCCGGCGCGCCGAAGACGACAGTTTTGGAGAGTGTCGATGGTCGTGCCGCGCCAGGCGGAAGATCGTAATCCTGCCGATCCTGGCGAATCGCCTCGACGCTGCGTGCCTCAGCATCGGCGACCGACACCAGATGGAAATCGATCTCGCGGCCATCATGGTCGAGCCTGATCACGTCGGCCGGATCAATTGCCAGCCGCGATGGCGGCAACCGGAAGACAGCGCTCTCACGCCCTGTCCAGGCTTCCATCAGCGCACGGCGGCAACGGCGTTCGGCCTCTTCCGGCGGCACCGCAAAGGGGAATGTCTCGGAGGAGATGCGAGATGCAGCGACGGTAATGCGGCGGGCTTCGACGATCGCCGCATCGTAATCCTCGTCGGCCCGAGCCACCTGCCATTTGAGCGCCTGGGGCAGTTCGGTCTCCTGGCTGCGGGTCAGCTCCAGAACCTCGTTCTGATCGGCCGCCACCATGGCCTCAGTCGGAATGCTGGCGACGGCCGCCCGGCCGCGCATGACAAAGCGAATCCTGCCTTCACTTTCGACGGCATCGAAGCCGAAGTGACGGGCAAGGTTCGCGATCGACGCCCGCGGGCTTTCCAGTGCGCCGATGACATAGCCCTCGACGGCGCCCCAGAGCCCTGAGACATCGATCTGCTCATCTCGCATACCGGCGCGCCGACACAGATGCCGCACAAGGGCGGCGAGCGAGACCGCACCGAGACGGCCGGTCAGCCAGTGGCCGAGCCGCCAGTTCTCTCCGTCGGTCCAGACATCGGTCAGCTCGGGAAAGAACGGATAGGGTCGCGCATCCCAGGTCCAGGCAGCGCATTCGGGCACATGCACCATGCGGCTGCCTGAGATGATTGAGGTCGGATTGTTGGCCGGATCGCTCCACCACAGATACGTTGCTTCCAGATAGGCGCGCTGGATGGCATCGTCGCGCCAGCCGCGCGAGAAGTGTGGCACCTCGCTTTCCGCCGACTTCGGATCGACGAAAACGTTGGGCTGGTTGGTACCGCGGTCGATGGCCGGGCAACCGAGCTCGGTGAAGCGGATCGGTTTGGATTGCGGCCCCCACGCTGTCGACGTCGGACTCTCCACGCCGCCAGGACGGTCGTAATGCCTGTTCGACCACCATGAGCGCAGATCCTTGGTGCGGAACACCCACGGCTTGGCGGCAGCGCCATCGGTGATCGCTGTGCGAATTTGGTTCGCCCGATCAGCATCCGAGGCGTAGTACCAGTCGAAACCTTCGCCGCCGTTGATGTTGGATAGCAGATAGGCGCGATCATGGATTGCAGGCCAGCCGGCCTGCGCATCGAGATGATCGACACCGTCGCGCCAATCTGAGAGCGGCATGTAGTTGTCGATGCCGACGAAGTCGATATTGCTATCGGCCCACAGCGGATCGAGATGGAAGAAGACATCGCCCGAGCCATCCGCTGGCTGATGCCCGAAATACTCGCTCCAGTCGGCGGCATAGCTGATCTTCGTGCCAGGCCCGAGGATTGGGCGCACAGCCGATGCCAGGTCGCGCAACGCCTGCACGGCGGGATAGCTGCCGGCGCCATCACGAATAGTGGTCAGCTCGCGCATCTCCGAGCCGATGATAAAGGCATCGACGCCGCCGGCCAGTTTGGCGAGCTGCGCGTAATGCAGCACCATGCGGCGCAGACCCCAATCGCCGGTGGGGCCGGTCCAGAGCACGGTGTCTCCGAACGCCACAAACTGTGCCGGTGTCGCCGCACCGAAGAAGGCTGCCACTTGCGAAGCGGCGGCAGCGGTTTTATCGACGCTTCCCGCGTAACCGGCTGCCGGCGAACAGGTGATGCGGCCACGCCAGGGAAACGCCGGCTGACCGGCCTCGCTGGCGTTGTCGGAATACGGGTTCGGCAGGCTGTTGTGAGGCGGCACATCCATCAGGATGAAGGGATAAAGGGTAACCCGCAGGCCACGCGCCTTCATCTCGCGGATCGCCTGCACGACGGCAAAGTCGGCCGGTGTGCCGCCATAGACCGGGCGGTTCTCGGCGTCGCGGCTGACGAGATGGGCATTGGCGCGCGATACGCCGTTGACAGTCCAGGTCTTCGGGAAGGTCAGCTTCGACGCCAATTCCACGCCAGGCCTGATCTGGCAATGACCGGCGCGCAGATCGTTGCCGAACCAGGCGACGACGAGACTGACGCTTTCAATTGCAGGCATCGTCGCCTGCAGATGATCGAGCGCCACCACCATGTCGGCGGTGTCGGACAGCGCGTTGAGATTGGCCGGGATCTGTGTCCAGGCGCTGCCATGGCGGATGCCTTGCGTCGCATAAGTGAATTCGCCCGAAGCCGGAATCATGGTGACGGCGCGAACCAGCCCTTCGGCGGTGTCGGCATCGGCGAGCGGCCGAAACACCTCGAAGGACAGCTGCGGCAGGCGGTTGCCGTAATTGGCGAGCGGCAATTCCTCGAACACAACGTAAGCCGTGCCACGATAGGACGGCGTATCGGCCGCGCCCATCCTGGCGGCAATGAAGGGGTCTGCGGTCTGGTTCTCGTCGCCGGGATACCAGCGCCAGGCAATGCCGGCGGTGTCGAGCAGCTTGCCATCGGCCCAGATACGGCCGATCCCGGTGATCGGACCTTCGCAGAGCGCGACCGCAAAGCTCGCGTAATAGAGATATTCGGTGGTCTGCACCTTGGCGCCACCACCGCCCATCGAAAATCCCTTGCCGCCACCTTGCGTGGTGGTTCTGCTCTCCTCGCGGAAGTCGGTCGCCCAGATGATGTTGCCGCCGATGCGCATGCGGCCATAGAGCCGGGGAATGACGGCGCCTTCGGTCGATGAGGTGAGGCGCAGGCTGTCGAGACGCGCGCCCTCGATCCGCTGGGCAGGGGTGAGCGACGACACGATCCAGCTGTCGACCATGGAGCCGGCGGCGGCGCCGACAAAGCCGCCGATGGTGGCGGCACTGACGCCGAGGATGGTGCCGCCGATGCTGCCGCCAATGGCGGCACCGGCGACACCGAGAACGAGAGCGGCCATGGATCAGGACCTTGTCTTGCGCCGGGCCTTCTTGCGCAGGACAAGGGCCGGCCGCGGAAACAGAAAAGCGAAGGCTATGCGCCGTCGCCAGGGCAAGGTCAGCGGCTGCTCGATCACGCCGAGCCGCTCATAGGCATGAAGGAAGCTGTCGGTGCCGGTCAGAATGCCGACATGCTTGGCGATGGCGCGTGGCGCCATGCGGAACAGCAGCAGCGCGCCGGGGGCGGCATGTTCCGGTGCAATCTCGATCATGGCGCCGCGGGCGCCCTCGGCCAGCACCTCGCGCGGGCCGGTTTCGCCCCAGTCGCGGCTATAGGGCGGGATGATGAAGGGCTCGTCACCCACCACCTCACGCCAGACGCCGCGAGCGAGGCCGAGGCAGTCGCAACCGACACCCTTGAGGCTTGCCTGGTCGTGATACGGTGTGCCGAGCCAGGCGCGCGCGACGGCAATGACCTTTTTGGGGGCAGCCGACTTCACAGCACCGCTCCATTGTGGCCGCCATCGCGCGTTGCATAGCGCAGCACCGCATCCTGGCCGGGGATGTGGGGGAAGCCGCGGAAATTGGCGACGTTGGCGAACTTCGCTGCACAAGTGGCGATACGCTTGTCGCAGCCGGCGCGAATGACGAAGGCATCGGCCTCCGCAATTGGCCGCACTGGCGCCTCGAGCAGTGTCAGGATGGCGATGCCGTCGACGAGATCATGCGCCAGCACCTCGGCGCGCCGCCCGTCATTGACGCCGCTGGTCCATGTTACTGTGCCGAAGGCAAACCAGCCCGCGGCAAAGCCACCAAGCCCCGATGCCGTGAAAGCGCGGTCGCGCAGTATGTCGATAACAGAACCTGTCCCCTTGAAGGAGGGCGCATCGAGATTGACGCGGCAACGGACGTCGCCGAGTTCTGCATCGCAGGTCGCCTGGAACATGCGGCCGACGGTCTGGCCGAGCACATGCGCTATGCTCCGCATCTCGGCGACAAAGGCGAGCCGGCCGCGCCGGATCTGGCCGATGGCGCCGCGGCGCATGAGCACACGCTGCGAGGTGTCGGTCCAGTTGACCCGCCAGAGCTCGACCTCGGCATTATCCCAGCGTCCATCGAGAATGTCGGTCTCAGTGATGCGATCGGAGGTCAGCACGCCTTGTGCGTCCTGTGCATCGACGGCGAGATCGGAACCGGCACGCACCTCCGACGCCGTCAATCCGCTTCCCGGCTCGAACAGAGTGCCACCAAAATCAAGCGTGCGATCATGATCGGTGAAGCCGAATACGGCGCCATCGGCACGGGTGATCTTCCAGCACCAGCTGAGCGTCGTCGTGCCCGCGTCGAGATGGGTCTGCAGAGCTGGAGAGAGGGATTTCATGGTCGATCACCGGCAATCATGACCGCTCCGCCCACTTGGCAGCTAAGTCCTTGACGGTGTGGCCACCCATGTAGAGGCCCATGAACCAGGCGGTCAGCGTCATCATGGTGGACAGGTCGACACCGCCCGCGATGCTGGAGCCAAGGATGGCGTCGGCCACCGGCACCAGCACCAGACGGAACAGGAACAGAAAGCCGAGGAACCACATCCACGCTGGCCGCCAGCCCCAGGTCCACCAGGGTCGCCCCTTGCTCATCTCGGCCAGCATCAGCCTGTTGGCTTCGCGCTGCTGTCCGACCCATGCCGCGACGAGCTGCGGCGCGTCGACCTCGGCAGCGGCAACGGCCGCTTCCAGATCCTTTGCTGGAAGTCCAGGAAGACTATCCGGCGTCACGCCGGCTTTGCCGGCAATGGCGTCGATGACCATGCCGCCAATCTCGCCGGCTGCGCCACCGACATGCTTTTCCAGCAGGCTCTTGACGATCGGCGCGCCGACCCTTGCCGCAACATCGATCAGGATCGACGCGAGAATGGCGCTCATGACATGATCCTTCCTGCCTCGACGGCATAGGCTGAAGCGCGTTGACGGTGGATGATGGCGCGAATGATGAGGATGGCGGCGACCAGCACACCGGCGCTCAGCAGTCCGCCCAGCACCCAGCCGGCGATCTGGTCGACATGATCCGGGTTGAAGAGCGCGTCGCTGCCACCGGCCGTGGTCGCGGTGCCGGCCGCGCTGGCGCCTGCGGTTTGCTTGTTCGAGGTGGCGGTCGCGGTTGTCGCCTCCTTCGCCAACTGCTCACGGACTTGAATCGGACCCATCGATTGCGCCAGCGCCCAGGCGACGCCCTTGGCCTCGATACCGGCGACGCGCGTCGACCAGCCCTTGCCAAACGTGTTCCAGATGGCGAGCGAGCGCATGAAGCCGAGACGTTTGGCGCAGAGTTTCTGGACGGTCTCGTGGTCGGGACCGCCAATCGCGGCCATCAGCCATTGCCTGGCGCGCCCAGAACCGGAGTTCACGCCGGCATCGAAGGTGGCAAGATCGACACCGGCGGCAAGCCGATCACCGCCGACCTTGTCCCAATAGTCGGAGCGGTAGATCTTCGCGACAGTGTCGTTCGAGATGTTGCGCAGCTCGGTCTTGGTCGCACCCGGTTTGAAGCGGCGATAGGTGGCAAGCGTGATGCCCTTCATCGTGGCACCGCCGGGATCGGAGGGATGATCCGACCAGCCGCCCTCATAGCCCAGCGTCACCGCCAGGCAGTTCTGGAAATTCTCGAGCATGGGTTACCTCAGCAGGTAAACGATCAGGATGAGGAGGGCGACGATGACGCCGACGCGCATGCGATGGGCGAACGCCTCGCGCGGATCGGGGCTGTCGCAACGAAGCTGGCGGGCCAAGCGCAGAAGCTCACGCATCGTGATCGCCTCCCTTGTTGCGAAGGCGCGCCAGCGTCACCTCGATGAAGGCAGGTCCGAAGACGCCGACGAGATAGGCGGCGGAGCCTGCCGCACCTCCGGCCGGAATCGCTTCCGACGGCAGGCCGAGCCACCGCGTGACCAGCGCCATCGACAGGCTGCCCATGCCGGCGGCGATGATGCCGCCAAGCAGGATGTGGCGCAGCGCGTCGCGCAGATGCATCTTGGTGGTCAGCGCGTTGGTGGCGCCACCGAGTGCGCCCCAGACGGCGAGGATCACCGCCGTCGATGCCGCAAGGTCGCGCAGCACCGCGGTGATGAAGCCGGGTTCATCATTCATCGTCGGATCTCCACGAGGGGAATGGAGGTGATCGAGCCGAGCCGCTCGAGATCGAGCGTGACGTCGAGCGTGTCGGTGTCGAAGCGAACCGGCACGTCGAACGCGAAGCCGGCGGTGATAGCGACGCCGGAAGCAGGTGCGGATACGAAGGTGACGAGACCGGTGGCCGCATCGACCGACCAGCCGGAGGACGTTGGCGTGCCGTTCAGCGCGATCGCTACGCTGCCGGCAACAGGCTTGGTAATGATGCGTACCCATGCCTGCGCGCCGGAGGCGTAGCGCTTCACCAGCTGGAATGTTTTGGTGCTGGCGTCACCAGTGCCGATCGCCTGATCAGTGGCGGCGGGGATCTGCGACGGCAGGCAGGACTTGTAATCGGCCCAATCCTTGAAGCGAAAGCCATGCAGTCGGCCGTTGCGCGCCTCGAAGAAGGCGACCACTGCGGCCAGATCGTCGGCGCGACGGATACCGTAGGCGACATCATAACGGCGGCGAGAGCTGGCCCAGCTGGCGTTGCGCTCCTCGTCGCCCGAGGCGAGCTCCACGACTTGCGTGCGACGCTGCGGTCCGCCGCGCGCGCCACGCGAAATGTCGTCCGGAAACCGGACCTCGTGGAACGCCATGTTAGGGTCTCAGAGCCCGCGCCGGCCGAGCGACACGGCGCGGGCGATATCGGCGGCGACCTGTGTGCGCGATTGCCGAAAACTTTCCGCATCGCGCGCCATGATGGTGACGTTGACGCTCGGCGCGGATGCGCTACGTGCCGAGGCTGATGCCTCGCGCTTCGACAGCACCCGCTCGCCGCGCTGCAGGATGGCCGGCACTTCGTCTGGCCGCAGGCCTGCCCATCCACCGGCATGCAGGCGCGACGCACCAGCGAAAGCTATGGCCGGCACCATGCGGCTAGGGCTGGGTCCGCCAACGATGCCACCGGTGTGATAAATCGGCGAGCCAAACAGTCCTGCGGCTGCCGTCGCCGGGCTCGGCACGCCAAAGAGGCTGCTGCCGAGGCTGCCCAAGGCGCCAGACAATGCGTTAGCGATGGGACCGAGGATGAAGCGCCGCGCCGCGAGTTTCGCCAGATCAGCAATCAGCGAGGTGACGAGATCGCCGAACTTCAGCTTGCCGGTCTTGACGAACTCGCCGACGGCATCCTCCGCACTCTTGAACGCACCGACCAGCGTCTTGCCGACATCAGCGCCGATCTCGCGGGCCTTCTCCGCATAATCGGCCAGGCTCTTGACCACCGCCGCCCAGCCGGTGACAACTTCTTCTGCACTTTTCTTGTGCGCCTTGCCGGCTTTCTTTGCAGCATTCGCCGACGCATCGAGTGCAGTGGTGACACGGCCCGCTGCATTGGCGGCATCGTCGAGTGCGGCCGCACTGTCCGCTTTGCGCACCGCATCGCCCAGCGCCTGCGCAGCAGGACCGACGGCATCAAAGGCGTGTGCCCGCGTATCCATCGCACGCTCACGATGGCGCTCCGCCATCACACCGGCATTGCTGGCGGCGTGATCGAGCATCGAGGAATGGGACTTTGCCCCGAACCAGTCGATCCGCGTCTCAGCGCCGAGGGTCTCGGCGACCTTGTTGAAAGTCGGACCGATGCTACCGAGAAAGTCGGCCCACTTGTTGGACAGGAACGCCATCAGCTTGAGCCAGAGCTGCTCGACGCTGGCCGTGATCGCGCGGAAATCATCGACAAACGAGCTGGCCGTGATCTTGATGCCGTCCCAGACGGCTCGTGCCAGATTACCCATCAGCTCGAGCGCGCGCCCAAACCCGCCGGCGCCTTTGACCAGCTGCCCGAACCAGTAGATTAGCTCGCCGGCGCCGACGATCAGTGCGCCGATGCCGGTGCGGATGATGGCGCCGCGCAGCAACGCCAGCGCACCCGACAGGCTGAAGGTGGCAATCCGTGCCGCAACGAAGGCAACCACCCAGCGTCCGGCCATGAAGCCGGCAAAAGCGATGCCGATGGCGGCAAGATGCTCCAGATTGTCGGCGAGCAGAATGATCGCGGCTGCGACGGCAGCGGACGTTCCCGCCATCTTGTCCCAGCGGCCCACCAGCTGCAGCGCCGCATTACCCAGAAGCGTGAAGGCATCGCCAATGGTGGCCGGCATCGCGTCGGCTTCCTGGCGCAGGCGCTCGAGATTGCCGAGCAGTGCACGCCGGATCACATCGCCGGTGATGTCGCCTTCCGCGCCAAGAGTGCGCAGCTGATTGACGTTGACCTTGAGCTCCGCCGCCAGCAGTTCGGCGATCCGCCCGCCGCTGGCGATCACGGTGTTGAGGTTCTCGCCCGAGAGCTTGCCGAGCGCCATGGCCTTTGACAGTGCGTTCTGCACGGACGCCGCGCGATCAGCCTTGGCGCCTGAAATCACCATCGCGTTGTTGAGCGCTTCGGTGAAATCCAGGCTCTCCCTGGTAGACAGACCAAGCTCGCGCAGCGCCGTGGCGTTGGCGAGCCAGGATTCCGTGGTCTGCGTAATGCTCGAATAGGTCCGCCGTGCCATGTTGGCGAGCCGCTCCATCACCGCGGCACCGCGTTCCTGCGATCCGGTGGCGAGATCGACCCGGGAGCGCAGATCGGTCCATGTGTTGGCGTAAGTGACGAGCTGCTGGACGCTGATTGCGGCGCCGAGCACGCCCATCACCCGGCTCACCACCTTGCCGGTGATGTCAGCCTGCTTCTCGATCCGCTTGAAGCTCGTCTCGCCAACCTCGCCAACGCCCTCGAACTCGGAGCGGACCAGCCGGCCGCCCTCGGCAACGAGCCGGACGGAGACGCGTTTTTCTGCCATGGGTCAATCTTCCTGTCAGACGGAGACACGCCTTGCGTGACGGTGCCGATCCGCGGAAACTTGAGTCATGTCCGAGATCGTCACCTTGTCCGCCAAATTTGAGATCCAGATCCCCGAGGCCCTCCGCGCTGCGCGGGGCTGGAAGGTCGGTCAGGTCTTCGCACTCATGCCAAAGGGAACTGGCATTCTGCTGATACCGGTGCCGGAACAGAGTTCACTTGCCGGGATCGCAAAGGGTGCTGAAGCGACCGATTGCCGGGATCGGTCGGATCGGTTCTGACCGCCAAATTCCCAACAAGGCTTTGCCTGTGCGTCATTGACATATGCGTCTGGCAACCTGGAGGAAGATGACATGAGCGAAGCTTTCAAGAGTATCGAACAGGGCCTGAAGGAGGCGCTGGCGCATGTGCGTGGTGAGCGGATGGCCACGGTCCACGAAATCGAACTGTCGGAACCGGACGTCCAGGCGATCCGAGCTGATACCGGTCAGTCGCAATCCGCGTCTGACGGCAGCATTGGCAGGAAGAAGAGCAGGCGCCTGAACCGGGGGTAATGCCGCAAGTCCTGACAGGCCGGCGTGCAACAGTCGTATCTGATCAGGCGCGCTCGGCCGCCATCTGTTCGTTGAGCTTGCGCACCATCACCGCCTCGATCTCGGACAGACATTCGGCGGCAATCAGCGGACTGACACCGAGTGCGCGCGCCATGGCTAAGGCAGCGTTCATGTCCCAGCCGATGACGACCGTGGCGCCCATGCCGCCAACCACACGCAATTGTCCAGTCAGGCGCTGGACGAGATCCCAGACCTGCCAACCCTCCGGAGTTTCCGGAGAGTTCAGCCGCGCCGGGCAATCTTCGCACGGGCTTTCGCAGGCTGCGCAGTAGGCCTCGCCCCCGCCGAAGTGCCATTCGGCAAGGGCGATGAGGCGTTTTTTTCCGCATCCAGCATCAGATGCGGCGCGAGGCAGCGGGTCTGGAAGGCCTCGAACACTGGCCAGATGTCGAGCAGCGCGTCGATCCCTTCCGGTGTGACCGACATCGGCATGCCGCTCTGATCGCCGACGCCCTCCCAATCGGTCACTATGCGGCGCGCAACCGCCTTCGCCATGACCACCGCCATCTGCTCCTGGCTGGCGTCCTTGGGCAAAGATTCGACTGTCGGATCGTTGCGGGCCGCGACCATGGTGGCGGTGGTCACCGGCAGAACAAGGAGGCGCAGGCCAGATCCAAGGTCGAGCCATTTCGGCTCAGTGGAAAGGTCGAGACGGATCATGGTCAGTAGTCCTCCACGTCATTGATGAGCACGGCGGTGCACATGCGTCCGAGCGTGGCGTCGCGCGCCGCCTGCCAATCGAACGATGCCTGCACGCCCTGCGGCCCGGAAATCTCCAGGCGCGGTCGCGGCAGATAGACCGCATGCGCTGTGAAAGTCAGGCTCTCGCCGGAGCCGAGGTTGTAGGAGAATTCCAGCTCGCACGGCGTGCCATTGATCGCCTGGCTGACGAGCGTCGAGTCGGCAAAGCGGACCTCGGTGCGGCCGGTGAGCGCGGCAATGGATGGATCGGCGCCATCGATCATGCCGTCGGCACGGATGGTCTCGATGCGGTCGAGATTGTTGGCATAGGTGATCTCGGTCGAGATCACGTTGCCCAAAGCGGTGCCGTTGCGCTTGATCGCGCCGTTGAAGTGCCCGAAGCGGATGAGATCCAGCTCCGCGGGCGTGCCGGCCTGTGACGTGGTGTTGATCGTCTCGCCCTGTGCCACCAGCCGCGCCGTTGCGGTCAGCAAGCCAGAGCGCTGCATTTGCCAGGTCAGTTGATCGAGCACTGCGCCGGAATAGAGTGCGTATCGCGGCACCTCAGGCATTCCGGTCTCGATTGCCATCGACGGCAGGGTCCAGGATCCGGATTGGAAAGTGTGGGTGAAGGGCCCCGGTGCCGTCCCCGTCGTCGTCGGCGCACCAAACGCCGCCTTCAGCCAGAAGCCGAAGGCTTGCGCATCGATCGGCACCACGACGTCGCCATCGGCGGTCACCGCATCCTTGACCGGCGCCAGCGGATCGCGGCCATAGCCCAAGAGCTCGGAATTGAGCAGCGGCTGTTCCGCTCCGAGCGTCGTGCTGGCGAATGGCATGCGGGTGAAGTCGCTCGCCGGCGGGGTGCCATAGGTCGTCTCGAACGCGAGCGCCATCAGCGCCCGCGCCCCTTGGGCTCGTGCCATGGTGTTTCTCCTCGGATTGTCGAGATCAACCGAGCGGGTCGGCCGTCGAATAGTGCAGCACCACCGGGATCATGGCGGCTTTCAGGGCGGCCGCGCCCTCGATGGGCAGATCGACCGGCTGCGGCGCTTCCGCCTCGATCCAGTCGCACAGTCCCCCAAGCGTGCGGTCGCCGGCAATCGCCGCACCAATGCTGGCGCACAGCGCATCAAACGCCGTATCGCGGCCCGCGCCCTGCACGACGGCCTCGATCTCGGCCCGGTGCTGATAATGGTAGATGAGTGGCGACAGCGTCGTCTCCGGCTCACCCGGATCGCCATCACGCAAAATCAATAGCCCTGCCGCAGGTACACGCTCGGGCAGCACCTCGCCGCGCAGCACGGTGGCTGGCAACATTGAAAGCTGCGCGTGTAGCGCGGCGAGGATGGTTTCGCGGGTGGTGGGCATGATGGTCCCGGTTCGCCGGGACCAGCCCGGCGTCAGTGATCCCTGTCGGGCTTCGGTTCCGTAAGGGCCGCGAGCCGCCGCGGCAAATCCGAGCGGCCGTCCAGGAAATCGACGATGATCACCTGATCGGCGTCCTCGACGAAAATGACGAAATGCTGACCCGCTCGCGTGAAACGCAGATCCTCGGGCAGGTCCGGATCGATGAGGCGGCGGCAGTCCTGCGACATAGCCGTGCCCGCCGCAATCGCCGCGCAACGTGCGATCAGGTCTTCCTCGTAGGCGGCAGCCTGTCGCGGACCGAAGGTCTCATGCGTCCAGCGAGCGATTTCGACGAGCGATGTTTCCGCCTGTCGCGTCAGGCGCCAGGGTTTCGGCATCAGGATTGCGCGCGGGCGGCAGTGAAGGCACGGCGAACGGCATCCTCGCCAGAACCCTCGGCCAGATCACCGCGTCGAGCCTGTTCCAACCCGGTCGTCAACCGGTCGCGCAACGCGCCGAGTTCGGCTTCCTCGCGCTCGAGAAGACGCAGCCCTGCACGCAAGGCTTCCGAGGCATTCTGATAGCGCCCCGACGCCACCAGCCGGTCGACCAGAGCAGATTGAGTGTCGGTAAGAACGACGTTGCGGGTGGCCATGCGTGTCTCCATCAAGGATATTGGCAATATATGCCAATGCCCCATGAATGTCGACCGCTGGCCAAATGCAGGTTTGTGGTGCCAGGCCCCCCGATCCATATTGGCGTGGCACCGTGGAAAGGATGATGGTCATGGTACGCAGCCTTCAGGACAAGCTCGCCAGGCTCGACCCGGCCCGCCGCGCGCGGATCGAGGCCGAGGCTAATCGCCTGCACACCGAATGCCGGGCGCCGATTCTTGATAGCACGATTACCTGTCCGCATTGCGGGCATTCGCAAAACGAGACCATGCCGACGGATGCCTGCCAGTGGTTTTACGAGTGCAAGGGCTGCGGCACGCTCCTCAAACCAAAACCGGGTGATTGCTGCGTTTTCTGCTCCTACGGCACGGTACCCTGTCCGCCGATCCAGGCCCATAAAGGATGCTGCAGTTGATAGCCTGACTGGATCGAGCCGCTCAGGAACGCGTTTCCGTCCAATTCGCCACGATCATCCCCGGCAGGGCATTCTCAACCGCACGCGCATCGCGCGCCAGATCGAGGCGTTTCGGCAGTTTCACCTGCGGCACCAGCAAGAAGATCACGGCGGTGGCGCGACCTTGCAGCCGGCTCGAGACCCGGCCGTCCTTATGCCGGGTGATGTTTTCGCGGACCCGGCCCGCCTTGCTGATGCGAACATTGTCGGCCACCAGCAGGCTCGGACCGGTGCGGCGATAGACGAAGCGCAGGAGCATGCCGGTGCGACGCTCCCACGCGCCAGGCGTGACGCGGCCACCACGAGATGATTTGCCCGCTACCGGCATCGGGATCGCCAGCCAAAACCCGTTCTTGGAGCGGATCAGTGGGCCGGTGTCGTGCGCACCAACAATCACTGGTGCTTTCGACCAGACCAGCGCTGCCGCGTTGAGACTCTGCCGACCTTTCGGATACTGCTCGGAGCGAATGGTGCGAGCGAGCCGAGACCCGAGACCCGCACCGGTAATTTGTGCGCGCCAGGCGGACTTGAGACCGGCGCCAGCTTTGCGCATGGCGGCGGTGACCGCCTTTTGGCCGGCGCGGGTTTCCGCCTCCATTGTCCGGGCAATGTCACCGACAATGCTGAGGGCGAGTTTCATGCGGAGCGGAGATCCAAAGTCCAGACGAGCCGCTCGCGATCACGCACCGGCTCGCCCTGAATGATGAAGGTTTCGCCATCGACCTCGATCCGGTCGCCGGGGCGCGGGTTTGCCACCTCGGCAACACGCAGGTCGATACGGGTGGCTTCCGACCACAGCCGCGCCTCACCGAAACCGGTGACCTCGTCCGCACGTCGGGCAATGATACGCACACGCACGGCCGTTCCGCCATCGGGCGTATAGACAGCGTCCCTGCCGATGTTCGGATCGCCGAACAGGTCGTCGATCGCCTTGGCGAAGGCGCTCATACCCATCAGTTGCTCGTGTGGATGCGCACCGCGAGCCGCGGGCGCTTGTTGACCGGTAGGGTCGAGGCCTCGGTCTTGACCTCAATGGCGCTGCCGTCGGGACGTGCGATCTGCCGGGCATAGATCGGCAGGCCGACGGTGTTGACTGTCTCGATCAGGTTCGCCGGCGCGCCGTAGGTCACGAAGGTGTCGAGGGTGCCGAGCGGGAACGCGATGCCCTCGCTCGCCGGGATCAGCGTCTCGGTTTCGCCGGTGGAGAGGGTGACGGTGGCGTTGTACTCCTCGAACATGATGCCGGCGAAGGGGAAGCGCCGGCGCGTATCTTCGCGGAGCGGTTGGGCGCCGGTCGAGGCATAGTACTTGTAGGCGTCCTCGACCTTGGCGTGGCCGATCAGCTTGTCGAAGAACTCAGGGCTGACGAGCGCCAACACGCCGGTCATGGTCTCGCCCTTGAGTTCCGTCTCGACCTTGCGCAGCACCTCGCGCACCTTGGCCTGGACGTTGGTACCGGCGGTGCCGAGCACGAAATCGACCGCCTGCTGGGAAAGCCCGAACTCGGTGAAGTAGTTGTAGAGCGTGGTGCCGGCGCCGTCCTTGACGATGCCGCGCAACGCATTGACCTCCATGTACTCGCGGGTCTGGGCGTGCTTGACCCGCATGCGAGTGAGCTTGCGCTCCATGACGGTGGCGAGCGGGTCGGCCGCGTCGGCAACGCCGAAGCCGCGCACGCCCTGGATGTCCTGGGGCGTGATCACGTCGTCGTGGGGAATCCACGGCACCGTGAAGGAGCGCATCGAGCGCGTGTCGCGGTTGGCGACGGTGGCGGGACCGCCGAGCGGCACGGTCGGCAGGAGGTTTAGCACGCCTTCGGCCTGCTCGATGACGACGGAGCGTTGGGTCACGCCCTCGAAGCGGAACAGGCCCATCTGCCCGAGCCGGGTATAGACGTTGGGCAGGATGTTGATGGCCTGGGTCATCTCGGCGAGCGAATAACCGCCCGCGTCGAAGGGATTGATGATGGCGACCATGGAGTCGGGTCTCCTTGGGATGGAACGGGCATGAAAAAGACCCCGAAGGCGGACGCCTCGGAGCCGGTGACGGATTGGATCTGACGAGCGCGGATCAGGCGGTGTCGCGCGGCACGATACCGGCAGAGCTCAGCTCGGTGTGCTTGACGGTCGTCTTGGCCGCGTCATCGACGGAGGCGTCGAAGACGAGCGCCGCCTTGGAGACGATCGCCGGGCCTCGGGCAACCATGAGGCCGGTCCTATCGCCGGCCGTCGCGTCGACCGCCTCGATCAGGACGGCCGTTGCGACCTCCGCACCCTCGTCTCCGACGACCTCGGCGTCCGGCGACAGGCGGTACTTGCCCGAGGCGGTGATCCGGCCGAGGACGGATCCGAGCGCGTAGTTCGTGCCAGCCTTGAGGGTCACAGCCTCGCGGCAGTAGCTCGCATTGAGCTCGTATTTGAGCAGGTCGCCAAGGGTCGGCGACATGGTGAGAACGGTCATGATGATCCTTCCTTTCCTCAGCTGCGGTTGGCCGAGGCGCGCTCACGCGCACGACGCACGATGGGGCTTTCGCCGCCGTTCGATGCCGGCGAGCCGGCCGGTGACGGCGCCACGGCGACCACAGAGCTCGCCTCGGCGCGTGCCGCGAGGGCGTCGAGGATGGAGCTTCGCAGCGCATGCGGCGCAATCCCCTTGGCCATGGCGTCGGCGGCGTCGATGGCGACGCCCAGTCGGGCACCCTGGACGGCAATGGCGGCGATCTCCGCATATTCGGCGCGCAACCGTTCCGCGGTGTGGCCGGTGGTGGGTACATCGGTGGTCTCCGGCGCCGCGACCGGCGGTGCGGGCTGCGGCGTATCGGGGGTTTCCGGTTCGGGCGCGTTCGTCTCGATGACGGCGTCGCCATCGATCGCCGCACCGGCATTGGGGTCGATGGTCATTTCGGTCTTTCTCCTTGGAGGTTGACGACTGCGGGCGCTCTGCGAAGCACCCCTGATCAGGCGTGGCGGGTCGAGCATCCGGGTGAGATCGGCAAGTGCGTGGCCGACGGTGCCGACTTGGTCGGCAAGGCCGGCGTCGATGCCCCGCTGGCCCCGATAGATCGCGGCCTGCGTCGCGTGGACAGCGCCGGGGCTCATGTTCCGGTTGCGCGCCACCAGGGTGACGAGGTCGGCATGGAGCGCGTCGACATCCGCCTGGATCGCCGACAACGCCGTATCCGAAAGCGGCTCGTGGGCATTGCCCTCGATCTTGCGATCGCCCGCGTGAACGAGCGTCCATTTGAGGCCGGCCATGACGTCGGCGATGCTCTCGTCGACATGGATGGCCACGACGCCGATGGATCCGACCTCCGCCGTCCGGGTGACGTAAAGGCGGTCCGCCACGCTGGCGATGGCAAAGGCAGCCGACAGCGCGCTTTCGCTCGCGACAGCCCAGAGTGGCTTCTGCGCGGCTTCGCGCAAGGACACGAGGCGATCGACCAGATCGAAGAGACCGCCGACCTCACCGCCTGGCGAGTCCAGTTCCAGCAACACGGCCCGCGCAGCTGGATCGGCCAGCGCGGCCTCCACCGCAAAAGCGATCTCGCCATAGTCGCTGGCGCCCAGAAAACCGGTGAGCCAGTCGCCACGCGTCACCAATGGCCCGAGGATCGGCACCACGGCGATGCCGGGACCGGTAACGGAATGGCTCGCCACCTGCGGCGCATCGCGGGCCGGAAGCATGGCCTGGCGTGTATCGAGCATTGGGCCGGCGGCGAGCAGGCCGTCGAGCGCTCGCGGGGCGATCGCCAAGGGCCGACCGCCGAGCCGGGTGAGCAGCGGATTCAATCGCGTCATGGAAACCTCAGTCGGCGGCGACGTTCGCCTGGTTGTCCGCTGGTGCTGCCTCTTGAGCATCGGTCAGCAGCCTCGGGTCGGATGAGGCGCTGCCGAAGGAGAGGCCAAGCTGGCGCTCTCGCGCACGGTCCGCAGCAATCTCGGCATCGACCTGATCGGCGTCATAGCCGCGCTCGGCGAGCGCCTGTGTCCGGCTCTTCAGCCCTGCCTCGATCTGTTCGATCTCGGCGCGCGCGTCCTTCAGCGGATCGACCCAGTCCCATTTGGGCGGCAACCAGGAACAGCCGAGCCAGGTGCGCCGCTGCTGTTCGTAATCAGGCAAGTCGAGCGCGCCTGAGACGACCGCCGTATCGAGCCAGCGCGCCCAGACCCGTCGACAGATCTGCCAGACCATGACCGAGTGCTGGTAGGCCTCAATGCGGCGGCGAAACTCAAGGAGCGCGAGCCGCGAGTTCGAGTAGTTCGCCTTCAGCATGTCGTTTGACAGATACGCATACGGAATGCCGAGCGCCGCCGAGACCTGCAGCAACGTGCGGTACTGGAACGGCTCGTAGGTCTGGCCGACATCGGCAGGCGCCGAGGTCTGCACTTCCTCGCCCGGCTCCAGCATCACGATCTGGCCGGGCTGCAGATCCATCGTCCGCTCGCCGCCTTCGTCGCTCTCGGCGATGTCGAAGGGCTCCGCCGGCGCCGGCGTGGTGATGAAGAGCGCATGCATGGCCGCGACCTTCTTCCGGTCGAGCTCGGCGTCGTCGTACTGATCGAGCAGGAACAGCTTCACGATGCCCGGCGCAAAGCGGGAAATCCCGCGCAACTGCCCAGCATCGACCGGATCGATGACGTGGATGACCTCGGCCGCCGACACCCGCACGATCTCGCCGGCGAGCCCTGGATCGGTCACGTCACCCGGATGGCGGCGCAGGAAGTGGTAGGCGACGCGCCTGCCGATCCGGTCGAACTCAATCCCCTGACGGACGACATTACCGCCGGGAAGCTGCTCGTTGCGGCTGAGCGGCAGCATCTCGGAGGGGATCATCTGCAGCTGCAGCGGCACCATGAGCCCGTCATCGGGCCGGCGCGGACGGAAGCGGAAGAACACTTCACCGGCGATGAATACCTCGCGCGCGGCGCGCCGCTGCTGGCCATAGAAATCGGTGAACCCCTCGGCGTCGCTGTCGTCGGTCCAGTCGAGCCAGAGGCGCTGCACGCGCGCCTTGAGTTCGGCATCGGCGATCAGGGACGACGGTTTGATGCCGTCGCCCACCACATTGCCGGCCCAGCTCTCGATGGCGTTCGCCGCATAGCCGTTGTTGCGCACCAGCCATCGGGCGCGCGCGGTGATGTCGGCGCCGGCGGCCGCGATCAGCGTGTTGAGATGCGCCCGGCTCGGCTGGAAGTGCCGCAGCCTGCGGCTTGCCTGGCCCGCCTCGAAGCCGCCCACCAGAGCGCCGATGCGGCGGCGCCACCGTGTGATCGATTCCAGCACGAGTCAGAGCCCCTTGCTTGCCGTCGTGCGAACGATGCGACGGCGCGCGCCGGTTTGCTCCTCGGCGATCCGCCGTTCGAGGTCGCCGAGGGCGACCGCCATTTCGGCATCGCTCGCATAGGTGATGCGGCGCCCCTCGACCTCGACGGTGCGCACGCCGCGCCATCGGGCGGCGAGCAGCGCATCGCGGCGCGCGATCATGTCCTCAAGCGTCATGGTCTCGGTCTCAACTCAGATAGCTGGGCGTGAACACCCGTCGGCCGCGCCGGGCAGGCGCTCGTCGCACCAGACCCGCGGAGGCGATCTCTGGCGTGCCGGGGTCAGAGGCCGTGGTCTCTGGCCCCACTGTGTTGCTCGGATCGAGCGAGCCGACCTGGCGTTCGAGATCGCGCCATTTCTGCTCGCCCCAGCGGTCGGCACCGGCGATCCAGGCGGCGGCACGGGCATAGACCCGGCAATCCAGCGCCTCGTTGCGTTCGCGGAGCTTCTGCCATTCGAGCCGCTGAAACCCGCGCCTGGTCTTCACCGTCACCAGCTGTTCGGCGACGAACTGCTTGCACCACTCGCTGTCGGCCCAAGCCGGCAGGTGGATGGTCCCTGCGGGAAAGCTGGCGCCTCCGGCACGCTCCTCGTCGGTCGGCCGTTCGAGCCGGAGGTAGCGATAGGTCTCGGCCTTGAAGGTCGAGACCGCGACCGACCACAGCCGCGCGCCGCGCCGCAATCGCTTGCCGCCGGCGGTCGCATCGACATAGGTCGGGCCGGAGACCGGGCTCGCCCGATTGAAACCCTCGACACCCTTGACTGGCGCCACCTGCGCGAAGCCGGCGCGCCGTGCCCAGCCGTAGACCGACGGCGCCTCGAAGCCGGTGTCGATCGCGAGGCGCGACAGGCCCATCGCCACCCCAGAGGCGTGCGGCCAGTTGCGGCTCAAGAGACCGTCCAACGCGGACCATGCGGCGGCGTGTTCGGGGCCGCCCTCAATGACGATGTGGTCGATGAGCCAGCTCTCCAGCCCGCGACCCCATGCCCAGACATCGACCTCGATGCGATCCTTCTGGACGTCGGCGCCGGCGGTGAGAAACAGGCCGCCCATCGGCACCGTGCCGGCCGGCCAGCTTTCCCTACGATCGTAGAGCCGCTGCCAGTCCGGCGCTTCGCCCGTCTCGACCCATGTCTCGCCCAGCGATGTATTGACGAAGGTCTTCATCGCCTCGTCGCCGTGATCCTTCGCCGACAGAAAGGTGCGCACCATGGCTTCCAAGCGGACCCAGGAGGAATAGACCTCGTTCAGGTGAAAGCCGGCGATGCCGTCGAACGGGGCCTCAGCCCGCCATTCGCCCCGGCGCACGGCGGCCCAGCGTTCGGCGTCGCTCCAATGCACGCCGCAATGGCGGCATTGGTATCGCGCGGTCTCCGGCCGGTGGGCGCCGTCCGCGTCGCGGTCCCAGCGAACCTGCTCCCAGACCAGCGTCTGATGCTCGCCGCATTCCGGGCACGGCGCGAAGAAGCGGCGCCTGTCGCTTTCGGTGAACGCCGTCTCGATCCGGCTCGCGCCACGGATGGTCGGCGTCGAGACCAGGACGATCTTGCGGTTCCAGAAGGTGACCGTGCGCTTCTTCGCCAGATTGACCGGATCGCCCTCGGCGCCGGCGCTGAACGGATAGCGGTCGACCTCGTCGCACAGGAGGATGCGGATCGGCCGGCTGGCCAGGCCCGAGGGTGCATTGGCGCCGACGATGGTCAGATGCCCGCCGGGAAACTTCTTGTGCAGGATCTTGTTCGACCCGTCCCGCGACTTCGGATCCGAGATGCGCCCATGCAGACAGGGCGTATCGCGCGCCATCGGCGAGAAACGGTCCTTCGACCAGGTCTCCGCATCGCGTTCCGTCGGCATCACCACCATCACCGGCGCCGGGTCCTGGTCGATGTGGAATGCAACGGTGTTGAGCAGCACCTCCGTCTTGCCGGTCTGGCTCGACGACATCACGACGACGCTTTCGACCGCCGGATCGGAGATCGCGTCCATGATGCCGCGCTGGTAGATGGCCCGCTCGGTGCGCCAGCGGCCGGGCTCGGCGCTGGCTTCGGAACTCAGGCGGCGCCTGGCGTCGGCCCACTCACTGATCGTCAGGGTCGGCGGCGGCGCCAGGATCGTCAGCGCCTTGCGCGTCGCCTGCGCCAGCCGCGCCGGCCCCTTCAGCACCAACGGCGATGGCCGGGAGGCTGGCGAGTTCCGCGAGCGCTTCGGTGATCGCGTCGCGGATCTGCGCGCGCGTGCCGGCAATGGTCGTCTCCTCGTGGACGAGCGGCGCCAGCCTGTCGGGCAGGACCAGCAGACGCGCGCGCAGGCGGGCCAGCACGGCGATCCAAGCCTCCTCGACCTGAGCGGCCGGCAAGAGGTCGCCGCGCCGGACAGCTGCGTCCATTTCGGCGAGATCGGCCTTGGCCTTGATCAGCCGGGCGCGCTCGACACCGAAATCGGCGGCGCCCGTCTGCGACCGCGTCGCCAGTTCGCGCAGGTAGCGCACATAGCCGCGCACCGTGCCGACGAGATCGTAGCGCCCGCGTTCGGGGCCGGTGCGAGCTGACGCCGGGATGATCCCGTCGCGCGCCAGCTGCTGGACCCGCCTTTCGGTCAGGTCCAGGAGCCGGGCGATGACCGCGATCGGTTGGGTATTGGTCGCCATGAACGGGGGCCGCTCCCGGGCAAGATCAGGTCATGTCGGGAGCCCCGCCATCACTGCATAAAAAGCAATGAAATGATGCACTTATCGACTTGATGAGGGTGTCGATCAGAGCCTGTATGGGGTCACCATCAAGCGTTGGAGACCGCCATGACGAAGTCCCGAAACACCGCTTCCGCCTTCGACACTTTCATCGCCAAGAAGGCGGAAATCGACGCGATGCTGGAGCGCATCAAGGCCCTGAGCGACGACCATTTCGACACCAGCCCCGACGAGATCAACTGGGGCCATGTCGGGACACTCACGCACTATGCCGAGCTCCTGAAGCGCATCACCGACGCCGCCTTCAAGGAGGGCGAACACGCCGATTAGACGCGCCGCTTCCCGCCTTCGCCCCGTTGGGTTCGCCCTCGGGGCTCGGGGCAGTAGAAGGCCCGCGATGGTCGCGCGCCTCTCCTGAAGAAGGGCTGCCCAATGACCAAGCTTTCCGACACCCAGATGATCGTCCTTAGCACCGCCGCGCAGCGCGCGAACATGCTGGCGCTGCCGCTCCCGAAGAACCTCAAGGGCGGCGCCGCGCAGAAGGTGATTGCACCGCTGCTCAAGCAGGGCCTGCTCGAAGAGATCGATGCCGACTCGCGGATCGGCGAGCACGTCTGGCGCGAGACCGGCGACGGCCACGGCGTCACCCTCGCAATCACCGAGCACGGACTCGCCGCCATCGGTATCGAGCCGGACGCCTCGCCTGAGCCTGCGGAGCCGAAGCATGGCGTTCCCGCTGCCGCCAAGGCGTCAACGGAGCCGAAGGTCCGCGAAGGCAGCAAGCAGGCCCAGCTGATCGCCACGCTGCAGAGCGCCGACGGAGCAACCATAGCGGAAATCGCCGCCGCCTTCGGCTGGCAACCGCATACGGTGCGCGGCGCCATCGCCGGGGCACTCAAGAAGAAGCTCGGGCTCGACGTGACCTCCGAGAAGGTCGAAGGACGCGGCCGCGTATATCGCCTCAGCCGGGAAGGCTGAGCCATGGCGAAGACCACCATCCACGACCGTCTCGTCGCCGCCCTGCAGCACCGAGGCGAAGCGATCATCGCCGAGACGCGCTCGACCCGCTACACGGTCCTCACGCGAACGCGCCGAGAAACCGGCGAGCAGGTCGGCTTCTATTTTGTCGGCCGTGCCGGCGCGCTCCGGGCCGGCCGCACGGTGGCCGAGAGCCGACCGGTGGGCGCCTACTTCCGGGCGAAGCTGCTCGGAGCGACCGCCAGTTGACACGTCATCATCACTGACGCGCCGCTGCCCGCGATGGGCGGCGGCGTTTCGCTTATGCAGACAAAGCGCGCATCCGTTCGAAGATGCGCCGCACGGCATAGCTGCGTGCCACCGAGACCAGCGTGAACAGAGCGCCGATCAACAGATTGTCGCTCAGGGACACTTGCAGACCGAACAACGGGAAGACCGCGATCTGGGTCAGCACGGCCACGCCGTAGCCGATCGCGACATTGCTCAACGCCTCGATCAAAGACATCCGGCGCGATTGCTTCATGCCGCGTCCTTTGCGCCGTCGCCAGCGCCAAGACGCGCGGCTTTCACCTCTTCGAAGCTGCGATCTTCGTCGTCCAGTTTCGCCGACTTCCCCGTGTATGCCTGCCAGCGGTTGACGATGACGTCGCAGAAGGTCTCGGAGAGTTCGAGCCCAAAGACGCGTCGCCCTGTGCGCTCGCCTGCAATGAGTTGCGAGCCCGAGCCGGAGAACGGCTCGTAGCAGGTTTCGCCTGGCACGGTGTGCAGCTCCATCGGCAGCGTGAACACGCGCACCGGTTTCGAGGTCGGGTGCTCGCGCGTCTCGATCTCGCTCGACGGGATGGACCACACGGTCGTCGGCCAGTTCTCGAAGCCTTCACGGTTGACGCGCGGCTTGTTGCCCGAGCGCCAGCCGAACAGGCAGGGCTCGTGCGCCCACAGCATGATCGAGCGCGTCAGCACCGGACGGCTCTTGGCCCAGATGATCTGTTGGTGATGCAGCACATCGAACTTTGCCCAGCACGCCTCCAGCATCGCCTGGCGCCGCGAGGCGTGCCAGCAATACCAGGCCGCGTCCTCCTTGATGGCGCAGTCGATGGCGACCTGCATGAAGGCCTCATAGAACCGCGGACCCTGGGATGAATCATCCCAATGCTTCTGCTCGATGTAGTCGTCGGACCAGTCCTTGTTGGCGATCTTCTTGGCCCGGGCCGACGCGTTCCTCTTCGTCGGGTGGTTGGTGCCGTCATAGTCGACGAGATAGGGCGGATCGGTTGCGAACAGCGCAGCGCGCTCGCCGTTCATCAGGCGGGTGACGTCCTCGGCCGAGGTCGAGTCCCCGCATAGCAGGCGGTGGTCCCCAAGTAGCCAGAGATCGCCGCGGCGGGTGACGGGCGTGGCGGGCGGCTCAGGAATCTCATCTTCGTCGACCAGCCCCTCGACGGGCGCGTCGGCCAGGAGACGGGCCAGTTCATCGTCCTCGAAACCGGTCAGCGCCAGGTCGAACTCGTCGAGCTTCAGATCGGCCAGTTCGAGCTTGAGCAGTTCGTCGTCCCAGCTCGCATTCTGATGCGAGCGGTTGTCCATCAGCCGGTAGGCGCGCAGCTGAGCCGGCGTCAGGCCGTGTGCGACATGCACCGGCACGCTCGTCATGCCGAGGCGCTTGGCCGCCTCGTACCGAGTATGGCCGACGACGATCACCAAGTCCTCGTCGACGACGATCGGCTGACGCCAGCCGAACTCGGCCAGCGAGGCGGCGACCGTGGCGACAGCTTCCTCGTTGCGCCGCGGGTTGCGGGCATAGGGCACGAGCTTGTCGATCGGGGTTTCGACGACGTCCATGGCCGGTCCGGTGCGATGGGAGAAGGATCTGATCCGGCGGTCGCGAAGCCAGCCGACGCGCTGTGCCGGCGAAACGGGTCCCGCTTCGCCAACAAGCCCGGAGCGAAACGCCCCCGACTGGCGGCTTCGCCATCGCCGAGGTTCGCAGACGCCTAAGTGTTTGAATTCATGAGGCCGACGATGCAGGCGAAACGAAGTGGCCTATTTCGGCACCGTCACTGGGGAAGCGTCGCGCCATTGCCGCCAGCATACGACTTTGGCCAGGGAGGAACCGTGCATCTCGCCGGTCGGAGATCATCGGCGCGCGGCTCGCCCGAGCATGCCCAAGAACTAGCCCAAATCGCCGATGTGTGTCTCGCCGGGAAATGTCTCAGCGAAAATTGTCTCACCGCGTGAATCAATTTGACAGAGTGATTGCGCGTTGAATCTCCGCGCGCTTACCGATTTATGCGCAGCTCCACGCAGGCCTCCATTGTCGGCGGCGCGTAATTTGGATGCTGTCTTAAGAGTTCCTGCTCGCGATCGCCCGCGGGACCAACTTGCAGGACACCGCCTCGCAGCTGTTCGTAATATTGCCTACGTTCTTCATACTTATCGCAATCCGCCTCCACCATCACACGATACGTACCGTTTATCATGGCGGTGAGGTCGATGAGGAGGTCGAAGCCCAGCAGAAGGCGGTGAAAGTCGTGTGGCCGATAAAAGTTGCCTGCGTCCATCCCGTGCAGAACGTAGTGACGATTCAGCACGGACAGTGAGAAGTCCGCACTGGACGTATGCGCGTAAATCCAACGGTCGATGAACGCCGACAATGCATCCCGAAATGCCGATTGCACGGCGTTCATTTCCGAATTGATGTTGGCGAGCGTCAAGTTGGCGATCGTTGCCTTCAGCTGCGCGAAACTGGGCTTGTTAGGCTGGCCAAGGCGCCATCCGTTAATCGAGAGCAGGACGCCCTCAAGCGCCACAAGGAGCAGGCAAACAGCGGCGGCGTACTCTCGCTTGTAATAGGCAAAAACCGCGCTCTCGTACAAATGCGAATAGCCGGAGATATGGGGTGTCCGTAGGGCGAGCCACACATAGCGTGCACGGACCTGCGTGCTGAAGGCCACGTCGAGAAATTCCTTATGGATTTTGTCTTCAATCGCGCGTTTCGCCGCGTCATCCGGTGGCAAGTTCGCCTGAATATAGGCCACCAGATTCTTGATGCGTTCGTGCTCTTCGCCGTTGATGTATGGAGGCACAAACCACCCATAATCCATGAGCACCGGTGTAATCGCGGGGTACTCATTCAGTCTCTTCTGCTGCGACATCTCTTCCTCGCGCGCGCTACGTTAATCATGATGGATACGAGCACGCGCCGTCGCGCCTTTGATCAGCTCCATCCAGCGATGACATTCTAGGCCGGAACCAGTCACGAATCGACGCGTCCGCACCAGCCAACTCGATCCCGCTCCAGCACTACACGACGGTCAAGTTCTCTCGACCCTTTCGATCACGAATCGCCGCGACCGCTTCCCCGGTACCCTCCACTCATTAAGCCGCCAGACGATCAGGCTCAGCGCATACTCCCATCGGCGATGGGCTGTCGCCCGCGCGATGCCGAAGCGCCAGCAGATCGGCTTCCACGGCGTACCCTCGGCGCGCGCCCAGACAAGCCGCGCATCGTCGGGCTCCAACCATCGCAGCCAGGGCAGCGTTGCCTCCATGCGGCTGATCGCGTCCGGCAACGGCGGCGGACGCTTCATGCGCGGCGGCTCCTGACCGACGAGATCAGCGAACTCATGCGCGATCTTCGGCCACACCGAGAAGTAGCCCTGCACCCGAACGTCGGGGAGGCGCTTCATGACGTCGGCAGCTTCGATCAGCCGTTCCTCGACCTGTTCGCGAGTCCAATCAGCCATGCCGTTGCTCCGTCGGCGGGCGCCGTCCGCCATAGAGCTTTTCGCCGAGCTGGCGAACCAGTTCTCGCTCGGGCCAGGTGAGACGCGGATCGGTGGGGCTGACGACGAGGAGGCCCTGCTCGCGCCAGCCCTCACGCTTGACCTCTTCAGCCGACCGGCGTTCGCCGCCATACCCCTTCGGCAGCCATCTCATCGTCCGACCTCCTGCAGCACCGCTGCATAGCCGGCGATGTCGAGGATCGAATCCTGATGCTTGGGATCGTGCCCGAGCCGCGCCAGCTTCAGATCGATGAGGCAGAGCACGACTTCCGCCGGCGTGATAGGGCGGCCAAGTGTGATCGACCAGCGTCTGGCGACTACGGCCATCGCGGCGGCGGGTTCTCCGTAGATCTTGCGGCGCTCGGCGACGACCGACGCGGCATGCCTGAGCATCGTCTCCCCGCTCATCGCACGCCTCCATCAGTCTCGATGGCCCAGAGCAGGATGGCGATGGCGTCGGCTTCATTATCGTCCGCAGGCGAGAATCCCCGGGCACGAACGGCAGCCATTACGGCGACCTTGTCGGCGTTGCCCTTGGCGGCGACGTGCCGCTTGATTGTGCCGACGGGAACGCCCTGATAGGCGATCGCGTGGCTCTCACACCAGGCGCTCAACGTCGCCAGGAAGCCGCCATAGAGATGGGCCGCGTCGGTGCCGACATGGCGGCGAACCTCCTCGAAATAGATCGCGGTGAGACCGTCGGTATCCTCGGCGATCTGGTCCAGCCAGCTTCGGAAGCGCAGGTAGCGCATGCCGCCGCCGTCATAGCGGCTCGGCCGGAACGAGACCGTGCCGCTTGTAATCAGGCCGTCATGGCTGCGCAGCGCCCAGCCGGTCGTGGTGCCGAGATCGAGGCTGAGAATGGCGCGATGCGCATGAGCCGGATGTGGACGGAATGCGATGGCCCCTGCTGCGGCGGGGCCGGTTTCGATGGTCGAAATCATGATTGTCTCCAAGGCGCGAGCAAGGGTCGGGTTTCGGAGCGAAGACCCATCGCGGCGGACCGGTCGCTGCCGCCTGGAGACGGCCGAGTTGACGGAGCATGCCCATCAGAGCACCTCCTTGAGCCAGTCCGGCGCAGCGCCGTTTGGGGAACGTGGTGAGGGATGTTCCCCCGCATGTTCCCCGGTGCAAGCCGTTGAGGGACAAGCGCTTTGGGAAGGTGACGAAGGTGGGGAACGTTTTTCTCCATCCTCCATCGCGTGGGCGCAGCCGCGCACATGCGTTAGTGTCGAAAAACGTTCCCCATGTTCCCCACGTTCCCCGGAGCCTTTTGTTTCAATGGGTTGTGCCGGGGAACGTTGGTTTTCGACGTTCCCCTTTTCGGCGCAACGTTCCCCGGCCGACGGCACGACAGCTTGCGGAAAACGTTCCCCACGTTCCCCTTCGATCGTGAGCTGCCAGCGCTTGGCTTGATGGGAGACGCCCAGCGTTCGCACGCGGATCTTGCGGCCGTCGATGTCGAACACCCGGTCGCGCATGCGGGCGAGCGCCTTGCCGAGCCGTGTGCGCTGTGACCGGTCGCCCCCGGCGCCCAGCGGCAGCGGAGGCTCGCAGACCAACGCCACCTCATAGAGATCGCCGGTGCCGACCTCGGCCGTCCCGAAGCGGTCCCACCAGGCGCCGATGAAGCTACGCCAGATCGCGCCCTCGCCATCGGCGGCAGCGAGCATCTCATCGAGATTGGCGAGAAACCCTTCGATCCCGGCGACCTCGAGGACGCCGCCCATGATTTGTGACCAGATCTCGTAGCTGCCGATCATGCGCGCGCCCCGTGGCCTGCCGGCGGCGATCCACGCCCGGCACAATGTGAGGCAGGCCGCGACAATGCGCGGCCGGTTGGCGCGAACCCAGCTCATGAGATCGGGGTGGCGGAACCCCTCGCGCCGCCAGGGTTGATCCACACGAGCATCGAGCCGGATGCGCACGATGCGGCGCGCCATCTCGTTGGAGAATTCGGGATTGTTGCCGGTCGCGATCCAGACGCAGCGGATCGGCAATCGCGTCATCTCGGACGCACCGAGAATGCGGTCCTCCCAGAAGGGCGCGGTGAGAGCTGCCGCAAGCGCAGAGGAGTCGAGCGGGTGACGCAGATTGTCGATGAGCACCATCGAGGGGATCTGGCGCAGCTTGGCGGTCAGCCGCTTGCGCCACTCTTCATCGTCGCGGCCCTCGGTCATCACGGAGGCGCTGACGCCGGTGAGCACGGTCGCGATCGCGTCGACCATCAGGGTCGCGCCGGTGCCGGGTGTCGGCTTCTCGATCAGATGAAGCGGCGTCGGTGCGTCGATCATGGCGCGAAGAAAGCCGAGCAGCATCAAGGCAACGGCATGCGCCCGCTCCGCGTGGCCGGTGAAGGGGAACTCGCCGAGCATGTCGTCGATGATGAGACTGCGCGCGGTCGCGATCTCCACCGGCGACGGGCGCTCCGGCACCTGCGGCACGGCAAAGCCTGGTGTGGGCTGGTAGAGCAGCCGCGCATCGGGGTGGTAGCCGGGCTCCGTCAGGAGCGCTCCATTGCGGCCGAAGACCGGTGTGGTGACGATCCCCGCCAGCACGGGCAGGCCGGGATCGGGCGTCGCCAACAGCGATTTGATGAGCGGCGTCGGCGGATGCGCGGGGACAAGATCGCTATTGCGGGCCAGACGCCGCCAATCGGCTAGCTTGGCCAGCATGTGTCGCATGCGCTCTTCCGTGACGGGCCGGGCCATGGGCAGGCCGTCATCGTCATGCACGGCCCATGTCGGCATGCTGCCGCTGCGAAAGAGCCAGGGCGTGTTGTTCGAGGCGAGGAGCAAACCCCAGCTGCGTGCGTGGGCGCGGGCGAGATCGCCCTCATCAGCGCGCAGTTGCGGCAAGCGCCCTTGGGGCTCGACGAAGCCGATCGGGCGGTTTCGGGCGCCATCCTGCGCATCCGTGCCATCCGCCACTGCACACGGCTCGGCTGCGTCGATGATCTGACGGACCGCATCCGCGCCGTCGCGCAACAGGACGTCGTTGAAGTCCTCGCCTTCCGCCCGCGGCAGGGCGATGGCGACGCTGCGGCCTTCCGCGAGGAGACGCCGCGCCGCCGCCTCGGCTGCACGAAGGCCCGCTCCCGACGCATCGTGGTCGGCGAGCAGCACGACACGCCGGGCATCTGGCGGCAGGACGACCTGTTCGAGATTGGTGGCCGAGAGCGCTGCCCATACCGCCATGCCTGGACAGGCCGTCATCACGGCGAGCGCCGTCTCGATCCCTTCGCTGAGACCAAGGACAGCGTCGTCGCCGATCGGCGTCAGGCGCACGGCGCCACCGCCGACGCGGCCCAGCATCTTCTTCGGCTTTTCAACCTCGGCTTTCGCCGCCCCATCCGGGCGCAGGTAGATGCGGTGCAGGGCAACCACGCTGCCGGCGCGATCGCGAACCAGGCCGACGATGGCCGGGAAACCGGTCCTCGTATCCCAATGCGCGAGATCCGGATGGAACAGGAGGTCGCACGGTGGCGGGACCGTGAGCCCTCGTGCGCGCAGATAGGCCTCCCCCGGTGTGCCGGCGATCGGGATGGCCCGGGAGAGGATGATCTCGATTTCTCGGGCAGAGTCTTTCTCCGGCCTCGCGGAAGCCGCCGACGGTTCGCGACGCGCTGGCGCCGCGGCCGACCATCCGACCAGATCGGCGGCATAGGCGAAGAGGTCGCGGCCCTTGAGGCCGGTCGCCTGTTCCAGCGTGCTCAGCGGCCCGCCGCCCTGGCCGCCGTCGAAGTCGATCCAGCCGCCGGCGTGCT
Organism: Chelatococcus sp. XZ-Ab1; assembly: GCF_029309855.1. NCBI lineage: Bacteria > Pseudomonadati > Pseudomonadota > Alphaproteobacteria > Hyphomicrobiales > Chelatococcaceae > Chelatococcus > Chelatococcus sp. XZ-Ab1. Next base: position 161,559 of record NZ_JARKII010000008.1, on the reverse strand, counting down.
CGCCTCTGAGCGTGATCACGCAGGAACCGTTCTTTCGCGGCGCCCCGCCATTGATGTGGGCGAGACGCCATTCGTCACCGTTGCGACGGCCGTTTGGAAAGTGCTGCGGCACCCAGACGTCGGTTCTGTCACGCAGGCCGGCCACGATGGCGTCGAGATCGTAATGAACCGCAGGCGTTCTGGCGGGTGCGATGTCGTTGAAGTCAATCAAGGATCACCAGCCCTTGCTCCGCACGCGTGATGGCGGTGTAGAGCCAGCGGGCGCGGTCCTCGGCGGTCCGCCCGAGACCGTCGTCGTAGACGATCACGTTCTCCCACTGCGACCCTTGGGCCTTGTGGCAGGTGATGGCGTAGCCCCAGACGCTCTCGACAAGTCCCCACATGTCGCGCCAATCGCGGCGCAGGCGCTCGGCGTCGTAGGCGACGTGGTCGTCGAAATGCCCCTTGTAGAACCACTGGCGGCCGGGAACGCTTGTCCCGTCCTCGGTGCGCACCGACGCGCTGAAGGCGAGCGGGCTTTCGTCGCGGATGTCCGATAGGTCGAGGAACATGCCGTTGACGAGACCGAGATCGTGCCGGTTCTTGAGGCAGATGATCTTCTCGCCGAGCCCGCGCGGGTAAGCGCCCGGAAAGCCGGCCGCCTGCTTCATCGCGGTATTCAGAAAGAGCCGCGTCGCGTTGCGACCGCAGATCACCTGGCCGCCCTTGAGGAATTGATGCGGGCCGATGTCGGAGCACCGCATCTTCCAGACGAAGTCATCGTGCTCGCCGTAGGGAATGGGCACGCTCTGCCGCGCGAGTGTGGCGAGACGGATGATGGCGCTGGTCTCGGCCTGGCGATGGATGTCGGTCAGCATCACGTCGGGATCGGCATCGGTGAAGGCGCCGTCGCCCTTGATCGGCGGCAACTGGCCGGGGTCGCCGAGCACCAGGATCGGCTTACCGAAGGCGAGCAGATCGCTCGCCATCTCGGCGCCGACCATGGAGACCTCGTCGAGCACGATCAGGTCGGCGTCGCGGACCAGCGACTGCTCGTTCAGAATGAAACGGGGCTGATGGATGTCGGCGAGCCGGAGCTCGAGGCGGCGGATCTGGGTCTCGGCGAAGGAGCGCTCGGCCGGTCCCATGCTCCGCAAGCCTTTGCGCAGCGTCTCCAACTCGCGGGTGACGCGCTCGATTTCTTCCGGTGTCGCCTCGGAGACCTTGTAGATCAGGCTATGAATCGTCGAGGCCGGCGTTCCCTTCCGGGTCATCACCAGGGCCGCTTTGCCAGTGAAGGCGGCATAGAGCACGCCGCCCGCACCACCCGTGCGATCCATCGGTTCGAGACCGAGCTCGCCGATTGCATGCCGGGTGATGGTGGTCTTGCCCGTTCCTGCGTAACCGAACAGGCGGAACACCTGCTGATCGCGCGTGCGGCGCCGAAACCAGTCCTCGATCGCGGCGATTGCCGCCGCCTGCTGCGGAGACGGGATGAAGCTCATCGCTCGCCCTCCCAGCAGCGCTCCGCATAGGCGCACATGCGGCAGAGATAGAAGTCCCGGGCTGCGGCGATGCGCGGGGGGAGTTCGCGGGCTGCCGCGGCGCGCAGGATATCGACGGCCTTGTCGGACAGCGCCTGCGCGCAGGGCGGATCGAACGCGACCACCTCGTGGTGGAGCGCCTCGGTGTCCTTGTTAAGGGCCGTGACGAGGGCGGTCTCCAGCTCCAGGTAGCCCATGTAGAGCTGGACTTGCGCGAAGTAGACCGGCTTGGAGGCGCGCAAGCTACGCTTGACCAGGTCGTTCCAGGATTTGGCGTTCAGCGCCTTGTGCTCCCAGAGCACGGGCCAGCGCAGGCCGACATCGGGGCCGGCGACGATCACGCCGTCGATGTGGCCGCGCAGCTTGCCACCCGCCGCCTCGAACCCGAATTGTCCGCCGTCGGCGCGCTCGGTGCGAAGGTCGAAGCCCGCGCCGCGCAGCCAGCGGATGGAGAGCGTCTCGAACTGGTGGCCGGCGTCGAAGATGCGCAGGATCGCGCCGTCAAAATCCCGTCCCTCATCTTTGGGCGTATGGGTCACCTCGTAGACGAGCTTGCGCGCGCAGGGCTCGCCGATCCGGCTGCCGCCGAGATAGTCGCGCGGCTGCTGCCGCCGATTGCGTGCGACGAGCGCCGCATCGATCAGCGCATTGACCCGATCGGACACGCTGATCGCGTGGCCGATGCGGCCATAGATGAAGCCGGAGCCGTGGTTGAGATCGATTCCCATCCGCCACCTCAAAAGGGAATCGGATCGTCGAGCGGGTCGCGGGCGGCTGCCTGGCGCTGCATCGATTCCTGAAACCCGTCGACGCAGGCTTCGATGATGCGGTCGATCTCGGCCGCGCTCCGGTCGTAGAACGGCGCCATCAGGTCGAGCTCGGTGAGCGTCTCGGCGAGAAACCGGCGCGCCTCCTTGATCGCTCGAGTCTCCATGTCGGTCTTGTCGATCATCCCGTTGTTCCTGTTGGCGAGCGCCGCGCCGACGTCGAGGCAGCGCATCGAGCAGAAGCGGTGGTAGGGAAAGCGGTCCCAGCGCAGCTGGTGGACGTAGCCGAAGCCCCGCGCCTGACGTCCGCAGACGGCGCAGACGGCTACCCGAGCAAGAGCCGGGTCAGGTCCTCGGCGTCGTCCGGCTGATCCTTGATCCGGTGCGAGGCCAAGACGATGAACCGCGCGATCGCGTTCGCCGCCATGGCTTCCAGTTCGGGGAGCGTGAGAGCGGCGATGGGCTGGTGAAGCCTTCCGCGTCCTTCGAGCCATTGTCCCATCGCCCTCGCTGCCTCGCGCGTGACGTGCGCCTGCCACTCATCGGCCGTCATGACGGTCAGGTGTTGAGCCAGGCCGGGCCACTCGGGGCCGGCGTCGCGGCAGGTGCGGCTGCCGGGGCCGTGCCCGGCTGTGCCGGCCGGCTCCAGGCCGGGGCAGCGCTCGCAGGCGGCGATGCGGCGGGCTGCCCCCAGGCCGGGGCTGCGGGCGATGCGGGCGATACAGCCTTCGGCCGCGCGCGGGTGCTGGGGCTCGGCGCCAGGACCTCGCCGTCCATCACCTTCCGCCATTCCGGTTCGCTCGGCAGAACCACGCGGTCGAGCTTGTTGCTGTCGCCGTAGCGCGGGTCGTCGCTGGGCTCGACCTTGATCTTGGCAACGAAGGTGATGCCGTTGAGGTCGGCCAGCCCGCGCAGGATCCGCTTCGACTTCGCCACCTCGCTCATGTCCTGCGGATCGAGCCCGAGCGCGCTGTCGATCATCGCTCGGAAGCTTCCCTTGGAGATCTTCCAGCCGATCGAGACACCGTGCTCGTCGACTTTGCCGCCGGAGACGGTGAACATCTGCCAGAACTTGCGCCGGACGTGCGGACCCTCGGCGACGGTGAACTCGGCATCCACCATCAGCACGTCGCTGCCGGGCGCGTTCGAGGCCTTGAGCAGCCCCCGGTCGATATCGCTCTGGCCATCGGTCCCGCCCGGCCGGATGGTCATGGTGACCTTGGCGAAGGTGCCGTCGGGGATCAGTTCGCCGCTCTTCTGCGGCTCGGCGTCGTTCATGTCGAAGCTCATGGCTCGTCATCCTTTCCGGGTTGCGTTGATCTTGGAGAGCAGCGCGCCGAGGTCGGGCGGCTCGGTGACATCGAGACGACCGCTGCGATCCTTCGCCGGCAGGCCGAAGGGATTACCGGCGCGGCAGACGAGGCGGCGGTCTTCGCCGCGCTCGGGCTCATGCCGCCAGCCGTCGCCGTCGCGCGCGAACAGGCTCATGGTGATGACCTGATCGACGATGCCGGGAAGCTCGCGGCCGGCCTTGCCGCCTTCCATCTGCGGCTGCCAGGTCGTGCGGTTGAACTCGTCGGTGACGCGTTCGAGGATGCCGACGAAGATCACGGTCTTTCCGGAGGCGTGCTGCAGATGCTTGAGCAGGCCGATGACTTCGCGGGCGAGGAGCCCGTAGGCGCCGCGGGTGTCGGGTTTGCCGGTCTTGTCGGAGAAGGCCTCGGGCCGGGTCTTCGCCCAGGCCATCGCCTGGCGCGTAAGATCGGTGATCGAGTCGACGAAGATGATGCGCTTGCCCGCGATCATCTGAACGAGATCGGGATAGCTTTCCCTGAGATGCTGGCAATGCGCCTCGGAGAAGAAGCCGCTCGGATCGGCCGATGGGTTGACCCCGCCGACGAGGCAGCCGATGTCGAGGGCATCGGCAAAGGTACGGACCGGAATGCTGTCGCCGGGCCAGTCCTGAACCGACTTCATGCCCGCCTCGAGGTCAATGCAGAGCGTCTCCGCCGGCGGCAGAGATTTCAGCAAGGATGTCTTGCCGACGCCGCTCGGGCCGAAAATCGCCATGGTGGTCTTGGCGCCGGCCGCGGACAGCCGTTCGTCGGCGCTGACGATGCGCAGCGCCATCAGCGGCCTCCCGCGTTGCGTGACGCGACATCGAGCGCGCACTCACTCCCGCGCGCGCCGGCCTGCCGGGCGAGACCATAGAGTTTGCGCAAGGCGTGCAGGCGGTCGCCGACGGCGCTGAACTCGGCTTCGACACCCAGCAAGGCGAAGGCGATATCGTCGAGCGTGGCGTCCTCGATCGGCTTGACGACCTGTTCGCGGCGGATTTCGCCGAGCACCGGAATGACGATGGTGTCGGGCAGCGCTTCGAGCGCGTAGTGGCGCTTGCGGATCTCGGTCAGGGCAGCAGAGCTGGTCATCGGGTATCCTCGGACTTGATGGTGAGACGGAAGGTCGGCTTGGCGGCCCGCACCGTGCGGGCGGCGGCGAAGGCCTCGCGGATAGCGGTGGGCCAAGCGGTGTATTTGCGCTCGGGGACCTTGAAGCCGATGTCGACGTAGTCGGCCGGGTTCTCCCCGCCCGCACCGATGCGCTCGACGAGTGCGGCGAGCAGCGACTGGTCCCAGTCGACCTTCTTCGGGAGATCGGCAGCGACCACGACGGCACCGTCCTCGAAACGAACGAGGCCGGTGTCCCTGCCTTCGGCCCGGCGCACCGTCGCTGCCGCGTCGGCATAGCGAAGCGCGATCGCGCCTTCGAGCCACTCCTTGAGCCGCTTGGCGGCATCCAGGGCGGCATCGGCATCCTCCTGGAGCAGCGCCAGATGCTCCGCCGGAAGCGTGGCGATCTCGCCGACCGGCATGGTGTGGATGTCGTCGAGGCTGGGGCGGTTGCTGCGAGCTGGTGCCATCACGCCACCTCCGCCAGAAGGAGTGAGGAAAGCGAAACCGAAGCCTGCTTCGGCTTCGGGCGGGCGATGGCCAGATAGCTGTAATCGTCCGACCGGTGGCGACGCTGCACGAGATGGATCAAGCCGCGCTCGGCCGCCCACCAGGCGCGGCGCGCGACGCGGGCGAGTTCCGCCCGCTCCCGTTCGGCAAGGCGCGTGCCCTGGGGCATGGTGTCGAGCGCGAGGAATCCACGGTGATATTCGAGGATGTCGCCGGGTACTGCCTGACCGACCCAGCCGCAGAGATCGATCTCGGTGAGCGGCTTCCGGACAGCGGGGAATCTGGATGCAATGACGTTCATGATGGGCTCCTACTCACGCGCTCGCCGAACCGTCTCACGCGGCATGGACGCCGATCGCCGTCAGGGCGAGGCGGATGTCCTTGACGCGGCGGTAGAGGCTGCTGCGGGCGCCATGCCCGCTCGCGGCAAGGCGATCGGCGGTGGCGCGGGAAAGGGCTGCGCAGAGGGCGCAATCGGCGGGTTCGAGCGAACCGAGACCGCGCTCGACATCGAGACGCTCCTCGGCGGAGGCGAATGCATCGGCGGGCTGGCCGAAGAGCGCTGATAGGCCGTCGGCTTCGGCGATGAGGCCGCCGCGGGTCAGCCCGTCGCTGTCGGGAATGACCTCATCGAGCGAGATCGGCGTCGCGCCATACATCCGGCGCTCCCGCTTCACCTTGTTGGCGATGCGCGTCGCCCTGTTGGTGAGGACGGAACCGGCAAAGGCGCCGAGCGTGCCGCGATCTGCGTCGTAGGCGGGAAGCCGGGCTATTAGATCAACGAGCAGGTCCTGGCGGACATCGTCGAGATCGGCGCGAGGAAGCCGCAGCTGGCGGACGAGGCGGCGGGCCGCGATGTCCGCCTCATGGAGAAGGATCTGAAGGTCAGCTCGGGAAATCGAAGAGTGCATCGGTCAACGCCTCGGTCATCGTTCGTGATGTCCGCAGGTTGCCGATGCGCGCGCCAGCATAGGTGGGCACGACGTGGTGATGATGTGGGCGAACTGTGGGTATGCTTGGCCCGCTCACCGGAGACTTCCTGCGATCAGCCGATCTCAATCGGTGCCGCAGGTTTGACTGACCAGTTGGGCGTTGCGCAGCTTATTTCGTTTGCAACGGTGGTTGAAATACATCCTTTAAGTCGCGCAACTGGCCGTTCTCATCGAACCAGGTCGCCACTCGAGCGATTTCTTTCTCAAAGTCACCGTCGGGGAACCAGCGCATGACTGTGCTCGGCGAAACATTCAGTGCTCCGGCGAGCATCCTGAAGCTCGGCTTGATCCCCCGCGCCTTCAGCTGCCCACCGATTGTGATTGCCGCCCATCGCTTCTGATGGGCATCAGAAGCTTGCTCATACTCAGGGTTGGAGCCACCCAGTCGCTCGCGAATGAGAACGATGAGATCCCTCGGGATGTAGAGGTCGTCGTTCCAGCTCAACGCGTCCAACATGCAGGCAATGAGCCAGTTCACCAGCTTGTCGGGAATGGCGAGCCCACGTCGCGTGAGATGAGTTTGCCCAGCCTTAGCGAGGTTCTTGGCCTCGATCAGCTTCTCCATGATCTGGAGAGAGACCTCGCTGATTGCCTCGGGATCGGCATCGAGGACGGAAGCGATCATTTCCGGATCGAACCCGTACTTCCGCAGCTCTCCCTCCATGAAGTAGAGCTGGTCCATACCACCGATTACGGCGACCTCAATTTCGGCGGACGGGTCAGCACGGCGAAGCTTCACGTAGTGCTCGATGGACGGGGCCTTCTTGTATGCCAAGCTCTGCTCATTGTACCCGCCATCTTCCTTGCTGCCGTATCCGGCCATGGCTTTTGCCTCCAAAGACGGCTTCCCGCTCAGCGAGCTAGGAAAGCAATTCGATTTCCTCCGGAGGCAGAGCCAGCCGGTAGCCGTTCGGATTTCGCCGATTCTCGATCAATGCGCGTACGGACGTGGCATCCGTACTTCCTCGAGCCAGCGCATCCCGAAGCGCGCGCACGGGTTCGCGCACCTGCGACGAAATCTTATGGATGCTCGCTCCCCAGATGTGCGCTTCGATCGCACGATTCTCGACGATAGCGGGCGACTTCAACGCATGTTCCGCCAGAAAGACCAACAGTTGGAATTCCTGATCGGAAAGGGTTTTGGGCGTTCCGTCGAGAGATACCGTCTTGGCGGCGCGTTGAATCACCAATCGGGGCGCCAAGCTCGGTTGCGCTTCCAGTTTGGACTGATCGATGGCCAATCCAGGTGCAGCTCCATCGCAAGCAATGCAGTGGGATACATCGACAAGATGAAGCCCCGCGTCGACCAAGCGCGCCCGGTCATCTGCAGCCATCGCCGGCGCGATCAACGTGATGGGCGATGACCGGGCGACCGAGCGCATCAGGCCGATCATTCCCGGTTGGAGAACCGCATCCCGCGACAGCGCGAGGAACAGCGTCCGCTGGCCGGATGTCTGTCCCAGATGCCAGACGCCGGTGGCGACCGGGGACGGCTCGTCGCCAAACCCAGACCCCATGGCGATTTCGCGGACCAGCGCGGAACGATGAATGCGAAAGCTCCGCAGATCGTCATCGCCGAGAACGACGTCGCTGCGCCGGTCCGTCGGGCAAACCGCGATATGTCGTCCGTTAACCTGCTGGACAGGCCGCGCATCGAGACCGCAATCACAGGCTGGGCACACATCCCACTCTGTTGCCGGCGCTTGCTCGACCAGGACGCCGTGATCGAGCAGCCGCTCGAAATCGCGCCCGGCATGAGGCGCCGCCTGTCGGCCCCATAGAATTGCGGGATCGCCCGCCTCACTCAGCCGCAACAGCAGCTTGGGCAGCGTCTCGGTCATTGAGCAGTCCGTTGCGGCGAAGGAGCATCATGATTCGGCCCTCGAACTGCTGACGCTTGAACATGGCGTGGGCCGGCGGCTTCAGCTTGACGGTTACCTTCTTCGCCGACTTGCCGCCGGTCGCGAAATGAACGCGGATGACGATGTGGTTGAGGCGCCAATCCGACCCGAGACGAGCGCCCCGCATCATCTCGCCCAACCTGGCCAGCGCATTGTCCCGTCCGTCGCGCGCAACATAGGAGTAGAAGGTTCGTGTCTCGCCGGTCTTTGGATCGGCGCCGACGCGGTCGACCTGGACCTCGGTGATCTGGACCCGCTGGATGCCCGGATCGAAATCATGGTTGAACGCGAAGCCGAAGCCCGCGCGCTGCACCGGGTCGAGCGTGTAGAGGTTCTGGGCGTCATCGCCGGCGAAGAATTCGGGCTTGCCCAGGATCTTGTCGGCGAACAGTTCCGCGAGATCGGCGCGGCGCGCCTTTGCCACGCCGCCGATCTTCAACAGGCCCGTCGTGGAGTTGTAGGACAGCACCGCGTGTTCGGCGGCGCGGAAGCTGATCACGCGCTTCTGGTCCTTTTGCAGGACGTCGGTCGTGGTGATCGGAGAGCCATGCTCGATCACCAGGACGAGTTCGTCGGCATCGTCATACCAGCCGGCGCGGCAATAATTGCTGCGGAGGTCCTGTTCGAACATCGCGGCGGCGGCGGTTTCGAATTCGGCCTTTGCGCGATCGTCCATGATCGCCTCGACGCCTTCGTCGCGGCCCACGAACTCGGCGAGCGACGTGCGCGCCATGAGCGCCATCATGTCCGACGCGGCGTCAAAGACGTCGGGATGGTCGAGGAAGACGCGCAGGGCGACGTGCTTGGGATCCTGGTGAGTCTCCGGCTCGTCATCCTTCGCTTCGGGTGTCACCCGGATCCCCAGCCGCGCGGCCTGCTGAAGAATAATGTCGAGGCCTGCCGCGTTGCCGATCTCGGCGATCCGGTGCAGGTCGGCGACGAGCCCTTCCGGATAGTTCTCTTCCGGCCCCGCGAAGAAATCCTGGACGGCGCTGCGTGCCTCGTCCTGCGCGGCCTCGCCCCTGAAGACCCCAAGGTCCAGCCCGTTCAGGGCATCGCCGTGGCGCTCGAACAGGCGGCCCAGCAGGCCGAGATCGACGGTTCGGGTAAACTTGGGATTGACGAATTTCTTCAGGTTCTTAGCCATCTCAGCCGCCCATAATTACCTCGCATTTGTTCATCTTACGTTCTTATCGCAAATGCGTAGCGGAGTCGATTCAAAAGCCATCGCCTTGGGACGGACCGTCGGCACCGTGAGTAGAGGCCAAGGGAATCCAATCCCTTAGGTGATCTCTGCGATGGACATGCCGAACCCGATCCACCCCGGGCATATGACGCCGGACGAGCGAATCGGGGAGGTCTGCAGGATTCTTGCGCGCGGGCTGGTTCGGCTCAAGACACGCCAGTCAAGGCAAGTATCTGGCGACCGCGGAGAAAGTTGCCTTCACTTCCCGCCCGACCGGAGCGGTCATGGAACTCCAATTTGCAATGGAGACGCATGACCATGACAGACAGCATCCTGGCTCGGCTGGCGGCGCTGAAGACCACGCCGACGCCTGACCTCAAGAAGCAGTGGCGCGAACTCTTCGACACGGAGGCGCCACCTTACAATCGGCGCTTCCTGGAAAGCCGGCTCGCCTATCGGATCCAGGAATTGGCTTATGGCGGTTTGAAACCGGCGACCGTCGAACGCCTCGAAGCGCTGGGCGAGCAGCTCGACGGTGGCAACATCGTGCTGCGCCGGATCCGCGCCGACGACAAGCCGATCGCCGGCACGCGGCTGATCCGCGAGTGGCAGGGCGTCGAGCACACCGTCACGGTGCTGAACGACGGTTATGAATGGCAGGGGCGTCCCTACCGCTCGCTCTCCGCCATCGCGCGCGCCATCACCGGGACGCGCTGGAACGGCTGGGTCTTCTTCGGCCTCAAGAACCGGCGAGGCCAATTATGACGAAAACGGCGATCCGGAAACTTCGCTGTGCGGTCTACACCCGAAAGTCCACCGAAGAAGGTCTGGACATGGAGTTCAACAGTCTCGACGCACAGCGCGAGGCTTGCGAAGCCTACATCGCCAGCCAGAAGTCGGAAGGTTGGGTCGAATTAGCTGACCGCTACGATGATGGCGGCTTCTCGGGCGGCACGCTGGAGCGCCCCGCGTTGAAGCGCCTGCTCGCCGATATCGAGGACGGTCGCGTCGACGTGGTCGTGGTCTACAAGATCGACCGGCTCAGCCGGTCGCTGATGGATTTCGCCAAGCTGGTGGAAGTGTTCGATCGCGGCAGCGTCACCTTCGTCAGCGTCACGCAATCCTTCAACACGACGACGTCGATGGGCCGGCTGACTCTGAACATCCTGCTTTCGTTCGCCCAGTTTGAGCGGGAGGTCATCGGCGAGCGCATCCGCGACAAGTTCGCGGCAAGCCGCAAGAAGGGTATGTGGATGGGCGGCTTTGTCCCGCTCGGCTACGAGGTCAGGCACCGCAAGCTCGTTATCAACGAGGGAGAAGCTGCGACCGTTCACATGATCTTCGAGCGGTTCCTCGAAGTGGGCTCGGCGACGGCACTTGCCCGCACGCTCGCTGCCGAAGGGATCAAAACACGACGCGGTCGGTTGATCGACAAAGGCTTCCTCTACAAGCTGGTGAACAACCGGGTCTACATTGGCGAGGCGGTCCACAAGGGCACAGCCTATCCCGGCGAACACGCGGCAATTATCAGTCGCACCCTTTGGGATAAGGTTCACGGGATCCTGCGCGAGAGCCCCAGGGTTCGCGCCGGGCGCACGCGCGCTTCGACGCCAGCACTGCTCAAGGGATTGATCTTCGGCCCGACCGGCTGCGCCATGACGCCAACCCACACGCGGCGTGGCGACAAGCTCTACCGCTATTATGTCAGCCAGTCAGTCCTGAAGCGCGGGCCTGAGGCGTGCCCTGTCGGACGCGTGCCGGCCGCAGAGATCGAGACCGCTGTAATCGACCAGTTGCGCGGCCTATTGCGTGCGCCGGAGGTGATTATCGGCACTTGGCGATCGGCACGGCCCGAGGTCGATGGTTTGTCCGAGGCCGATGTCAGGGAGGCTTTGGAGGGGCTCGACCCGCTTTGGGATGAACTGTTCCCGGCCGAGCAGACGCGGATCATCCAGCTTCTCGTCGAGCGCATCGACGTCGGACACGACGGCGTGGATATTCGGCTCCGCGTCGATGGGCTGGCCCATCTGGTTCGTGACCTTGGCGGCATCGCAGCCAGTCGGCGGGACGCAGCATGACAAAGCGCGGCGCCGCTACGAACGAAGGGCGCACGCTGACCGTCCGCGTGCCGCTGACCCTTCGAAAACGCGGGGGGCGGAAGCAGGTAATAGCGCCGGATGGCGCAACCTGGGGAACGCCGCGCCCGCGGGTCGACAACACCATGGTCAAGGCCATCGCGCGAGCCCATCGCTGGAAGCGGCTTCTGGAGAGCGGCCGATTCGCCTCGGTGGCCGAACTGGCCGAGGCCGAGAAGATCAACCAGTCCTACCTGTGCCGGGTCCTGCGCCTGACCCTGCTCGCGCCGGACATCGTCGAGGCGATTCTGGACGGACGGCAGCCGCCCGGAATTCAACTGGATGTCTTGCTAAACCCTCATCCCGTCGCATGGTCGATGCAACGCGAGCGCCTCTTGGGTTAGTGACAACCCGCCTTCGGCGATTCCTCTGGCGTACTCCGGCAACTTCTGGCACCCTTTGCCATCCTTTCCAGGAGGGACCGGTTCTATGCCGGACGAAATTCTAACGCTGCCGGAGGTGGCCCAATTGCTGAAGGTCGCCGAGAAGACCGTCTACACCATGGCTCAAAAGAGCCAGCTACCGGCCTTCAAGGTGCGCGGGCAGTGGCGGTTCAAGCGCGTCGATATCGACCGCTGGATCGAGCAGCAGAAGGAAGCCTCCCGTGATGAAGGGAGGAACTGACGTGGCCACTTCGCTTTCGACTCAGATCCAGGACGTCCTGCCCAAGACGCAGGACACGTATTACAAGTTGATCTTGGCAGTAGGGCCGGCACGCGCGGGCAAGACCGCCGCCCTCACAGAGCTGGCCGCGCAGCACAAGTGGCCAAGGGTCAATGTCAATCTCTGTTTGTCGGAGAAGCTCCTCGAGCTGACGCATCGGCAGCGTGCTGTCCGAGTCGCGGGCATTCTTGACGACACCCTGCGGGATGAGAATTCCAAGGTCATTTTGCTGGATAATATCGAGCTGCTCTTCGCTACAGAGCTAGCGCAGGATCCTCTCAAGCTGCTTCAATCACTCTCCCGGAACCGGACGATCGTTGCAGCATGGCCGGGACACTTTGATGGTGCCGCTCTGACATATGCGGAGCCCGGCCATCCAGAAGCTCGCCGATATCCGACGCCCCAAGCGGTGATCGTCAAGGCCGGCGACGCCGATCAGCCAGATGGATCGCCTGGGGAGGAGACGAAATGAAATACTCAGACCTCATTCAGTTCGAGCCAATTGAAACGGTCGTCCAGCTCCGGGAAGCCGACACCGCCGCAGACGCCCGTCGTCTGGTCGAAACATTCGTCATCTCCGACCGAATGGCCGATCTGCTCGGCGAACTCGTGTTTCCGCAGCTGCAGTTCAGCAAGCCAGCCGACAACAAGGGCATTCTCGTCGTCGGCAATTACGGTACGGGCAAGTCGCACCTTATGGCCGTCATCTCGGCAATCGCCGAGCATGCCGATCTCGTTTCGCGGATGACGAATCCAAAGGTCGCTGAGAAGGCCGCAGAGGTCGCCGGCCGTTTCCGGGTGATCCGTGCCGAGATCGGTTCCACCACGATGTCTCTGCGGGACATTGTGTGTTCGGTCCTGGAGGATGGACTGGCGCGGCTCGGAGTCACCTACGAATTCCCGTCCACCGACGATCGCCACGAGAACAAGTCTGCTTTCCAGGAGATGATGGCCGCGTTTCAGGCCAAGCACCCCGATCGCGGTCTCATCCTCGTTCTCGATGAGCTTCTCGACTATCTGCGCTCTCGCGCGGACCAAGCCCTAAGCCTCGATCTTTCTTTCCTCCGGGAGCTTGGTGAGGTCTGCAAAGGCTCTCGCTTTCGCTTCATCGCCGGCGTGCAAGAAAGCCTGTTCGACAATCCGCGCTTTCAGTTCGTCGCCGACACGCTCCGGCGCGTGAAGGATCGGTTCGAGCAGGTCCGCATTGCTCGTGACGATGTCGCTTTTGTCGTGGCCGAACGAATTCTGAAGAAGGACGCCAAGCAGCAGGCGTTGATCCGTGAGCACCTGAAGCAGTTCGCGCCGCTCTACGGCTCGATGAACGAACGCATGGAGGAATTCGTCCGCCTCTTCCCCGTGCACCCAGCCTATCTCGACACGTTCGAACGCGTATACGTGGCCGAAAAGCGCGAGGTCCTGAAGACGCTCAGCGCCGCAATTCGCCGCATCATCGATCTCGAAGTCCCGGCAAACGATACCGGACTCATTGCCTACGATTCCTACTGGAGCGTGTTGCGGGACAATCCGTCATTCCGATCCGATCCCGCCATCAAGGAAGTCATCGATCGCAGTGGCGTCCTCGACGCGCGCGTCCAGCAAGCCTTCACCCGCCCGCAGTACAAGCCTGCGGCGATCCGGATCGTGCACGCGCTGTCTGTGCACCGGCTGACAACGTCCGACATCTATGCGCCGATTGGAGCGACAGCGGAGGAGCTGCGTGACGATCTCTGCCTGATGCTGCCCGTTCCCGAAAAGGACGCCGGCTTCCTCCGCACGCTCGTCGAGACCGTGCTGAAGGAGCTGCTGCGCACGGTGAGCGGTCAGTTCCTCAGCTTCAATAAGGAAAACGGCCAGTACTTCCTCGACTTGAAAAAGGATGTCGATTTCGACTCCCTCATCGAGAAGCGAGCCGAGACCCTCAGCGATGCGCAGCTGGATCGCTACTACTTCGATGCTCTGCGGCGCGTGGTCCTCGAAGACCCTGATGCCGCCCCCTATGTCACCGGGTATCGCATTTGGGAACACGAGATCGAGTGGCGGGAACGGCGCGCCGGCCGAAGCGGGTACCTGTTCTTCGGCGCTCCGAACGAGCGCTCGACCGCGCAGCCCGCACGCGATTTCTATCTCTATTTCCTGCAGCCGTTCGACACGCCCTATTTCAAGGATGAGAAGAAGGCGGATGAGGTCTTCTTCAAGCTGAAGGATCGCGACGACACGTTCGATCGGACGTTGCGCCTCTATGCCGGCGCGCGTGAACAGGCCGCCGCCGCTTCCGGCAGCAACAAGAAGATCTATGAGGACAAGGCCGGCGACCATCTCCGCACCCTGACATCTTGGCTCCGCGAACATATGCCGACGGCGGTTGAGGTCGTGCATCAGGGACGGTCCAAGACGCTGCAGGAAGTCGTCCGTGGCAAGCTTCCGCCCAATGCGACGGTCAAGGACTACGTCAACACGGCAGGCTCGGCGCTGTTGGCGCCCCACTTTGCCGATCGAAGCCCAGAGTATCCGATCTTCAGCGTTCTGGTCACGCGGCAGAACCGCGACCAGGCCGCGCAGGAGGCATTGCGGTGGATCGCCGGCGGCGTGAAGAGCAAGCAGGGCACGGCAATTCTCGATGCTTTGGAACTGCTGGACGGCGAGACGCTCAAGCCACGCAACTCTCGCTACGCCAAGCACGTGCTCGACGCCTTGAGCCAGAAGGGCCAAGGCCAGGTCCTCAATCGATCCGAGCTGGTCGCGTCCGAAGCGGGCGTCGACTACTGGACGAAGTTTCGCATAGAGCCTGAGTTTTTGAGCGTGGTCCTGGCCGCGCTGGTTCACAGCGGCGACATCGTCCTCAGCCTCGCCGGCAAGAAGGTGGACGCCGCCAGCATCGACCAATTCGCAAAGATTGGCATCGCCGAGGTCACGGAGTTCAAGCACATTGATCGCCCGCGCGATCTGCCGCTC
This sequence comes from Chelatococcus sp. XZ-Ab1, assembly GCF_029309855.1. NCBI lineage: Bacteria > Pseudomonadati > Pseudomonadota > Alphaproteobacteria > Hyphomicrobiales > Chelatococcaceae > Chelatococcus > Chelatococcus sp. XZ-Ab1. Next base: position 146,480 of record NZ_JARKII010000008.1, on the reverse strand, counting down.
GGGCCGCTCCAGGACCTGTGCGACCTGCTCGACGTGCCAAAGGGCCTCATCGTCAATCCGGCGAACCGGGATGACGGCGTGGCCAAGATTCAGCAGCGCGCCGGCGAGCTTCTCGGCAAGGTCGTCGCCGCGCAGGCGCGCATTCCCGACCTGGTCTTCTGGGGCCGCCCCATTCTCTCCGACCAGGAGCAGAAGGACTGGAAAGACCGGCTCGGCAGCCTGAAGGGGTTCCTGGAATCGCTCCAGCCTTTCAATACCTCCGGCAAGCTCAAGAACTTCCCACACGATTCCGCGGCGGTGCTCGGCCAGAAACCGGCGATCGACCTCGCCCGCGACATCGACGAGCTTGGCACGGTGCTCCAGCAGACCAACCCGCTGACGTCCTACCTCGGCAAGGCGGAGGCGCTGCTCGACGCCAGCCATCCTTGGCAGGATGCCGTCCGAACTGCGCGTGCCGATCTTATGGCCAGGATCGCGAGTCCCAAGCAGCGCTCGGAAGCCGATTTCAAGCGGCTTCTGACCCAGACGCTGGGCGATCTGAAGACCAAGTATCAAGACGCCTATCTGGCCGCGCACGAGCGCGCCCGCCTCGGCGCGAACGACGACAAGCGCAAGGCAAATCTCGCCAAGGATTCTCGCCTCGCGCAAATTCAGAAGATCGCCAACGTCGAAATGATGCCGACGCCGCAGCTGCGGGATTTCGAGAACAAGCTGTTTGCGCTGAAGACCTGCTTCCAGCTTGGGCGTCCAGACCTGGACAGCGATCCTCTCTGTCCGCATTGCGGTTTCCGACCGGCCGAGGAGCCGGCTGGCAGTGCAGCCGCGAAGAAGACCCTCGCTGATCTCGACGAGACGCTGGACGCCATCGTTCGTGGATGGACGGACACGCTGCGCACCAATCTCGAAGACCCGACCGTGTCGGGCAATATCGAGCTTGTCACCGATCCTGTTGGAAAGCGCGAACTGCAGGGCTTCCTGAAGAGCAAGACCCTGCCAGATCCAGTCAGCCCGGCTTTCGTGAAGGCGTTGCAGGAGGTGCTGGGTGGCCTACAGCCGGTGACGTTCGGCGGCGCCGAGCTGCAAGCCGCACTCTCCGATGGTGGGCTACCGTGCACCATCAGCGATCTGAAGGAGCGCTTCGACCGCTACGTCGCCAACCTGACCAAAGGCAAGGACGCGTCCAAGGTCCGCATCCTCATCAAGCGGGACTGACCGGCATGGCGCAGAAGCGGAAATCCAGGAATGACGACGGTGATCTCTTCATCGAGGGGTCGGGGCAACTCCGCTTGGTCGACAAGTCGGTTGAGCAGCAGGCTCTGGAGAAGGGCAAGATCGAATGTCTCGGAATGACGTTCGAAAGCGAGGACGCGCGCCGGGCCTATTTTACCGATCGGCTGCGGGAGAAGCTGGCCGATCCCGAGTTCCGCAAGACCCCGGGATTCCCCAAGGGGACTGATGAGGACATCGTCCGGATGTCCGACGCTCCTTGGTACACCGCTTGTCCCAATCCCTTCCTCGCCGACTTCGTGCGCGTGTACGGCAAGCCTTACGATCCGAAGGAGCTCTATGAGCGCGACCCCTTCGCGGTCGACACGAGCGTCGGGAAGACCGACGCGCTCTACAAGGCGCATGGCTACCACACGAAGGTGCCGCATCTCGCGATCGTTCCGTCGATCCTCCATTACACGGAGCCGGGCGATATCGTGCTCGATGGTTTCGCGGGCTCAGGCATGACGGGCGTGGCCGCCCAGTGGTGCGGTTTGGCGCCGGCGGAGTATCGCAAGCAGCTCGAGGCGGATTGGTCGAAACAGGGGCTGCCGAAGCCGAAATGGGGCGCGCGCCGAGCAGTCCTAAACGATCTCGGCCCGGCCGCTAGCTTCATTGCTGCGAACTACACGGTGCCATTCAATGTCACAGCCTTTTCCAGAGCCGCGCAGCGCATCCTTTCCGATGTGCAGAAAGAACTCGGATGGATGTATGAGACGCTCCATACTGATGGAAAGACCAAAGGCAGTATCAATTTCACGGTCTGGAGCGAGGTTTTCACCTGCCCGGAATGCGCTGGTGAGGTCAACTTCGTTGAAGAGGCTCTCGATGGGAGTACGAAGCGGACCCGCGATGAATTTCCGTGCCCGCATTGCTCTGCGGAGTTAACGAAGGACAATCTTGAGCGGGATTTTGAGACGCTCATTGATCCGGCGACTAAGCAACCCTGGAAACGAGTGCGATTTCGTCCGGCATTCATAAACTATCGCGTTGGCAATACGACGCACGAGAAGGTGCCAGACCAACAAGACCTCGAGACCATCGAGCGTATAGGCACACTCGAAATTCCTCGCGAATTACCGACAAACGCTTTTCCTATCGAATATATGTCGCATGGCTCACGTCTCGCGCCGAAGGGCTTCACACACGTCCACCATCTTTTTCTTCCGCGTCCAGCACATGCGCTTGCTTCCCTATGGCGCCGGGCATCCGCCGAACGCGATGGCCGCATTCGTAACGCTCTGCTGTTTTTCGTTGAGCAGGCAATTTGGACGATGTCCCTTTTGAACAGGTATCGTCCAACAGGGTTCTCTCAGGTCAATCAGTACTTAACAGGCGTGTATTATGTAGCATCTCAAAACGCAGAGCCAAGCCCATGGTATGTGTTAGAGGGGAAGTTAAAGCGCCTCGATTCAACATTTGCAAAATTGGCGAACAGGAAGAATTTTGTTTCGACGCAAACAGGGACTTGTTCGTCAATTCAGATTGCGGACGATACGATCGATTATATTTTCACTGATCCGCCGTTCGGCGAAAACATCTACTATGCCGATCTCAACTATCTCGTGGAGTCTTGGCATCGCGTCATAACGGACTCCGATCCGGAGGCCATCGTCGATAGCGGCAAAGAGAAGAGCATTCTCGACTATCAGTCGCTCATGCGCGCATGCTTCGATGAGTATGCTCGCGTCCTGAAGCCGGGCCGCTGGATGACGGTCGTCTTCAGCAATTCGGCAAATGCCGTTTGGCGGGTGATACAGGAAGCGCTTGGGACCGCTGGATTCGTTGTCGCGGACGTCAGGACGCTCGACAAGCAGCAAGGCTCCTATCGGCAAGTGACGAGCACCGCGGTCAAGCAGGACCTCGTCATCTCCGCCTACAAGCCGACTGAGGCTTTGACTAAGCGCTTTGCGTTAGGGACGTCGTCGCCGGAAAACGCCTGGGCCTTCGTGACCGAGCATCTCGGCCATGTCCCGGTGTTCTCCAGTGTCGATGGCATCGCGGACGTTGTCGCCGAGCGCACCGCGCAGGTGCTTCACGATCGGATGGTCGCCTTCCATGTGCAGCGCCAACTTTCCGTGCCGCTTTCGACAGCGGAGTTTCTAGGCGGCCTGAACCAACGCTATCCCGAGCGTGACGGCATGTACTTCCTGCCCACGCAGGTCGCCGAGTACGACCGTAAACGCAATACCGCGGCCGAGCTACGCCAGCTGAGCCTTTTCGTGACCGACGAAGCGAGCGCCATTCAGTGGGTGCGCCGCGAGCTTCAAGACAAGCCGCGCAGCTTCCAGGACCTCCAGCCCCTGTTTATGCGCGAAATCCAGAACTGGGCGAAGCACGAGCAGACGGTCGAGCTCAAGGAAATCCTACGGCAGAATTGCATTCATTACGACGGCAATGGACCGGTGCCGAGCCAGATCCATTCGTACCTGTCCACGAACTACAAAGAGTTTCGCAACCTCGCCAAGGATGATCCGGCACTGACCGCCAAGGCGGCGGATCGCTGGTATGTGCCCGATCCGGGCAAGCAGGGTGATCTGGAGAAGCTGCGCGAGAAGGCGCTGCTGACCGAATTCGAGACTTACAAGAACGCCAAGGAACGCAAGCTGAAGCTGTTCCGTACCGAAGCGGTACGCGCCGGCTTCAAGTCCGCCTATGAGGGGCAGGACTACAGGACCATCGTCAACGTCGCCGCGAAGCTGCCGGAGAACGTCCTCCAGGAAGACGAGAAGCTGTTGATGTACTACGACGTCGCGAGCATGCGTCTCGGTGATGAGTGAGGTGACGCATGCAGGCAGGCGAGTGGTGGCACAGCATCGATCATGATGAACCCTGCCGCGTCGTCGATACCGACACGCTGTGGGGACAAGCGACCTGCCTCGTCTGGCTGCCGCGCCGCGGGACTGCCGTCCGGGTGCTGCAGAAGCGTCTCGCTCCACTGAAATCGGGCGAGTCTCATCTCCTCGACCGCCTTTCCTATGTCAGCGCCGCCGCGCGCATTGCCGACTCTCTGGAGCGGGACGCGTTGGTCGCTCCGCTGGAAGGCACGGTCATCCCGCTGCCCCACCAGCTGCTCGCTCTGCAGCGCGCCATCTCCGGCGACCGCATCCGCTATCTGCTGGCAGACGAGGTGGGGCTCGGCAAGACTATCGAGGCTGGTTTGATCCTGCGCGAGCTGAAGATACGCGGGCTCGTGCGGAGAATCCTCGTCGTCGCTCCTGCGGGATTGGTGCTGCAGTGGCAATCGGAAATGAAGACCCACTTCAGCGAGGACTTCCGGCTCATCCTTCCCGGTAGCCTGAGTGCACTCCGTCAGGCGGGCGCCATCGACGAGAACGAGAACCTGTGGCGCATGCACCAACAGGTCATCTGTCCGCTCGACTCGGTGAAGCCGATCGACTCCCGCCGCGGCTGGAGTCAGGAGCAGCTCGCCCGCTACAATCGCGAACGGTTCGAAGACTTGGTCTCGGCAGGATGGGACCTGATCATCATCGACGAGGCCCATCGCATTGGCGGCAGCACCGAGCAGGTCGCCCGCTTCAAACTGGGTGATGCCCTTTCGCAGGCGGCGCCATACTTGCTGTTACTGTCAGCGACGCCGCACCAGGGGAAGTCTGACGCCTTCCGCAGGCTGATCGGCTTTCTCGACGCTGACGCGCTTCCCGGTGACGACGCGATCTCGCGCGAAGCGGTCGCTCCCTTCGTCATCCGCACTGAGAAACGCCGCGCGATCGACGCCGAAGGGAACCCGCTCTTCAAGCCGCGCTTCACGCAGCTGGTGCCGATCGAATGGGGGGCGGCGCACGCGGAGCAGCGCGCACTCTATGACGCTGTGACCGAGTACGTGCGCGACGGCTACAACCGCGCCATCAAGGAAAAGCAGACCGCCGTGGGCTTCCTAATGATCCTCATGCAGCGGCTGATCACCTCCAGCACTGCTGCGATCCGCACATCCCTGGAACGAAGACTGGCGGTGCTCGATCTACCCCAGGGCCAGCTTTCGCTGTTCCCAGAGGATGTGGGGGAGGACTGGTCGGCGCTGGATGGTCAGCAACAGCTCGATACCATCCTGAAGACGCGCCTGAAAGGCCTCAAGGACGAGCGCAAGGAGGTGGAGCTCCTATTGTCGGCCGCGCGCCGCTGCGAAGCCAGCGGTCCGGACGTCAAGGCTGAGGCGCTGCTCGAACGCATTCAGCAGCAACAGCGCGAGGAGAACGACCCGACCCTCAAGGTGCTGATCTTCACGGAGTTCGTACCGACCCAGGTGATGCTTGCTGATTTTCTTGAGCGTCGCGGTTTCACCGTCGTGTCGCTCAATGGCGCGATGGATCTAGAGGAACGGCGGCAAGCACAGCGCCGCTTTGCGACCAACGCACAGATCATGATCTCCACCGATGCAGGCGGCGAAGGTCTGAACCTCCAATTCTGCCACGTGATCGTGAACTACGACCTCCCGTGGAACCCGATGAAGATCGAGCAGCGGATCGGCCGTGTCGATCGCATCGGGCAGAAGCACATCGTGCGCGCCATGAATTTCGCGCTCGCCGATACCGTTGAGCTTCGTGTCCGCGAGGTGTTGGAAGAGAAGCTCGCAAGAATTCTTGAGGAGTTTGGCGTCGACAAGCTGTCCGATGTGCTCGATTCCGAGGACGGCGGCGTACCTTTCGAGACTCTGTTTGCGCAAGCGATGATCGCGCCCGAGGATGCAGAACAGCGAGCGGCCGGTGTCGCGGACGAGATACGCCGGCGAGCAGAGGAGGCCCAAGCCGGTTCCAGACTACTCGGAGCAACCGAGCGGTTGGACCCTTCTGCGGCGCAGAAGATCGCAAGCCATCAGATGCCCTATTGGACCGAGCGGATGACCATCGGCTATCTGCGCAGCCAGGAGTCAGCGGGCGCATCCGCCAAGGCGGCCGCTATGGGCCACGACCTTCGCTGGCCCAATGGGGAGACATGCCTCACGGCAGTGTTCAACCGAGAGGACGCAGATCAGCCAGGCGCCACCCTGCTTTCACTTGAAGACGAGAGGGTCCGGGGACTCACAAATAGCCTGCCCGTCTTCGCGCCGGGCCAACCGATACCGACCATCGTCGTCCCCGACGTTTCCGACAAGACGAGCGGGTTCTGGTCGTTGTGGCGGATCAGCCTGCACACGTCCGGCGGGCGGGAGCAGCGCTTTCTGGCTCTTTTCCTCGCCGAGGACGGCCGCGTGTTTGGACCGACAGCCCGCACGATCTGGGAACGCTTGATCGACCTACCCAACGGTCTGAGCCAACCGGGTGAGGAGATTTCAGGTTCCACCGCGGTGAATGCGTTCGATGCCAGCCGCAAGGCTGCCGAAGCGCAGGGCGCTGCGGTGTTTGAGGAGCTGATTGCTTCTCATCAGATGAGCATCATGCGTGAGCGCAAGAAGGGCACGCATGCATTCTCATCGCGCCGGCGTGCCATCGAGCGGCTCGGGTTACCCCAGGTTCGGGCGCATCGTCTTCGGATTTTGGGGGGCGAAGAACAGGCATGGAACCGAGAACTTGCGGCGCGGGAAGCCGCGCTCCCTGATCTCGCCGCCGTCCTCATGGTTCGCGTGGCGCCGATGGGAGCCCGCGCATGAGCACCTCGCTGCCCAGCGGCACGTGGCGCGAGCCCATTCTGGCGCAGTTCAGCCGCGACATCGCCAGTGTCGCGCGTTTGACTGTCGTGGCGGACCCAGACGAGCTGCTGACGGAACAGGGTATCGTTGATGGTATCCGCCAGCGCGGATTCGAGATCGTGCCTTTCGAGGACCACGTCGCATTTCGGTACGCCTATGAGCGACGTTTCCGGGAGGTTTGGGACAACGGCAGCGACACAAACCTGGTCGTCGTCCTGCGAGCGGCGCGCTCGGACATCAGCGGCCTTCCCTTTGACCTGCTTCAGCAGGCGGAGCGCGACAGGCGGTTGCTTTCGTTCAGTCTCGCGGAGCTTTTCCCTTCGCTCGCCCCGCATGTCCTTTCCGAGCTGGATCGGGGTGATCTTGATGCCGTGTCTGCCGCCCAGCAGCTTTTCAAGCCAGAGCCTATGGGCGAGAACGCGACGCGGGACTTTCTTCTGCGGAACGTGTTTCGCCTCGATCCCGCACAAATACAAAGCGATGCAGACCTGCTCCGCGCCCTTCTGCGGCGCCACTACAGCGGCAAGATAGTTCCCCAGTCACTGGATCAGCGCTTGATCCATCTGCTGCGATCCACCGGGCGATGGCACGATTGGCCGCTCGATCAGATTCTCCCTAGCCGCGCGAGCTTTCTGGAGTTCCTGCAAGAGAGATGGCCGATCTTCTTGCAGGATCGTTTGGACTCGCAAGACGATGGACTGCGCGAGGAGTCCGAATCGTACGGTCTGCAGTTCACAGGTCCCAAGCATCTCCCTTTCGACCACGACGATGTGCGGGTCTACGTCGACAATCTTTTCACGGACGGTTTGCTAACCCCGACGAACACAGTCTCTCGATCGCTCGTCGAAGGAACGTGGATGGCTGTAGGTGTGGCGGGATACCAGTCCGCCGACGACACATCGCGCTTCCGAAGGCTTTTGGACCTATTGCACTCAAACAGCCCAACGCCGAGCAGCGATCATCATGGGTGGGTTCAGGCGGCGGCTCGGTGGGCCGAGATTGTTGCATTGCGTTGGTCTCTGCCCGGAGATGTGGCGCCCGAGGACAAGGATCGCTTCAACGCTGCACACCAGCTGATCGAGCAGAGCTTTTATGCATGGATGGACGCGCACTACGCCACTTTGCACAGCCTCTCGTACTTGCCTCGCCCGGTCATGGTTCATCAGATTCCAAAATACATGGCCCATCGGCTTTCCGCGAAGGGAGCCACGGCGAAGCTGGCTGTCGTTATCATCGACGGTCTGGCCATGGACCAGTGGGCGGTCGTCCGTCAGGAAATGCCGCATCGGCAATGGGTAACCGAGGAATTCGGCGCCTTCGCCTGGGTGCCGACACTGACGTCGGTGTCGCGCCAGTCGATCTTTGCGGGCGATCCTCCGTTCTTTTTTGGGCAGAGTCTCGACACGACGCGCAAGGAAGAGCAGCACTGGTCTCGCTTCTGGGAAGATCGCGGTCTCCGGAAAGGCGACGCCGTCTATGCGTGTCAGGGTACCCTGGAAGACGACGACGCCTTCATCGCCAGGGTTAGCGGGAAGCTCGACGAGCCGCGCTGCAGGATCGCGGGCATCGTGGTCGGGACAATCGATCAGATGCTGCACGGAATTGTCACTGGCACCGATGGGATGCATGCCGGGGTCCGTCATTGGGCCAAGAGGGGTTCGCTTTGGCGCCTCCTGGACGCTTTGCTTGATCGCGATTTTGAAGTTGTTGTCACCGCCGATCATGGAAACGTTGAGGGGATCGGCATAGGAAAGCCAAACGTTGGCGTGACAGCCGACGAGCGCGGGGAGAGGGTCCATGTGTTCCGGGACGCTCTGCTGCGATCCAGTACCTCGGCGAAATATCCGGGAACTCTGGAGTGGCCGAGCGTCGGGTTACCCGATGACTATCTCGCCTTGATAGCCCCACCGCTACGCGCCTTCATTGGTGAAGGAAAAAGAACGGTGGCGCATGGCGGAATATGTATCGAGGAAGCCATCGTGCCCTTCGTGACGGTGGCGAGATCGGCATGAGTACGGGAAGAAAGACCACGATCGGCTTCGATCGAACGATCCATATCGAATGGCTCGATATTGCCGCCGCACGGGTCTCCAGAGGCGAGCTTCCCACGGAGACACGGAAGTTCCTGTGGGACTTTCTCGAAGACCTCGTTCCGGGCAACACCAACAGCAGTGGCCGTGGAAAGACCCTTACGGTCCTGACCCGTATCTGGCTAACGGTGCCGGAGCAGGTCGAACCGTTGCGAGACCGCGCTCTCAAGTGCCTCGTTGCAGCAAATGGCGAGAACCGTGTGGCTGTTCACTGGGCCATGGTGGTGGCTACGCACCCTTTCTTTTTCGATGTTGCCACGCATGTCGGAAAGCTTCTCGCACTGCATGGCCAAGCCAACAGATCGCAGATCAAGCGCCGTATGACGGAATCATGGGGCGACCGCTCTACGTTGGAGCGCACAATCCAGCATGTACTCAAATCCATGGCTCAGTGGGGGGTGCTGAAGCCCGGCTCGGAGAAGGGATCACTGGTCGTCGCTCGCAACCCAATCCGGGTCTCCGAAGAGATCGCGGAGCTCTTGGTGCACGGTGTCATGCTGAGCCAAGGACGCGGCATGTCACTTTCACAGCTGGTCAGCCACCCATCCATCTTTCCGTTCAAGCTGGAGCTGACCGCCGCAACACTCAGGAAGCACCCATGCCTTCGCGTTCAACGTCAGGGCGATCAAAGCGACTTCGTCGAGTTGGCCTGACGATCACCTTCGTCGGCATAGGTTGTTTGCCGAGCGAAGGGGATTCCAACGCTACGGGATAGCCCTGTGCGGAATGTTGTTCAAAACCAATACGTTACAAGTCCGTAGTCGCGCCGGTTTAGTCCAGAGGTCGAGAGAAAAACGGCGGAGAGAGAACGCCAGGGGCGATATCGAATCGTGCCGCAGTCCAGAGGTTTGCGACTGAATCGCGCGCTTCCTTGGGGAATTCACCCACAGCCTCGCGAACGGAGAATGTTCGACGGGGTGAAACTGGCGGAGACGAGGGGATTCGAACCCCTGATACGTGTTACCACGTATAACGGTTTAGCAAACCGCCGCCTTCAGCCACTCGGCCACGTCTCCTGCGGCGGCCAAGCCCTAACCTTTTCGCGGATTCCGGTCAACATGCCAGTTGGGTCATGCACCGCCACTTTGGGCCGCGGCCAGCCTGCTTTCTCGGTGAGGGGCGGGGAGTGCGCGTGGCCGAAGGGATGCTGCAGCGCAGCGGCATGCGTGGGCGCGGAGCCAAATGACATGATGATTCCGTTGTTTGCGCCCTGCTGCATTGCGTGTATGGCAAAAGAGCTTTGCGCTGTTTGAGGGGGCCTGCATGAAGATCAAGCGCCTGTTGGTTGCCAACCGCTCCGAGATCGCCATTCGCGTGTTTCGAGCGGCGACGGAACTCGGCATCCAGACGGTGGCGATCTATGCGGAGGAGGACAAGCTCTCGCTGCACCGCTTCAAGGCGGATGAGGCCTATCAGGTCGGCAGGGGCAAGGGGCCGCTCGAGGCGTATCTTTCGATCGACGAGGTGATCCGTGTCGCGAAAGAAGCGCGGGTCGACGCCATCCACCCCGGCTATGGCTTCCTGTCCGAAAGCCCGGAATTCGCCGAGGCCTGTGCCGCTGCCGGTATCGTCTTCATCGGGCCGAAGCCCGAAACGATGCGCACGCTCGGCAACAAGGTGGCGGCGCGCAACCTCGCCATTTCGGTCGGCGTGCCGGTGATGCCCGCGACCGACCCGCTGCCGGAGGATCCTGCCGAGATCAGGCGCCTTGCCGCCGAGATCGGCTATCCCGTGATGCTCAAGGCCTCCTGGGGCGGCGGCGGACGCGGCATGCGCCCCATCGAGAGCGAGGACAAGCTCATCGACGCCGTCATGAGCGCGAGGCGCGAGGCGAAGGCCGCCTTCGGCAAGGACGAGGTCTATCTCGAGAAGCTCGTGCGCCGCGCCCGCCATGTCGAGGTGCAACTCCTCGGCGACAGGCACGGCAACCTCGTCCACCTCTTCGAGCGCGACTGCTCCATCCAGCGCCGCAATCAGAAGGTGATCGAGCGCGCGCCGGCGCCCTATCTCGACGCGGCGACCCGCGCCGCCCTGTGCGAGGCGGGACTTAAGATCGGCCGGGCGACGGATTATGTCGGCGCCGGCACGGTCGAGTTCCTCATGGATGCCGACACGGGCGCCTTCTACTTCATCGAAGTCAACCCGCGCATCCAGGTGGAGCATACGGTAACCGAGGTCGTCACCGGGCTCGACATCGTCAAGGCGCAGATCCGGATTGCCGAGGGCGGGCGGCTGGGCGTCGCCGCAGAGACCGGCATTCCGCCGCAGTCCGAGATCGTGCTCGACGGCCACGCCCTGCAATGCCGCATCACCACGGAGAACCCGGAGAACAACTTCATCCCGGACTACGGCCGCATCACCGCCTACCGTGGCGCCTTCGGCTTCGGCATCCGCGTCGACGGCGGCACGGCCTATTCCGGGGCCGTCGTCACCCGTTTCTACGACCCGATGCTGGAGAAGGTGACGGCTTGGGCGCCGACGCCGGGCGAGGCCATCGCCCGCATGGACCGGGCGCTGCGCGAATACCGCATCCGCGGCGTCGCCACCAACCTCTTCTTCCTCGAGGCGGTGCTGTCGCATCCGAAGTTCCGCGGCAACGACTACACCACCCGCTTCATCGACGAGACGCCGGAGCTCTTCAGCGCGCCGCGGCGGCGCGACCGAGCGACCAAGCTGCTCACCTATATCGCCGACGTGACCGTGAACGGCCATCCGGAGGTGAAGGGCCGCGCCCGCCCGCCGGCCGAGGCCCGTCCGCCGCAGGCGCCCGTCTTTCCGGCGCCGTCCGGCGTGGAAGGCACGCGCCGGGTGCTCGACCGCCTGGGACCGAAAGGCTTTGCCGAGTGGATGCGCGCCGAGCGCCGGGCGCTCGTCACGGATACCACGATGCGCGACGCGCACCAGTCGCTCCTTGCCACGCGCATGCGCACCTTCGACATCGCCGGCGCGGCGGAGGCCTATGCCAATGGCCTGCCGCAGCTCTTCTCGCTCGAATGCTGGGGCGGCGCCACCTTCGACGTCGCCATGCGCTTCCTCACCGAGGACCCGTGGGAGCGTCTCGCACTGCTGCGCGAGAAGGTGCCGAACGTGCTCCTGCAGATGCTGCTGCGCGGGGCGAACGGCGTCGGCTACACCAATTATCCCGACAATGTCGTGCGCCATTTCGTCCGCCAGGCGGCGGAGGCGGGCATGGACCTCTTCCGCGTGTTCGACTGCCTCAACTGGGTCGAGAACATGCGGGTCGCCATCGACGCCGTCGGCGAGGCGGGCAAGCTGGCGGAAGGGGCCATCTGCTACACCGGCGACATCCTCGACCCTACCCGCGCCAAGTACTCCCTCAGCTATTACGTTGGCCTCGCGAAGGACCTTGAGAAGGCCGGCTGCCACATCCTCGGCATCAAGGACATGGCGGGGCTGCTGAAGCCCGCGGCGGCCAGGGTGCTGGTCAAGGCGCTGCGCGAGGAGGTCGGCCTGCCGATCCACCTTCACACGCACGACACCTCTGGCATCGCGGCAGCGAGCGTGCTGGCGGCGGTCGCCGCCGGGGTCGACGCCTTCGATGCGGCGATGGACGCCATGTCCGGTGCGACGTCCCAGCCCTGCCTCGGCTCGCTCGTCGAGGCCCTGCGCCACACGGACGAGGACACCGGGCTCGACCCGGAGGCCATCCGCCAGCTCAGCTTCTACTGGGAGGCTGTGCGCACCCAATACGCGGCTTTCGAGAGCGACCTGAAGTCCGGCGCCTCCGAGGTCTATCTCCACGAGATGCCGGGCGGCCAGTTCACCAATCTCAAGGAGCAGGCGCGCTCGCTTGGCCTGGAGACGCGCTGGCACGAGGTGGCCAAGGCCTACCGGGCGGCCAACGACCTCTTCGGCGATATCGTGAAGGTCACGCCTTCGTCCAAGGTTGTCGGCGACATGGCGCTGATGATGGTGGCGCAGGGGCTCACGCCGGCGGACGTGCTCGACGAGAAGCGCGACATCGCCTTTCCGGCTTCGGTCGTCGAGATGCTGCGCGGCGACCTCGGCCAGCCGCCCGGCGGCTGGCCCGAGGCCTTGCAGCGCAAGGTGTTGAAGGGCGAGACACCGGCCACGGCCCGGCCGGGATCCTTGCTGCCGCCGGCCGATCTTTCTGCCGCGCGCGCGGAAGCCGAGAAGCGCTGCGGCCGCGCCGTCAGCGAGCGGGAACTGGCCTCCTTCCTGATGTATCCGAAGGTCTTCGCCGAGTTCTGCGGAGCGAGCCGCAAGTATGGACCCGTATCGTCCCTGCCGACGCCGGTCTTCTTCTATGGCATGCAGGTGGGCGACGACATCGCCGTCACCATCGAGAAGGGCAAGACCCTCGTCATCCGCCTGCAGGCCGTGGGCGATACGGACGAGGAGGGGCAGGTACGGGTTTTCTTCGAGCTCAACGGCCAGCCACGCATGATCAAAGTCCCGAACCGCGCCGCCGCGGCGAGCCGGCCGGTGCGCCGCAAGGCCGACGAGGCGAACGAGAAGCATGTCGCCGCTCCCATGCCCGGCGCCGTCGCCACGGTGGCCGTCAAGGCGGGGCAGGAGGTCCGGGCCGGCGACATCCTTCTCACCATCGAGGCCATGAAGATGGAGACCGCTATCCACGCCGGCCGCGACGGGCGCGTCGCCGAGGTCGTGGTGGCGCCCGCCACACCTGTCGAAGCCAAGGATCTGCTCGTCGTTTTCGAATAGAGGCGGTCCCCGCGAAAAGGCAGTCGCGCAAAGCCGGAATCGAGGCTATGATTAGACTGTCGCCGCAAGCACGCTTACGGACGAGACCGCTCGGCCTGCCGCATGGCGTGGCCATGTGTTTTCGGGTATGATGAAAACTCTCCCAGTTGGATATCCTGTATGAACCGATACGATGATAACCGTGACGCCCGCCGCAGGGGTGGTGGCCGTCGCGACAGCTTTGACTCCCGTGACGGCGGTTTCGGGGGGCGCGACGGTGGCTTCGGCGGTCGCGACGGAGGCTTCGGCGGCCGTGATGGCGGCTTCGGAGGTCGTGACGGCGGTTTCGGGGGCCGCGAAGGTGGCTTCGGCGGTCGTCCGTCGCGCGATGCTTTTGCGGCGCCGGCCGGCCCGCCGACGGACGCGACGGTGAAGTGGTTCAATCCCGAGAAGGGCTTCGGCTTCGTCGCCTGCGAGGACGGGTCGGGCGATGCCTTCCTCTCCATGCGCTCGCTCGAAGCTGCCGGCTTCAGCGGGGCCGAGCCGGGAGCACGCATCGTCGTGCGCCTGCGCGAGGGGCCGAAGGGCAACCAGGTCGCCGAGGTGCTCGAGCTTGAGGACCTGCCGCCGCAGCCGCGCGCCCCGCGTGGCCCGCGCGCCGGTGGTGGTGGCTTCGCCCCACGGATTCCGGAAGGGCCGGCCGAGGAGATGGCGGGCACGGTCAAGTGGTACAACCGTGACAAGGGCTTCGGCTTCGTTCAGCCCGACGACGGTGGCCGTGACGTGTTCGTCCACGCTTCGACACTGCAGCGCGGCGGCATCGCCGATCTCGCCGAGGGCCAGCGGGTCAACATGAGCGTTGTCGCCGGCGCCAAGGGCCGCGAAGCCTCGATGATTTCCTACGCCGACTGACCGGCGGCGCAAGCCTCGCCGATCTTCGGGCGTCCATGATGAAAAAGCCGCGGGCGGCTGCGCCCGCGGCTTTTTGCTGCGTTGCGGCAAAGTTTTGCCGTCAGTGAAAGGTCGTTGCAAGATCTCGCCCGGCAAGATCTGCCCCGACAAGATCCGCGTGTGCGTGGCGACCGGAACGATAGGCTACAAGCATCGCAGCGCCGGTCTCGATGCCGTGCGGGCCGCGCTGATGCAGCCGAACTTCCCGCTCAAGATCATCCCGCATGTCGATGGCACGCCGCGCATCTGCGAACTCGTCGTATATTTCCTCGAGGACGTCGTCGTCGAAGGGCCGTGGACGGGGCTCGCGGCCCTGTCGCTCAACCCGCATGCGCTGGCGCCGGTGGCGGAACTGCCGGTGCTCGAAGTCGTGTCCGCCCTGCATCTCGTCGCCGATCTGACGCGCGGGCGAGGGCGCGTCGCCCACGTCTATCTGGCGCGAGGCTCAGGTCGTTTCCACACGCACGCGCACGGTGCCGCCGCGCAGCACTGTGTTGCCGAACAGGACCGGGCGGCCTTCCCCGTCCGTGTCCACATAGCTCAGGACGATCACCGGCTCGTCGAGATCGATGCCGAGCGCCGCCGCCTCGACCTTGCGGGGCATGCGCGTGTCGATCCAGGTGGCGCGGCGCAGGAGTCTGCGGCAGTCGAACTCCGCAAGGGTGGCCGACAGGCTGCGCAGTCGGGCGAAGGCGGTGTCGATGCCGGCGAAACGGGCGGCGTCGAAATAGTGATAGCCGTAGGACAACAGGCGCGAGCCGGCCTGGCGCAGCGTCTCCAGCACCAGCAACTCGCCGCCCCTGTCGATCTGCAGCAGGCCGGCGAGATAGTGCGACGTGGGGCGGCGGTAGGAGGCGATGAGTTCGCCGGTGGTCGCATCATTCATGGCCTGCTCGAGTTCGCTCGTGCTGGGTTGGCGGGCGATGCGGTATTCCGGCTGCTCGTCCGTGACGAAGACGCCGGCCCCCTGCCGCGAGACGACGAGGCCCTTGTCCGCCAGCTTGAGTAGCGCCATGCGGACCGTGTGGCGATTGACCCCGTAGCGCCGCGACAGTTCCAGCTCGGATGGAAGCTTCTGACCCGACGCCACGAGTCCGCCGCGAATCTCGAACTCGATGTCGCTCAGGATCTGTCGCCAGACGGGTACGGAAGCTGTTCGATCAAGAGGCAAGCCATCGGAAAAGGAAGGGCAATCGTTCATAGCGAGCCTGTTCGCTTCTTCATATGCCGAAAAATAAAGTAAAATTCTACTTATCCAAATTAATGCATCCCGTTGATGTAAAAAACCACCCATATATCCGAGGGGCTAGAATGGCGCGCGATCCGCGCAAGGCATCTTGACGTGCGTCCGTCATGCTGGCATCGCCGCTTGTCAAGTCTCGCACGCGTGCGGCCGCATATCGAGCCCTGAATGCAAACCGTCCTGTGTATCGGCATCGCCACCCTCGATTATGTCTACAAACTCGACGCGCTGCCGACACGGGCAGAGAAATATCGCGCCCGGGATGTTGCCGTGACGACGGGCGGTTGCGCCGGCAATGCGGCCGTAGCCATCGCGCGCCTCGGCGGCCGGGCCAGACTCATCGCGCGCCTTGGGGACGATCGCGTCGGTGACGACATCGTGGGCTCGCTCACGGACGAGGGCGTCGACTGCAGCGGTGTCGTGCGCCTCGGCGGGCTGCGTTCGCCAGTGTCGGCGATCCTCGTCGATGCGGCCGGCGAGCGCACCGTGATCAGCTATTCCGATCCGCGCTACCCCGCCGCCGTGGAGAGCCTTCCCGCGGCGCTGCCGCAGGGAACCGGCGCCGTGCTCGGCGACACGCGCTGGCAGGAGGGGGCGGCGCGGATCTTCATGCTAGCCCGCGCGGCCGGCGTGCCGGCGGTATTCGACGTCGACCGGGCCCCGGATCACCCGGGAGTCCTCGATGCCGCGAGTCACATCGCCTTCAGCGCACAGGCGTTGCGGGAACGGACGGGGCTGGAGGATCCGCGGGAAGGGCTCCGCAGCCTCGCCTCGCGCCTCCGTGACAGCTGGCTTGCCGTGACGACGGGAGAAGGCGGCGTCTTCTTCATCGAGGACGGCAAGGTCGCGCACGAACCGGCTTTTGCGGTGGATGTGATTGATACCCTGGGGGCCGGCGATGTCTGGCATGGCGCGCTCGCCCTTGCCCTGGCGGAGGGCATGGCGCCCCGCCCCGCCGTACGCTTTGCAAATGCGACCGCTGCCATCAAGTGCACGCGCTTCGGCGGTGGCCGCGGCGCCCCCCGCCGGGCGGAGGTGGAGCATCTGCTCCGAGGCTAGGCTGGCCGGGCGTTTTCTGTCTTGCCGGGGGTGATCTTGCGTTGCGCACCTCAGAAAATGAGGGCAACATGCCTCTATCATGAGCATGATCGCCGAACGGATAACGCTGGAGGATGTCGCGCGGGAGGCGGGCGTGTCGCTCGCGACGGTGGACCGCGTGCTCAACCGGCGCCCCGGCGTGCGCGAGAAGACCGCCGCCAAGGTGCAGGCGGCCATCGCCAAGCTCGGCTACCGGCCCGATCCCGTCGCTGCGCGTCTGGCGCGCAAGGAGACCTTCCGTTTCTGTTTCATCCTG
Organism: Chelatococcus sp. XZ-Ab1; assembly: GCF_029309855.1. Classification (NCBI taxonomy): domain Bacteria; kingdom Pseudomonadati; phylum Pseudomonadota; class Alphaproteobacteria; order Hyphomicrobiales; family Chelatococcaceae; genus Chelatococcus; species Chelatococcus sp. XZ-Ab1. The sequence goes on along the minus strand of NZ_JARKII010000008.1, from coordinate 129,243 downwards.
CCGACGGGCACCAACACCTTCATGAGCAATCTCGAGGAACAGGTGGGAGTGGCGGCCGAGTGGCTCGTCACCCAGCGGGCCTTTGTCGACATGCTGCATGTCGATGTCTTCGATCCCGATGTTCTTGCCACCGCGCTCGAGCGCCTGGAGGGGCGCTATCACGGCGTTGCGGTCATCGCGCTCGATCATCCGCGCGTCCGGGCCGCCATCGACGATCTCGTCGCCCGCGGCTCGGCGGTGGTGACGTTGGTGTCAGACGCGCCGACTTCGCGCAGGCTGCGCTATGTCGGTATCGACAACACGGCCGCCGGTCGCACGGCCGGCACGCTGATGGGGCGCTTCTCAGGGGGGCGCGAGGGATCTGTCGCGCTCATCGCCGGGTCGCTCGCCCTGCGCGACCACGCCGAGCGGCAGTTCGGCTTCATGCAGGTGGTGAACGGAGAGTTCCCCAACCTGAGGACCCTGCCGCTGCGCGAGGGGCGCGACGATTCCGAACTGACGCGCAAGGTGACCGAGGACATCCTCGCCGCCCATCCTGATCTCGTCGGCATCTATAATGTCGGCGCCGGCAACCGCGGCATCGCTGCCGCCCTCGAGGCAGCCGGCCGGGAGCGGGATATCGTCTTCATCGGCCACGACCTGACCGCCTACACCAAGCGCTTTCTCGTGCGCGGCATCATGGACGCGGTCATCAACCAGGACGCGGGCCACGAGGCGCGCTCGGCCGCGCGCTTGCTCCTCGCCCACTGTACAGGCGAGCCCATCCTGCCCGAGCAGGAGCGCATCCGTATCGACATCTTCCTGCGGGACAACATACCCTGATCAGGGCGATTGGCGGCGTTGGCGTCCCCTCACGCCGCAGTCACCACCAGGGCCCTGCAGACGGCACGGCCCCGCCGGCAGTAGCTGTGCGGCGCGCTCGAGTCGAAGTAGACGGCATCGCCCGCCGAAAGAGGCGTCGTTTCGCCGGCCACGGAGAGTTCGAGTTCGCCTTCGAGGATATAGACGAATTCAGCTGAGCCGTGCTGGTGCGGCGCCGATGGCTGCGCGTCGAGCGGGAATTCCGCGTAGAACGATTCCATCCTGCGGTCGGTTGCCGGATAGTCGAGGCTTTCGAACAAGTAGGCCGGAGGCTCGTCACCCGGTGGTGACGGCAGGCGCAGGCGTTCGCTTGCGCGCACCACAGCCACCAGCGGCCGGGGCGTTTCGCGGCTGAAGAAGTGGTCGAGGCCGACGCCGAATACCATTGCGATGCGCAGCAGGGTTGGCAGGGTGGGGAAGAGCTGGCCGCGCTCGATCTTCGAAAGCATCGCGGTGGAGAGCCCGGTATGGGACCCGAGCTGGGCAAGGCCCAGTTTCTTCTTCAGGCGCAAGGTGCGGATGCGCGGGCCGATCTGATAGCGCTGAAGCTCGACCGTCAACGTTTCGGACAGCATGTCCACCTCGATGTTTCTTCTCAATCCGCAGCACGCGATGATATTATCACTGTATGAAAAATCAATTTCACATCACGATAAATTTACAATGACGAAAATCAGTTTTCCCATAAAGTGAATTTGGTCGCGGATAGCGTCGGACAATTCAAGAAAAGGGAGTAGCAGTGATGACCTTCAAGCTCGCCTGCAAGACGGCGGTCGCAGCTGTGACCATCGGCATGGTGCTCGCCGGCTCTCCGGCTCGGGCAGCAGGAGACAAGGACATCGTCGAAACGGCGATGGCGTCCGGTCAGTTCAGCACGCTGGCAACGGCGATCAAGGCGGCCGGGCTGGTCGAGACGCTCAAGGGAGCGGGGCCGTTCACGGTCTTCGCTCCCACCGATGATGCCTTCGGACAGCTGCCGCCGGGAACGGTCGAAAGTCTCCTGAAGCCCGAGAACAAGGAGAAGCTGATCGCGGTGCTGACCTATCACGTCGTGCCAGGCAATGTCGCCTCTGCCGACGTCGTGAAACTCGACAAGGCCACAACCGTGAATGGCAAGATGATCAGCATCACTCAGAAATCCGGAAAGGTCATGATCAACGATGCTGCGGTCACGGCAACAGACATTGCCGCCTCGAATGGCACGATCCACGTCATCGACAAGGTTATCCTCCCGCCGGAATCATGAACTTCGAGAGAATCGTTGCGCCCGCGCTGACGTGGAGTGCCTTGGGCCGGGCGGGCGAGCATCGATGGAGGAGGCAATGAAGATCATCAATTTGACGACGCTCGCCCTCATCATCGTCGGCGGGCTGAACTGGGGCCTCATCGGGCTTTTCGGGCTGGATATGGTGGCAGCCCTGTTCGGCGAGGCATCCGTTCTGTCACGGATTGTCTACACCGTCGTAGGCATTTCTGCCGCCTGGCAGGTCATGCCTCTGTTCTCGGCGATCTCGGCGGGCGAGGTCGTGGCCGAGCGGGGATAGACAGACGATGAAGCCCGGCCGCAGGGCCGGGCCTCTCGCCCTTTATACGGTAGTCAGGCGACATCAAGCAGCCTGCCGAAGAGCCTCGTCAGCGGTCAGCGCGGTGTCGGGCGTGCCCGAGACGATGAGTTCCAGCACCTCCTTCTCGCTCGTGTGGGCGATGTAGCGATCGCCGACGTTCTCGCCGCGCTTCAGCACCATGATGCGATCACCGACCTCGAAGATGTCGGTGAGCCGGTGCGAGATGATGACCTGCGCCACGCCCTGGCGCTTCAGTTCCGCCATCGTTTCCAGCAGCCGCTCCGTCGCCATCACGGAGAGGTTGGCCGTGGGCTCGTCGAAGATGATGACTTTGGGCTCGAAGGAGATGGCACGGGCAATGGCGACGGACTGCTGGCGCCCGCCCGACAGGCTCTCGACCTTCTGGAACACCGAATTGACGTCCACCTTGAGGCGGCCCAGCACCTGTCGTGCCTCCTCATACATCTTCGGTCGGTCAACGAAGAGACCGAAGCGCTTCGGCCAGCGGCCAAGGAAGATGTTCTGTCCGACGTCCATGTTCCCGCACAGGGCGAAGTCCTGGTAGATCATCTCGATGCCACGGTCGCGGCTCTCGTGCGGACTCCGGAAGTGGGTTTCCTCGCCATTGACGAGCACTTCACCCGCATCGCGCTGGTAGGCTCCGGTCATCACCTTCATCAGCGTCGACTTGCCGGCTGAATTGTCGCCGACGAGGCCCAGAATCTCGCCAGGCATGAGGCGGAAGTTGACGTTGTTGAGCGCCTGCACTGCGCCGAAGCGCTTCATGATGCCGCGCATCTCGATGATCGGCGTCGTCATGCGCCTTTGCTCCCTTGATGCAGTCTCAGCTTTTCGGCGGCCGCGAGCTGCCGGCGACGGCGCCACTCGCCGAAGATGTTGTTCTGGCGGAACCAGATGTCCCCGATCACGGCAATCAGCAGGATGAGACCGATGAACACGTTCATCCAGTGCTGCGGCAGCACGAATGAGGCGCCATTGGCGAGGATCACCTGCAGCGACAGCAGCGAGCGGATGAGCGTGATGACGGCAGCCCCCGCGAGCGAGCCGATGATAGTGCCGTAGCCGCCGAAGATGGAGCCACCGCCGATGATCACCGAGGCGATGGCGTCGAGCTCGCGCAGCTGGCCGGCGGACGGGTTGAAGCTGCGGTAGAAGGCGACGTAGATGACGCCGGCCGCCGCGGCGCACAGCCCCGAGAAGACGAGCGACAGGAAGCGCACGCGCTTCGTGTCGATGCCCGCATAGCTCGCCGCTCGCTCGTTGCCGCCTGTCGCATACACCTTCTGGCCGAAGGGCGTCGCCCCGAGGACGATGCCGGCGACAATCGCGACGAGGAGGAGGAACAGCGTCTGCACGCTCACGGCGCGCGTCACCTCCAGCCACAGCCCCGTCTGCGGCGGCATGCCGAAATAGGACAGCACCTCGTAGAGATTGCGGCCGATGAGGTTGAAGCGCTCCGGGAAGCCCGAGAGCTGGCGGCCGGAGACGATCCAGGCTGCAAGTCCGCGGGCGATGTAGAACATGCCGAGCGTGGCGACGAAGGAGGGCAGATTGAAGCGCGTCGTCAGCCAGCCGTTGACGGCGCCGCACAGGGCCCCGGCGGCGAGCGCGAGCGAGATGGCGAGCAGCGGATCGCCCCCCATTTCCTTCATCACATAGGCCGCGACGGCCCCCGACAGGGCCAGCACCGAGCCGACTGACAGGTCGATGTCGCCGTTGGCGATGACATAGGTGAGGCCGAGCGACAGGAGCGCCACCTCGGAGAAGGCGAGCAGCAGGTTGAAGGAATTGTTGAGCGAGCCCCAGAAGTCCGGCCGCAGCCACATGCCGACGAGCCACAGCGCGATGACGAGGACGATGGCCGCCGCATCGCGCCGGTGCAGGAAGGCCCTGAGCCCGCGGGCACCGACGCTGCGCGCGTCGCTCGCCGTGCCAAAGGTCTTGACGCCGACGATGGCCGCGCCGCCGGGATCGAGGCTTGGCGGCGGCTCGGAGCCCGTGAGCCACGCCTTTAGGCGGCCGAAGACATTGCCGCGTACCACCCAGGGCTCGATCAGCACGGCCGCGAGCAGGATAAGGCCAAGGAACGCCGGCACGGCGCCGGGCGGCAGCTGGGCCAGCGCCTGCACCTCCATCTCGACACCGCCCACCGTGATGGTGCGCGTGACGGGAATGCCCTCGCGCAACACCTTGTCGATGAGCACGACGAGGGCCGCGCCGAGGCATGCGCCGATGACACGTCCGCGCCCGCCGGCGATCGCGGCCCCGCCGACGATGACGGCGGCGATGACGATGAGCTCCGCCCCCTGGCCGTATTGCGAGGTGACGCCCTTGTCCTGCGTGACGTTCATCAGCCCGGCGACCGCGGCGCAGAAGGACGAGATCATGAAGCCGCGGATGCGCACGGCCTTGGTCGCGATGCCGGCATATTGCGCCGCCTGTTCGTTGCCGCCCACCGCATAGGTCTCATAGCCGACGCGCGTCTTGGCGAGGACCAAGGCGCCAACGACGGCGAAAACGAGAAAGATGAGGATCTGGTTGTTGAAGCCGAGCGCATTGGTCTCGCCCATGGCGAAAAGCCAGTAGCCCTGCGCCTTGAGGTCGAAGCCGATGGTCTTGCCGCCGGTGAGGCCGAGCACGAGGCCGCGGCCGATGAAGAGCATCGTCAGCGTGGCGATGAACGGCGGCACGCGCAGGATGGCGACGAGCACGCCGTTGACGAGGCCGATGGCGAGGCCGAGCCCGAGGCAGAGGAGGGCGGCGGGCACCGCGTCCAGGCCGTAATGCGTCGGCGAGAAGAAGATCGAGAAGGCGACGGCGGTGAGCCCGAGCGTCGAGCCCACGGACAGGTCGAGGTCGCGGTTGACGATGACGAAGGTCATGCCGACGGCCATCACGCCGTAGCGGGCCGTATCCCGCAGGACCGCCGAGATCGCGTCCGTCGAGCCGAAGAAGGTCGGGTTGAGAAGGACCCCGACGAGATAGAGCAGGGCCATGAAGGCAAGGAGGCCCGCTTCCCAGCCGCCGACGAGCTGCATCGGAAGGTGCTGGGGCGAACGAGGTGTTTCCGGCCGGCCGGCTGTCGCCGCAATTGCCATCCCGATGTTCCTTGTGTCGTCCGTTGCGCGGCTTCGCGCCGCGTCGCCTTGGCCGGCCCGCCGGTGCCGCAGGGGCGCCGGCGGGCAGACGGTTCAGTTCTCGAAACGCTTGCCGACCGTGTCGACGGTCTCCTTGGTCACGAGCTGGGCGCGCGTGTCGAGGTTGGCCGCCGCGATCCCGCGGTCGATCTGCAGGTACAGCTGCGCGACGGGCCAGAAGCCCTGCAGGAACGGCTGCTGGCCCAGCGAGCCGGTGAGCGCGCCGGTGCGGATCTGTTCCTGCTGCTTGGGGCCGAGATCGAAACCGAAGGCGCAGACCTTGTCGTTGAGCTTCAGCTGGCTGATGGCATCGCCCAGGGCCGGCGTCACGAAACCGTTGGCGGCGAAGGCGCCCACCACGTCCTTGCGGCTCTCGATGAGCGTCACCACCGAGCCGACGATATTGTTGGCGTCCACGTCGATGCCGATGTTCTCGGGACCGGCGTCGACCTTGAAGTCCTTCAGCTTGCCGGCGGCGTTGAGGGCTTTGACCGTGGCCTCGAAGGCCGACTTGATGCGGTTGTTCACCTCGACGTTGCCGAGCGTCGTGGTGGAGGGAAAGATGATCGAGCCGCCCTTCACCCCCTTGTCGACGAGGCACTTGACGAGGGCCTCGCCGCCGATGGCGGCCGCCGAGGCGTCCTGCCCCGTGTGCGAAATCTGCGAGCGGTTGAGGAGGTTGGGGTCGTGCGAATTGGTCGTGGCGACGGGGATGCCGCGCTCCATGAGCTTCTTGACGATGTCGTCGTAGGCGCCCGACTGCGGCGTCGTCATGATGACGCCGTCGATGGTCGGATCGTTGATGATCTGGTTGAGGATCTGGATCTCGCGCGGGATGTCGTCGACCGGCGCTTCCGAGCCGAGCATCAGCAGGTTGATGCCGAAGGCGTTGGCCGCCACCTTGGCGCCGACATAGGTCGGGTCGAAGAAGCCGTTGCCAGCCGTGTGGGTGACGATGGCAAAGGTGAGCTTGCCGTCCTTGGAGTTGAAGTCCTTCGTCCCCGGCGCCTCCTTGGCCGCGTCGTCGAAGGAATAGCCGCCCACCGCCCGTTCGAGCGCGCCCGACTGGGCATGCGCTGCAACCGACAGCAGCGATACGCCCGCGGCCAGTGCGGCAGTGGCGAAGCAGCGCGTCATGGTAGCGCGCGTCATCGAAAAGCGCTTCATGGTTTGAACCTCCCCGGTTCGTTCGTTGTCTTCCTGCGCGTCTCCGGCGCGGCGAGCGCCGGAGACGTTGCGGGGCCGGCCGCTGGTTACTTCAGCATCTCCCCGACATTGGCCGGCGTCACGCGGTCGAGGCCCGTAAAGATGAGCTCCTCGACTTTCTCACCCTTCTTGAGTGCCAGCAGCGCATCCATGGATTTCTCGCCCATCTCGAAGGGGCGCTGGCCGACGAGGCCGTTGGCAAAGCCGTCCTTGAGCAGCTCGAGCTGCACCTTCAGCGTGTCGGCGACCACCAGCGTGAACTTGCCGCTCTCCAGGTCCTTCTTGTACTTCGAGGCGAAGCTCCTGAAGCCCTCGGGCGCGAACATTGGCCAGCCACCAACCGGCACGATGGCCGCAAGATCGGGGTTCGCCGTCTTGAGGTCCTGCATCTGCTGCACGGCGAGCGCGATGTCGTCGTTGCAGAACAGGGGCGAACCCGAGATCTCCTCCCACTTCGAGCCCTTCAGCACCTCGCGCACGCCCTCGACGCGCTCGGCGAGGTTCTTGGCCGCCGGACCGCCGGAAATCATGGCGAACTTGCCGCCCTCGGGGCGCATCTGCAGCAGCATCTCGCCGAGCGCGCGGCCGAAGTCCTTGTTGTTGGTGCCGATATAGGCGGTGCGCGCCGAGCCCGGCGCATCGGCATCGAAGGTGATGACGGGAATGCCCGCATCGACCGCCGCCTTGATCGAGCGTGTGGCGGCGGCCACGTCCGAAACCGAGATCGCGAGACCGTCGACCTTCTGGGCGATGAGATCCTGGATGATCTGCGCCTGGCTCGCCGGCTCGTGTTCAACCGGGCCCTTATAGATGCACTCGACGTTGCCGAGCTCCTTGGCGCGTTTGACGCAGCCGTCGCGGGCAAGGTCGAAGAACGGGTTGTTCATCGCCTTGGGAACGACGGCGAAGCGGTAGGTTTGCGCCGTGGCAGGCAGGGTGAGAGCGGCGAGTGCCACCGCCGCCAGAAGCATCTTTCGCATGGGTTTCCTCCTCCTCGGTGATGGGCGCCCCTCGTTGGCGAAGGGTCATGGCCTGTCGTGTCTGTCGCGCTTCAGCTTGTGCTTCTTGGCCCGGCAATCGGGCAGTATCGGGAGCGGGGCAAGGCCCCGCGCCGGATGACGGGTGTTCGCCCCGGCTCGCCGGGGCGCATCCTCAGGCCGCGCGGCCGCTGCGCAGGCGGTCCACGAGCACGGCGAGAATGATGATCATGCCGACGAGCACGATCTGCCAGTAGGCATTGATGCCCGCGAGCACCAGGCCGTTGCGGATGACCTCGATGAGCAGCGCGCCGATGACGGCACCCGCCGGCCCGCCCATGCCGCCGGCGAGGTTCGCCCCGCCGATGACAGCCGCCGCAATGATGGTGAGCTCGTAACCCGTTGCGAGATTGGCCGGTGCAGAGCCGAGCCAGCCCGTCATCAGGATGCCGGCGAAGCCGGCCGAGAGCGAGCACAGCACATAGACCGAGACCTTGACCCGCTCGACCGAGATGCCGGTGAGCGCCGCTGCCTTCTCGTTGCCGCCGAGCGCGAAGACGTGCCGGCCGAAGGCCGTGTGGTGCAGCACGACGCCGAGCATCGCAGCGAGGCCGAGCAGATAGACGACCGCCATCGGCACGCCGAGGATCGTCCCGTCGGTAAAGGCGTAGAAGGCATCGATGTCCGGCCCCGCCGGCGTCTGGCCTCGCCCCTCTGTCACCGCATAGGCGAGGCCGCGCGCGATCGACAGCATGCCGAGCGTGGTCACGAAGGGCGACAGCCCGACGCGCGCCACGAGAAGCCCGTTGGTGAGCCCGACGAGGACGGCGACGCCGAGCCCCGCCGCGATCGCGAGCGTCATGGTGGCGAACGGCACGCTGCCGAGGCCGGTGCCCGCGAGGGCCTGCATCGCCATGGCGCAGGCGATGGCCGACAGCGCCATGACCGAGCCGACCGACAGGTCGATGCCACCGGTGACGATGACGAGCGTCATGCCGAGCGTCACGATGCCGATGAAGGAGAAGTTCTTGGCGACATTGGCAACGTTGCCAGCCGAGAGAAAAGCCGGGCTCATCAGGGCCATGACGATGACGATGGCCAAGAGCGCCGCCGCCACATAGGCGGTCTGGCTGGCGAAGAAACCGCGCTGCCACCAGGCCGCGCGTCCGACATTGGCAAAGTCGCCCGTCTTGATGGCGCCCGCGGACGCAGATGAGGTCTCGCTCGCCATCATGCGGCCTCCTTGGCGCCGGTGATGAGGGCCGTAACTTCCTCGGGGCTGGACTGGGCGATGGCCTTGTCGGCCACCTTGCGGCCGCGCCGTAGCACGACCACCCGGTCGCAGACGCTGAAGACGTCCGGCATGCGGTGGGAGATGAGGATGACGGCGACGCCATGGTCCTTGAGGCGGCGGATGAGGTCCAGCACCTCCGCCACCTGGCGCACGGAGATGGCGGCTGTCGGCTCGTCCATGAGCACGAGCTTGGCGTCCGACAGGCGCGTGCGGGCGATGGCCACCGCCTGGCGCTGGCCGCCCGACATGGCACGCACCACGTCGTTGGCGCGCGTCTCGGACTTCAGTTCCGCAAAGAGCTCGCCCGCCCGCCGGTTCATCGCCCCGTGATCGAGGAAGCTGAAGGGGCCCACGCGGCGCCGGAGCTCGCGGCCCAGGAATACGTTGGCGGCGGCGGTCAGGTTGTCGGCGAGCGCGAGGTCCTGGTAGACGACCTCGATGCCGACGTCGCGCGCATCCACCGGCCGCGTGAAATGAACCGGCTGCCCGTCGAAGGCGATGCTGCCGCTGGTCGGCGCGAAATTGCCGGCGATGATCTTGACGAGCGTGGACTTGCCCGCGCCGTTGTCCCCCATCAGGCCGACGGCTTCGCCCGGCTCGATGGCAAGATCGACGTCGCCCAGCGCCCGGATGGCGCCAAACTCCTTGCCCACTCCCCTCAGTTCGAGAAGCGCCAAATGTCATTCCTCCCCTGGTCTTGGCCGGTCCACGGATGATCCGGCAGGCCGCTCTTCATGGCGGCTCCCTGGGGCTGACGATGCCCAATCGGATGACGGTGCGCAACTCATTTTTGCGGTGCACCTCAAAAATTCTGAGGTGCGCATGTCATTATCGTTGAACATTCGTCGCATGGCGCTAGTGTGCGGGCATCGAAAGGTGGCGGCCGCGGCTCGCGTGGGGCGCGCAGCCGCTTCCAGGCGCTCGGCTCAGGGAGACATGGTCATGGGGGCGATCTATCCGGATCTTGCCGGCAAGGTGGTGCTGGTCACCGGCGGCGGCTCAGGCATCGGCGAGGCGATCGTGCGCCGTTTCGCGCAGCAGAAGGCGAAGGTCGGCTTCATCGACATCAAGGGCGACGAATCGCGCGCCCTTGTCGCCGAACTCGCGCGCTCGGGCGCGCAGGTGCATTTCGAGGAGGCGGACCTGACCGACATCGCCGCCCTGCGCGCGGCCGTCGCGCGCATCCGTGCCGCGCTCGGTCCCGTGGCCGTGCTCGTCAACAACGCGGCGCACGATGAGCGCCATCCGACGGAGGAGGTCACGCCGGAATACTGGGACGATCGTATCGCCGTGAATCTCAAGCATCAGTTCTTCGCCGCCCAGGCTGTGCTGCCGGACATGAAGGCAGCCGGCGGCGGCGTCATCATCAACTTCGGCTCGGTGTCCTGGATGGTCGGGCAGGGCGGCATGGCGGCCTATACCGCGGCCAAGTCCGCCGTGCTCGGCCTCACGCGCTCCCTCGCGCGCGACTACGGGCCGGACAACATCCGCGTGAACGCGATCGCGCCGGGCTGGATCATGACGCAGCGGCAGATCGAGAAGTGGCTGACCCCTGCGGGGGAGGCCGAGCTCATGCAGCGCCAGTGCCTGAAGCGCAAGCTGGTGCCCGACGACGTTGCCCGCGTCGCCGTCTTCTTCGCCTCCGAGGAGGCCTCCGCCTGCACCAACCAGCATTACGTGGTCGACGGCGGCTGGGTGTGAGGGTGGCGGGCAGTCGGCAATAGGCGGTGGGGCAATAGGCAATAGGCAATAGGCGGTAGGGCGGCAAGGCGCCAGCCACGGGCCGTCGAACCGGGAGCCCGCATGCGGTCCGCCTCAACCTCGTTTCCCGGGCGCATGCAGCGAAGCGGAATGCGACCCGGGAACCAGCACAAGAACTTGCCGAAGGCACCGTATCAAGGTGCTCGCGCGGTGCCCCTGGCGGTCCTGTTCCATCGCGTTTTCGGGCTTAACGCCGGTTGGCGCGCTTGCATCCACCCCTCCGGCCCGCTCGGGAGATTCGCCCGAAGGCGTGATTCCCCGGCCCGGGTCTCTTCCTCGCCAAAGCGCGCTGAGCGCAGGTTGCCGGGCATTGCGGGCAGGCCCTGGCTCGTTCCGCCGGCTCACGAGCGCCCCCAAAGGGGCGCCGCCCCCGCGCTCCTCAAGTCGTTAAAATTGTGTAAACAGAACGACTTGCAGGGCGGAGTCAAAGAAAGTGGCGTTTCTGCAACAGCGCCTCGAAAACGCCACAACCGGGCTTGGTTTAGGTTGATCCAAAAGAGGCTGTCGGACATGTTGGCTCTGCGTTCGGGGGCGACCCGGCCGCAGATTCGAGCCTGGCGCTATGCTCAGCCGCAATGCCGAGGATGACGGCAGGCTCGACAGGTTGGGGGACAAGGGGACTTTCCAAGGAGCGGCGTTGCCGGCTGAGGAAAAAGAACCGCTCCCGAAGGGTCTCGAAACTTTGGAGGTCACTATGAAGCTCGCCAAGAGCCTTCTCCTCGGATCGGTTGCCGGCCTCGCCGCTGCCGCCGGGGCTCAGGCTGCCGATCTTCCCATGAAGAAGGCTGCGCCTGTCGAGTACGTTCGTGTTTGCTCGGTGCACGGCGCCGGCTTCTTCTATATCCCGGGCTCGGACACCTGCATCAAGATCGGTGGTCGTGTCCGCGCTGAGTATCGCTACCTCGAGCCGCTTTGGTCGCTGCCGGGCAACGGCCGTAACTCGGATGCCACCGGCACGCGCGCTCTTGGCCGCATCAATGTCGATGCCCGTACGGCGACGGAGTGGGGCACGCTGCGTGCGTTCATCCAGGTCGACGTGAACGCCTTTACCGGCAACTACAACTCGACTGGTCGTAACGGTGCTGGCCCGGCCGCTGAGGTGACCTCGGTCACGCTCGACAAGGCCTACATCCAGTGGGCTGGCATCACCGCTGGTCGCATCAGCTCGTTCTTCGACTTCTATGCCTCGGCCGTCAACTTCGGCTCGGGCTATATGGGCTCGCTCGGCTCGGACGACGGCTCGGTCAACACCCTCGCCTACACGGCGACCTTCGGCAACGGCTTCTCGGCGACCCTCGCCCTTGAGGATCGTAGCTCGCTTGTGCAGCCGCTCTTCGGCGGCGCGCTCGCCGGTCAGCGTACTCCGAGTGTCGTCGCCAACCTGCGCGTCGATCAGGGGTGGGGTTCTGCCCAGCTGTCCGGTGCCGTTCAGCAGCTGAACACGACGGCGCTTGACGCTCTCGGTACCCGCATCGACTCCGAGTATGGCTACGCCATTCAGGCTGGTCTGAAGTTCAACCTGCCGATGCTCGCCGCCGGTGATGCCCTGTGGCTGCAGGCGGCTTATGCTGACGGCGCGCTTGGGCGCCTTGGTCTGACGGGTTCGCCCTCGTTCGCCGCTGTCACGGGCTTCGCGCCGGTTGTCGATGGTGCCGTTATCAACGGCGGCATCAAGCGGACCAAGGGCTGGGGCGTCACCGGTGCGTTCCTGCACTACTGGACGCCGTCGATCCGCCAGGCCGTGTTCGGCAACTTCACGTCGGTTGACTATTCCGGTCAGGCGTTCACCACCTACGGCCTCAACGATTTCAAGATCTGGACCGTCGGCACGAACCTGATCTGGTCGCCGGTCAAGGCCTTCGATATTGGCGTCGAGGTTCTCTACCAAAAGGTTGACCCGCGCGGCACCGTGATCCTCACGAATGGCGCTGGCGACATCGTCGCTACGGCGGGCTCCGAGGACGTCTGGGAAGCTCGTATCCGCTTCCAGCGCGACTTCTGATCTCATCCCGCAAGGGTGATATCGAGACCCCGGCGCGTCAGCGCCGGGGTTTTTCTTTTGGGATCACGCCGGCTGGGAATCGGCCTGTCGGGCGGCAGCGTCAGCTCCGGATGGAGCGCATGATGCAAGTGGCGCGTGCGCCCGGGCTGCACAGGATGCGCGCAGGTCTTATCCCATTCCTTATGCAGTCTGCCCGCTTAGTGTTCATTTTCTTTATTCCGCATTTATTTGATGTTGTTGCCATGCAACAACGTCCCTGAATCCTTGTCTTTGGTCGCCGATCTCTGCGTTTTAACTTGAGCTTCCCGCTGCCGTCGTCAGACTGTCATCCATGGGCGCCGGTTATCGGTCAGGCGGCTCGGATCATGGAGAGGACGAATGCGTGTCGTATCGCAGCTGTTGTTGGGCGGCGTCGCAGGCCTTGCTCTTGCGGGCGGCGCCAAGGCCGCCGACCTGCCGATGACCAAGGCGGCGCCCGTCGAATACGTGCGCGTCTGCTCGCTGCACGGGGCCGGCTTCTTCTACATCCCGGGGTCCGACACCTGCATCAAGATCGGCGGCCGCGTCCGCGCCGAATACCGCTACCTCGAGCCGCTGTGGAACACGCCGGGTGATGGCCGCGAGAATGACGCCACCGGCTTCCGCGCCGTTGGCCGCCTCAATGTCGATGCGCGCACGGCGACCGATTGGGGGACGCTCCGGGCCTTCGTCCAGGTCGACGTCTTCGCCGACACGGGCGTCTACAATGCACAGCCCGGTCCCGCCGGCGACAGCACGGATGTCGTCCTCGACAAGGCCTACATCCAGTGGGCCGGCATCACGGCTGGTCGTGCCACCTCGTTCTTCGACTTCTACGCCAACGATCTCAACTTCGGCGCCGGCGCCCTCGGCAGCCTTGGCTCCGACCTGACGGTCAACCTCCTCGCCTATACCGCCACCTTCGGCAATGGTTTCTCGGCCACCATCGCGCTGGAGGACCGCAGCGCCCATACGCTCAACGGCGTGACCTATGCCCAGGCCGGCCAGCGCATGCCCGACGTTGTCGCCAACCTGCGCCTCGATCAGGACTGGGGCTCGGCTCAGCTCGCGGGTGCGCTGCACCAGCTCAACTCGGTCGATATCGGCGCCGGCCTCGGTGGCGTCGGCTTCGGCTCGGGACCCCTCGGCAGCCGTGTCGGTACCGAATACGGCTACGCCATCCAGGCCGGCGTGCAGGTCAACCTGCCGATGCTCGCGCCCGGCGACACGCTGTGGCTGCAGGCGGCCTATGCCGACGGCGCCATCTCCTATCTCGGCGTCTATGACGACTTCAACATCGGCCCGGTCTCCGGCCTCGTCAGCGAGGGCGTCATCGTCAACGGCGATATCAAGAAGACCAGGGGCTGGGGCGCCACGGCCGCCTTGCTGCACTACTGGACGCCGTCCATCCGCCAGGCGTTGTTCGGCAACTACACGTCGCTCGACTATTCGGCGGCGACCCTGCAGCAGGATTTCAAGGTCTGGACTGTCGGCAGCAACGTGATCTGGTCACCCGTCTCGGCCTTCGACATCGGCCTCGAGGTCATCTACCAGAAGCTCGACGTCGACCGCGACCTTGCCGCGCCGGTCATCGTCAAGCGCTCCGAAGACATCTGGGAGGCACGCCTGCGGCTGCAGCGCGAGTTCTGATCGTCCATCGACAGGCTGATCCGAAGCCCTCGCAGGCCGCTGCGAGGGCTTCTGTTTTCCGATACCGGTCCGCAGTCTCAGCCCAGATGGCGTATGAAGGAGAGGATGGGCCGCCTGACGTCCTTGTGGCTCGTCAGCGGTGCATGGCCCTGGGCCGGGATCTCGACCGCCTCCAGACGCTCGTGCGCGGCGCGCATGCGTGCCAGCGTGTCGGGGGACAGGATGTCCGAATTGGCGCCGCGCAAGGCCAACACCGGCACCCCGGCGAGGCCGCCGAACAGGGGCCACAGCTCGGGCAGCTTCGATTCGAGGTCGAGCGCCTCCAGCGTCTTGAGGAGCGCCGGGTCGTAATCGGGCAGGAGGCGTCCGTCGGCGTCCTGCCGCCAGGTCGCCGCCGCCATCTCGTGCCATTCCGCATAGGTCAGCTCCGGGAACTGCGCATCCTGCAGGCGCCGCAGGATGTCGACGGCCTCCTCGATGGTGCGCGGGCTCGGTAGCTTGCCGATATAGCCGCGGATGCGCATGAGCCCGCGCGCCTCGATGACCGGGCCGATGTCGTTGAGCACGGCGGCGGCGAT
Organism: Chelatococcus sp. XZ-Ab1; assembly: GCF_029309855.1. Lineage (NCBI taxonomy): Bacteria > Pseudomonadati > Pseudomonadota > Alphaproteobacteria > Hyphomicrobiales > Chelatococcaceae > Chelatococcus > Chelatococcus sp. XZ-Ab1. Next base: position 114,173 of record NZ_JARKII010000008.1, on the reverse strand, counting down.
GGCGGCGGGGCGGGCGGCGGCCATGGCCATGGTGATGAGGCCGCCGCGCGAGGTACCGATGAAGATCGCGCGCTCCACGCCGAGGGCGGCGAGCGCCTGCATGAGATCGTCGAGCTCCACGCGCACGTCGTAGTTGCGCCAGTTGCGGTCGCGCTCGGAGGCGCCGCGCCCGCGATAGTCCACCGCGAGCACCCGGCGCGGGCGCTTTTCGTCGGCGACCAGGTCGAGCGCAAGCGCATGGAAATCCGCCGCCGTCCGGGCGAGCCCCGGCAGGCAGACCACGGGCAGGGCCCGGGCGGGGGCAGTCGGTATATAGTCGCGCACGTGCAGGCGCAGGCCGTCGCGCGCGGTCACGAAACGGCTCTCGTAGGGGTCGGTTCCGGCGTGCAAGGCGGCAGTCCGTGAAGATCGGCGGGGATCGGGCCGGCGCTTGGTCGGCTACCCGCAAGCTGGTCTAGTTGGCGCCGCGGCGCAAGTCCTCGTCGATCAGGAGGGCCGTGCGGCCGTCCACGCGCTCGCGGTAGACCTGCAGGTTTTCCATCACCCGCTGCACGTAGTTGCGCGTCTCGTTAAAGGGGATGCGCTCCACCCAGTCCACCGGGTCGACGCCCGGGCTGCGCGGGTCGCCATAGGCCGCGATCCAGCGGCGCACGTTGCCGGGCCCGGCGTTGTAGGCGGCGAAGGTCAGGATGTACGAGCCGCGCCAGTAGCCGACGAGCTCGCCGAGATGGGCGGTGCCGAGCGTGGCGTTGTAGGCAGGGTCCGCCGTCAGCCGGTTGAGGTCGAAGGCGAGGCCGGCGCGCTTCGCCGTCTCGCGCGCCGTCGCCGGCATGAGCTGCATCAGGCCGCGCGCGCCGGCGGGCGAGATGGCGCCTGGCTCGAATGCGCTCTCCTGCCGGGCGATGGCGAGCACCATGGCGCGCTCGACGGCGCCGGCGTCGTCCACCGGCGGCACCCCGTCGGTCGGGAAGGCCTCGGCGTGGAGGAGGTGCCCCGCATGGAGCGCCCGCTTGCCGACGAGGAGGCGTCCGCGCGTGTCGTTTGCCTCGGCGGCGAGCTCCGCAAGAAGGGCGAAGGCCTCCGCATCGCGCGCCGTGCGCGCGGCCTGGGCCAGCAGCGGCACGCTGAGGCTCGCGTCGCCGAGGCGATAGGCGAGGCGCAGGGCGCCAACGAGCGGCTCGGCCTCCGCGCGGGCCCGGGCGGCGGGGTCGGGCAGGGCCTCCGCCCGTGCCGGCACTTCGGCCGCACCGAGCCTGTGTCGCGCCAGCTGGCCGTAATAGGCGGTGCCGTGCCGCGCCGCCTCCTGGTAGAAGCGCCGCGCCTCCTCGCCTCGCCCGGCCGCCTCGGCGGCGCGGGCGCGCCAGTAGGCGACGCGGGAGACGGAGATGGGCAGGGTGGCGGCGGGCGCCGCCTCGGCGAAATGCGCCGCCGCGCGCTCCGGCTCGTTGAGGAAGCGCAGGGCGATGAAGCCGGCGAAGAAGGCATTCTCGATCTTTGCCGTCTCGCTCTCGGCCTCGTTGATGCGCGCTACCGCATAGGCAGTGTGCGCATCCCCGGCATCGAGCAGGCCACGGGCGAGAATGCGCCGCTCCAGCGCCCAGCTGTCGCCGTCGGCGAGCGCGGCGACGACGCGCGGGGCATCCTCAAGCGCCTCGGCCGCCTCGTGAAGCTTGTCCTGCCGGCGCAGCATGCGAGCCCGCGCGAAGACATAGGCCGGCGTGCTGCGCAGGGCGGCGGGCACGGCGTCGAGCAGCTTGCCGGCGCTCGCCGGGTTCTTCATGGCGGCGCCGAAAGCCTTGAGCAGTGCCTCGTGACCGGGGCCCAGCGCCTTGGCCTCGGGCAGGGCCTCGACGAGTCGTTCGGCGAACAAGAGGCGCTCGAGCCGCCGCTCGTGGTCGGAGCGCAGCAATTCGGAGCCGAAGCGGGCATTGATCCGCTTCTCCAGGGCGTCGCTCATCGCCTCGCGGCGCCAGACCCGCCGGGCGATCTCAGCGGCGTCGCTGTCGTGGCCCTCGGCGGCCAGCATCTCGGCGAGGGCGATCTGCCCTTCGGGGCTTACGGGCTCGCGGGTCGCGAAGAAGCCGCGCACGACGCGGGCGGGCTTCGCCTCTTCGAGCAGGGCCTGTTCCGCCCTCTTCTGCAGACCCTCCTCGCCCGGCCAGCCGGGATGCCGGTTGAGGAAGGTGTTGATCCGCTCGAAGGGCACCGCGCTGGCATTGTGGCGCAGTGCCACCCATTCGGCGAGCGAGCGCGCGGCTGGCGTTTCGAGGGAGCGGGCCAGCGCATCGCCGTCGCTGATGCGGCCGGCGCGATAGAGCTTGATGGTCTCGTCGAGCGTCAGCAGCGGCGAAGGAGCGGGGCTTTGCGCCGCCTCGTTCTCGGGTCGGGCAGGGGGAGCAGGCAGGGAGACGGAGGTGGCCGTGCTTTCCGGGCGCGGCGGCGGCAGCACGGCCGCACCGCTCGGCCGCTGCATGGCTGCAGTGAGGACGACGGCGCCGACGAGCCCGAGCGCCGTGCTCGCGGCGACAAAACGTGTGAACGGCTTCATCGCGCCCTCGTCGCGAAGATGACGGCCTCGATCACGCAGGTATGGATTTTCCCAGCCCTCCGTGAAGGAAATGCTAACGTTGTTCGGACGCTGAAACGGAATGGCGCCCCTTTGCCTCCATCTCAATGAGCGGTATGACTGCGGCAGACGTATGGCCGTCCGACCATGCGCCATTCCCGCAAGGACAACGAACGCAGCTGCGTTTTGGAGCGACAGTAATGACGACGCATCGCCTCTTCACCGGTTCACTGACCGCGCTCGTGACGCCGTTCAGGGACGGGAAACTGGATGAGGCGGCCTTCCGCGGGCATGTCGCGTGGCAGATCGAGAACGGTACGCACGGCCTCGTGCCTGTAGGCACGACGGGCGAGAGCCCGACGCTGACGCACGACGAGCACAAGCAGGTGGTGGCGTGGTGCATCGCGGAGGCGGGGGGCAGGGTGCCCGTCGTCGCCGGGGCGGGCTCTAACAACACGGCCGAGGCCATCGACCTCGCGCGTCACGCGGAGGACGCCGGCGCCGACGGACTGCTCGTCGTCACGCCCTACTACAACAAGCCAACCCAGGAAGGGCTATATCAGCACTTCAAGGCGATCAACGATGCCGTCGGCATCCCGATCCTCATCTACAACATTCCCGGCCGCTCGGTGATCGACATGAGTGTCGACACCATGAAGCGCCTCTCGGAGCTGAAGAACATCACCGGCGTCAAGGACGCGACGGCCAATGTGGCGCGCGTCAGCCTGCAGCGCGAAGCGATGGGGCCGGAGTTCAACCAGCTCTCGGGAGAGGATGCGACGGCGCTCGGCTTCATGGCGCACGGTGGCCACGGCTGCATCTCGGTGACGGCGAATGTCGCACCGAAGCTGTGCTCGGAATTCCAGGAGGCGTGCCTCAGAGGCGACTACAAGGCGGCCCTCGCCATCCAGGACCGGCTGATGCCGTTGCACACGGCGCTCTTCGTCGAGACCAATCCGTCGCCGGCGAAATATGGCCTGTCCATCCTCGGCCGCATGAGCGAGGAGACACGACTGCCGCTCGTGCCGGTGACGGAAGCCACGAGGCGCCAGATGCGTGCCGCCATGGTGCACGCCGGCTTGATCAACGCTTGAGAAATGACCATGTCCGCCGCGGCGGCGAGAGCCGCTGCGGCGAACGGGGATGGGTGACGTGTCAGCGAAGAACAGCAAGACGCCCGGGCCGCGCGTGGTGGCGGACAACCGCAAGGCGCGGTTCAACTACGAGATCCTCGAGAACATCGAGGCCGGCATCGCGCTGACGGGCACGGAGGTGAAGTCGCTGCGCGAGGGCAAGGCTACGATCGGCGAGGCCTATGCCGGGCCATCGGGCAACGAGTTCTTCCTGTTCAACGCCTACATCCCGGAATATCTGCAGGCCAACCGTTTCAATCACGAGACGCGGCGCCCGCGCCGGCTGCTGCTGCACCGACGCCAGATCAACAAGCTGCTCGGCGCCACCCAACGCGAGGGCTTCACGGTCATTCCGCTGCGCGTCTATTTCAACGAGCGTGGCCGCGCCAAGGTGGAGCTTGGCCTCGCCCGCGGCAAGAAGCTGCACGACAAGCGCGAGACCGAGAAGCAGCGCACCTGGGAGCGCGAGAAGGCGCGCGTGCTGCGCGAGCGCGGCTGAGGTCCGGTCAGCGGCGGGGGAGGAGCCTTTGACGAAGCATATCTCGTTCGACCATTGCGTGATCCACGTGTCCGACTGGTCGGCGTCGCGCAAGTTCTATTGCGACGTGCTCGGCGCCGAGGCGGTGCCGGTGCGCAACGGCTTCGCCTTTCGTTTCGGCGCCATGCAGCTCAATTGCCACGGCCCCGGCCAGCTCGGCGAGCCGCGGGCGCGCCTGCCGGTGATGCCGGGCAACAGCGACCTGTGCTTCGAATGGCACGGCACGATCGAGGAGGCGCTTGCCCATCTCGCCGCCCATCACGTCCCTGTCGAACTCGGCCCGGTGGAGCGCTTCGGCGCGCGCGGCCACGGCACCAGCGTTTATTTCCGCGACCCCGACGGCTCGCTGCTCGAGTTCATCGCCTACGGCTGAGGCGCGCCGTCAGGCCTGTGCCGGCAGCGGCTCCTCCGCATCCATCTCCTTGAGCCGCCGGTCGGCGTAATGCCGCGCGAGCACCGCGCAGGCCATCAGCTGGATCTGGTGGAAGAGCATCAGCGGCAGCAGGATGGTTCCCGTGTCCTGCCCGGCGAAGATGACGTTCGCCATGGGCACGCCGCTCGCGAGGCTCTTCTTGGAGCCGCAGAAGACGATGGTGATCTCGTCCTCGCGGCTGAAGCCGAGGAGCCGCGCGGACGCGGTCGTGACGGCGAGCACGAGGGCGAGGAGCACCACGTCGACCCCTACCATGACCGCAAGGTCGAGCGCCGAGAGCTTGTGCCACAGCCCATCCACCACCGCGTGGCTGAAGGCAATGTAGACGACGAGCAGAATGGAGCCGCGGTCGACGAGGCCGAGGATGCGGCCGTTCTCGATCACCCACTTGCCGATCCTGGGCTGCAGGACCTGCCCGACGACGAAGGGCAGGAGCAGCTGGACGAGGATGCTGCCGACGGCCTCCAGCGACGGCCCGCTGCCGCGCGCGCTGAACAGCAGCCCGACGAGCAGCGGCGTCAGGAACATGCCGAGGATGTTGGAGGCGGAGGCCGAGCAGACGGCCGCCGAGACGTTGCCGTGCGCGATCGAGGTGAAGGCGATCGACGACTGGATCGTCGACGGCAGGACGCACAGGAAAAGGATGCCCGCATAGAGCGCCGGGCTGAGCAGCGTCGGCACGAGGAGACCGGCTGCCAGGCCGAGAAGCGGGAAGAGCACGAAGGTGGCCGCGAATACCATGAGATGGAGCCGCCAGTGCGTGAACCCAGCGACAACGGTCGCCCGCGACAGGCGGGCGCCCTGCAGGAAGAAGACGAGCGCGATGGCAATGTCGGTGGCGATGCTAAACGGCTCCACCAGCGCCCCGCGCACCGGCAGGACGCTCGACAGCGCGACGATGCCAAGGAGCGCGAGAAGAAACCTGTCCGCCAGGAGCCGCAACATGATGCCACCTCGGTTGAGAGCCTCGGGGCACATCTAGCCTCCGGCTGGATTATTTGGAATTGTGTTGATGTGGATATCAGTCATCGCGAAACGAGATAGCCATGTACGATCCCGTGCTCCTGCGCACCTTCGCGGCCGTCGCCGAGGCGCGCAGCTTCACCGGCGCCGGGCGTCTTCTCGCCATCGGCCAGTCCACGGTGAGCCAGCACGTGCGCAGGCTCGAGGAGGCAGTCGGCCGGCGCCTCGTCGCGCGCGATACCCATTCCGTGACGCTGACGCCGGATGGTGAGGCGATGCTGGGCTTCGCGCGCAACATCCTGGAGATGAACCGCCGTGTCGAGCGCTATTTCGAGGGGGCGGAACTGCGCGGCAAGCTGCGCTTCGGCGCCTCGGAGGATTTCGTCCTGTCGCGCCTCGCCGAGGTGCTCGGCGATTTTGCCCGGCGCAATCCTTCCGTCGATCTCGAAATCACGGTGGCGCTCAGCGGCATTCTCAACGAGATGCTGCAGGCGGGCGATCTCGACCTCGTGCTCGCCAAGCGGCGCATCGGCCAGGAGCAGGGCACGCTCGTGCGCCGCGAGGCGCTGGTCTGGGCCGCGGCCAATCCGGCCCTGGTGGTGCCGGACCGGCCGGTGCCGCTCATCGCCTTCCCGCCGCCCAGCATCACGCGCGCGGTGGCCATCGAGGCCCTGGAACGGGCCAATGTGCCGTGGCGGATCGTCTGCACCTCCGGTAGTCTGAGCGGCCTGCGCGCGGCGGCCGTGGCCGGTCTCGGCGTCCTGGTGCAGCCGCGCAGCATGCTGCCCGCCGGGCTCGTGGAGCTGCGCGCCGGGCGTCATCTGCCGGGGCTGGAGGAAGTGGAGTTCGTCCTTGCCGCTGCCGGCCGGGAGTTCACGGGGCCGGCACGGGAACTCGCGGCGGACATCCTCGCCGGCAACGCCCGCCTGTCCATGTGAGGCGCCTCACCGGGCGTCGAGATAGGCCTTCATGTCGGTGAAGACGGCACGGAACATGTCGCGCGTGAGGCGGCCGGTGTTCGTGTTGTAGCGCGAGCAGTGATAGCTGTCGAAGAGGCGGACGCGGCCGATGTCGTGGGCCGCCTGATGCGCGAAGGGCACCTTGCCGGGCGAGGCGCCGAGCGCGCGCACCGTGCTCTCGTGGGCGATGCGGCCGAGCGCCAAGATCGCCCTGAGTTCCGGCAACGAGGCGATGGTGGCCGCCAGATAGCTGCGGCAGGTCTTGATCTCGGGGGCGGTCGGCTTGTTCTCCGGCGGCACGCAGCGCACGGCGTTCGTCAGCAGCGCTCCCTTGAGCTGCAGGCCGTCGTCCGGCCGCGCAGCGAAGACGCCGGACGAGAAGCCGAAGTCCGACAGCGTCTCGTAGAGGAGATCGCCCGCATAATCGCCGGTGAACGGTCGGCCGGTGCGGTTGGCCCCCCGCAGGCCGGGTGCAAGGCCCACGACGAGGAGGCGCGCACCCATGTCGCCGAACGAGGGAACGGGGGCATTGTGCCAGAGCGGCTCACGCGCGCGCCATTCGTCGCGGAAGGCGACGAGCCGGGGGCATTGCGGGCAGTCGGACGAAGGCTCGATCATGCCGGGAGAGGTATCAGCCCTCGCTGCTGCCGTCATCCCTCTCCGGCGGCGGCGTCTGGCGGATGCCATAGCGCCGCTCGAGGCCGCGACCGCGCGGGCTGTCCTCGAAGCCGCCGTGCTGCATGCGCTGCATACGCTCGGCCGGGTCGCGGCCGATGCGCGGCTCGAGCTGCATGATCTCGATGAACTCGTCGGCCTGGCGGCGCAGCTCATCCGCGATCATCGGCGGCTGGGTCGAGATGGTGGAAACCACCGACACGCGCACGCCGCGCCGCTGCATAGCCTCGACGAGCGAGCGGAAGTCGCCATCACCGGAGAACAGCACCATCTCGTCGATAAAGGGCGCAAGCTCAAGCGCATCGATGGCGAGCTCGATGTCCATGTTGCCCTTGACCTTGCGGCGACCGGAGGAATCCACGAACTCCTTCGTCGGTTTTGTCACCACACGGTAGCCGTTGTAATCTAGCCAGTCGATCAGCGGCCGAATCGAGGAATACTCCTGGTCCTCGATCATTGCTGTATAATAGAAAGCTCTAACCAAACGCCCCCGGTCCTGAAATTCCTTCAAGAGCCGTTTGTAGTCTATGTCAAATCCAAGTGTCTTTGTTGTTGCGTAAAGATTGGCGCCGTCGATAAATAGTGCGATACGCTGCTTGCTGCTCATGGATTGTACTCGGGGGTCTTTTGGTTTCTGATGGGGCGCTGGCGTTTCTGTTCTACGTCTCGATTCGTGCGTCCGCGGCGCGTGATGGAAGGATCGACGCCTTTGGAGTTTCTGCGACCCCATTCGGCTTATCCAGCATTTCTGGGCAAGGTAGAGTGATTAAACGTAAGGGCATCGTAAATATTATTCTGTTATTTCTACCATTCCGCGCTTGTTGGTCAACAAAGGGCGGCTCTTTCCGGCGCCGCACCGTAACAATGCCCTGCCTTGTCGCGTCCGGCTCGCCGGCGCGGGCAGGCTTTATGGAGATCCTCGTTCACTCCTGCCGAGCGCCGCTACTGCGATTTCCGGTAACTTCGGGCACACTCCCCTGAGGAACCGGCCAGCCGTCAGCCGTAGATTTGAACTTGTCTATCTGTACTAGACGAGTTGCGGGGGCTTGTCATGCGCTGCGTGCCACACCGCATGCAGAATTTTCAGCCCGTGACGCGAGTTACCTTGCTCACCACCCGCTTTGCGCGAAGTTCGCTGATGATGGCGTTGAGGTGTTTCAGGTCCCAGACGGACACGTCGATTGTCAGATCGGTGAAATCCGGTGTCCTGCGGCGCATGATGACATTGTCGATATTGCCGTCGTGCTCGGCGATCACCTGTGCCACGGTGGCGAGCGTGCCCGGTTCGTTGATGGAGTTGAGCGCGATCCGGGCCGGAAAGCGCTGCCGGTTGCCGTCTTCCACCGCCCAGCGCACGTCGAGCCAGCGGTCGGGCGCATCCTCGAAGGCGGCGAGGGAGGGCGACTGGATGGGATAGATCGTGATGCCCTCGCCCGGCGTCAGGATGCCGACGATGCGGTCGCCCGGCACGGCACCGCCCTCCGGCGCAAAGCGCACCGGCAGGTCGCCGTTGAGGCCGCGGATGGGGATGGCGCAACTCGGGCCTTCCTCCCCGCCGGTGCCGGGAACCTTGAAGCGCAGGTTGTCGCCGCCCTTGATGTCGAACCAGCCGACGCCGTTGGTGCTATCGCTGCTGGGCCTCCTGTCCTCGCGGTATTCCGGGTAGATGGCCTGCACCACATCGCCCGAGAACATCTCGCCGCGTCCGACCGCCGCGAGCACGTCGTCGATCGATTGCCGCGCGAGCCGTGGCAACGCCGCCTTCAGCTTGTCGTCGGAGAAGGCCTTGCCGGCGCGCTCGAAGGCTCGCTCCAGGATCTGGCGGCCGAGGCCCGCATATTGCCGCCGCACGGCGCTGCGTGTGGCGCGGCGGATGGCGGCGCGTGCCTTGCCGGTGACGACGAGCGATTCCCAGGCGGCCGGCGGCACCTGTCCCTCCGCGCGGACGATCTCGACCTCGTCGCCGTTCTGCAATTCCGACAGGAGCGGCGCGATTCGGCCGTTGATCTTCGCGCCGACCGCCGTATTGCCGACGTCCGTATGCACGGCATAGGCGAAGTCGATGGGCGTTGCGCCGCGAGGCAGGGCGATGAGCCGCCCCTTGGGCGTGAAGCAGAAGACCTGATCGTGGAAGAGTTCGAGCTTGGTATGTTCGAGGAATTCCTCAGGGCTGTCGCCTTCGGCCAGGAGATCGACGGTGCGCCGCAGCCACTGATAGGCTCGGCTTTCGTTCATCAGCGTGCCGCCGGCGCCGGTACGCCCGTCCTTGTAGAGCGCGTGGGCCGCGATGCCGTATTCGGCGATCTCGTGCATCTCTGCGGTGCGGATCTGCAGTTCGACGCGCTGGTGCCCCGGCCCGATCACCGTCGTGTGGATGGAGCGGTAGTCGTTCTGCTTCGGCGTCGAGATGTAGTCCTTGTAGCGTCCGGGTACCATCGGCCAGGTGGTGTGCACCACGCCGAGCGCCCTGTAGCAGTCATCGATGCTGTCGACGAGGACGCGGAAGCCGAAGATGTCCGAGAGTTGCTCGAAGGCAACGGACTTGCGCTCCATCTTGCGCCAGATGGAATAGGGCCGCTTGCGCCGGCCCGTGACTTTCGCCGCGATGCCCCGCTCGGCGAGCCGGGTTGCCAGATCCCTCTCGATGGTATCGATCAGCGGGCCGTTGCGCTGGGCCACTTCCTCGAGCCGGCGCGTGATCGTCTCGTAGGCTTCCGGCTTCAGATAGCGGAAGGAGAGATCCTCCAGTTCGTCGCGCATCTCCTGGATGCCCATGCGCCCGGCGAGCGGCGCATAGATCTCCAGCGTCTCCTCGGCGACGCGCAGACGCTTCTCGGGGGCGACGTAATGCAGGGTACGCATGTTGTGCAGTCGGTCAGCCAGCTTGACGAGCAGCACGCGCACGTCTGCGGCGATAGCCAGCAGGAGCTTGCGGAAGTTCTCGCCCTGCTTGGCCTTCTTCGACACGAAGTCGAGCTTCTTGATCTTGGTGAGCCCCTCCACCAGCGCGCCGATCTCCTGACCGAACATATGGTCGATCTCTTCGCGCGTGGCGTCTGTATCCTCGATCGTGTCGTGCAGCACGGCGGCGACGATGGTTGAATCGTCGAGCCTCAGGTCCGTCAGGATGGCCGCAACCTCGAGGGGATGGGAGAAGAACAGATCGCCCGAAGCGCGCTTCTGCTGGCCGTGCGCCCGCATGGCATAGACATAGGCCCGGTCGAGCAGGGCCTCGTCCGCATCCGGATGATAACGCTTCACACGCTCGACGAGCTCGTACTGCCGCATCATGGGCCGGTGACCGGGATAAGTTCTCGATTTTTCAAAAAATATCATGAAGATAGGCCGGCCGCGCAAGGGCTGGCGCCGCGCCTCCGGCGCCGCAGCATGCGTCCGCCAACGAAAAAAGCCCGGCTGGATGCCGGGCTTTCCAGCCAGCCGCTGTTGTCACAGCGTGCCGGTCAGTCGTCGTCGTTGCTGTCGGCTGGCGGCACGAGACCCTCGAGACCGCGCAGCAGGTCTTCCTCGCTCATGCGATCGAACTGCACGTCGCTGTCGTCGCCACTCGACGACGGCGTGCCGATCAGCGGCACGGCATCCGCCTCCGGCTCGTCGACCTCGACATAGCGCTGCATCGAATGGATGAGGTCTTCCTTCAGATCTTCCGGCGAGACGGTCTCGTCCGCGATCTCGCGCAGGGCCACCACCGGGTTCTTGTCACGGTCGCGGTCGACTGTCAGCGGAGCGCCGGCGGAGATCATGCGGGCACGATGGCCAGCGAGGAGCACGAGGTCGAAGCGGTTGTCGACCTTGTCGATGCAATCCTCGACGGTAACGCGAGCCATGCTGGGCTCCCTCTCAAGCGACAAAATGTTACGGATCGAACGCGCTACCTACACCCGCGGGCCCGCGAGCGCAAGGGGCGGCAAGACGCGGCGGGCGGCGGAAGGGCCTGGGCACACGCTCGTGCCCCGGACGCACCGCAGCATGAAATGATGCGGTGCTGAGCCGGGGCCTATCAAGCAGCGCCTGCGGCGGATTCTCGCGCTGGTTCCCGGGTCGCATTCCGCTTCGCTGCATGCGTCCGGGAAACGAGGTTGCTTCCGGCTGCCGCGGTCTGCCATCCCCTTCGACTGCCGACTGCCGACTGCCGCTTGATCCCTCACACTCCCGCCGCGAGCCGTTTCGGCGCCGTCATGCGGTAGCTGCGGCGCACGATGGCCTCGACCTCCGCCCAGTCGGTTCCGTCGTCGAGTCGCACCCCGATCCAGCCCTTGTGGCCGACATAAGGCGGCACGAAGAAGCGCGCGGAATCGGCGCCGACGAGCACCATCTGGCTGCCGGGCGGCGCCTTGCACCACAGGGACAGACGGCTTTCGCCGCTCTTCGCCATGGCGAAGATCTTGTTGCGGATACGAAAGGTCGGATCACCCCAGGTCTGCCGCTCCTCGGTCTCCGGCAGCGCAAGGCAGATGCGGCGCAGCAGGTCGAGCGGTTCGCCGGTCACGCCGTCACAGCTCCTCGCGCACGAAGCGTCCGCGGCGTTCGTAATAAAACGGCACGGGCAGCTCCGGCGCGAAGCCGCCGGCGATGCGTGCCTCCAGTTCCTCGATGATCACGTGCGTGATCGTGGGCAGGTCGAGGCGCTTGGCATCGCGTAGCGACACCCAGGCGAGTTCCGTCAGTTCCGACTGCGGCCCGACGATGTCCGGAACGGTGGCGGCGATGGCGGTCGCGTCCACGGCGAAGAAGCGCGTGTCGAAGCGCTTGGGCCGGCGCGGCGGCGTGATGGCGCGGGCGACGAACTGCAGCGCCTCCAGATCGGGAAAGATTCCGTGTTCCAGGAAGGCGCGCCACGGCCCTTCCGGCGCGCTCTCCGGTGGCCCGTACTCGCGTGAGCCGATGATGAGCCCGGTCTCCTCGAAGGTCTCTCGCACCGCGGCGAGTGCAAGCGCCCGGGCGCGCACGAGGCTGGGGCGCGTGACGCGGGAGACGAGGCGCATCTCGGACGCCGGGTTGAGCATGCCGGCCACCGGCATCGTCCGGTCACCGGCCTCGATGCTACCGCCCGGGAAGACGAACTTGCCGGGCATGAACTTGTGGCCCTGGTGTCGCCGACCCATCAGCACCTTCGGTGTGCGGCTGCGCCGGTCGATGATGATGAGCGTCGCCGCATCCCGCGGCCTCTGGTTGTCCCAGCGCCGCTCCCGCGGCGCGTTCGTCAGGAGTTCGGTCGTCGTCAGGTGCCGGGCGTGGTCACTCACGGCGTTATCCTTCATGGCCGCTCATGCGCAGCGGCGCTTCCTCATCGGCATTGTCGCCGAAGCCGTGCATGCGCAGCGCCCACTGGTAGCCGACGACCCCGCCCTTCACCGGCTGCAGCAGCGCAAGGCACAGGCCGAGAGCGAGCAGGGGCCACAGCACCATGTGCGTCCACAGCGGCCACTCGGCCGCGCTCTCGATGGCGAGGTTGGCGCCCACGACGACGTGGCCGACGATGGTGATGACGATATAGGGCGGCAGGTCGTCGGACCGGTGGTGCGACAGGTCCTCGCCGCAGGCCTCGCACTGCGGCCTGACCTTGAGGAAGCCCGAGAACAGGCGGCCGCGGCCGCAGGCCGGGCAGCGGCAGGCAAGGCCGCGCTTGATCGCGCCCTGCCAGTCGCGCCGCTCCTCGAAGGCATTCATCAATCGTCCCGTCGGGGCCATGTCGTATCCTGTTCCGCCCGCTTGTTGCGCGCGCCTTTCTGCCGGGCCGCCTTGCGAGCGGCTGTCCGCTCGGCCGCCTTGGCGCTCTTGCCGGGCCGGAAGGATTTGGCATTGCGGCTGCGCGCGCGCAACTGGGCGCTCTGTCGCGCGCCGGCCTTGCCGTCGCTGAGCATCTCGAAGCGCAGGGCGCCGGCCACGGGCGCGGCTTCGACGAGGCGCACCGTCACCCGGTCGCCGAGGCGGAAGACCTCGCCCGAGCGCGAGCCGACGAGAGCGTGCTGCCGCTCGTCGAAGCGGAAATAGTCGGCACCCAGCGTCGCTGCCGGGATGAATCCGTCGGCGCCGGTGTGGTCGAGCTTCACGAAGAGCCCGGCGCCGGTCACGCCCGCAATCTGCCCCTCGAAGGTCGCGCCGACGTGGTCGGCCATGTAGTGGGCGATGAGCCGGTCGATGGTCTCGCGCTCGGCCGCCATGGCGCGCCGCTCCGCCGCCGAGATGCGCGCCGCGACCTCCGCCATCTCCTCCCGCGTCGTCGAGGCGGGCAGGCCGCCATCGCCGAGCTTCAGGTGGCGGATGAGGGAGCGGTGCACGATGAGATCGGCATAGCGGCGGATGGGCGAGGTGAAGTGGGCGTAGCGGCGCAGCGCCAGGCCGAAGTGGCCGTAATTGTCCGTCGAATATTCGGCCTGCGCCTGCGAGCGCAGCACGATCTCGTTGATGAAGGCCCGGTGCGGCGTCTTGTCCACCGAGGCGAGGATGCGGTTGAAGAGGGAGGGGTGCAGCGCGCCACCCTTCGGCAGCTTGAGGCCGATGGAGGCAAGCACCTCGCCGAGGACGCGCATTTTCTCGAGCGAGGGCTCGTCGTGAACGCGGTAGGTGAAGGGGAGGTCGCTCTTCTCAAGGGTCTCGGCGGCGCAGACATTGGCGAGGATCATGAATTCCTCGATCAGCCGGTGCGCGTCGAGCCGCTCGAGAATGAGCACGTGGTCGACCGTGCCGTCCTCCTTGAGGAGGAGCTTGCGCTCCGGCAGGTCGAGCGCCAGCGGCTCGCGTGCGTCGCGGGCGCGGGCGAGCGCGTGATAGGCGGCCCACAGCGGTCTCAGAACGGGCTCGACGAGTGTGTCGGTCACCTCGTCCGGCCTGCCGTCGATGGCCTTCTGCGCCTGCGGATAGGCGAGCTTGGCGGCCGAGCGCATGAGCACGCGGTGGAAGCTGTGGCGCTTCTTGCGGCCGCTCGCGTCGATGACGATGCGCACGGCGAGCGCCGGCCGATCCTCGCCCGGGCGCAGCGAGCACAGGTCGTTCGAGATGCGCTCGGGCAGCATGGGCACGACCCGGTCGGGGAAATAGACCGAGTTGCCGCGCTCCAGCGCCTCCCGGTCGAGCGCCGAGCCCGGCGTCACATAGGCGGCGACATCGGCGATGGCGACGCGGAGGACATGGCCGCCCGGATTGTCCGGGTCCTCGTCCGGCTCGGCATGGACGGCGTCGTCGTGGTCCTTGGCGTCGGCGGGATCGATGGTGACGAGCGGCAGCGCGCGCCAGTCCTCGCGTCCCGCAAGCGTCGCGGGCTTCGCCGCCTCCGCCTCGCGCAGCACCGCCGGTGGGAACACGTGCGGGATGCCATGGGCGTGGATGGCGACGAGGCTGATGGCGCGCTCGGACTTGAGGGAGCCGAGACGCTCGCGCACCTTGGCCTGTGGCGGGCCGAGGCGCGTGCCGCGCGCCACGGAGACGCTGACGAGATCGCCGTCCTCCGCCTCGCCCTCGGCGCCGGCTGGGATGATGATCTCCCGCCCGAGCGACTTCTTGTCGACGGGCACGAGATAGCCGCCACCACGCTCGCGGTTGGCCCGATAGACGCCGAGCACCTGGGCCTTGATCCTGGCGATGAGCTTGATGATGCGCCCGGTATAGACCTGCGGGCCTTCTTCCCCGGCCGGCTCGACGCGGATGAGCGCGCGGTCGCCGACGCCTGGCGCCGGCTCCCCGGCGCGCTGCCGACGGGACGGAGCAATGATGATGCGCGGCGCCTTGCCGTCTTCCTCCGTGCTCCACTCCGCCGGCTCGGCAACGAGCTCGCCGTCGGTGTCGCGGCCGGTGATGTCGGCGAGCACGACGGGCGGCAGGCGCCCGGCCTTGTGCAGCACCTTGCGCCGCCGGTCGATGACGCCCTCGTCCTCCAGTTCGCGCAGCATGCGCTTCAGCCAGATGCGCTCGCCGCCGCCGATGCCGAAGGCGCGCGCGATCTCGCGCTTGCCGACCTTGCCGGGCGATTCGGCGATGAAGGCGGCGATGGCCTCCTTCGTCGGCATGTGCGCATCGCCGCGGACGGGGCTGTGGTGGTGGGCGGCTTTCGGGGGCTTCAGGCGTCGGGCCAAGGTTCTTGTCCAATCGGTCGTCGGGTCTGTTCTCGCATGAGCCGTGACGGAAGGCCACCCGGCCTCACAGCAGCGGCAGCGCCCGGCCGAGCAGTAGGCCGCCCGAGTCGGCGAGGTCGTTGGCGCCGAAGCCGCGTCGCGGCGTGGCGAGGCGTGTGCGGGCGAAGGCCTCGGCAATCGGCGACGGCGCGGAACACGCAAGCGCCCCCGCAGCGGCCACGAGCGCCAGCGTCTCGGCGATGCGGCGCGCGTTCGGCTCCCGCTCGCTGCCGGCGAGCATCGCCTCGACATCTGCCAGTGCGTGCCGGGCGCCCGGCAGGTCAGCGACATCCTCGCCAAGGGTGACGAGCACGGAGGCCATCGCCTCGGCGTCGCGCTCGGCGGCACGCAGCACGTCGAGCGCCATGACGTTGCCGGAACCCTCCCAGATGGCGTTGACCGGCGCCTCGCGGTAGAGGCGGGGCATCGGGCTTTCCTCGACATAGCCATTGCCGCCGAGGCATTCCATCGTCTCGTAGAGGAAGGCCGGCGCCGCCTTGCACACGAGGAATTTCGCCGCCGGCGTCAGGATGCGCGCCCGGGCCGCCTCGCGCGGGTTCTCGGCGGCATGATCGAAGCTCGCGGCGAGGCGCAGGGCGAGCGCCGTCGCCGCCTCGCTTTCGAGGGCAAGGTCGGAGAGGACGGCCGCCATCACCGGCTGGTCGACGAGCTTGCGCTGCATGACCGAGCGGTGGCGGGCGTGGTGCATGGCGAGCGCGAGGCCCATGCGCATCAGGCCGGCCGAGGCGACGACGCAGTCGAGCCGGGTCAGTTGCACCATCTCGATGATGGTGCGCACACCCTTGCCCTCCTCGCCGATGCGCCAGGCGAAGGCCTTGTGGAACTCCGCCTCCGAGGAGGCGTTGGAGCGATTGCCGAGCTTGTCCTTGAGCCGCTGCAGGTGGAGCGCATTGACATTGCCATCCGGCCGGAAGCGCGGCAGAAGAAAGCAGGTGAGGCCGCCCGGCGCCTGTGCCAGCACCAGGAAGGCGTCGCACATCGGCGCCGACATGAACCACTTGTGCCCGGTGATCTCGTACTCGTCGCCGCTTGCAGGCACCGCGCGAGTGGTGTTGGCCCTGACGTCCGTGCCGCCCTGCTTCTCCGTCATGCCCATGCCGACGGTGACGCCGCGCTTCTCCCAGAAGGGGACGAAGCGCGGGTCGTAGTGGCGCGAGCGGACCATGGGCAGCCAGTCGCGCAGCCGCTCCGGCGAGGCCCCGATCGCGGCGAGCGACGCGTGCGTCATGGTGAGGGGGCAGACGTGGCCGCTCTCCACCTGCGCCGTGATGAAGAGCCGCGCGGCGCGGGCGACATGGGAGCCGGCAGCAGAGCCGATGTGCGAGGAGCCGTTCATCGACTGATGGGCACGGCCGTTGCTGCCCGCGTCCCAGGTCGAGGCGTGCAGGCCTGCCTCGACACCGGCCTCCATCAGCGCGTGATAGGCCGGGTGGAACTCGATGGTGTCGATGCGCCGGCCTTGGGCGTCGTGGGTGCGCAGGCGCGGCGGGTTCTCGTTGGCGAGGCGGCCGAGGTCCAGCCGCTCGGCCGTGCCGCAGCTTTCGCCGAAGGACAGGAGCCCATTGCCGATGGCGTCGACGCCGGCGCTCTTCAGCGCGTCGAGAAGCGCCTGGTCGAGCGCGGCCAGGTTGACGTCGGTGAAGGGGGGCGTCTGGTTGAAGACATCATGCGTGGAGGCCGTATCGGTCACGTTCTTCCTCGAGATCGGGCGGCAAGATCGCGCCACAAGATCGCGCCATGCGCAAGCGAATCGGACCACTTGCAACTCTCACCATCGAGGCATGGCATCATTGGCAAACAATGCAAGCCCGACGTGCGCTTGCCACCGTGCGGCTCTCTACGGAGCGAGTATTTGCAAAATTAATGATCGACTTTCCGACATTTTTAAGAGCCGTGCGTGAAATCTCGTCAAAAGCCGGACATGGCCGACCATGCGAAGGTGAGGGAGCTCATGTGGCGACGATCAGGCGTATCGCTGCGCCTGCGGCTCATGCTGCTGGCGGGGGTGCCTTTTCTGGGCATGCTCGGCGTCACCGCCATCTCGCTCTTCGGCCTTGCCGCCATAGAGAGCGCCCAGGAGGGCGCCGCGCGCGCCTCGCAGCTCGAGCAGACGGCACTCGTCATGCAGTCCGAGCTGCGCGAGATCGATCTGTCGGTCGAGCAACTCCTGCTCGGCCAGGGCGAGGTGAGCCTCGCTCATGTGGAGAGCCATATCGGGCAGGCGGAGAGCCTTCTCGCGCGCCTGACGGCTCTCGACGCGGGGGCTGTGCTGCGCGGCGAGGTCGGCGCCATCCAGGGAGCGCTCGCCCGCATGCGCGAGCGGTTCGCCGACCTCGTTGCGGCGCAGGACCGCATCGGCTTCACGCTCGACGAGGGGTTGCGCGGCACCTTCCGCGAGGCGGCGGGCGAGGCGGAGCGGCGGCTCGTCCCGCGTGCGCCGCAGGAGGCTACCGTGTGGCGCCTGCGAGCCATGAACGCCCTGCTGATGGTACGGCGCTACGAGAAGGACTACATGATCGCCGGCACCCAGCAGGCGCTGGGGCAGCACCGGCAGGCCCTGCAGGCGCTCGAGCAGGAGCTGGCGGCCGTACCGGCGGATCAGCGCTGGCTGGCCGAGCAGGTGACGCCGTATGTCGGCGTCTATCGCGCGGCCTTCGACCGCCACATCGCTGACACGGCGGCGCGGCGCTCCGCGGAGGCCGCCTTCACGGAGCATCTGCGCGACGGCATCGCGGTGGCCCGGCGCATGGTCGGCCTTGCCGCCCAGCACGAAGCGGCGACTCTCGAGGCTATGGGCGCGACGAGTTCGGTGCTGCGGCACGTGCAGGTCCTCGCCCTCGTCATCACCGTCGTCCTGTCCGGCGCCGCCGCCTATCTCATGGCGCGCGGCTTGTCGCGGCCTCTGCAGAGCATGATCGTCGCCATGCGGCGGCTGCGCGCCGGTGAGCGGGACGTGGCCGTGATGGGCGAAGGCCGGCACGACGAGATCGGCGAGATGGCGCAGGCCGTCGCCATGTTCCGCGACCACGCCCGCCAGCGCGACGCGCTCATCGCCGATGCGAACAGGAATGCCATGGTCACGCAGCGGCGTGCGGAGCGGCTGGAGGCCCTCGTCACCCGTTTCGAGGCGGACATCTCCCGCACGCTGGCCAGCGTGCGCGATGGCGTGCGCCTGCTCGACGGCATGGCTGCGGACCTCATGAACATGTCGGCCGGCGTGTCGCACAAGGCTAGAGAGGCCGAGGTTGCCGTCACGGGCGTGTCGGACAACGTGGCTTCGGTCGCGGCCGGCGTGGATCATCTCACGTCATCGACGGAAGGCATCGCTAACCGCGCGGCCCAATCCGATGCCGTCGCCGAACAGGCGGTCGTCGCCATTGGCCACACCGTGGAGACGATCCGCAGCCTGGCAGAGCGCGCGGCCCGCATCGAGGAGGTGACGGACATCATCCACGCCATCGCCGACCAGGTGAACCTCCTTTCGCTCAATGCCGCCATCGAGGCGGCCCGGGCCGGGGATGCCGGCCGCGGCTTTGCGGTCGTGGCGCAGGAGGTGAAGGGGCTCGCCGGCCAGACGGCCGCGTTCGCCAGCGAGATCGCGGCCAAGATCAAGGAGATCCAGGAGGCGTCTGCAGCGGCGGAGCACTCCGTCGGCGCCATGGACGGCCTCGTGGCGGAAGTGTCGGGCGTGGCGACCGGCGTTGCGGAAGCGGCGCGCGAGCAGCACGGCATCGTCGCCCGCATGGCGGCCAAGACCCAGGCCGTCGCGGCCGAGGCGCGCGCCGGCGCGCTGTCCATGCGCAGCGTCGAGAACGAGGTGGTGCGCGCCGGCGCCGCCGCCGCCGCCGTCAGCGAATGGTCGTCACGGCTGTCGCAGCAGGCCTATGCCCTGGAGGCGAGCGTCCGCGCCTTTCTCGCGGGCGTCGAGGCGGCGGAAGCGGAGGACGACACGGCCTCCGGTCCACAAGGAGAAGCTGGCGCGGCTTGACAGCGCGGCAAAACCAATGGCACTGCCCGCCGACGTTTTCTTGGAGTGCCGCATGCCAGTCGCTTTCACCTTTCCGGGCCAGGGCAGCCAGGCCGTCGGGATGGGCAAGGCTCTCGCCGAGGCCTTTCCGGTCGCCCGCGCCGTCTTCGAGGAGGTCGACGAGGCCCTCGGCCAGAAGCTCTCGCAGGTGATGTGGGAGGGGCCGCAGGATATGCTGACGCTGACTGCAAACGCCCAGCCCGCTCTCATGGCCGCCAGCCTCGCCGTGGTGCGCGTGCTGGAGAGCGAGGCCGACCTCGACATCGCGCGCGATGTCGCCTTCGTCGCTGGCCACTCGCTCGGCGAATATTCGGCCCTCGCCGCGGCGGGCAGCCTCTCCGTGGCGGATACGGCGCGACTGCTGCGCATCCGTGGCGACGCCATGCAGAAGGCTGTACCGGCTGGCGAGGGCGCCATGGCCGCCATCCTCGGCATGGATTTCGAGGACGCAGCCAGGGTCGCGGCCGAGGCGGCCGAGGGAGAGGTCTGCGAGGCCGCCAACGACAACGGCGGCGGGCAGGTGGTCGTGTCCGGCCACAGGGCGGCGGTCGAGCGGGCGGTCGCGCTCGCCCCGCAGCGCGGTGCCAAGCGCGCCATGCTGCTCCCGGTGTCCGCCCCGTTCCATTGTTCGTTGATGCAGCCAGCGGCCGACGTGATGGCGGAGGCGCTGTCGACGGTCGCGATCGCGGCGCCAAAGGCGCCGCTCGTCGCCAACGTCCATGCGCGCGCCGTGACCGATCCGCAGGTGATCCGCGATGGTCTCGTGCGTCAGGTAACCGGAACTGTGCGCTGGCGCGAGTGCGTCGCCTTCATGGCCGGCGAAGGGGTTGATTCATTCTATGAGCTCGGCTCCGGCAAGGTGTTGACGGGCCTTGCCAAACGCATCGTCGCCGGGGCCTCGGCCCAGGCCGTGGGCGCGCCCGAAGACGTCGCCGCCTACAAGGCGTCGCGCGGGCTCTGACAGCGGAGGGTCGCATGTTCGAACTCAAGGGTCGCAAGGCGCTCGTCACGGGCGCGACAGGCGGCATCGGTGGCGCCATCGCGCGGGCGCTGCACGCGCGCGGTGCCGAGGTGGCGCTCTCCGGCACGCGCCGCGAGGCTTTGGAAAAGCTCGCCGGCGAGCTCGGCGAGCGGGTGCACGTGGTGCCCGCCAACCTCGCCGACACGGCCGAAGTGGAGGCGCTGGTGCCGGCGGCCGAGCAGGCCCTCGGCGGGCTCGACGTCCTCGTCAACAACGCCGGCATCACGCGCGACAACCTCTTCATGCGCATGAAGGACGAGGAGTGGGACGCGGTCATCGCCGTCAACCTGACCTCCGCCTTCCGCCTGTCACGCGCGGCGGTGAAGGGCATGATGCGCCGTCGCTTCGGCCGCATCGTCGGCATCGGCTCCATCGTCGGCGCCACGGGCAATCCGGGCCAGGGCAACTACGCCGCCGCCAAGGCCGGCCTCGTCGGCATGACCAAGGCCCTCGCGGCCGAGGTCGCGAGCCGCGGCATCACCGTCAATTGCGTCGCCCCCGGCTTCATCGAGACGCCGATGACCGATGCGCTCAACGACAAGCAGCGGGAATCGATCCTCGGCAACGTGCCGGCCGGCCGGCTCGGAACGGGTGAGGAAGTGGCCGCGGCGGTCGTCTATCTCGCCTCCGACGAAGCCGCTTACGTCACCGGACAGACCTTGCATGTGAACGGCGGAATGGCAATGTTCTGAATGAGTTAGAGCGGAATCCGGAATCGTTTCACCGGGCCGGCAAGGCCTCTCGCCTTCACGATCCGAGTGTGTTAACAAGCCGTTCTAACCCTGTCCGTGCCCGCCGATACCCATGGGTTTCGTGCTGGCTGGCCGGGTGCGGGAGGGGGCAGGAGAGCCCGCTCCGCCTTGGCCTCAAGCTGGAAGTTGTGTTTTCCCGGGTCCGCGAGTGAGAGTGATGCTCCCGGGCCTTCGACAAGTGGAACTGAGGACAAACCGATGAGTGATATCGCCGAGCGCGTGAAGAAGATCGTCGTCGAGCACCTTGGCGTCGACGCCGAGAAGGTGACGGACAGCGCCAATTTCATTGACGATCTCGGTGCCGACAGCCTCGACACGGTCGAGCTCGTCATGGCGTTCGAGGAAGAGTTCAGCGTCGAGATCCCGGACGATGCCGCCGAGACGATCGTCACCGTCGGCGACGCCATCAAGTTCCTCGAGAAGAACGTCGCGGCCTGAACAGGCCTTGTCGACCGGCGTGCGGCGCCTCTGCGCCGCGCCGGCCTTGTGGCTTGCTGACAGAGTGATTGCATGAGACGTGTCGTCGTCACCGGCCTCGGGATGGTTACGCCGCTCGGCAGCGGCGTGGACGTGACCTGGCGTCGGCTGCTGGCCGGCGAGAGCGGTGCGTCGCGCGTCGAGGCATTCGAGGTGTCGGACCTGCCCTGCCAGATCGCCTGCTCCATTCCGCGTGGCACCGGCGAGGGCGAGTTTGACGCCGACGCCTGGATGGAGCCGAAGGAGCAGCGCAAGGTCGACCCGTTCATCGTCTATGCGATGGCGGCGGCCAAGCAGGCGCTCGATGACGCCGACTGGCATCCCTCGTCCTACGAGGATCAGATCGTCAGCGGCGTGCTCATCGGCTCCGGCATTGGCGGCATTGGTGGCATCCATGACGCCTCCCTGCTGCTGGACGAGCGCGGGCCCCGTCGCATCTCTCCCTTCTTCATTCCCGGGCGGCTGATCAATCTCGCCTCGGGCTATGTGTCGATCGAGCATGGGCTCAAGGGCCCGAACCATTCCGTCGTCACCGCCTGCTCGACAGGGGCGCACGCCATCGGCGATGCGGCCCGCATCATTGCGCTCGGCGATGCCGACGTCATGGTTGCCGGTGGTACCGAATCGCCCATCAACCGCCTGTCGCTGGCCGGATTTGCGGCCTGCCGGGCGCTGTGTACCGCCTTCAACGAGGATCCGACCCGGGGCTCGCGGCCCTATGACCGCGACCGTGACGGCTTCGTCATGGGCGAGGGAGCGGGCATCGTCGTATTGGAGGAATACGAGCACGCCAGGGCCCGTGGCGCGCGCATCTATGCCGAGGTTGTCGGCTATGGCATGTCGGGCGATGCCTATCACATCACCGCTCCGTCAGAGGATGGCGACGGAGCGTTCCGCTGCATGCAGGCCGCCCTCAAGCGGGCGGGGATCACTGCTGCGGATCTCGACTACGTCAACGCCCATGGTACTTCGACCATGGCCGACGAGATCGAGTTGCGCGCCGTCGAGCGGCTCGTCGGCAACGCCGCGGCCAACATCAGCATGTCATCGACGAAGTCGGCCATAGGGCATCTGCTCGGCGCGGCCGGCGCGGTTGAGGCGATCTTCTCCATCCTCGCGATCCGCGACCAGGTGGCACCGCCGACGCTGAACCTCGACAACCCGTCGGTGGACACGCCGATCGACCTCGTGCCGCACAAGGCGCGGCAGCGCGAGATCGACGTGGTGCTGTCGAATTCCTTCGGCTTCGGAGGGACGAACGCATCACTTGCCTTTCGCAGGGTGGACGCCTGAGTTGTGTCGGGCGGCGTGCTTTCGCCATAATCGATCCTAGTGTTGGAGGCGAAGGCAAGTTCTTCGCGGGGAGGGCCAGCCTGATTCCGATGGGCGACAACGAGCACGCATCGTCGGCGCAGGATCCGGCGCGCAATGTGGACGCGGCGCCGCGCGTCGCCCCACGCAGTCCGAGCGAGGCGATCAAGCCAATGGTAGCACCACCCCCACCGCCGCGTGAGTCCCGCCGCCGCCGTCGTGGCGGTCTGCTGTCCGCGCTCAGCGCCTTCTTCACCTTCATCATGATCGCGGTCTTGGCCTTCGGCGCGGCCGTCTATCTGGGCCAGCGGCAGTTCGATGCGCCCGGGCCGCTCACGGAGGATAAGGCGGTGGTCGTGCGCGGCGGCGGGCAGACGGTTGCCGAGACGCTGCGCCGCGAAGGCGTCATCGATTATCCGCTGCTCTTCGTGCTCGGCCTCTATGTCACGGGCAAGAACGATGAGCTCAAGGCAGGCGAGTATCTCTTCAAGCGCGAGGCCAGCCTGCGCGAGGTCATGGACCTCATCGCCTCGGGCCGGACGCTCCTGCACCCCATCACCCTGCCGGAGGGCCTGACGAGCGAGCAGATCGTCGCGCGGTTGATGGAGAATGACCTGCTCACCGGACAGATCGCCGAGGTGCCGGCCGAAGGCACGCTGCTGCCCGAGACCTACAAGGTCGCGCGCGGCACGCCGCGCCAGGTCCTGATCGACCGCATGAAGGCGGACCACAAGCGCATGGTGCAGGAGATCTGGGCCAACCGCGATCCGGACTTGCCGCTGAAGAGCCCTGAGGAACTCATCGTGCTCGCCTCCATCGTCGAGAAGGAGACGGGGGTGGCGGAGGAGCGGCCGCGGGTCGCGGCCGTGTTCGTCAATCGCTTGCGCAAGGGCATGAAGCTGCAGTCCGACCCGACGATCGTCTACGGCCTCGTCGGCGGCAAGGGCACGCTCGGCCGCGGCATCCGGCGTAGCGAGATCAACCAGGCGACGCCGTACAACACCTATGTCATCCCCGGCCTCCCGCCGGGGCCGATCGCTAACCCCGGCCGGGATGCGCTGCAGGCAGCGGCGCGGCCGAGCAATACGAACGATCTCTATTTCGTCGCTGACGGCAGCGGTGGCCACGCCTTTTCGGAAACCCTCGACCAGCACAACCGCAATGTGCGGCAGTGGCGCCGGATCGAGGCTGAGCGCGCGCCGGCCGGTGCCGCCCCCGAGGTGGATCGGGTCGATCCCGAGGACGATGGAGCCGACGGCGCAAAACCTGTCGACGAGCCGCAGCGGCAGGGCGCGGCAGGCTCCCGCGGGCCCAAGATCTACGACGCCTCGGAAGGGACGCCGAAAGATCCGCTGCGAAACAAGACCTTCGATCTTACCTCGCCCAAGGTGGTGCCGGACGTCAGTACACTGACGGAATAGGTGCCGTCGGCCCGCGTCTTTGCCGTCACGGCCGAAGGGAGGGCGCCGGCGTTCACGGGCCGTGGGGGCGGCCCGCTTTCTCAATGCACGAGGCAACATGACCCTTCGCAGCATGACCGGCTTCGCCCGCGAGGCGGGCGACACGGGCCCCTATCGCTGGGCCTGGGAGATCAAGACCGTCAACGGCCGTGGGCTCGACCTGCGCCTGCGCCTGCCGCCCGGCCACGAAGGGATGGGTGAGACGGCCCGGCAATTGATCGGCAAGATGTTGGGCCGCGGCACGTGTCACGCCAATCTCACGCTCGCCCGCGCCGAGCAGACGCCGGTCGCCCGCATCAACACGGCGATGCTGAACGGGCTCATTGACACCGTCAAAGGCCTCGCCCTGCCGCCAGGTATCGCGCCGGCGACGCTCGACGGGCTCCTCTCGGTGCGTGGCGTCGTCGAGATCATCGACGAGGCCGACGACGAGGCGCTCTTGGCGCGCCTTGCGGCCGATGTCGAGGCCGGCCTGACCCGGGCGCTCGCAGCGCTCGTCGGCACGCGGACCGAGGAAGGCGAGGCGCTCGCCGCCATCCTGTCGGCCCAGATCGACCGCATCGCGGAACTCGCCGCCGCCGCCGAGACGTGCCCGGCGCGCCAGCCGGAGGCGATCAAGGCCCGCCTTGCCGCGCAGGTGGCGGCCCTCATCGACAGTGACCGGCGCCTCGACGAGACGCGGCTGCATCAGGAGGCGGTGCTCATCGCGGCCAAGGCCGATATCCGGGAGGAGATCGACCGCCTGAAGAGTCACGTGGAGAGCGTGCGCGCGCTGCTCGCCGAGGGCGGCGTCATCGGCCGGCGGCTCGACTTCCTTGCCCAGGAGCTGTCGCGCGAGGCGAACACGCTGTGCGCCAAGGCCGGCGATGCCTCCTTGACGGCCATCGGTCTTGACCTCAAGACGGTGGTGGAGCAGTTCCGCGAGCAGGTCCAGAACGTCGAATGAGCAAGCCTTCTTCCGGCCCGGCGATTGAGCGTCGCGGGCTCGTCCTCATCCTGTCCTCTCCCTCCGGAGCAGGCAAGACGACGCTCACGCGCAACATGATCGAGAAGGCGGAGCTCGGGCTGCGCCTCTCCATCTCTGTCACTACGCGCCAGCGCCGCCCGTCCGAGATCGACGGCGTGCACTACCATTTCATCGAGAAGGATCAATTCCTTTTCATGCGCGACCGGGGCGACCTGATCGAATGGGCGGAGGTGCACGGGAATTTCTATGGTACGCCGCGTCGACCGGTGGAGGAGGCGCTGGCCGCCGGCCAGGACATGGTCTTCGACATCGACTGGCAGGGCACGCAGCAGATCGTCGACAGGATGCGCGCGGACGTGGTCACCTGCTTCATCCTGCCGCCGTCGATGGCAGAGCTGAAGGCGCGGCTGGATCGCCGCGCCGAGGATGCCGAGGACGTCATCGCCAAGCGATTGCAGAACGCCCGCGACGAGATCGCCCGCTGGCCGCTCTACGATTATGTCCTCATCAATGATGACCTCGGCCGGGCCTTCAACGAGCTCGTCGCGATCCTCACGGCCGAGCGGCTGAAGCGCGAGCGCCGCATCGGGCTTCAGGCCTTCGTCGACAAGCTGCTCAGCGAGGAGAAGGGCCGGTCGCCCCGCTGATCGTTGCCGGAGCGGCGCGCACGGCCCATCGGCGCAGCCGGCGCATCATCGGCCGCTCGAATCGGCGATGGACGAGGAGCGCGGCGAGCACGGACGCGACGAGGACCAGCGCCACGTAGCCCCAGGCTGCGCCGATGCCCGCAAAGCCGGCCGCGATGACGGCAAGGCGTAGGGGGCGGATGATGAAAGGGTGCACCAGATAGAGCGCGTACGAGGCGTCGCCCAGCGCTGCCATCAGGCGCTCGAGGCGCTGTCCGGCCGTTGCGCCGTGTCCAAGGGCGGCTGCCGCGACAAGGAGTGCCGCCGGTCCGCCGTAGGCCACGAGCGGCGGCAGGACGACGACCCTATCCGGCTGTGCGAGGTCGAGGTGCAGCAGCAGCACGCCCGCGGCGGCGAGGCTGGTGCGCGCCAGCAAGGTCAGCCGAATGCCTTCGGCCCGTAACAGGGCAAGGCCCATGCCCAAGGCGAATTCGAGCACGATGGGATCGCTCCAGAACGCGAGGACGGCCGGTGCCGCAATGCCGGTCCTGTGCACGGCTTCGCCCATGATGACGAGAAGGACGAGGGTCGCCGTGACCGTCGCTACCGCCGCGGCACGCCGCAGCACGAGCGCCGTGGCGAACAGCGCGTAGAAGAACATCTCGTAGTTCAGCGTCCAGCCGAGCGAGAAGACCGGGCGAATGAGCCCATCGCTGCGTTCGACCGGAACGAAGAGGAAGGATGCCACGATCTGCCAGAGATTCGGCGCTGCCTTGTTGAGCGCGTTCGGCAGGAGCACGAGACTGGCGAGGAACAGGAGGGTGGCTGCCCAGTACAGCGGCACGATGCGGATCAGGCGCCGGGTCAGGAAGAGCCCTGCCGCACCGGACATGCCGAAGAGCTCTTCGCTCGCATGCACCATGATGAAGCCGGAGATGACGAAGAAGACATCGACCCCGGCCATCCACGGCAGCAGTTCGCTGTGCTCGAACGTCAGCCCCGCCCGTGCCGCGACGGCTTCCGCATCATACTCGGCGTGGTAGATCACGACGGCCAAGGCCGCAAAGGCGCGCAGCACCTGAACGGCGAGGAGGTGCGCGCCGCTTCGTTGGCCTGTGGCGGCCGCACGCTTGCTCCACCCCTCCTTGGAGGGAGGCGCCGCGGCCGTCATCGCTGATCGCTGGATGGTAGGCGCTGCCGGTGCGAACCGTGAAGGACCCGCACGCCGCAACGCAGAATGGCCTCGGCAGCTTCCCTCATGTCAGCTTCCGCTGATGCGAACAATTTTATGGATTTTTACCACGCCGCCAGAGAGGGGACCAATGGCTCAAAGGTGTAGTTGCCGATCGAGCGCCCGTGCCAGCGCGAGGTAGCCCGCCACGGGAATCTCCTCCGCGCGCGCGGTGGGGGCAAGGCCGGCAGCCTCGATGAGGCGCGTGGCATCGCCGCCGGCGATTCCCTTCAGGCTCTGCCGCAGCATCTTGCGCCTCTGTCCGAAGGCGGCCTGGCTGACAGCCTCGAGGGCGCCGAGTCGGCACGGATCGGGCACCGCCCGTGGCAGGATGCGCACCACCGAAGAGACGACCTTCGGCGGCGGCACGAAGGCGGAGGGGGAGACGTCGAAGGCGATGGAGGCCTGTGCGCGCCAGCCCGTCAGTACGCCGAGGCGGCCGTAGTCCTTTGGGTGCCGTTCGTCGGCGACGATGCGTTCGGCGACCTCGCGCTGGAACATCAGCGTGAGCGATTCCCACCACGGCGGCCACGGCTCGGCCGTGAGCCAGCCAATGAGCAGTGCGGTACCGACATTGTAGGGCAGGTTGGCGACGATGCGCGCCGGCCCGGGCGGCAAATGGGCCGTGGGGTCGAGCTCAAGCGCATCCGCATTGATCACCGTGAGGCGGCCGGGATAGCGCTCGGCGATCTCGGCAAGCGCCGGCAGGCAGCGCTCGTCGCGCTCGATGGCGAGTACGTGCCGGGCGCCGCCGGCAAGAAGGGCGCGCGTCAGCCCTCCCGGTCCCGGTCCGACCTCGACCACGTTGACGCCGTCGAGCGGGCCGGAAGCGCGCGCGATGCGCATGGTCAGGTTGAGATCGAACAGGAAGTTCTGGCCGAGTGACTTCTTCGGCATCAGCCCATGCCGCTGTACCACCTCGCGCAGCGGCGGAAGGTCGTCGATGGCGCTCATGCCTCGGCCGCCGCGAGCCGGCCTGCGAGCCTGATCGCCGTGCACAGGCTGTCCGCCCGCGCCACGCCCTTGCCGGCAATGTCGAAGGCGGTGCCGTGGTCCGGCGACGTGCGGATGAAGGGCAGGCCGAGCGTTACGTTGACCGCCTCGTCGAAGGCGAGTGCCTTGATCGGAATGAGCGCCTGGTCGTGATACATGCACAGCGCCGCATCATAGCTGCGCCGCGCCCGGGCATGGAACATGGTGTCGGCAGGGTAGGGGCCGCCGGCCTCGACGCCCTCCGCGCGCAGGGCCGCGACCGCTGGGGCGATGACGGCCTCGTCCTCCGATCCGAGCGCCCCCTTCTCGCCGGCATGCGGATTGAGGCCGGCGACCGCGAGCCGCGGCCGGGCAATGCCGAAGCGCTCCTTGAGGTCGCGCGCCACGATGCGCCCGGTCTCCACGATCAGCTCGCGCGTCAGCGCCGCCGGAACGGCGGCGAGGGGGATGTGGACGGTGACCGGCACGACCGCGAGCTCCTCGCTCCACAGCATCATGACCGGATGTGGCGCGGGCTCGCCGGGGCCGGCGGCGAGCACGGCGAGATATTCCGTGTGGCCCGGATGGGCAAAGCCCGCCTCGTAGAGGACGTGCTTGGCGATCGGATTGGTGACGACGGCCGCGCAGCGGCCCTCCTGGATCAGGCGCACGGCAAGGTCGATGGCGGCGATGGTGCCGGCCGCCCAGCGCGACGAGGGGACGCCCGGAACGGCATCGACGGCGTGCCCGATGTCGATGACGGGCAGGGCCGTATCGAACAGCGCGGCGGCGGTGTCCGGCGTCGTCTTCGCTATCGCGACGTCGAGAGACAGGCGTTCAGCCAGGCCGGTCATGAACGAGGCGGAGCCGATGAGCGCGAAGGGCGGCAGGGCCTCCTCGCGGCGCCGCAGCCAAGCCCTGAGTGCGATCTCGGGGCCGATGCCTGCGGGATCGCCCTGTGTCAGCGCAAGGACCTTGCCGCGAGCCATGTCAGTTGCTGCTCACCCCGTCCGTGACCGAGGAACCGCTGTCGATTTGGTACTGGTAGCTGACCTCGCCGATCGTCCTGAGCTCGAGCCGGAACATGACCGTCTGGTCGCGGTCTTTCGTGCCTGTCGCCGCGTCCTTGTAGCTCGACGAATAGGTGATGCCGAACAGCGTGCATTCGTCCTGATAGACGGCGCCGAGCGAGACGCCCGCCACGGTCCAGGGATTGGACTTGTTGTAGGGCAGGCTCGGGTTCTCGATGTAGCGCTGGCGATCCTGCAGATAGCGGTCGAGGTCGAGCAGGATCGAGCCGTTCAGTGACCAGTTCTCGGACAGCTTGAGGTTGGCGCTCGTCAGCAGGCCCTCGCGCCGCGTGGGATAGCCGAGCTCGGGCTGGGCGGCGTAGCGCGCATACATCACGCTGGTCGTGACCGGGCCGAGGACCGCATTGGCCTGCAGCTCGAGGCGGCGCAGCCCGAAATCCTCCTCGTCGAAGCGCCCGCGGCCGGTGAAGGAGAGCTTCGAGCTCGGCGCGAGATGGACGCGGCCGACATAGTCCGAGCGCTTCGTCTCGAGGCCTGAATTGAGGCCCACGTGGGCGATGTCGCCCGCGGCAAAGGAGTTCGTGCCGGCGAGCTGGTAGGACTGGCCGAAGAGTACGTCGGCATAGCCGCCATTGTCCATGGCCAGCGCGTATTTCAGGCCGACATTAGCCCTGACGCCGCCCTCGACCCGGTCGTAGCCCGAGAATTTGTTCCACTCGAAGAGATTGGTGTCGTCGAAGACGAGGCTTTGCGCATCCTCGTTCGGCAATTGCCCGATCCTCGTTTCCCGCGGCCGGACCACGATCTGGCCGATCGGCTCGATGGTGTGCGTACCGAGGCCATTGGTGGCGGCGATGAGCGGGTAGCGGTATTCGAGGCCGACGGTAGGCATGGCCCGCGCAAGGAAGTTCTCGCTCGGGTCGAGGAAGTTCGAGATCTCGCTATTCTGGTAGCGTGTCGTATTGATATCGAGCGCATAGGCGTCGACGCGGACGCCGGCAAACGGCGTCCACACCTGGCCGAGCGGGTCGATGAAGCTGCGCCGCCAGGACAGGCCGACGGAGGCGCGCGTCGTCGTGCCGCCGACGCCGCGCACCAGGCAGTCTGCCGAGGTGAAGGTGGAGCAGGTGTAGTAGATCGATCCGTTCGAGAAGCTGAACAGCGGCGTCGACAGCGCGTTGGGCACGCCCGCGTACTGGGCCGCGTCGCGCGTCAGGCTGGTGACGTTGGCGTCGATCGTGACCTCGCCGCCGAGGAAGCCCGGGCCCGGCAGGCGCTTGTTGTAGTCGAGCACCGGATGCACGATCGGCTGCTGCTTCTGCCAGTCCTCGTAGGTCAGCGTGCGGAAGTAGTAGCCGCGCAGGTCGAAGAAGCCGGTGTCGCTGCGGCCCGTCAGGTAGACCGTCGATGTCGATTCCCTGAAGTAGGTTGAGGTGACGCTCTCGCTCTTGATCTTGTAGTTCTGCAGGAACCACTTGTCCGAGAGGACAGCGACATCCCAGCCCCACTTCCATTGCTGGTTGATGTCGAAGCGGCCGGTCGATTCGACCGAGCCGCGGAACGTCTTGTCACCCGCTCCGAACGGTGGCTGAAGAAAGGCGTCCTGATCCTGCTGGAAGATGCCGGCCGCACGAATGTTGTAAGAGCCGTTCATCAGCCGGTGCCGCCATTCCACCTGGCCGAGGAGGCCCTGGCGGCTGAGAATGGTCGGCGTGATGGTGAGGTCGTAGTTGGGCGCCAGATTCCAGAAGAACGGCAGCGAAGCGCCGTAGCCGAGGGACGTGGAGTTCACGAAACGCGGGGCGAGGAAGCCCGTCTTGCGCTTCACCGTCGGGTCGGGCGTCGAAAAATACGGCACATAGAGGAGAGGCACGCCCCAGAACTCGATGGTGGCGTCCTCGTAATAGATCATCTGCTCGCTGTTGTTGTGGATGATCTTGGCGGCCTTGACCTGCCACAGCGGCGGGCGCGTAGGATCCTTCTTGCAGGCCTCGCAGGCAGTGTAGGTGCCCTTCTCGAAGACGGTGGATTCGCCGCTGGTACGCTCGGCGCGCGGCGCGGAGAAGCGGGTCTTGTCGGTTGTCTCGACGCGCAGCGAATCGATGAAGCCGTCGCGGAAGTCGTCCGTGAGTTCGAAGCGCTCGCCGGTGGCGACGGTTCCATCGGTCTCGGTCAGCCGGGCATTGCCCTCGGCATGCACGCGGCGGGTATTGCGGTCATAGGTGACTCTGTCGGCCTCGAGCACGCGCCCCTGGTAGTAGAGGTGCACGTCGCCGACGGCCGAAACCGTGTTCTTGTCGTTGTTGTAGACGATCTCGCGCGCCTCGACGACAAGCCGCTGGTCCTGGTTGCCACTCTGCTGCGCGGTCGCGGCAAGGCGGTCGTTGAGCGTGCCCTGCGCGCTCGCCGGCTCCGACGCGCCGACGCATAGCGCCGCCGCGATCGCCAGCCCTGCGACCGTGCCGTAACTCGAGCGCATACCCACACCCTGCCGGTTCCTGCCTGGCCAAAGACGCATCAGCCATCCTCCTGATAGAGGAGGGCGAGCACCCCGAGCAAGCTGCCAACAACTGCCGGAAACCACGCCGCGACCGGCGGACTGACGAGGCCCGACGCGCCGAGGTCCTTCATGACTTCGGTCGCAACATAAAGCACGAAGCCTGCGACGACGCCACCAAGAACCATCCGCGCTACACCACCAAATCGGAAAAACCTTAAGGAAAAAGATGCGGCCACGAGCACCATGGCGATGAACAGCAAGGGCCGCGCCAGCAGCATGTCGCGCTGCAGGCGATAGCGGGTGGCGTCGAGCCCCGCCCGCTCCGTACGCTCGATGACGCCGGACAGGCTCCAGAACGGCACGGCGTCGGGCGAGGTGAAGCTCTGCCTGACCTGGGCGGGATCCAGCGTCGTGGCCAGGTGATAGCTGTCGTGGCTGCGCGGCTCCGCATCGACGGAGAGGATGCGGACATCCTTCAGGTCCCAGTAGCCTTCTTTCAGCTCGGCCTGACTCGCCTCGATGCGTTCGCGGAAGGAGCCGTCAGGCGCGAACAGGAAGACGGTGACGCGGGCGAGCGTGGTCGAGTTCTCCACCGCGACATCGGCGCGGATGATGGCCTGACCGTCGACGCTGCTCTGACGCAGCCACAGTTCCTGCCCGGCGGAGGAACGGGTGGCGCTCGCGAAAATACGCCCCTCGATCGCACTCGCCTGCTGTTTCATCAGGGCCGACAGCGGGTTGTAGAGCATGACAGAGGCAAGGCCGATGCCGAGCGCCACGAGCAGCCCGGGTTGCAGGAACTGCCAGACCGAGATGCCGGCGGCACGCGCCACCACGAGCTCAAGCCGCCGGCTGAGGTTGAGCAGAGCAGCCATGGCTCCGAAAAGCATGGCGAAGGGCAGCACCTGCTCCGCCACCGCCGGCGTGCGCAGCAGCGACAGCGTGGCCATCAGGCCGCTCGAGGCGCCCTGGGCATCGCCGGCGCGGCGCATCAGCTCGACGAAATCGAGCGTGTAGATGAGGGCGAAGACCGTGCCGAAGACGCCCGCGATCATGACGAGGAAGCGGGCGGAGAAATAGCGCGTCAGCGTCGGGCCGATGAGCTGCATGTCAAGCCCTCCGCACCCGCGGCAGGAAGGCAGCAAGTTGCGCGGCTGCGGCATCGGCGAGGCGCGATATGAGGCGCTTGACGCCGTGCCCGCCGAAGATGAGGAAGAGCGCGCCGAGACTGCCCAGGATCGGCGCCCCATAGACGCCGACGACTGCGGCCGGGGTCCGCACCAGTGCGCTCGAGGCCGCGAAGCCGGCGATGCGCACCAACACGACGGCGATGAGCGCCGCCGCCATGGCCGAGCCGCGGCCCTGGCGTGTGGTGCGCGGCTCGCCGAGCGCGGCAAAGGCGATCAGCGTAAAGGCGATGGCATAGAGCGGGGCCGCGAAGCGCTCGTGCAGTTCGGCACGGAAGCGCCCCTCCTGCATCTTGTAGTAGTTCTCCTCCTTGTCGGGGAAGAGAAGCTCCATCGTGGAACGCTCGCGCGGTTTGTAGACGATCTCGCCGCCATCCTGGCCGAAGCTCGACAGGTCGATGGCGTAGCGCTCGAAGGTGACGATGGCGGAATCGCGGCTGTTCGGCTCCTGCCGCTGCACCGAGCCCTTCTCGAGGATGAGATAGCTCTGGCCGTCGACGTCGACCGTCTGGCCGCGCTCGGCGAGGTAGATCGTCGTCCTTTCCGGATCGCGGCGATCCTGCATGAAGATGCCTAGCAGCGCGTCGCCGGAGCGCTGGCGGAAATGGAAGGTCAGGCCGGATTCGAGCGTGGTGAACTGGCCTTCCTTGACGATCGTTGCGACGAAATCCGCGCGGATCTGGGTGATGAGATCGCGCAGGGCGGCAAAGCTCGCCGGCATGAGATGGATCGTCATGGCAGCGACGACGATGCTCACCACGAGCATGATGGCTGCGAATGGCCGAAGCAGCCGCGCCGGCGCCATGCCGGCCGCGCTCATGACGATGAGCTCCGAATCGCCGTTGAGCTTGTTGAGCGCGTAGAGCGTGGCAATGAACAGGGCGACCGGCGCGATGATGGTGATGAGCGCCGGCAGCGAAAGCATCGTCACCGTGAGGAAGATGGCGAAGGTCTGTCCCTTGCCGGTGACGAGGTCGAGCTCCCGGAGGATCTGCGTGACCCAGATGACGAGCGTGAGCGCCACGAGGCAGGCCACGAAGGCGACGGCCGCATTGCGCATGATGTATCGCTCGATCTGGCCCATCTATCTCGCCTGGTGGCGCCCCGTCCCGTCGCTCGTGCGTTTGGAGCTAATCCCCCTCAGCGGCTTCGGCAAGAGGCAAGACGTGCCGCCTCGCTGTCTTGTCATTGCCGGGCCGGCCTGCCCAAGGCAACCGTGCATGTTATATGTGCCACGGACGACGGGCCGGATTCGCGGCAGCAACGGCCGGGCCGCGCGCCGAACGGCAACGGGGACGACGACATGGCGCAGAACGTGAAGCTCGAGTTCAAGCCTTACGACAAGCTGACGGACGGGGGCGACGTCGTCGTCTTCGTAGGCGCTGATCGCAAGAGCGCGCGCGCCGCTGCCGGCCTCGTCGGGGCGGGGCTCGATGAGACGATCGCGCGCGCCGCCGATCTCGAGCGTTTCAAGGGCAAGGCCAAGAGCCTGCTCGTTCTGACGGCGCCGAATGGCCTTGCCGCCGACCGGCTGATCGTCGCCGGGCTCGGCGAGGGCGAGGAGCGGGCCAAGCTCGACTGGGCTGCCCTGGGTGGGGCCGTCTGCGCGAAGCTCTCGGCCGGTGGCCATGCGCGCGTCGTCTTCGAGGCGCCGGGCGAAGCGCCCCTTTCGGCCGAGGCCGCGGCCGATTTCGCACTCGGCCTCCTCCTGCGTTCCTACCGCTTCGACCGCTACAAGACGAAGAAGAAGGACGACGACAACGGCGGCGCGCCGGCGCGGGTCACCTTGCATGTCGCCGATCCGGCGGCCGCCAAGCGCGCCTGGAAGCCTCGCGCGGCGGTTGCCGATGGCGTCTTCCTCGCCCGCGATCTCGTCAACGAGCCGCCGAATGTGCTTTTCCCGGCCGCCTTTGCCGACCGCGCGGCGGAACTCGCCAAGCTCGGGGTCGACATCGAGGTGCTCGACGAGAAGGCCCTGAAGAAGCTCGGCATGCGGGCCCTGCTCGGCGTTGGCCAAGGTTCGCACAACGAGAGCCGCGTCGTCCTCATGCGCTGGAACGGCACCCGGGATGACGTGAAGCCCGTCGCCTTCGTCGGCAAGGGCGTCACCTTCGACACGGGGGGCATTTCCATCAAGCCCTCGCAGAACATGGAGGACATGAAGGGCGACATGGCGGGCGCCGCCTGCGTCGTCGGCCTCATGCACGTGCTCGCCGCCCGCAAGGCGAAGGTCAATGCCATCGGCGCCATCGGCCTTGTCGAGAACATGCCGGACGGCAAGGCCCAGCGTCCGGGCGACATCGTCAGGTCCATGTCGGGCCAGACGATCGAGATTATCAACACTGACGCCGAGGGGCGCCTCGTGCTCGCCGACGTGCTCTGGCACGTGCAGGACAAGTATGGTCCTGCCTTCATGGTCGATCTCGCCACGCTGACCGGTGCCATCCTCGTGGCGCTCGGCACCGAGCACGCCGGCCTCTTCTCCAACGACGACGAACTCGCCGAGCGGATCGCCGCTGCCGGCAGCGCCACGGGCGAGAAGGTTTGGCGCCTGCCGCTCGCGCCCGAATACGACAAGCTCATCGATTCCAAGTTCGCCGATATGAAGAACACCGGCGGGCGCAACGGCGGCTCGATCACGGCCGCGCAGTTCCTGCAGCGCTTCGTCAACAACACGCCATGGGCGCATCTCGACATCGCCGGCACCGGCATGTCCTCGCCGGCGAGCGACATCAACCAGAGCTGGGGCTCGGGCTGGGGCGTGCGGCTGCTCGACCGGCTGGTCAGGGACCACTACGAGAGCTGACCAGAACGCCATGGCCGAGGTGCTGTTCTACCATCTGCAGCGCCAGCCGCTCGAGGCGGTGCTGCCGGTGCTCGTCACGAGGAGCCTCGAGCGCGGCTGGCGCGTCGTCATAGAGGTGCCGGACGAGGAGCGTCTCGGCGCGCTCGACGATCACCTCTGGACATTCTCGGAGGAGAGCTTCCTGCCTCATGGCACCGAGAAGGAGGCGGATGCGGCGAGCCAGCCCGTTCTCCTCACCACCGGGGCGCACAACCCCAATGGCGCGCAGGTGCGCTTCCTCGCCGCCGCCGCGCGGCTGCCGGAGGCCGTCGACGGCTACGAGCGCATCGTGCTGATGTTCGATGGCAACGACGAGGACGCGCTCGCCGCCGCGCGTGAAGAGTGGAAGCGGGCGCGCCAACTGGGCCTTGCCGCCACCTACTGGCAGCAGGACGAGGCGGGCCGCTGGATCAAGAAGGCTTGAACAGCCTTTTTCCTGCCACGGGTCCGACGCACCACTGCCGCTCGGCCGTTTCCGGCCTCTTGTCGGTACAACCCCATCGCACGCGGAACATGCCTTCCCAATGCGCCAGCCGGACGGACCCATGCTGAAACGCGCCTCTCTCCTGCTTCTGCTTGCGCTGCTTCTTCCGCTCGGCCTCGCCGCTCCACTCGTCGCGCAGGAGGAAGGCGAGGGCGCCCCCGCCGCCGCGGCGCAGGCGGATGACCACGGCGGCGAGCCGCGGAGCGACGCCCGCCGCGAGCGCCCCGAATCCCGGCGCCTGCCGCCGGCCGTCGCCACCGAGCATCAGATCGCGATCGGCGGCGAGACGATCGAGTACCAGGCCATCGCCGGCAGCATCGTGCTCGAGGGCGCGAACGGCCGCGAGGAAGCCGACATCGCTTTCGTCGCCTATTTCAGGAAGGGCGCCGATCCGCAGCGGCGGCCGATCACTTTCGCGTTCAACGGCGGGCCGGGCGCGGCCTCCGCCTATCTGCATATCGGTGCGCTCGGTCCGCGGCGTCTGTCCTTCGGCAACGAGGGCGAGGTGCCGTCGAGCCCGCCCGTGCTGAGCGACAATGCGGAGAGCTGGCTGCCCTTCACCGATCTCGTCTTCGTCGATCCGGTCGGCACCGGCTTCAGCCGCTTCCTGACGAGCGACGGCGAGGTGCGCCGCCGCTACTGGTCCGTGGATGGCGACATCTCGGCGCTCGGCAGCTTCGTATGGCAGTTCCTCAACCGCTACGATCGCCTCGCGTCGCCCAAGGGGCTCGTCGGCGAGAGCTACGGCGGCTTTCGCGTGCCGAAGCTCGCCCGCGCGCTGCAGACGCGCTTCGGCGTAGGCGTCGGCACGCTGGTCATGATCTCGCCGGTGCTCGACTTCCACCTCATCGAGGACGGGGCGGTGTCGCCGCTCGCCAAGGCGTCGCGGTTGCCCTCCTTCGCCGCGACGGCGCTGGAGAGGGGAGGCCGCACCATCACCAGCCGCGACGAGCTCGCCGAGGCCGAGCGCTATGCCGGAGGCCCATTCCTCGCCGATTTCCTGCGCGGCCCGCGCGATCGGGAGGCGACGGAGCGTTTCGTCGCCGAAGTGACCCGCTTCACCGGCCTCGAGGAGGCCTTCGTGCGCCGGCTCGCCGGCCGGGTCGACATGCGCAGCTTCGTGCGCGAACTGCACAGGGATCGCGAGCGGGTCGGCAGCTATTACGACGGCGCCGTCACGGGGCTCGACCCGGACCCCTTCGCCGCCCGGTCGGATTTCGACGATCCCGTGCTCGACGGCTCCGTCGCGCCCCTCACCAGTGCGAGCGTCGACTATCTGGCGCGAGAACTGGGTTACCGGGTCGACGGCCGCTATCACCTGCTCAATCGGCAGGTGAGCGGCCGCTGGAACTGGGGCTCCGGCCGCCGCCAGCCGCAGGCGCTCGGCGACCTCGCCGACGCGCTGGCGCTCGACGGGCGGGCCAGGGCGCTCGTCGTGCACGGCTTCACCGATCTGGTGACGCCCTATTTCGCCTCAAAGCTCGCGCTCGACCAGTTGCCGGCGCTCGGCAGCGACGGCGGGCGGGTCGAGCTCGCGGTGCTGCCGGGCGGCCATATGTTCTATACGCGCGACGTCTCGCGCCGCGCCCTGACGGACGCCGTGCGTCCACTCTACGAAGAGATCAAGTGAAAGATGGGATGACAGCACGATGATGGTGAAGAACGCGCTCGCCTGCGCCACGGCCCTTCTGCTCGGCGCCTGCAGCGCCGACGTGGGCGGCACGGCATTCGTCAACGACCGGTCCGTGACCGTGCATGCCGGCACCAGCGAGCCGGTGCTCGGCCCCGACGGACGCTGCACGGCGGACGCGAGCCTCAATCCGGCGACGGGCGGGCCGGCTGGCATCGCGCTCGGCATGACCGAATGCGCGCTCGTCGGCCTCAAGGGCCAGCCCACCGACGTGCTCATCGGCGAGAGCGGCAAGGGCCAGCGTGAGGTGCAGGTGCTCTATCAGGAGCCGTCGGGCAAGAAGCTCTACCTCTTCACCGACAACCGCCTGACCCGGGTCGTCGAATAGGCCCGGATCGTGGAAAGTTAGGCCGGCAAACGTCCTCGCCGTCATGCCCGCGCTCGTCGCGGGCATCCACGCCTGGCCGTTGCGCAAGGCTGAAAGGCGTGGATGGCCGGGACAGCCCGGCCATGACGGCGCGTGGTAGGCTCGGTGCTGGCGGGAGCGTCTGGTCGTTGGCGGGTAACTGGCAGCGTGGGAGGCATAGGGAGGCCCTCCGCCGCCGCACCCTTGTGCGCAGCCGGCCGTCCTGCCGTCCTGTGGAAAACTCTTTTAATTCCCGGCCGATGGCGTTAATCTTAATTAAGTGGACGCCTGCGAAGGGTGATCCACTTCAGACCCTTCCCACCCTCGGGAAGGGCCTCCGGTGCTATAAGACCGGAATGGGTGGGGCAGAAAATCCCTTTTCAGGGACCCCACCCCCATCCTCCCGCGACGGGTGCCTCTGAACAGATCACGCCGCCGTCGCTGCCTCGATCTCGGCGGAGGCCGCGAGCCATTCCTCCTCTGCCTTCGCCAGGGCATCGGCCGCCTCGGCGCGCATGCGCGACAGCTCGGCCGCCTTCTCCGGGTTCTTCTTGAACGTATCCGGTTCCGAGAGCGCCGCATCGACCTTGGCGATGGCGGTCGAGAGCTTTTCCATCCGCATCTCCAGCGCCTCTACGCGCTTCTTGAGCGGCCCGAGCGCGATGCGCTTCTGCGCCGCCTCGCGCCGCCGCTCCGCCTTCTCGCCGCCAGTGCCTTCGCCGCGTCCGCCGTTGTCGGGGCCGGAAAGCACCATGCGGCGGTAGTCGTCGAGATCGCCGTCGTAGGGCCTTACCGTACCGTTCGCGACGAGCCATAGCCGGTCGGCACAGGCCTCGACCAGGAAGCGGTCGTGGCTGATGAGCAGCACCGCCCCGTCGTAGTCGTTGATGGCCTCCATCAGCATCTGGCGGCTGTCGATGTCGAGGTGGTTGGTTGGCTCGTCGAGGATGAGCAGATGCGGCCCCGCGAAGGCGGCAAGGCCCATCAGCAGCCGCGCCTTCTCGCCGCCCGAGAGATTGGCGACGGGCGTATCCGCCTTGGCGCCGGGAAAGCCCATGCGTGCGGCGCGCGAGCGCTGGCGCGCCTCGGGCGCGTCCGGCATCAGCCTGGCCACGTGGTCGACGGGCGTTTCCTGCGGCACGAGTTCGTCGAGCTGGTGCTGCGCGAAATACGCCGTCGTGAGCTTCGGCGAATGGCGCACTTCACCCTTCACAGGCTTCAGGCGGCCGGACAGCAGCTTGGCGAAGGTCGACTTGCCATTGCCGTTGGGGCCGAGCAACGCGATGCGATCATCCGGCAGGATGGTGAGGTTGAGCCGGTCAAGCACGAGGCGCCCGTCATAGCCGACACCGACCCCTTCCATGGCGACGAGGGGTGGGGACAGCGGCCGCGCGGGGCCGGGCAGGTCGAAGGGCAGGGCCTCTTCCTCGGCGACGGGGGCGATCGGCTCCATCTTCTCCAGCCGTTTGAGGCGCGATTGCGCCTGCCGCGCCTTCGACGCCTTGGCGCGGAAGCGGTCGACGAAAGCCATCAGGTGCTTGCGCTCGGCCTCCTGCTTCACGCGCGCCTTCGCCTGCAGGGCCATCTTCTCGCGCCGCTGCCGGTCGAAGGAGGTGTAGCCGCCGCGGTAGAGCGTCAGCCTGCCCTGATCGAGGTGCAGGATGTGGTCGACGGCCGTGTCGAGCAACTCGCGGTCGTGGCTGATGACGAGCACCGTGTGCGGATAGCGCCCGAGATAGTCGTAGAGCCAGAGCGTGCCCTCGATGTCGAGATAGTTGGTCGGCTCGTCGAGCAGGAGCAGGTCCGGTTCCGAGAAGAGGATGGCCGCGAGCGCGACGCGCATGCGCCAGCCGCCGGAGAAGTCCGAGCAGGGCCGCTGCTGCGCGTCGGCATCGAAGCCGAGGCCGTGCAGGATGGCGGCCGCGCGGGCAGGGGCGGAATGAGCGTCGATGTCGACGAGCCGGGTCTCGATCTCGGCGCGCCGCATGGGATCGCTCGTCGTCTCGGCCTCGGCGAGGAGGGCCGTGCGCTCCTTGTCCCCGGCGAGCACGATGTCGATGAGCCGCTCCGGCCCCCCCGGCGCCTCCTGCGCGACCGCGCCGATGCGCAGGTTGCGCGGAATCGAGATGGAGCCGCTCTCCGGTGCGATCTCGCCGAGCAGGATGCGGAACAGCGTGGTCTTGCCGGCGCCGTTGCGGCCGACGAGGCCGATGCGGGCGTTCGGCGGCAAGGCCGCGGTGGCGCCGTCGAGGATAACGCGGGCGCCGAGCCGGTAGGTGAGATCATTGACGTGCAGCATGGCGTCTTGTCGCGCGCCGCGCCCCGGGGGGCAAGCCCCGGCTCGAGCCCCGCGGACCTCGTGCCGCGCCGTCATGCTGATGCCACAATGCCGCCGCGAAGCCGCCCTGTGGATAAGTCACCCAGAGCCTGTTGATGACCTGTGAACAGCTTGTGATTCGCGCCATGTTGCGTCGCCGTTCCGATACCCAGCATTCTTTCGGCGCTCTCGTGCTTGCCGTCCTCGCGCTGGCCGTCGGCATCGTCTTGGTGCTCGAGAGCGCCTGGGACCGGCGCCTGCCGCCCGCGCCCGCCGCCGCTCCAGTGCGGCAGAACCCGCATGCGCCGATGGGCGAGGACCCCGGCCGTCACGTGGCGCAGGGGCAGGCGCTGGTGCGCCTGTCCTGACCACGACGCGGAGGCGCGAGACGGCAGATTTCCGGTTTGAGGTGACGGCGCGCGCTTCGCCCGTTGCAATCGCCGATTGGAAGATCTGCAATGCCACTGCCTAATCTTCCGACCGGCGGTCCCTGCAATTGTTCTTAATCCAAATCTATTTGCAGATATTGTGATTTATGCGATCGGCGATTGATGGTCCACTTTGGTCTGTTCGCCGGCCTGATTCCTGATGGCCGGCTGTCCGAAGAGCGAACAGGCTCAGGGGGCAGACATGAAGAAATATCTGGCTGAATTGCTTGGCACCGCTTGTCTCGTGCTGTTTGGTTGCGGGTCTGTCGTTCTCGGCGGCTATGGGGCTACGTTTCCGCTCGGCATGCTGC
The DNA here is from genome assembly GCF_029309855.1 of Chelatococcus sp. XZ-Ab1. NCBI lineage: Bacteria > Pseudomonadati > Pseudomonadota > Alphaproteobacteria > Hyphomicrobiales > Chelatococcaceae > Chelatococcus > Chelatococcus sp. XZ-Ab1. Next base: position 72,773 of record NZ_JARKII010000008.1, on the reverse strand, counting down.
CCGTCGCGTTTGCCTTCGGCCTTGCCGTCACGGCCATGGCCTATGGCATCGGCCCGGTGTCGGGCTGTCACATCAATCCGGCCGTGACGATCGCCGTCTGGTCGGCCGGGCGCATGCCGACTTCCGACGTTCCCGGCTACATCATCGCCCAGTGTCTCGGCGGCATCGTCGGGGCGGCGGTCCTCCTGTTCATCGCCAGCGGCCGGGCCGGTGGCTATGACGTCGCGACCGGTGGCCTCGGGCAGAACGGCTGGGGGGAGGGCTATCTCGGCGCCTACGGCACCGTATCCGCCGCCGTGGCGGAGTTTGTCGCCACCTTCCTCTTCACGACGGTCATCCTCGGCGCAACGTCCAGGGCCGGAGCGACACCGGCGGCCGGCCTTGCCATCGGCCTGACACTGGTCGTCATCCACATCGTCTTCATCAACGTCACCGGCGTGTCGGTCAATCCGGCCCGTTCGCTCGGCCCGGCCGTCTTCGTCGGCGGGCAGGCGCTGGCGCAGCTGTGGCTGTTCATCGTCACGCCCATCCTCGGCGGGCTGTGCGCCGGGCTCGCCTTCCGCTCGCGGGCGCTCGAGGCCTGAGGACGACGCTGCCCCCGCCGCGGTCTTGACCTTGCGGCCCGGGGAAAGAACGATGCGCAGCGCTGGCACGCCGCCAGGGAGCGGTGTGCCGGCCGGTTCGGGCTGACGCGCGGCGCCGTCGCGGCGTGTCCGTTTCGTGCTTCGGCCGCAGGGGGGAGGAACCATGGCATCGCTTGCGCGGGTCGCCTTTTTCAAGGACATCGATATCGATCTCGGCCCCTTTGAAACACGCTGCAACTGGCGCCGTTTCGACGAGGATGAGGTGCTCGTCGACTTCGAGGACGCCTCGACGGATGTCTATTTCCTCGTCGCGGGTGACGTGCGCATCCTGGTGCGCACGCAGTCGGGCAAGGAGGTCATCCTCGGCGAGATGCGCGGTGGCCAGTATTTCGGCGAGCTTGCCGCCATCGACGGGGTCAAGCGCTCGGCCAATGTGACGGCGCTGACGCGCGGTGAGGTGTGCATTATGCCGGCCGCGGTGTTCCGCGAGATTGTCTTCGCCTCCAAGGTCGTCTGCGACAAGGTTCTGCGCCTGCTCGCCGGCCGCGTGCGCGAGCTCAACGCCCGTCTCATGGAACATTCGGTCCTCGACCTGCGGCACCGGCTCTATTCGGAGCTGCTGCGCCTGTCCCAGCCGCGCGCCGGCCATCCCGGCGAGCGCGTGGTCACACCGCCGCCCTATCACCATGTGCTTGCGGCCCGCATCGGCTGCCGGCGCGAACAGGTCACGCGCGAGTTCACCGCTTTGTCGAGCGAGGACCTCGTGGAGCGCACGCGCGGCGCCCTCGTGCTCAAGAAACCGGAGGTGCTGGAGGCCCGTGTCGCCGAGGCGCTGCGCGAGGATCTTTAGGCGCGACAAGGGCCGAGCGGCTACCCTCCGGTGGGAAGAGGAGAGGGGCAGGCCCGCGCGCTACCCTTACAATCTGTCGAGCAGGCCGAAACCGAGCATCGCTGCAATCAGCAGCGGCCGGCGCAGCAGGCGCCCGCCGGGCAGTTTCGGCACGGGAAGATCCGTCATCACCGACAGGCGGCGGTCGTCGCCGAGGATGGCTTCGGCGATGGCCCGCCCGGTGAAGGGGGCGAGCATGACGCCCTGGCCGCTGTAGCCGGAGGCGACGTGGAGGCCCGGTTCGGTCTGGCGCACGAAGGGCAGGCGCGGCGCGGTGATGCCGAGCACGCCGCCCCAGCCATGGGTGATGCGGACATCGGCCAGCATGGGGAAGATGGGCAGCATGCGCCGGCGCACACGCTCGGCGAAGTTCGGTGGCAGCGTGGCGCCATAGCTTTCGCCCCCACCGAAGACGAGCCGCCCGTCCGCCGTGCGGCGGAAGTAATTGACCACGAAGCGCGTGTCCGCGCCCGCATAGGGCCCGGTGAAGACCGCATCCGCCAATGGCCCGAGCGGCTCGGTGGCGATCATGAAATTGACGAGCGGCATGACGTGGTCGGCCACCGTCGGCACGAGCCGGCCGTTGTTGCCGTCGCCGGTGACGATGACCGAAGCCGCGTCGATGTCGCCCCGCGGCGTCGCGAGGCGCCATCCCGCCCCCGTCCTCGCAAGGGCCGTCGCCGGCGTGTCCTCGGCGATGCGGGCTCCCGCCGCAAGGGCGGCCACGGCGAGCCCGCGCGTCAGCGCCAGCGGGTCGAGATGGCCGCCCTCGGCATCGAAGACGGCGCCGTGATAGCCCTCGGCGCCCGTGTAGCGCGGCAGGTCCGCCTGTTCGACCACCGTGAGATGGCTCGCGCCGTAATGCCGCGCGAGATGTTCGGCGTCGGCGGCGAGATCGCGGAAGAGGGCGCGGCGGTGCGCCAGCGTGATGAGGCCGCGCTGCAGCGCGCAGGCGATCTCCTCCTGCTCAATGACTTCAAACAGCCAGCGGTGCGCCTCGGCGGCATAGTCCCACAGGGCGCGGGCGCGCATCTTGCCGACCTTCTCCTCCAGCCAGCGCTGGTCGCGCCTTTGGCCGGGATGGATCTGTCCGCCGTTGATGCCGGAGGCGCCGGCGCCGACGCGGCCCCTCTCCACGACGATGACGTCATGGCCGGCCCGTGCCAGCGTCAGCGCCGCGCCGACACCGGTCAGCCCGGCGCCGACGATGGCGACGTCTGCCCGCGCGGGCCCGTCGAGCGCCGGCTGCGGCGCGAGCGGCGGCGCGGTCGTTTCGTAGAGATTGCCGCCGGCGGAGGGTTTCTGCACGGGCTCGTCCTTCGGCGGGCTCGCCGGTCACACGTTCAGCAGCAGGAACTCGCGCTCCCACGGGCTGATCACCTCCATGAAGGTCTCGAACTCGGCTCGTTTCACGGCGGTATAGGTGCGCACGAAGCTGTCGCCGAACAGGCCGGTGAGCGCCTCGCTCTCCTCGAGCGCCGCCGCCGCCTCGAGGATGCCGCGCGGCAGGTCGTAGTCGAGCGAATAGGCAGAGCCGACGACCGGATCGCTCGGCTTGAGCCCGGCCTCGAGACCCAGCAGCCCGCAGGCGAGAGAGGCGGCGATGGCGAGATAGGGATTGGCGTCGGAGGAGGGCACCCGGTTCTCGACGCGCCGCCCGGAGGGGTCCGACGGCGGGATGCGCAGGCCCGTGGTGCGGTTGTCGTAGCCCCAGGCGACATTGATCGGCGCTACCGAATAGCGTGTCAGCCTGCGGTAGGAATTGACATAGGGCGCGAGCATCGACATGGCCGCCGGCAGGTGCGTCTGCAGCCCGGCGAGGAAGGAGAAGAACTCGTCCGTCGGCTTGCCGTCCTTGTCTGAGAAGATGTTGTGGCCGCTCTCGATGTCGGTCACGGACATGTGGATGTGCATGGCCGAGCCCGGCTGATGCGCGATCGGCTTGGCCATGAACGTCGCATACATGTCGTGCTTCAGAGCTGCCTCGCGGATGGTGCGCTTGAAGAGGAAGACTTGATCGGCGAGGTCGAGCGGGTCGCCGTGGCGCAGGTTGATCTCCATCTGGCCGGCGCCTTCCTCGTGGATCAGGGTGTCGATCTCCAGCCCCTGCGCCTCCGAGTAGTCGTAGATGAGCTCGAACAGGTCGTCGAACTCGTTGACGGCGGCGATGGAATAGGCCTGTCGGCCGATCTCCGCCCGGCCCGAGCGGCCGATCGGAGGCTCCAGCGGATAGTCGGGATCAAGGTTCTTCTTAACGAGGTAGAATTCGATCTCGGGTGCCACGATGGGCTGCCAGCCACGACGGCGATAGAGCTCGATCACCCGCTTCAGCACCTGGCGCGGAGCGTGCTCAACGGGGCGGCCGTCGCGATAGAAGGCCTCGTGGATGATCTGCGCCGTAGGGTCATTCGCCCATGGCACGAGAGCGATGGTCGAAAAGTCGGGCTCCAGCACGAGATCGCCATCCGCCGGGGCGTCCTTGTCGAGCACCTCGTGCGGATAGTCGCCGGCGATCGTCTGGTAGAAGATCGCGCCGGGCAGGCTCATGGTCGGCCCGCCGAAGAACTTTTCCGCCGGCATCACCTTGCCGCGCGCGACCCCGGCCTGATTCGGCACCACGCACTCGATCTCCTCGATGTTGCGCTTGGAGACGAAGGCGCGGGCCTCCTCGATGGAAGCGGCGCCGCGGGTGTGGGATACCTTGTTCTGGTGCGCTCTTTTCTTCGCCATGTCATCCGCCTGATATGCCGGGAGAGGTAACGGTGCGGCCCCCCGGCCTGTCAACTGCCCACCCGCGCCGAGAGCATCGCTCTCGCTGTTGTCGCCGGGCCCGGCTGCGACTAACGTGCGCGCCCGCAACGGTCCGGTTTGGGAGGTAGTGCCGGAATGTCCATGGCTGTCGACGGGCGCAGGCGCGGGTCGCTGGCAATCGGCGCCGTGCGCCGCGATTTCGCCCCCTGGGCCGACCCTGCGGCGACGCCCTTCATCCGCTTCGAACGGGTCACCAAGCGCTATGGCGACGTCGCAGCGGTGGCCGACCTGTCGCTCGACATCTTCGAGCGCGAGTTCTTCTGCCTGCTGGGGCCCTCGGGCTGCGGCAAGACCACGCTGATGCGCATGCTGGCGGGCTTCGAGGCGGCGAGCGAGGGGCGCATCGTGCTCGCCGGCCAGGACCTCTCCGGCGTGCCGCCCTACCGGCGCCCGGTCAACATGATGTTCCAGTCCTACGCGCTCTTCCCGCACATGAGCGTGGAGCGCAACATCGCCTTCGGCCTCGAGCAGGACAGGCTGCCGAAGGCCGAGATCACGGAGCGGGTCGTCGAGATGCTGCGCCTCGTGCAGCTTGAGCCCTTTGCCCGCCGCCGCCCGGCCCAGCTCTCGGGCGGTCAGCGCCAGCGCGTGGCGCTCGCCCGTGCCCTCGCCAAGCGCCCCAAGGTGCTGCTGCTCGACGAGCCGCTCGGCGCGCTCGACAAGAAACTGCGCGAGGAAACCCAGTTCGAGCTGATGGACCTGCAGGTGAAGCTCGGCATGACCTTCCTCGTTGTCACGCACGACCAGGAGGAGGCGATGACCATGGCTGACCGCATCGCGGTCATGGATCACGGCCGCATCGTCCAGGTCGCGACCCCGGGCGAGATCTATGAGCAGCCGGCGAGCCGCTATGTGGCGGAGTTCATCGGCGACGTGAACATCCTCGAAGGCAAGGTGAGCGAAGCCGGGGAGGGGCGCTGCACGCTCGCAGTCGCCGACGCGCCGGCCTCGGTTTCGGTCGCGGGCGTCGCCGAGCCGCTAAAGCCCGGCCAGGAGGTGGCGCTCGCCCTGCGTCCCGAGAAGCTCGTGCTGACCCACGAGGCACCGCCTGCGGGGACGCCGAACGTCTTTGCCGGCACGGTCTGGGACATCGGCTATCTCGGTGACTGGACGATCTACCTGGTGCGCCTGGCGAGTGGCAGGACGTTGCGGGTGTCGCGCGCCAATGCCACCCGCTTCGTCGAGCGGCCGCTGAGCTGGGACGATGAGGTCTTCGTTCACTTCGCGCCCGAGGCGGGCGTCGTCCTGACGCGGTGAAGACGATGAGCGATCAAGAAAGAATGGATGTGGCCCCGCGTCCGCCCGACCGGGGCGCTTTCGGCCGGGCGCTTGGCGCGCTCGTCCCGGCCGTGCCCTTCCTCTGGCTGACCTTCTTCTTCCTCATTCCCTTCGTTATCGTCTTCAAGATCGCGCTGTCGGAGCCCGCGACCGCGCAGCCGCCCTACCGGCCGGTCTTCGACCTCTCCTTCGGTCTCGAGGGCCTCAGCGAAGCCCTCTCGCAGCTCAGCTTCTACAATTTCTCGCTGCTCTTCGAAGACAGCCTCTATTTCTCGTCCTTCATCTCCTCGCTGCGTATTGCGGCGGTTTCGACTGTCCTGCTGCTCGCCATCGGCTTCCCCATCGCCTATGCCATGGCAAAGGCGCCGGAGCGCTGGCGGCCGACGCTGCTCATGCTCGTCATCCTGCCGTTCTGGACGAGCTTCCTCATCCGTGTCTATGCCTGGATCGGCATCCTGAAGCCCGAAGGGCTGCTCAGCGCGCTTCTCATCAATCTGGGGCTCATCGGCGAGCCGCTGCAGATCATGAACACCGACACGGCGGTCTTCATCGGCATCGTCTATTTCCTACCTGCCCTTCATGGTCTTGCCGCTCTACGCGACGCTGGAGAAGTTCGACTACAACCTGCTGGAGGCGGCCGAGGATCTCGGCTGCCCGCCGCTGCGCGCCTTCTGGCGCATCACCGTGCCGCTCGCCATGCCGGGCATTCTCGCCGGCTGCCTCCTGTGCTTCATCCCCGTCGTCGGCGAGTTCGTCATCCCGGACCTCCTCGGGGGCTCCGAGACACTGATGATCGGGCGCACGTTGTGGAGCGAGTTCTTCTCCAACCGCGACTGGCCGCTCGCCTCGGCGGTCGCCGTCGTGCTGCTCGTGCTCCTCGTCGGCCCCATCGTCGCCTATCGCGACATCGAGGCGCGGCGCTGGGAGAAGGCGAAATGAACCGGCGTTTCGGCTTTTTCGACGCGACGGCGCTGACGCTGGGCTTCGCCTTCCTCTACCTGCCCATCCTCATCCTCGTCGTCTATTCGTTCAACGCCTCGCGGCTGGTCACGGTCTGGGGCGGGTTCTCCACGCAATGGTACGTTTCGCTGCTGCAGAACGAGCAACTGCTGCAGGCGGCCTGGATCTCGCTGCGCGTCGCCTTCCTCTCGGCGGCGGCGGCGACGGTGCTCGGCACGCTCGCGGCGCTCGCGCTCGTGCGCTACGGGCGCTATCCGGGCCGCACGCTGTTCACGGGCATGGTCTATGCTCCGCTCGTGATGCCGGAGGTGATCACCGGCCTGTCGCTGCTGCTGCTCTTCGTCGCCGTGGACTTCGACCGTGGCTTCTGGACGGTGGTCCTCGCCCACACGACCTTCACCATGTGCTTCGTCACGGTCGTGGTGCAGGCGCGCCTCGTCGATTTCGATCGCAGCCTCGAGGAGGCGGCGATGGATCTCGGCTGCCCGCCGCTGAAGACCTTCTTCACCATCACGCTGCCGCTCATCGCGCCGTCGGTGCTCGCTGGGTTCCTGCTCGCCTTCACGCTGTCGCTCGACGACCTCGTGATCGCAAGCTTCACGTCGGGGCCGGGCGCCACAACCCTGCCCATGCGCATCTACAGCCAGGTGCGCCTCGGCGTGACGCCCGAGATCAACGCGGTCTGCACCATTCTCGTGGCGCTCGTCACCATCGGCGTGATCATCGCCTCGCTCGCGACGAAGCGCTCGGCCGTCGCGCGCCAGTAGTGCCTACTGCAGCGTGCCGCCTGCCGAAGAAAGATCTGCCGGCGGCACCTGCGGTGGCGGAGTGATGAAGAAGGGAGCCGCCGCGCTCGAGCGCTGGATGAGCGCATCGACATCGGGCAGGACGGCAGGGTCGTCCCAGCTGCCGCGGATCTTGAGCGGAAAGCCAGATGGCACGGCCGATGCCGCGGCCTTTGGCGGCGTGACGGTCGCGTCGAGCAGCAGCCGCCGATCGCCGACAAGGACGTGCCCGGTCATGAGGCCCCGCACACCTGGCGTCGTCATCTCCATCGTGCCGACGTCGGCGATGCCGCCGCTGATCGTTACCTGGCCCGTGATGCTCTCGAAGGGCGTGCGCCCGCCGCGCCATTCGAGCGCAGCGGCGAGCGGGCGCACTTCCGCGCGCCGGGCGAGCTCAGGCAGGTTAACGCCAGCGATGGATCCCGCCGAAATGTCGAACTGGCCTTGGCCGCGAAGGCCATGCGCGAGTTCGGCAAAGGAGGCGCCGGAGGCTTCCATCTGGAACTGGGCGGTGCCGCTTCCAGAGAGACGGGTGATGTTGCCGGCGTCGTTGAGGAGGCCGAGCAGGTCCACCTTGTCCGCCTGGCCGGAGAGCCGCACATCGTAGCCGGCGGGCGAGGGCGAGGCCGTGAGGCGCCCCTTGAGGGTGCCGCCGTAAAGGCCGGCCCGTCCCAGCGCGATTTCAAGCCGCCCGTTCCTGATCTGCATGGAGCCTGCGAGACTGTCGATCGGCATGCGCCCGAAATAGGCCTTGTTGATCGACAGCCGCAGGTCGAGGTCCGCCTGATCGAGGCCACGCGTGCCCAGTTGATCGCGGCTCCAGCCGCCGTCGGCGCCGCGCCTCGGCAGGAGGGGGCGCAGGAAACGCTCGAGCTGCAGCTCTTCGGCTGCCAGAGTGCCCGAGACGGCGAGCCGCGCCTGCTCGAAGCGCGCCGTGAGCGCACCGTCGATGCGGCGCCGGTCGATCTCGATGCTCGCCTGCGGCAGTGACAGTCCGCGCGACGACATGGACACCGAGCCGGCGAGCGAGAAGGTCTCGACGAGATGACCGAGCGGCACGATGCCGCCGAACTGGCTGTCGGCCCAGCGCAGGGACCGCGTCGCGACGCGCAGGTCGCCGTTGAGCTGGGGATCTTCGGCCCCGCGCACATCGCCCTTGAAGGCGAGGTCGCCGAACGGGCTCTGCAGCTGGATGGCGAGGGGAGAGGCGCGCCCGTCGACGATCGCGGCCGGTGAGAGGGAATCGAGGCGGATGTCTACCGGTTCGCCATGCCACTGCGTGGTGCCCGCTACGGCGAGCGGTCCGGTGAGCGAGGGCCAGTAGACGACGAGGTTGACCTGGTTGGCGAGCGCGGGGGCCTCGTCCTTTGCGCGCGTCAGCACGAGCCCGTCGATGATGATGAGCCGCCCGACATGCCGGCCGCGGGCCGTGCCGTTCCGCCGGCTCTCGATCTCGCGTCCGGTATGCGCGTTGAGCATGGCCCACAATTCGCGCAGCGTCCCGACACGGCTGAGGTCAAGCCGCGGCTGCACGAGCGTGACCTCGACGAGTTCCATGCGGCCGAGCAGAAGGGGCAGCAGCCGCAGTTCGCCGCGCAGCTGGCGGGCGCGCGCCACTTCCTCGCCTTGCGGCGTCTGCAGGCTGACGTTCTCCAGCTTGACGCGCGGCACGGGCAGGAGCGCGAAGGTGGCCCGCCCTTCGGTGGCGAGCCCGAGACCGGTCGTGCGCCGCATCTCCTCGCCGATGGATTCGGCGAGCGGCTTCGTGGCCAGCGTCCACGGCATCACGGCCATGACGCAGGCCGCAAGGACGGCGGCCGTCACGAGAAAGAGCTTGGACCTTGTCATCGCCACTCGCGTCCGGCATTGGCCCTGGCTCCGGGCCAATGGCGCAACTCAACCATCAGGCAGTCTGATCCGTTTACGCCGATTCAGACGTCTCGCATAGGATTCTCGTCCAGTTGCCCTCCTTTGCTCCCTGATATTGGCGCTTTATGGACATTGCGAGCCGCGCTATCACCGCGGGCGATGATCGAGGGAGGATAGTGACGATGACCCCTGCCGCACCTTTGTGGACCCCTTCGCCCGAGCGCGTGGCGGGAACGACCCTGCGGCGGTTCATGGACTTTCTCGGCGAGCGTGCCGGACGGCGCTTTGCCGATTACGCCGACATCCACGCCTTCTCCATCGCCGAGCGGGAGGCGTTCTGGTCGGCCCTGTGGGACTTCTGCGGCGTGATCGGCGAGAAGGGCGAGCGCATCCTCGTCGACGACCGCATGCCGGGGGCGAAGTTCTTCCCCGATGCGCGCCTCAACTTCGCCGAGAATCTCCTGCGCCGTAACGACGGCAGCGAGGCCATGGTCTTTGCCGGTGAGGCCGGCTCTTCCCTGCGCCTCACCTGGGCTGAGCTCAATGCCCTCGTCTCGCGTCTGCAGCAATGGCTTGCCGCCCAGGGCGTCGGCGTCGGCGACCGCGTCGCGGCCATGATGCCGAACCGGCCCGAGACCATCGCCGCCATGCTGGCGACCGCCTCCCTCGGAGCCACCTGGTCCTCCTGCTCGCCGGACTTCGGCGTGCAGGGCGTCATCGACCGCTTCGGGCAGATCGAGCCGAAGGTCTTCATCGCCATCGACGGCTATTTTTACGCCGGCAAGCGCCTCGACCTGACCGACAAGGTGCGCGATGTGGTCGCGCGCCTGCCGAGCCTCGCGGCCGTGCTCGTCGTGCCCTATGTCGGCATCGCCGACGAGGTGGCGGCGAGCGTCGGCGACAAGGCGACGGCGCTGCCGGCGCTCACAGCCGAGTATGCAGCCAAGCCGGTGACCTACGAGCGGCTGCCGTTCAACCACCCGTTGTGCATCCTCTTCTCCTCCGGCACGACGGGCGTGCCCAAGTGCATCGTCCATGGCGCCGGCGGCACCCTGCTGCAGCACCTCAAGGAGCACCGCCTGCAGTGCGACGTCAGGGCTGGCGACCGCTTCTTCTACTTCACCACCTGCGGCTGGATGATGTGGAACTGGCTGGCTTCGGGCCTTGCCAGCGACGCGACGCTCATCCTCTTCGACGGCTCGCCCTTCCATCCCGAACCATCGGTGCTTTTCGATCTCGCCGAAAGGGAACGCATCACGCTTTTCGGGACCTCGGCGAAATATATCGACGCCTGCAAGAAGGCCGGACTCGCGCCCGCCCGCACGCACGATCTTTCCAGCGTCCGGCTCATCACGTCGACTGGCTCGCCGCTCGCGCCCGAGAGCTTCGATTATGTCTACGAGGCCATCAAGCCGGATGTGCATCTGGCCTCGATCTCCGGCGGCACCGACATCGTCTCCTGCTTCGTCGGCGGCAGCCCGATCTCGCCCGTCTACAAGGGCGAGATCCAGGCCGCCGGCCTCGGCATGGCGGTCGAGGTGTGGGACGAGGCGGGCAGGCCGATAAGCTCCGGCAAGGGGGAACTCGTCTGCACCCGCGCCTTTCCCTGCATGCCGGTGATGTTCTGGAACGATCCGGGCGGCAAGAAGTACCACGCCGCCTATTTCGAACGTTTCGACGGCATCTGGTGCCACGGCGACTTCGCCGAATGGACCGAGCACGGCGGCATCATCATCCACGGCCGCTCGGACGCCACGCTCAACCCGGGCGGGGTGCGCATCGGCACGGCCGAGATCTACGCCCAGGTCGAGCGCATTCCCGAAGTCGTGGAGGCGCTCGCCATCGGCCAGGAATGGGACAACGACGTGCGCGTGATCCTCTTCGTCCGGCTGCGGGAGGGCGCGGTGCTCGACGAGGCCCTGCAGGACCGCATCCGCCGCGAGGTGCGCTCGGGTGCGAGCCCGCGCCACGTGCCGGCCCGCATCGTGCAGGTGGCGGACATTCCGCGCACCAAATCCGGCAAGATCACGGAGCTCGCCGTGCGCGACGTGGTGCACGGCCGCGAGGTCAAGAACAAGGAGGCGCTGGCCAATCCCGAGGCCCTCGATCTCTACAGGGATCTGCCCGAGCTCAAGAAGTGATTGCGCCTGTCCGGCTTGCACTGTGCGCGCCGGCGCCGGGGCCTTGGGACGCAACCTTTCCGTCCCGCGCTCATCGCAGGCAACCATGCCTTGGCGTTGCGAAAGGCCTGACGGCGTGGATGGCCGGCACAAGCTCGGCCATGACGAAAAGGGACCGTGTCGCCTCCGTGCCGCTCACGGCCGGAACGAGGCCGGCCGGTCGACCTCGGAACTCGAGGCGCGCAGCGAGACGGCGTAGCGCCCACGGCTCATGCGGGCGAGCAGGATCACGGGCACGAGGCCGAAGACGACGATGAGCAGGGCGGCCACCGCGCCGTCCTCGTAGGTGCCGCGCGAGGCCTCGGCATAGAGGTGGGTCGCCAGCGTCTCGAAGTTGAGCGGCCGCAGCAGCAGCGTCGCCGGCAGCTCCTTCATGCAATCGACGAAGACGAGCAGCGCCGCGCCGAGAAGGGCGGGGCGCACCAACGGCAGGTGCACGCCGAACATGGTGCCGAGCCGGCCCTGTCCCAGCGCCCGCGCCGCATGGTCGAGCGAGTGCGGGACCTTGGAGAGCCCGGCCTCGATGCCGCCATTGGCGATGGCGAGGAAGCGCACGACATAGGCATAGACGAGCGCCACGCCCGAGCCCGAGAGGATGAGGCCCGTCGAAATGCCGAAAAGGCTGCGCATCGCCCCGTCGACCGCATTGTCGAAGGCGGCGAGGGGCGTCAGCAGGCCGATGGCGAGCACCGTGCCGGGAATGGCATAGCCGACGCTGGCGAGCCGTGCCAGGACATTGGCCTCCCGCCGCTGCACGATGCGCGCCGTATAGGCGACGACGAGACCGAGCGCGATGGTGACGGCTGTGGCGACGGCCGCCATCGTCACCGTGTTGATCGTCTCCTCGAGAATGCCGGGGGAGATGCCGGCGAAGGACACGCGCTTGTAGGCCTCGTGGGCGAGGTGCAGCGCCGGCACGCAGAAGCCGAACAGGACGGGCAGGAAGCCGACGGCCAGCGCGCCAAGCCCGCGCGCGCCCGCGAGCCGCTGCGGCACGAGCCGCCGCGCCTGCTGCGCGGCCGCCGCGTAGCGCTGGCGGCGCCGCGCCCAGCGCTCGATGAGGATGAGGGAGATGACGAGCGCCAGCATGACGAGGGCGATCTGCGCCGCGCCCGGCAGGCTGGAGCGGTTGATCCACGTGGCGTAGATCGACACCGTGAGCGTGCGCACGCCGAGGAACTCGGAGGCGCCGATGTCGTTGAGCGCTTCCATCAGCGCAAGGCTGGTGCCGACCACGATGGCGGGACGGGCGAGCGGCAGTGCCACGTGGAAGAAGACGCGCCGGCGCCCGTGGCCGAGTGTGCGCGCCACCTCGACGAGGCTCGCCGCCTGCATCAGGAACATCGCCCGCGTCGACAGGTAGACGTAAGGGTAGAGCACGAGGCTGAGCAGGAGAATGCAGCCCCACATCGACCTGACGTCGGGAAACGGCAGGTCGCGCGGGTTGCTGATCGCGAACAGCGCCCGGATGGCCGTCTGCACCGGGCCGATCGGGTGCAGCACGTCGAGATACGTATAGGCGACGATGTAGGTCGGGATGGCGAGGGGCAGCAGCAGCGCCCAGTCGAGCACCGATCGTCCCGGGAAGTCGTAGGCCGTCACCAGCCAGGCCGTTCCCGTGCCGAGGACGATGACGAGCGCGCCGACACCGAAGAGAAGGATCGCCGTGTCGCGGATCGCCTGCGGCAGCACCGTGTCGACGAGATGCGGCCAGAGATCCCCGGAGCCCTGCGCCGCGAACCAGGCGAGCGCCGCGATGGGCGCGACGACGCCGAGCGCGATCACGCCCGCAGCGACGAGCCAGCCGGAGAGCGGAGGCAGGGTGAGGCGCCGTGGTGCTCCGGCGCGTCCCTCGCCGGCGGCGGCAATGGTCATCGGCCGGCTGTCCCGTTGCGCCGTTCCGACGGGAGACCGGCCTCCGCCGGCATGGAACGGAAACGAACAATCCCGGAGCGCTCAAGGAGCGCACCGGGACGGGGAAGCGTCCGCTTGGGGCTGGTCATCGAAACCTCGTGCGGAAGGCAGGCGAAGGAGCTTCGCCTGCCTCGCTGCCGCTCAGTTGTCGAAGCCGACCTTGTCGGCGAGCTCGCTCGCCGCCTTGCGGTGCTCGGCGATGTCGGTCAGCAGGGCGGGATCGACCTTCAGCTCGCCGAAGCTCGCGATGATCGGGTCGGCCTTCACGCCGGCCTTCACCGGATATTCGAAGTTCGCCTTCGCGTAGAGCTCCTGCCCCTCGTCCGACACGAGGAACTCGAGCAGCTTGACGGCCTCGTCCTTATTCGGCGCGTTCTTGGCGATGGCCGCGCCGGAGACGTTCACATGCGTGCCGCCATTGGCGAAGGTCGGCAGCACGACCTTGATGGCCTCGCCCCACTTCTCCTGGTCGGGACCGCCCTTGCCGGAGCGCATCAGACCGACATAGTAGGAATTGCCGATGCCGATGTCGCAGATGCCGCCGAGGATGTCGCGCGCCACCTCACGGTCACCGCCGCCGGCCTTGCGGGCGAGATTGGCCTTGACGCCCTTCAGCCACGCTTCGGCCTTCTCGGCGCCGTCCTTGGCGATGACGGTGGCAAAGAGGGCGGTGTTGTAGGGATGCTGGCCCGAGCGGATGCAGACCTTGCCCTTCCACTTGGGATCGGCCAGCTCTTCATAAGTGAAGGCATCGATGTTGGTGCGCTCCTTCGAGGCGTAGAGCACGCGGGCCCGCAGCGTCAGGGCGAACCAGTTGCCGTCCTTGTCGCGCAGGTTGGCGGGAATCGCCTCCTCAAGCACCTTCGACTGGACCGGCTGGGTGACGTTGCGGTCGACGAGATCGATGAGGTTGCCGAAATCGACGACCATCAACACGTCGGCTGGCGAGTTCTGGCCCTCGGCGGCTACACGCTCGCCGAGCCCGTCCTTGACGAAGACGGTGTTGACCTTGACGCCAGTCTTCTCGGTGAAGGCATCGAGCAGCGGCTTGATGAGGCCGGGCTCGCGCGTCGTGTAGAGGTTGACTTCCTGGGCGAGCACCGCGCCAGCGCCCATCCCAGCAGCAAGGAAAGAAGCGGCGCCGATGAGCGTGCGAGCATAGCGTTGCATGATTGTAGCCTCCCTCGGTCCGGGACGGGGCCCCAGCCTCGATCGCAACTTGCGTATGAGCAGAGGCGTATGCCGCCACGGGCACGGCGCGTCAACAAAATAACCAATCAAATCAATAATTTATAATCTCTCTAAAGAGCGACCGGTCAGAAATCGACTCCCGCCGGCCGCTCCTCGATGCCCTGCGGCATCGGTTGCGCTTGCGTTCCTCGCGGCGCCGGCGCGATCATGCTTACCGGCCGGCGTGGCCGTGCAATGGCATGCCGCGGTGGCGTCGCAAGGCTGGGGGAGACGATCATGGCAATGCCCGATGGCTTCAAGCGCATCACGCTGCACCTGGCGCGCTCGCGGGAGTTCCCACAGGGGTCGGCCCGACATGGCTATGAGATCGTTGCCCCGCTCGATGCGGAGAACCATCTCGATGTGGATGTATGGCGCAAGCACAGGGAGGCCTGTCGGGTGCGCCGCTTTTGGGCCGGCGAGCGGACGGAGCTCGGTCATCTCGTTCATCGCGCCGGCGGCATGGGCGGCTCGACCTGGGTGTTCGATTATGACGCCGCTGCGGGCGACGATGACGAGGCCGGTTTCCGTCTCGGCGACCATGTCTGGGTGCCGGGCGAATATGTCTCGATCCGTGATGATGAAGGCGAGATGCACACGTTCCGCGTCGTGACCGTCGAGGATGTCGGTTGAGGGCCGGAACGGGCGCGCCCTTCAGCCGTGGCCCGCAGTATTCGGCTTGCCGCCCGCAGGTACGGCTTCATGGGCGCCGTGGTACGGGCCCGGCGCAACTATCCACCGTAACGTCCCCTCTTCCACTGCATCTCG
This sequence comes from Chelatococcus sp. XZ-Ab1, assembly GCF_029309855.1. Classification (NCBI taxonomy): domain Bacteria; kingdom Pseudomonadati; phylum Pseudomonadota; class Alphaproteobacteria; order Hyphomicrobiales; family Chelatococcaceae; genus Chelatococcus; species Chelatococcus sp. XZ-Ab1. The sequence goes on along the minus strand of NZ_JARKII010000008.1, from coordinate 57,505 downwards.
GCCATGAGGGTGGTTGACCGTGGCCAAAACGCACTCTATATGCAGCCCACCTACGGCGGTGACCGCAATCGACCGGCACGGTTCTGTCGTGATCGGAATGGTTTAGGCAAATCAACGCCCTGTTGGGGGATAGTTTAACGGTAGAACAGCGGACTCTGACTCCGTTAGTCGTGGTTCGAATCCACGTCCCCCAGCCATATGAAATTCAAGAACAATTCGTCCTGATGAGGAACGGCCGGCAGGGCCGTCCCGACGTTTTTTGCAGGCGTCGTCGTCTGGCCCGCCACGGGGACGCCTTGTGACCAACGAGGTCACGCTGCGCGGGCCGCGTGCTTCAGGGCAGGCCGCCGCGCAGCCAGTTGATGACCAGCGCAAGCAAGACGGCGAGCAGCATCACGGCAAGGATGATGAGGCAGCCGCTCGGTCGCATCTCACGAACGTCGTCCGGCGGCTCCTGTTCCGGCCCGTTGGCCATGGCCATCTCCCAACTGCGAGAATGCGCGTCACACGTCCGCAGGTGCGCCGCGGTTGCGGATTATGCACGGTACGGGCCGAATGCCGACGGCAAAGCCGCCATCGCGCACGTCATCAACGGTCCGCTGACGAGGCCGATTTGTGTTCGAGTGACCCGACATGTGATAACTCCCCGTCAGTTGTGTGCGTCGGAGCGGGCATGGTCGGAACGTCAACCGAGGAAGTCGAGCGACTTGCGCAGCGGCTCATGCAGGAAAGCGCCTCGGCCACGCGCCTGTCGTCACGCGAACGCATGGTGACCGCCGCCAAGATGCTCCGGGCGCTCGCCCGGGAACGGGACCAACTCGTGCAGGCGAGTGCCGCGCCAAGGCCCGTCCGGCGCATGCGGATGCTTCTCGAAGGGTTGCTGCGCGGTCGTTGAGGCCGCAAAGGGCGCCAGCGAGTGTCCGACGCCAGGCACGTGTCTCGAAGCCGACGGCAGCGAAGCGGCGTCGTTTTTGGCGCGCCCGGGCCGTCATCGCGGCCGGCGTTGCTGCCGCCAGCCTCGCCGCAAAAAAGTCCGAATTGCGGCAAGACTGCCCACAAATTGGCGATATTCCAAAGTTGTCATGGCCAAGAGACGCTGCCCGATTCGAGGGAGGGGCTGATGGCATGCGTATTCACCGGGGGCTGACGGTCGTCATTACCCTGCTTGCGGCGATCGCTGTCGCGATGCAGGTTGATCTGTCGGGCCTGCTGGCTGCGATGGAGCGCGGCTTCGGACGCGAGACGATCTTCGCTTTCTTCTGTATATTATTGAATTTCTACCTGTCCTTCGTGCGCTTTCGCTATTCCTTCAGGGCGCTCGGCATCGGGGTGCCGGGAGGCCAGGCAGCGCGTGCCTTCGTGCTCGGCCATCTCGGCAACCAACTCATCTTCAGCGTCGTTGGCCAGGCGGTCGGACGCTCTGCGGTTCTCGCCGGGGCCGGCGTCTCTCCTTCGGCGATCACCTTCCTCAGCTTTCTCGAGCGCATGATCGCGCTCGGCTCTCTCCTCCTCTTCGCGCTGGCCGGGGGCGCCTATACCCTCGGCCGCATCGTGTTCGACGTTGAAGGGGGCGGGGGGTACCTTGCCTATTTCGTTCTTTCGCTGATCGCCGTCGTGCTGTTGTACGGCCTCGCCAACCGGCGCCAGCTCAGGCGGCTCCTCGCCCAGCTGTCGGGGCAATTGGCTTGGCCAGTGCTCGCAGGCTGCTTCCTTCTCTCCGTGGTTGCCCATTGCGCCATGCTGGGTGCCTTCTATGCGCAGTTCTCGGCCTATGGCGAGCCCGTGCCGACTGTTGCGGCGCTTGCCGCCCTGTCGGTGGTCATGTTCCTTGCCGCATTGCCCATCAGCTTTGCGGGCTGGGGCATCCGTGAACTGAGCGCGGCGCATGTGCTCGGCGCGCTTGGCGTGCCTGCGGTGGTGGGCGCCGCGGTCGGGGTCGCCATCGGGCTCCTTTCGCTCGTTCTCGTCATCGGCTGCCTGATCGCCGTGCCGTTCATGACGATCCGGCCGAAACCGGTGACGGCCAGCGCGCCGGCGCCACAGATCGTGGCCAGCCGCAACGACATCGATCGGCTCTTTGCTGCGCTTGCCGCTTTCCTGCTGCCCGTGGCCGTGGTGTTCCAGCTCAGGGTGCCGATGCCGAGCCACTGGCTGAACGTGAACCTCGCCGATCTCCTTGCCGTGTCGGCCTCTGCGGTGCTGGCGCTGACCTGGGGCTGGACGCGCCCGCTGATAAGCCCGGCCCGCTGGGTCGTGCCACCGCTCGCGCTTCTCTCCGCCGCCATCGGCCTGTCGCTCACGATCGGCTATGTCAACCACGGCTTCCTGTCGTGGGCCTTCGTCAATCGCACCATGGGCTGGTTCGTCATCCTGTCCTATTTCGGCGTCGGCTTCCTGCTGTGGGCGCACAGCGGCCGGGCGCGTCTCTTGCGCGCCGTCCATCTGGCCGTGAGCGCGGTCAGCATCGTCGCCGCACTTCAGATCGTGCTCTATCTCGCCGGCAGCTATACGGCACTCGTGCCGGCCGGCATCAATCTGGTGCGGCTCGAAGGCTATCTGGCGGACAGCAATGCCTTCGCCTTCCAGTGCGTCATCGCCTTCATCGCCTTCTTCTGCCTCAGGGCTATGGCCGCCGTCAGCGGGCACAGGATGGGCATTCACCTCGCACCCGCCGTTCTCGTTGCGGCCGTCGTGCTTGCCCAGTCGCGCACCGGCTGGGTCCTGATGGGCACCGCGGTCGTTCTCACCGCCTTCTGGATGCCGGCGGTGCGCCGGGAACTGGCCCTGTCGATCGTGACGGGGCTCGCTTTCATCGCGGCCATCCCTCTCGTCGAGATGATCGTCACGGCGGCCATGTCGCTGCTTGCGTCGACGGGCGGCGTAAGCGGTGCGGGCGGCGGGGGCGGCGACGCGGGAGGCGCGCTCGTGCAGACCTTCGCACAGGGCATGCAGCGCGGCTACGCCGACAGCGAGCGCTGGGAGACCGTCTGGCGCGGGCTCGAGCTGTGGCGGGAGGCGCCGGTCTTCGGCCATGGGCTCGGCGGCTTCATCCACGACCGTCTCGTGCAGGGCAAGTCGAGCCAGGTCATCCACAACGTTCCCGTCTGGGTGCTGGCGGAGATGGGGCTCGTCGGCTTCGTGATGTTCGCCGCGGCCCTGCTGCTCTTCGTCCGCGGCCTCGTCCTCCAGCGCACGGCGCCCGGCGCGGCGCTGCCCGTCAATGCGGCGCTCATCTGCCTCGCCGCCTTCTGCCTCGGCGGCCTGACGCAGGATTTTTTCTACCAGCGCCTGTTCTGGTTCGTGCTCGGGCTGATGGTGCCGCTGGCCTGCAGCGCTCCCCGCCAGCCGGCGGTCGGCGTTCCTGCTCCGAGGCCGACCTGACCGACCCTTTGCGGGATCAGGCCGGCCTGCGCGCTTGGCACAGGCTGCCCCTCTATGTAGTCTGATTGCGAATGGATCGCGCAGGCGGCCGCATGGCATGCAGCGCTTGACCGGGAAATTCCGACCGTGACGGTCATCGACGACCTCGGCGCCTTTGAAGGCGCATCGCCGGTTCCGCCCTTCGAGACGCGCCAGACGCGAGGGGCGGAGGCGCTGCGCGAAGGCACCGACTCGCATGGGCGGCCGCATCGGCGCGGGCCGCGCCGCCGTTTGCGCAACCGGGACGGCCGCGGGCCGGCCTATGCGGCGCTCGATCTCGGCACCAACAACTGCCGCCTCCTCGTGGCGGAACCGACGCGCGGCGGCTTTCGCGTGATCGATGCCTTCTCGCGCATCGTGCGCCTGGGGGAGGGGCTCGGCACGGCCAATGTCCTCGGCGAGCCGGCCATCGGCCGCGCCATCGAGGCGCTGAAGATCTGCCGGGCCAAGATGGAGGCGCGTGGCGTCACCCGCGCACGTCTCATCGCGACGGAAGCCTGCCGCTCAGCCAGCAACGGGCCTGCCTTCGTCACCCGTGTCGCCCGCGAAACAGGGCTGACCCTCGAGGTCGTCGACCGGCGGACCGAGGCCTTCCTCGCCGTGCGCGGCTGCGCCAGCCTGCTCGATCCGCAGGCGGACGGTGCCATCGTCTTCGACATTGGCGGCGGCTCGACTGAGATTGTCTGGGTATCGGGCTTTGCCGGCGGCCTCGACGAGGATCCCGGCAGCCACGTGCAAGCGTGGGAATCATTGCCGACCGGCGTCGTCACCCTGGCGGAGCGGCACGGCGGCATCGACGTGACGCGCGACATCTTCGAGGCCATGGTGGACGAGGTCTCCGGGTTGCTCGCCGGTTTCGCGGAGCGGGCGCACGGGGCGAGCCGCGGGCGCCACTTCCATCTGCTCGGCACCTCCGGCACGGTCACAACGATCGCCGGCGTCCACCTCGACCTGCCGCGTTACGACCGGCGCCGCGTCGACGGCCTGTGGATGGCCAATGTCGATGCTACCCGTGTCATCGAGCGGCTCATCGCCGCCGAATACGGCGAGCGCGCCGCCAATCCCTGCATCGGCCGCGAACGGGCCGACCTCGTGCTCGCCGGCTGCGCCATTCTCGAGGCCATCCGCCGCGCCTTCCCTTGCGAGCGGCTGCGAATCGCCGACAGAGGTTTGCGGGAAGGCATCCTCATGGGCCTGATGGGCGAGGATGGCGTCTGGCAGAAGGGTGCGGCACGGTGAGTGATGCGGGTTCCGGCGGCAAGTCCGGGCGCAAGGCAGGGGGCGCAAAGGCGGGCGGCGCGAAGGCCGGCGGCGGGCGCGAGGGCCCGCATGGCCTGAAGGTGCGCGTCAAGACGGCCGGCAAGCGCTCCGTCGCCTCCACACGCTGGCTGGAGCGCCAGCTCAACGACCCTTACGTCGCCCGCGCCAAGCGCGAGGGCTACCGCTCGCGCGCCGCCTACAAGCTCATCGAGATCGACGACAAGTACAAGCTCTTCAAGCCCGGCCAGCGCGTGGTCGACCTCGGGGCGGCTCCCGGCGGCTGGTCGCAGGTTGCGGCGCGCAAGGTGGGCGTCGAGGCCGGGCGCGGGCGCGTCGTCGGCATCGATCTGCTCGACATCGAGCCCATCCCGGGCGTCGTCTTCGAACAGCTCGACTTCCTGAGCCCCGAAGCGCCGGAACGGCTCGTCGCCATGCTCGGCGGGCCGGCCGATGTCGTCATGTCCGACATGGCGGCCAACGCCACCGGCCACAAGAAGACCGATCACCTCAAGATCATGGGCCTCGCCGAGACGGCGATCGACTTCGCCCGCCAGGTGCTGGCGCCGGGCGGGATCTTCCTCGCCAAGGTGCTGCAGGGTGGCACGGAGAGTTCCCTCCTTGCGGATCTGAAGCGCGACTTCGCCACCGTCCGCCATGTGAAGCCCGCTGCGAGCCGCGCCGATTCTGCCGAGCTCTACGTGCTAGCGACCGGCTTCAGGCGACGCGCGAAGGATGAACCGCAAGATTCTGAAGAGACTCGCTGATCGGCGCTGGTTGAATCAGTTTCTGAACAGCCTGAATCGATTGCTCAGGAAGTTGAATCGGTTTTTAAGGTGCGGCCCGATCTGCAATCGCGCGCGCGGCAAGCCGGCGCGAAGGGCCACATGGCCGGATCCTTTGTCGCGGGCGATAATCCGCGCTCCTCGACCGCTACGCCATCCTGGAACGTGACCGGCCTTGATGACCGTGACGTTCCGGCCGAGCTTATCGGGCGAATGGCGTTGCGGACGGCTGCACCCGCGGTTGCCGGTCGCGCGGTGATCGCGAGAACTTGTGCGCTGCCGTGGCCATCACAGACCCGTCGACGATTGCGTCCGGCACCGCATTGGTGTCTGACGGAGACGGCACGCAGGGGAGTGATGAATTGTGACAGGCGAAGTCGCGATCAGGCTCGGCGCCTTTGTCGCCGTCTTTGCGGCCATGGCGCTGTGGGAGGTGCTGGCGCCGCGCCGGCACGATCTCGCCGACCGGCCGGTGCGCTGGACGAACAACCTCGGCATCCTGCTCGTTGACGCGCTCGTCGTGCGCCTCGTCGCGCCAGCCTCAGCGGTCGGCATCGCGCTCGCCGTGGAGGCGAAGGGCTGGGGGCTGCTGCCGCTTCTCGGCGCGCCCTATTGGCTCGCCGTCCTCCTGAGCGTCGTGATTCTCGATCTCGTCATCTACGCGCAACATGTTGTCTTTCATCATGTTCCGCTGCTCTGGCGCCTGCACCGCATGCACCATGCCGATACGGTGATCGACGTGTCGTCGGGCGGGCGCTTCCATCCCGGCGAGATCCTCCTTTCGCTCGCCATCAAGGGTGTGGCCATCCTCGTCCTTGGCGCGCCGGCGGCGGCCGTGCTCGTCTTCGAGGTGCTACTCAATGCCACCTCCATGTTCAACCACGCCAACATCCGCATCCCGCCGAGGCTCGAGCCGATGCTGCGCTGGCTCGTGGTGACGCCGGACATGCACCGGGTGCACCATTCCATCCTGCGCCGCGAGACGGATAGCAACTTCGGCTTCAATCTGCCGTGGTGGGATAGGCTGTTCGGCACCTATCGCGCCGAGCCGGAAAAGGGGCACGAGGCCATGACACTCGGGCTCGATGAGTTCCGCGACCCGCGCGAGCGCTGGCTCGATCGCCTCGTCACCCAGCCCCTGCGCAACGGGGACCAGGGTTGAGCGCAGCGTCCTTGCTCCTGCCGGTTCCAGCCCTTATCCGGGCTGCAGCTTCGACGGGAGGGCGCTCATGAACCTGCTTTTCGACCTCGACGGCACCATCACCGACCCCAAGCCCGGTATCACCGGCGCCGTACGCTATGCGCTCGCGGCGCTCGGCAAGCCCGCGCCGGCCGAGGACGATCTCGCCTGGGTCATCGGCCCGCCGCTGCGCGACACGTTCCGGACCTTGCTCGGCGAGGCGCTGGTCGAGCCGGCGATCGGCCTCTACCGCGAGCAATACGGCGCGACCGGCTACAAGGACGCACTCGTCATCCCCGGCATGCCGGAGACGCTCGACAGGCTCGCCACGGACGGCTACCGCCTCTTCGTCGCCACCTCCAAACCGCACTTCTACGCGCGGCGCGTGCTCGCCCACTTCGGCCTCGACAGCCGCTTCATCACCATCCACGGCGCGGAGCTCGACGGTACGCACGATAACAAGGGCGAACTCATCAGCTACATTCTCGCGACCGAAGGGCTCACCGCGGCCGAGACGCTGATGATCGGCGACCGCGAGCACGACGTGCTCGGCGCCGCCCGCAATGGCGTGCCCTGCATCGGTGTCGCCTGGGGCTACGGCAGCCATGCCGAGCTGACCGAGGCGGGCGCGCGCCACATCTGCGCGGCGCCCGGCGATCTGCCGGACGCCATCGCCGGTCTCTTCGCGCCGGCCTGAGGCCTCAGCGGCCCGGCATGTTGTCCTGCACCGCCTCGGCCGTGATCTGCCGCGAGGTGCGCGCGTGCCCGGAAACCTCGGCCCCCGCATCGGGCGCGAGGCGCAGCCAGTAGGCGAGCGAGGTGAGGGAGACGAGCGTGACAATGAGGAAGGCCGGCGCGAAATCGCCGGCCGTCAGGCCGTCGGTGCCGCGCACGTAGCCGGTCGCCTCCAGCGCCAGCGCCCCGATGGCGACGCCCATGGAGAGCGAGATCTGCTGCGACACGCTGGCGAAGCTCGTGGCGAGGCTCATGTCGCGGCTCGTCACGTCCGCATAGCCGACGGCATTGATGCTGGTGAACTGCAGCGAGCGGAAGAACCCGCCGATGAGCAGCACCGTGATGATGACGACGTGCGGCGTCTCGGGCGTGAAGAGGCCCGTTGCCGCGAGGAAGGCGCAGGCGATCACGCAATTGACGACGAGCGTGCGGCGGAAGCCGAACATGCGCAGGATGCGGGCGGCGAGCGTCTTCATGAACATGGCGCCGGCCGCCGCGGCGAAGGTCAGGAGGCCCGACTGCAAGGCGTTGAGCCCGAACCCGAGCTGCAGCATCAGCGGCAGCAGAAAGGGCACGGCGCCAACGCCGATGCGGAACAGCGACCCGCCGACGACACCGGCCCGGAAGGTCGGAATGCGCAGGAGCGCGAGATCGAGCACCGGATGCGCCGCGCGCCTGGCGTGACGCCAGTAGAAGAAGAGCATGACCGCGCCGGCGATGACGAGCAGCACCGACACCTCCTCCGAGACGAGATGCCGCCCGCCGGTGGCGAAGCCCATCATGAGCGCCGAGAGCCCGATGGCGGTCATGGCGAAGCCGGCGAGATCGAGCGGCGGCACGTCCTCCTCGCGCACGTTCTCGATGAAGACGCTGGCGAGGACGATGCCGACGAGGCCGATGGGGATGTTAATGAAGAAGATCCAGCGCCAGTCGAAGAAGGTGGAGATGAAGCCGCCGAGCGGCGGGCCGACGACCGGGCCGATCATCGCCGGAATGGTGAGATAGGCGAGGGCCTGCACCATCTCGGCCTTCGGCACCGTACGCAGGATGACGAGGCGGCCGACCGGCACCATCATCGCCCCGCCCATGCCCTGGACGAAGCGGGCGAAGACGAACCATGCGAGCGAATTGGCGAGCGCGCAGAGCAGCGAGCCAGCCATGAAGATGAGGATGGCGGCGCGGAAGATGGTGCGCGCGCCGAAGCGGTCGGCCATCCAGCCGCTGACGGGAATGAAGACGGCGAGGCTGACGAGATAGGAGGTGAGGGCCAGCTTGAGCGCGATGGGATCGACGGCGAGGTCGCGGGCGATCACGGGCAGGCTCGTCGCCAGCACCGTCGAGTCCATGTTCTCCATGAACAGGGCGCAGGCGACGATCAGCGGGACGAGGACGTTGCGTGACACGGCAGGACCCATCGGGCGGGAGCAGCAGACCAACGGCCCGTTGCGGTGGGTGGTTCCTCTTAGCACAGCCCCCCAGCGCCGGTACCGCGACCACCGGGCAGGTCGCCGGCGACCTATGCAACCGCTGCAGGCAAGCGATCGCTCGCCGCGGTGCGGGCAAGCGGTAGAGCAGACGGCACACTTTTCACGCGGCACCGCAACATGCCACTCGACGCGCCGGCCACAGGCGTGTTACAGGCCGCTGCCAACTCAACGACGCAGCCCGAGCCCGATGAGTCCCGCAGCGGGCTGCCGAAACGGCCATGAAAGGGTTGGCGATGCCGGTCATCCGCGACGGTTCCTTCCGCGAAGCGCTCACCTTCGACGACGTCCTGCTGCAGCCGGGTCATTCGGATGTCCTGCCCAGCCAGGTCGCTGTCGGCACGCGGCTGACGCGCTCCATTTCCCTCAACCTGCCGATCCTCGCCTCGGCGATGGACACGGTGACCGAGGCGCGCATGGCTATCGCCATGGCGCAGAACGGCGGCATGGGCGTCATCCACCGCAACCTCACGCCCGAGCAGCAGGCGGACGAGGTGCGCCTCGTCAAGAAGTTCGAATCCGGCATGGTGGTGAACCCGGTCACCATCCACCCCGAGGCGACGCTCGCCGAGGCGCTGGCGCTGATGAAGAACCACGGCATCTCCGGCATTCCGGTGGTCGAGCGCGGGCCGGGCGGCCACAACGGCAAGCTCGTCGGCATCCTCACCAACCGCGACGTGCGCTTTGCCGACAATCCGAACCAGAAGGTCTCGGAGCTGATGACCAAGGACCGTCTCATCACGGTCCGCGAGGGCGTGAGCCAGGACGAGGCGCGGCGCCTGCTGCACCAGTTCCGCATCGAGAAGCTGCTCGTCGTCGACGATCACTACCGCTGCATCGGCCTCATCACCGTCAAGGATATGGAGAAGCAGGTCACCTATCCGAATGCCGCCAAGGACGACCAGGGCCGCCTGCGTGTCGCCGCCGCCACGACGACCGGCGAGGAAGGCTTCCTGCGCGCCGAGATGCTCATCGACGCCGGCGTCGATGTCGTCGTCGTCGACACCGCGCACGGCCATTCGCAGAAGGTGCTGGACGCCGTCACCCGCGTGAAGAAGCTCTCCAACGCCGTGCAGGTGGTAGCCGGCAATGTCGCGACCGCGGACGGCACCCGGGCACTGATCGACGCCGGCGCCGACGCCATCAAGGTCGGCATCGGCCCGGGGTCCATCTGCACCACACGCATCGTGGCCGGCGTCGGCGTGCCCCAGCTCACCGCCATCATGGACGCGGCGAGCGTCGCCGCGGCGCAGGACGTTCCGATCATCGCCGACGGCGGCATCAAGGCCTCGGGCGACCTCGCCAAGGCGCTCGCCGCCGGGGCCGAATGCGTCATGGTGGGCTCGCTCCTCGCCGGCACGGACGAGACGCCGGGCGAGGTCTTCCTCTGGCAGGGCCGCTCCTACAAGGCCTACCGCGGCATGGGCTCGGTCGGCGCCATGGCGCGCGGCTCGGCCGACCGCTACTTCCAGCAGGACATCAAGGACACGCTGAAGCTGGTGCCCGAGGGCGTCGAGGGGCAGGTGGCCTACAAGGGCCCGGTCTCGAGCGTGCTGCACCAGCTCTCCGGCGGCCTTCGGGCGGCGATGGGCTATGTCGGCGCGAAGGACCTTGCCGAGTTCCGCGAGAAGGCGACCTTCGTGCGCATCACCGGCGCGGGCCTGCGCGAGAGCCACGTGCACGACGTCACCATTACGCGCGAGAGCCCCAACTACTCGACGCGCGGCTGAGCGGCGGGGGCAGGGCCGTGCAGGACGATCCGCGTCGCCATATCGCCGCCGTCGGCGGGCTCGAGGTGCTCTTCGTCATGGCGACGGAGCAGGAATATGGCGTGCACCTCAGGGAGAAGATCGACCCGCTCGTCACCGGCGTCGGCCCGGTCGAGGCCGGCGTCGCCGTGGCGGCGGCGCTCGCCTCGCTCGCGCACCACGGGCTGCTGCCCGACCTCGTCTTCACTCTCGGCTCGGCCGGTTCGCGCACGCTCGACCATGCCGGCGTCTACCAGGTGGCGAGCGTCTCCTATCGCGACATGGACGTGTCCCCCCTCGGCTTCGAGAAGGGGCGCACGCCCTTCGTGGACGAGCCGGCGGTCATCCCCATCCCCCACCGCATCCCCGGCATTCCCGCGGCCAGCGTTTCCACCGGCGGCAACATCGTCTCGGGCGCCGGCTATGACGCCATCGCGGCCGATATGGTCGAGATGGAGACCTTCGCCGTACTGCGCGCCGCGCGGCGCTTCGGCCTGCCCATCGTTGGCCTGCGCGGCATCAGCGATGGCCGCTCCGAACTGACGAAATTCGAGGACTGGACGGAGTACCTCCATATCATCGACGAGCGCCTCGCCGCCGCGCTCGACATTTTCGCCGAGGCCGTGCGGGCCGGCACCTTCACGCTCGACAAGAAAGCGTCATGACGCCTGCCGCCCGTATCGCCGCCGCCATCGAGGTGCTCGCCGACATCGAGGCGCGCCGCCGCCCGGCCCCCGACGCGCTGAAGGACTGGGGCCTCGCCCGCCGCTTCGCCGGCTCGAAGGACAGGGCGGCCGTGGCGAGTCTCGTCTACGATGCCCTGCGCTGCCGCGCCTCCGCCGCCTTCCTCATGGGCGCCGACACGCCCCGTGCTGTCGTCATCGGCATGCTTGCCCGCCTGCGCAATCTCGATGCCGCGGCCATCGCCGGCCTGTTCTCCGGCGAGCGTCACGCGCCCGCGCCGCTGACGCAGGGGGAGGCGGCACGCCTTGTGGCCCCGCCCTCGCTCGCCGATGCGCCGGCGCATGTCGCCGGCGATTTCCCCGAATGGCTCGCGCCCTCTTTCGCCGCTGCCTTCGGCGAGGTTGCCGTCGATGAGATGCAGGCCATGGTGGCGCGTGCGCCGCTCGACATCCGCGTCAACACGCTCAAGGTGACGCGAGAAGCCCTCGCCGGCGAACTCGAACACTTCAGTCCGCTGCGAACGCCCCATTCCATCGACGGCCTGCGCTTCACAGTGGGCGAGGACGGCCGTGGTCCTTCGCTGCAGAGCGAGCCGAGCTTTCTCGACGGCCAGTTCGAGATCCAGGACGAGGGCTCGCAGCTCGCCGCGCGCCTCACCCTGGCGCAGCCCGGCGAGCGCGTCGTCGACCTCTGCGCCGGTGCCGGCGGCAAGACGCTGGCCCTTGCGGCCCTGATGCGGAACGGCGGCGCGCTGTTCGCGACCGATGTCGACACCCGCCGCCTCGTGCCGCTGCACGGGCGCGTCGCCCGCAGCGGCGCGAGCCATGTGGAGGTGCGCTCGCCCAAGGGACGTTACGACCCGGCGCGGCCTGACCCGCTTGCCGACCTTGCCGGCAGCATCGACTGCGTCGTCGTCGACGCTCCCTGCACCGGCACGGGCACGTGGCGGCGCAACCCGGACGCCAAGTGGCGCCTCAGGCCCGGCGCGCTCGCCGAGCGCGTGAAGGACCAGGCTGTCGTCCTCGATCGCGCCGCCCGGCTCGTCCGCCCGGGCGGGCGCATTGCCTACATCACCTGTTCGCTGCTGCCGGAGGAGAACGACGGCGCCGTCACCGCCTTCATGGGCCGGCACGCAGGCTTCGCCGTCGCCCCGGTTGCCGACGTGCTCGCCGCCGCCGGCCTTCCGTTGCTGCCGCATCGCGAAACGGCTACCGGCGGCATCCTGCTGACGCCGCGCGTGACCGGGACGGACGGCTTCTTCGTTACCGTGCTGCGGCGGTCGTGACCCTCCTGCGGGACTGCCCCGCCGCACGCGCATGTGTTATTCCCGGCCGCGCCCGTTGCGCCCGGCCCCCTGATCCATTAACGCCATGTCCATGACGGCTCCTCACGACACCTCCTCCGCCCCGACCGCCGATCACGACAAGATCCTGATCATCGATTTCGGCAGTCAGGTCACGCAGCTCATCGCGCGCCGCGTGCGCGAAATCGGCGTCTATTGCGAGATCGCGCCTTTCCAGTCCGCAGCGGAGGCCTTCGCTCGCATGCGGCCGAAGGGCGTCATCTTCTCCGGCGGGCCGGCTTCCGTGCCGGACGAAGGCTCGCCCCGGGCGCCTCAGGAGGTTTTCTCGGCCGGCATTCCGCTGCTCGGCATCTGCTACGGCCAGCAGACAATGGCGCACCAGCTCGGCGGGCGCGTCGAGGGCGGCCATGCCGCCGAGTTCGGCCGTGCCGATGTGGAGATCGTCGCTCCCTCGGCGCTGTTCGAGGGCATCTGGGACAAGGGCGGCCGCTATCCTGTGTGGATGAGCCACGGCGACCGGGTCACAGAGCTGCCGGCCGGCTTTTCCGTCAAGGCGACGTCCGAGAACGCGCCCTTCGCGGTCGCCTCGGACGAGGCGCGGCGCTTCTATTCGACGATGTTCCACCCCGAGGTGGTGCACACACCCGATGGCGGCAGGCTGCTGCGCAACTTCGTCGTCGACATCTGCGGCTGCACGCCCGACTGGACGATGGCCGCCTATCGGGCCGAGGCGATCGGGAAGATCCGCGCCCAGGTGGGCTCCGGCCGAGTCATCTGCGGTCTCTCGGGCGGCGTCGATTCCGCCGTCGCGGCGGTGCTGATCCACGAGGCGATCGGCGACCAGTTGACCTGCGTCTTCGTCGACCACGGCCTCCTGCGCCTCGGCGAGGCCGAGCGTGTGGTGACCCTCTTTCGCGACAGCTACAACATCCCGCTCGTGCATGTGGAGGCGGAGGAGCTCTTCCTGAAAGAGCTCGAGGGCGTCACCGACCCGGAGGTCAAGCGCAAGACCATCGGCCGCCTGTTCATCGACGTCTTCGAGGCTGAGGCCAAGAAGATCGGCGGGGCCGATTTCCTCGCCCAGGGCACACTCTATCCCGATGTGATCGAGAGCGTTTCCTTCACCGGCGGCCCGTCGGTGACCATCAAGAGCCATCACAATGTCGGCGGCCTGCCCGAGCGCATGAACATGAAGCTCGTGGAGCCGCTGCGCGAATTGTTCAAGGACGAGGTGAGGGCGCTCGGCCGCGAGCTCGGCCTGCCCGAAGGCTTCGTCGGCCGCCACCCCTTCCCGGGGCCGGGCCTCGCCATCCGCTGCCCCGGCGAGATCACGCGGGAGAAGCTCGCGATCCTGCGACAGGCCGACGCCATCTACCTCGAGGAGATCCGCCGCGCCGGCCTCTACGACGCCATCTGGCAGGCCTTCGCCGTGCTCCTGCCGGTGCGCACCGTGGGCGTGATGGGCGACTACCGCACCTACGACTACGTCTGCGCGCTGCGCGCCGTCACCTCCGTCGACGGCATGACGGCCGACTTCTACCCCTTCGATATGGCCTTCCTCGGCCGCGTCGCCACCCGCATCATCAACGAGGTGCGCGGCATCAACCGCGTCACCTACGACGTGACCTCGAAGCCGCCGGGAACAATCGAGTGGGAATGATTCAGGGCCCGCCCAGGGTATCCCGCAGTATCCGGCGATTTCGTCATGATATAATTAAATAGTATATAAACAGAACGGATTAACATCCGGCGTCTACCTTCGTGCTCCTGATCGACAGTGTTCTCGACGTGGCCGAGAAGCGCTTGATCAAGTGGCGGCCGAACGTGGTAGAAAGGCCGGCGTGACGGGGAGGGGCCTCTCCGAAAGATGGCCAATCTCGTCGACAGACAGCTAGCCGGTGACCTGACGGAAAACCAGATCACGGCCGGCTGTCAGCAAGGCGATATTCGTTGGAGCCTGCTCGATTGGTTGATTGATTTTACCCGCCCGTGCGGCGAGGAGTGCCGAGCAGCGTATTGTCACCGGAACAAGCGGCATTCGCCAACTGTCGTGGCGCTGAACGCAAAGCGCTCCGAGCACTGCTCCACATGATCAAAGACAGTTCGCTTGGCGGCAGGGCGGTCGGAAAACGACGGGCTGGTCCCGTTCAACACCGTCGAGACTGCGTGGTGTGATTGCCGACGGCGTGGCCGTCCTCCGCGCGACGGCAGGAGCGGGTTGTGCATCGGAGCCGGTCGAGAAAACGTCGCCCGAAACGCCCGCAACGATGATCGCGCGGGGCGCGGGCCACTGAACCGTCCGCCGCGGCGCGGAGAAACATGCGCGCCCTGTCGGTCCCCGCCACGAGCGGCCGGGACCGCTTCTGCCTTGCGTCAGCCTGCGAGCAAACCCTCGCGCGGCCCTTCGCGGTCCGGCGCTTTTTGCAGGGCTTCCTGCCTCAGGTCGATGCCCCGCTGCGCATGGGCGATGTAGGCGGCGTCTTCGCCGTAGCGGTTGAGCGCGATGCCGGCCCGGGCGCGCGCCAGGAAAGCAGCCTCCTCCACGGAGGCGGCCGGCGCGGCCGCTGCAACCTCCGGCGTTGCGGGGCGCGGTGGGGGTAAAGAGGACCGCTCGGGCTGCGCCGGCGCCGGCGTTCGGGATGCGACTTCCGGCACGAGGGCGGCGGCGAGCTGCGCCCCACGGGCGACGGCGACGATGTCTTGGGCAACCCTGTCGCGCGCCAGCTTGCCGTCCTTCTTCTCCTGCTTGCTGAGGACCTTCAGGCTGCTGCGCAGATAATGATCCTCGGCGCGTGGATCGGCGGCCCTGAGCGCGGCGAGGTGTTCCGGCTTCATGAGATGCGGGCCACGGCCAGCGAGGTTGAGATGGCCTGCGATGTCAATTGCCCCGTCCTTGATGACGCGGTGCATCGTTTTCTCGAAGATGGCCTTTTGAACCGGGCCGGAGGCGGCGAGGAGCCGCGTCCGCGGATCGTTGTCCATCCTCTCCTTCAGGCGAGTGCGCACATCGCCGGCCGTGCCCGCAAAGGACTGCGGGGGATAATCCTTGTGGAAGAGTTCCGTCAGTCGCATCACATCCGCAGGGAGAAGCCCCGTGCGGTGGCCCGACGTGAGGTCCGCCACACGTTTCGCGACCTTCTCCCGTCGGCTCAGCGCGTCGGCGGGGGCGGCCGGGTCTTCCTCCGCGAGCACCTGATCGATCAGGCCGTGCAGCTTGGCTACGACGGTGCGTCGCTGGGCATCTGCATAATGGCCGGCGAGGACGGCGAGCGCGCCGTCGGAGCCGGCGGTCCGCACCAGTTCATCCGGCGCGGACGCCTCGGCGGCGGCATGCGCCAATTCCGATGCGCCCTCTCCGCGGAAGCGCGCCTCCTTCTTCTCGTAGACGATCTTCTCCACCGCGGCGCCGACCGTCAGCGGCGCGCCGACGGCCGCGAGCAGGACGCCGACGAGGCCGGCGACGCCGGTGAGCGAGGCGATGCTGCCGGCCGCCATCAGGCTCTGCCCGGCCGCCATGCCCGCGCCATGGACGATGGAATGGTGCCTGTTGTAATAGCCGAGCCGCTTGAGCCCCTGGTCGACCGCCCGGAAGACTGCGGGGTCGAGGAGGTCGCGGACGCCCCGCAGTGCCAGCCTGTCTCCCTTCAACTGCCGGTGGCGCATCACGCCCGTCACGCATTTCGACGCGCCGACCGCGGCCATGGCGAGCTGCGAGGGCAGGAACGCGGCCGTCGCGGCCGTGCCGAGCACGGCCGCAGCGGTCGTGGCTCCTTGGCTTGCCGCCGAGCCGGCCGGTGCAGCGCCCTCGACGATGCCGGCTATCGAATCTGCCATCGACAGCACCATGCCGGCCGTCATGCCCGTCATCGCCGCCGCCGTTGGGATGCTGAAGTTGCGGTCGATCTTCTCGGAGGTGGCCGTCGATCTGTCCCGTGCATAGCGGGCGGCCTGATAGGCGAGGGTCGCGTTCGGCTGTTCGCCGTTTCCGCCGGCTTCCGGTCGCGCTGCCGCGGTCTTCCGCGCGAGGTCCATCACCGCTTCCGCAATGTCCTGGGGCGCCACGGTCCTGCCGGCGCAGGCGGAGAGAAGGCCCTGCGATTCCCTGAACATTCCCTTGATTCGCTCGACATCGGCCGGTGACGTGCCGGATCGCTCCAGCAGGTCGATGATCGCCTCCTCGCGCTCGTGCAGCTTCTGCAGCAGCAGGGGGAAATCCTGCCTGAAGCGCTCGAGGCACTCGTCGATGGTGCCCTTGGCGCCCACGGCGACGAAGGGCGTCGCGACGCCAAGGATGGCAAGCGTGGCGATGGCCTGCTGCAGCTGCGGCAGGGACATGCCGAGCAGCGAGGCGAAATCGTCGATCCCGTCGACCGACCGCAGATTCTCGTAGGCGGCGACGAAGGGGGCCTTGAACGCATTCCTGTCGCTGGCGTTTTCGATGCGGAAGGCCGGGCGTGAGGAAAACGGCAGAAGCTGTGAGAGGGATGGCACATCGGCCTCCTTTCAATCGACTCGTTGCAGGCTTGATGGTCCGAAGGTGGGTTCGGACAGCTTTTTCTGAGATGTTGTTGAATATATTTTAGATATTGTATTTTAATTTTTCTTTATAGGCGGCGTGTAGTCACGTTATTGTAATCTGTTTATAGAGGTAGCGGTAGATCGGCGGAAAACGCAAGTATAGCGCTCAATGAATGCTGTATTTCCGTGGCGGTCAGGGTGGGCGCGCCCGTCGTGTGGCGCTTGCCCGCTGTGGCTGGACCGGCAACGCCGTCCGCTCTCTGTCGACAGCCGGGCGTGAGTGTTTTATCTATAAAATCATGACACGAGAGCCTGAAGAGACGGTTGCGTCCAAGATCACCCGCATCCTCGCCGAGCGGATCGTATCGGGGGCGTTGGCGCCCGGGGAGAAGCTGCGGCAGGACCATATCGCTGCCGAGTTCGGCGCGAGCCACGTGCCTGTGCGGGAAGCCTTCCGCCGGCTGGAGGCGCAGGGGCTCGCCGTCAGTGAGCCGCGGCGCGGCGTGCGCGTCGCTGCCTTCGATCCTGCCGAGATGCGTGAGGTGGCCGAGATGCGCTCGGCCCTCGAGGCGCTGGCGCTGCGCCATGCCGTGCCGCATCTGACGCCGGCCATCCTCGCCGAGGCGGAACGGGCGGCTGACGCGGCGGATCGCTGCCGCGATATCCGTTCCTGGGAGGCGGCGAACCGTCGCTTTCACCGGCTCCTCCTTGCGCCTTGCGGCATGTCGCGGCTGCTGCGGACGATTGACGACCTGCATGCGGCGAGCGCGCGCTTTCTCTTCGGAGGCTCGGCGGCGGCGTGGGAGCCGCGCGTCGATGTCGAGCATCGGGCGATCCTCGCCGCCTTGCGCAGGGGGGACGCTGACGCCGCCTGCGCGACGCTCGCCCGCCACGTCAAGCGCATCGGTCCCCTGCCGCGGCGGGCGCGGGTGGAGCAGGGCGGATATCCCCTCTTCGGCTGACGGCTAGAGATCGGATTGCCATTTTATAGATCGTGTGGAATCCATTGATGACTGGATTCGCTATTTTATCTATAAAATGGAGTGGCCGATGCTCGAGACACCAACCGGAGAGGCCGAGGCGACGGCGCAGGCTGGCACCGGGCCGGCGGGTTTCTGGACATTGCAAAAGGCTGAGGCGCTCCACGGGCTGCCGTTCAACGATCTCATCCATCGCGCCCATGCGGTGCACCGGCGCCATTTCGACCCCAATGCCATCCAGCTCAGCCGTCTCCTGAGCATCAAGACGGGCGGCTGCCCGGAGGATTGCGGCTATTGCTCGCAGAGCGCCCGCTACGACACGGGCGTCAAGGCGACCCGGTTGATGGCGCTCGAGGAGGTCGTCGCCGCCGCCCGCCGCGCGAAGGCGGAGGGGGCGACGCGCTTCTGCATGGGGGCGGCCTGGCGCAGCCCGAAGCCGCGCGATCTCGCCCGTGTCGCCGCCATGGTCGAGGCGGTGAAGGCCCTCGGACTCGAAACCTGCGCCACGCTCGGCATGCTGACCGGGGAGGAAGCCGGGGCGTTGCGCGCCGCCGGGCTCGACTACTACAACCACAATGTCGACACCTCGCCCGGCTTCTACGGCGAGATCATTTCGACGCGCACCCTGGAAGACCGGCTCGCGACACTGGCCAACGCGCGCGAGGCGGGCCTCAAGCTGTGCTGCGGTGGCATTGTCGGCCTCGGAGAGACGCTCGACGACCGGCTCGCCATGCTGGTCCTGCTCGCCAATCTCGACCCCGCGCCCGAAAGCGTACCGCTCAACCTGTGGAACGAGGTGGCGGGCGTACCCGTCGCCGCGCGGGCGGAGCGGCCGGACGCCATCGCCTTCGCACGTCTCGTCGCGGTGGCGCGCATCATGATGCCGCAAAGCGTGCTGCGCCTGTCGGCCGGCCGGCAGTACATGAGCGACGAGGCGCAGGCCCTGTGCTTCTTCGCAGGGGCCAATTCGCTCTTCCTCGGCGAGACGCTGCTGACGACCCGCAACGCGAGCGAGGAGCGGGATGCGGCGCTCTTCGCACGCCTTGGCCTCACCGCGATGCCGGCCGGCGAGGGTGTCGATGCCGACGCATGAGGCGGCCCTTGCGGCGCTCGACCGGCGCGGGCGGCTGCGCGCGCTGGCGCCGCGCCGCGGCATCGACTTCACCTCCAACGACTATCTCGGCCTCGCCGAGAGCGAGGCGCTGCGCGAGGCTGCGGCCGCCGCGCTCGCGCGCGGCGTGCCGGCGGGGGCGGGCGGCTCGCGCCTGCTGCGCGGCAACCACGCCGAGCACGAGGCGCTGGAGGAGGAGGCGGCGGCCTTCTTCGGCGCCGAGAGCACGCTCTTCTTCGCCGGCGGCTTTGCCGCCAATGCCGCCCTCGTCGCCACCTTGCCGCGCCGCGGCGATCTCGTCGTCCACGATGCGCTGATCCACGCCAGCGTGCACGAGGGGCTCGTTGCCTCGCCGGCCGAGGCCGTCGCGGTGCCGCACAACGATGCCGATGCCGTCGCCGATGCGATCCGCCGCTTCAGGGCGGCGGGCGGGCGCGGCCGCGTGTGGATCGCCGCCGAGACGCTCTATGGCATGGACGGCGACGTCGCCCCGCTCGCGGACCTTGCGGCGATCGCCGACCGGCACGAGGCCATGCTGCTCCTCGACGAGGCCCATGCGACCGGCATCTGCGGGCCCGGCGGGCGGGGCCTCGCCGCCGCGCTCGAGGGGCAGGCGAATGTCGTAACGCTGCACACCTGCGGCAAGGCGGTCGGCGTCATGGGCGCGCTCGTCTGCCTGCCGCGCTCTTTGCGCGACTACATGATCAACCGCGCGCGCGGCTTCATCTATGCCACCGCTCCGTCGCCCCTCGTTGCCGCCATGGTGCGCGCGGCGCTCGGCCTCGCTTCTGCGGCCGACGACCGCCGGCAGCGCCTCGCAGCGCTCGTCGCTCACGCGCGAGCAGGTCTCGCCCGCTGCGGCCTGCCCGCGACGGCGACGCACATCCAGCCCGTCATCCTCGGCGCGGACCGCCGGGCGAGCGCCGTCGCGGCCGCCTTGCAGGAAGAGGGGTTCGACGTGCGTGCCATCCGCCCGCCGACGGTACCGCCCGGCACGGCGCGCCTGCGCATTGCGCTGACGCTGCACGTGGACGAGGCGGCGATCGGCGCGCTCATGGCGGCGCTCGGCCGCGCCATGAAGGGGAGGACGTCTTGAGCGGCTTCATCGTCACCGGCACCGATACCGGCATCGGCAAGACCGTCTTCTGCGCCGCGCTCGTCGGCGCGCTCGGCGGATTCTACTGGAAGCCAGTGCAGGCCGGCCTTGACGGAGAGACGGATTCGGAGACAGTGCGCCGCCTCTCCGGCCTGCAGGATAGCCATGTCCTGCTCGAGGCGTACCGTCTCGCCCTGCCGGCCTCGCCCCACCGCGCCGCGGAGGCGGAAGGCGTTGTGATCGATGTGGGATCGCGCCCCCCGACGCACACCATAGGGCGCGAGAGCACCATCGCTCCCTCGCCCCGCCGCAGGCGGGAGGAGGGGGATCCGGGCGCCCCCGGCTCAGTGGCCTCTTCGCGCGATCTGGGCGCGCTCACCCTGCCCGCCGTCGCCGGCCCGCTCGTCGTCGAGGGCGCCGGCGGGCCGATGGTTCCGCTGACGCGGGGCACGCTGTTCATCGATGTCTTCGCTGCCTGGGGCCTGCCGGTCATCCTCTGCGCCGCGACGCGCCTCGGCACCATCAACCACACGCTGCTCGCCCTCGAGGCCCTGAAGCGGCGGCACATTCCCGTCCACGGCGTCGCCTTCATCGGCGAGCCGAACGAGGACAGCGAGGCCATCATCGCCGAGTTCGGCGTCGTGCGTCGCCTCGGTCGCCTGCCGCTTCTGCCGCTGCTGACGCGGGAAACGCTCGCTTCGGCCTTCGCCGCCGGTTTCGATCCGGCCGACTTTCGGTGATGACCATGAATTATCGCACGACCTTCGCCGGCCCGTCTCCGGTCTGGCATCCCTTTACCCAGCACGCGCTCGCGCCCGAGCCGCCGCTCGTCCTGCGCGGTGAGGGCGCGTGGCTGACGACGGCGACGGGCGAGCGCATTCTCGACGCCATCTCCTCCTGGTGGGTCATCACCCACGGCCATTGCCATCCGCGCATCGTGGCGGCGATCCGCGAACAGGCCGGGGACCTCGACCAGGTCATCTTCGCCGGCCATACGCATCCGGCGGCCGAGGCGCTGGCGCGCCGGCTGGTGGCGCGGGCGCCGGAGGGGCTCGCCCATGTCTTCTTCTCCGACAGCGGCTCCACCGCCGTCGAGGTCGCGCTGAAGATGGCGGTCGGCTACTGGCGCAACATCGGCGAGCCGCGCAGCCGCATCCTCGCCCTCGAACACGGCTATCACGGCGACACCATCGGCACGATGTCGGCGGGCGCGCGCGGCATCTACAATGCCGCCTACGAGCCGCTGCTCTTCGAGGTCGCCCGCCTGCCGTTCCCGGCTGAGGGCCGCGAGGAGGCGACGCTCACTGCGCTCGAGGCCACGTGCCGGGAAGCGCCCTGCGCCGCGCTGCTCGTCGAGCCGCTCATCCTCGGCGCCGGCGGCATGCTGGTCTATCCGGCCTGGGTGCTCGCCGAGATGCGCCGCATCTGCGAGCGCCACGGCGTGCTCCTCATCGCCGACGAGGTGATGACCGGTTTCGGCCGCACGGGCCGGCTCTTCGCCTGCGAGCACGCCGCCATCGCGCCGGATATCCTGTGCTGCGCCAAGGGCCTCACCGGCGGCGCGCTACCGCTTGCCGTCACGCTCTGCCGCCGCGAGATCTTCGACGCCCATTATTCCGAGGACCGCCGACGCACCTTCTTCCATTCGAGCTCGTTCACGGCCAATCCCATCGCCTGCGCCGCGGCCAACGCCAATCTCGACATCTGGGACGCGGAGCCGGTCGGCGAGCGCATCGCCGCTCTGGGCGCCTTGCAAGAGGAGCGGCTGGCGCGCTTCCGCCACGATGCGCGCTTCGCCTGGGTGCGGCGCCTCGGCACCGTCGCGGCGCTCGACCTCACCGTCGACGATCCCGGTTATCTCGCCGGCATCGGCCCGCAGCTCGCGGCCTTCTTCCGCGAAAGGGGCCTCCTGCTGCGCCCGCTCGGCAACACCGTCTACGCCATGCCGCCCTATTGCGTGACCGCCGAGGACCTCGACCGCATCTACGCCGCCGTCGCTGCGGCGGCGGAGCGGTTCGGGCGGGCTTGATGGGCGGGACCCGCATCGCCGGCCTCGGCCATCATGCCCCGGCGCGCGTCGTGGCGAATGCCGAGATCGAGGCAAGGCTCGGTCTCGACGAGGGCTGGATCGCCCGGCGCACCGGCATCCGCGAGCGGCGCTGGGCGGCTGCGGACGAGGCGGTGAGCGACCTTGCCGTGCCGGCGGCGGCGATGGCGCTCGCCGAAGCAGGCATGGCGCCCGATGCCTTCGGCCTCGTCCTCCTCGCCACCAGCACACCCGACCACCTGTTGCCGCCGACCGCGCCGCTCGTCGCGCAGCGGCTCGGCCTCTCCTGCGGGGCGGTGGACCTCACGGGCGCCTGCGCCGGCTTCCTCTATGCCTTCGTGCTGGCGGAGGGGTTCGTGCGCGCGACGGGGCGGGCGGTGCTCGTGATCGCGGCCAACATCCTGTCCCGGCGCATCGATCCGGATGATCGCGTGACGGCGGCGCTCTTCGCCGATGCCGCCGGGGCGCTCGTCCTCGCGCCTGATGGGCGCCGCGAGGCCGGGCTTCTCGCCTCGGCGCTCGCGAGTGATGGCACCGGCTACGACCTCATCCAGATCCGCGCCGGCGGCAGCCGCCGTGCGCTGACGGCGGACACGCCCGCACGCGACGGCCGCATGGTGATGCGTGACGGGCGCGCCGTCTTCGCCGCGGCGGTGGAGATGATGGTCTCTTCCTGCCGGCAGGTGTTCGCGGAAGCGGCGATCGCGGCGGACGAAATCGCCTGTTTCGCGCCGCATCAGGCCAATGGCCGCATGATCGCGGCGGTGGCCGACAAGCTGGCGATCGGGCCGGAGCGAACGCTGTCCACCCTCGCCGAATTCGGCAACACGTCCGCGGCGACCATTCCCTTTTCCCTGTCCCAGGCAAAAGGCGCGCGCAGGCTCGGTCAAGGCGACCTGCTGCTCCTCGCCGCGGCGGGCGCGGGCCTTGCCGGGGGAGCGGCCATCTACCGCCTGTAGCAGGCGGATCAGGTCAGTGCTGCGCCGGCTCGGCGATGACCGCGTCGCGGTCGGGGTTGCTGCCTCTCGGAGCAGTGCTGATCGCAGCAGGCGCTGCGCACCAGAAGCGGCAGCTCCGCGCCGAGATGAGCGGCGAGCTCGACCGACAGCCGGTTGCGCCATTCCTCATTTGCTTTGATCGCGGGCTTGAAGGCATCATCTGCCGCCAACGAGGCTTCGCCGCTTCGGTTCCGGTCCGCAGGACCGGGATCGCTATCGCTCTGTATTCCCGAGCGCGTCATCCGCACCTGCGACGACGAATGCGTCGCGCGCCTCGCGCACGCTCGCCGTGATGCGGCGCGCCACGGCGGCGACGCGGCGCGTGTCGTGCGTGTCGGGATGGGCGATCAGCCAGTAGCTCCGCATGAAGCGGATGTGAGGCAGGAGCCGCTTGAGCTCGGGATATTGCATGGCGGCATAGTCGTGCAGGATGCCGACGCCGTGGCCGGCCCGCACCGCCTCCATCTGGCCGACGACGCTGCCGCATTCGAAGCGCCGGTGCATCAGCCGGCCGAGGGTCGCCGCATAGTCGAGCGCGCGGCTGTAGACGAAGTCCTCCACGTAGGTGACGAAGAGGTGGCCGGCGAGGTCCTCCTCGCGCGTGATGGCACCGCTGCGGGTGAGGTAGCTCTCCGCTGCATAGACGCTGAGCGTATAATCCGTGAGCTTCTTCACGATGACGCGGCCCTGCTTCGGCCGGTCGAGCGTGATGACAAGATCGGCCTCGCGCCGCGACAGGGAGAAGGTGCGCGGCAAAGGCACGAGCTGGATGACGAGGTCGGGATGTTCGGCGGCGAGCGCGCCGAGCGCGCGCGAGAGAAAATAGTTGCCGAGCCCGTCCGGGGCGCCGACACGCACGGTGCCGCCGATCGCCTCGGCGGTGCCGGACAGTTGCGCCTCCACCTTGAGGAACTCGGATTCGGCCCGCTCTGCCGCGGCCATCAGCGCCTCGCCCGCGGGCGTCAGGGCGCAGCCGTTGGTCTGGCGCTCGACAAGCTTCGTGGCGAGTTCCTCCTCGAGGGCCGTGAGCTGGCGCCCCACCGTGGCGTGGTTGAGCCCGAGGCGCCGGGCGGCGCCGAGGATCTGCCCGGTACGGGCCACGGCGAGAAAGATGCGGATGCGGTCCCAGTCCATCAGACGACTATAGTTTTTGCACATCAGAGCCGCAATATCGGCCATTGATGTGCAAATCTCTGGAAACGATAAGGGGGGCGGTTCAATCGGCCCGACGCTCCGGTCCGAGTCTTCTGGGAGGATCTGCCATGCCGACCGACATTCCCCATTTCATCGGCGGTCGCCGCGTTGCCGGCCGCAGCGGCCGCACCGCCGCCGTCTTCAATCCGGCCACGGGCGAAGAGACGGGCGTCGTGGCGCTCGCAAGCACGGACGAGGTGCGCGAGGCCGTCGCCGCGGCGAAGAAGGCCCTTCCCGAATGGGCTGGCACGACGCCGCTGCGCCGCGCGCGCATCCTCAACCGCTTCCTGCGCATCCTCGAGGAGCGCACGGACGAACTCGCCGCCGTCATCACCGCCGAGCACGGCAAGGTGCTGTCCGACGCCAGGGGCGAGATCCAGCGCGGCATGGAGGTGGTGGAATTCGCCACCGCGGCGCCGCAGCTCCTCAAGGGCGAAGTGACGGAGAACGTCGGCACGCGCGTCGACAGCCACTCGCTGCGCCAGCCGCTCGGCATCGTCGCCGGCATCACGCCCTTCAACTTCCCGGCCATGGTGCCGATGTGGATGTTTCCGGTGGCGCTCGCCTGCGGCAACTGCTTCATTCTGAAGCCGTCGGAGCGCGATCCCTCCGCCTCGCTGCTGCTCGCCGCCTGGCTGAAGGAGGCCGGCGTGCCGGACGGCGTCTTCAACGTCGTGCACGGCGACAAGGAGGCAGTCGACGCCATCCTCTTCGACCCCGACATCTCCGCCGTCAGCTTCGTCGGCTCCACCCCGATCGCCCGTTACATCTACGAGACGGCGGCGCGCACCGGCAAGCGCTGCCAGGCGCTGGGCGGCGCCAAGAACCACATGATCGTCATGCCCGACGCCGACATGGACCAGGCGGTCGACGCGCTCATGGGCGCCGCCTACGGCTCGGCCGGCGAGCGCTGCATGGCGATCTCGGTCGCGGTGCCGATCGGCGAGAAGACGGCGGATGCGCTCATCGCCAAGCTCGAGCCGCGCGTGCGCGCCCTCAAGATCGGCCCCGGCACCGATCCCGACGCCGAGATGGGCCCGCTCGTCACCAAGCAGCATCTCGAGCGCGTGCGCGGCTATGTCGATACCGGCGTGGCGGAAGGCGCAAAGCTCGTCGTCGACGGCCGTGGCTTCCGGATGCAGGGCTACGAGAACGGCTATTTCATCGGCGGCACGCTGTTCGACAACGTTACGACCGAAATGACGATCTACAAGGAGGAGATCTTCGGCCCCGTGCTCGCCGTCGCCCGCGCCGATTCCTACGAGACGGCCGCCCGCATGATCAACGAGCACGAGTTCGGCAACGGCACCGCCATCTTCACGCGTGACGGCGACGCCGCGCGCGAGTTCGCGCACCAGATCCAGGTGGGCATGATCGGCATCAACGTCCCGATCCCGGTGCCGATGGCCTTCCACTCCTTCGGCGGCTGGAAGGCGTCGCTCTTCGGCGACCACCACATGCACGGGCCGGAGGGCGTACGCTTCTATACGCGGCTGAAGACCATCACCAGCCGCTGGCCGACCGGCATCCGCGCCGGGGCCGACTTCGTCATGCCGACGATGCGCTGACGCGCCCCGGACCTGCCGCACCCGAAGGCCGCCGCCGGCTGCCCGGCGGCGGCCTCAATCGTGTGAAGTCAGGCGCCGAGGCGCTCGGCCGGGATGCTGAGCCGCATGACGAGGCCCTCGCGTGACCACTCGCGCGCCAGCGCGCCGCCCAGTTGCCGCACCGTCGAGCGCGCGAGCGAGCTGCCGAAGCCTTCCTCCGCCGGCGGATGCTGGATGGGCGGTCCGCCGTGCTCCCGCCAGAGGATCGTCACCCGGTCGCCATCCAGCGCCCAGCGGATCGTGACCCGTCCTGTCGGGCTGGAAAGGGCACCGTACTTGGCGGCGTTGGTCGCGAACTCGTGCATCAGAAGCGCGATGCCAGTGAGTGCCGGGCCGCCGATGGGCAGGTCGGTGCCGTCGAGCGCAAGGCGACCGGGCGCCGACGCCTCGCGATACGGTTCGAGGATGGCTTCGATGAGCGCCCTGAGCGTCGTGCTGCGCATGCCGTCGCCGGCTGCAGCATGCAGCGTCAGTTCGTGCGCCCGGGCGAGTGCGGCGAGTCGCTCGCGGATCGCGTCGGTCACCGTTTCCGCACCGGCCGCACGGCCGCTGAGGCTGACGATGCCGATCGCGAGGGCGAAGAGATTCTTGATCCGGTGGTTCATCTCCCGCAGCAACAATGCCTGCTGCTCCTCGGCCTGCCGCCGGTCCGTGATATTGCGGGCGATCTTCGAGGCCCCGATGATCCGTCCCGCGCCGTCATGAATGGGCGAGACGGTGAGCGAGACATCGACGAGCCTGCCGTCCTTGCAGCGACGCACGGTCTCGTAATGGTCGACGCGTTCGCCCCGGCGGATGCGTTCGAGAATGGAGGGCTCCTCGTCCGGCCGGTCGTCGGGGATCAGGATCATGACCGGTCGGCCGATGGCTTCGGCCGCCGTATAGCCATAGAGGCGCTCGGCGCCTCCGTTCCAGCTTGTCACGATGCCGTCGAGGTCGGTGCTGATGATGGCATCGTCACTCGACTCGACGATCAGGGCGAGCCGGCGGGCAGCTTCTTCGGCGTGCAGCCGTTCCGTCATATCGACGAGGACGTTGACGGCGCCGACGAGATGGCCCGATGCGTCGAAGAGCGGTGTCGGATAGGGGAGAAACGGCACCCTGGTGCCGTCCGGCCGTTCGGCCACCGCGTCGAGGCCGCGGATTGGTCGCTTTTCCTTGAGCGCCATGGCCATCGGGCATTCGTCGTGCGGCAATGGCGTTCCGTCGGGCCAGAAGAGCTTCCACGAGCCGCAGAACTCGCTCTTGCCCAGTTCCGGGCGGCAGCCCCAGAGGTTTACCGCCGCCTCGTTGTAGAAAGTGATCCGCCCCTGCGCGTCCGTCATGTAGATCGCGGCCGGCAGGAGGCTCAACAGCTCGTGCGAGCGCAGGGCCTCGTTATAGACCTGCTCCTGTTGCTGCCGGTGTTCCGTGATGTCGCGGAAGCAGTTGATCGCCCCCGTGATCGCGCCGGCGGCGTTGAACAGCGGGTTGATGTTGACGAGGGCCAGAATGCGCGTCCTGTCCGGCCGCTCGATCACGATCTCCGCGTTGCGAACAGGCGCGCCTGTCCGCAAGGTTTCCGCCATGGGGTGCTGCCCGTGGGGCAGGAGCGAGCCATCCGGACGATAAAGACGAACAGCACCGCCGAACCGCTCGTTCGGGTCGTTGAGTCTCGGCCTGCGACCCCACAGATCAGCGGCACCCTGGTTGTAGCGGACGATACGCCCTTCGTGGTCGCAGATGTAGAATGCGCCCGGGAAGAGGTCGAGCAGGCGCTCGATGTCCAGCCAACTGTCGGTGGGCTCGCGTTCCACTTGTGACAGCGGCAAAGAAGTAACGTCGGAGCTGCTCATCGGCAACCTATGCGATAGACACTGCGTGATGCCCGGCGGCCGACAATCTTGCTCCGTCGAAGTGCCATGGCCGCTAGTTGTTGGTGGTCACTCTCGGAAATGCAAGCATATTCGTCGCTGCGCTGCGAACGGCGGGGGGAAGACGGCGGTGGGGAGGGTCGTTCGCCGGCTTCAGGTGGTCAGCTTGTCCCATGCCGCCATGGCGCAGCCGGCCACGGAAAGCAGCGTCTCGCGCGATGCCCCGTCGCGCGCCCTGATGGACAGGCCGTGCTGCACGGTGGCATAGAAATTCGCGATGGCGGCGCAATCGGCATGGTTCGGGATCTCGCCGTCGGTGACCGCCCGCTCCAGCCGCTCCTCGAGGATGCGGACACCGTCCAGCCGACGCTTCTTTAGGTCGTCGCGGATGGCGGGGCTGGCGCATTCGGGTTGGGGCGCCCCGAGCACGATCAGGCAGCCGCGCGGTTCGGGCCCGCTCGTATAGGCAAGGGCGGTCGCTTCGAGCAGATGTGCCACCGCCTCCCGTGCGGTCGGCGCCTTGGCGATCTCTTCCCAGATGCCTTTGCCTTCGGTCTCGGCATAGAACGCAACCGCTTCGCGAAAGAGGCCTTCCTTGCTACCGAAAGCGGCGTAGAGGCTGGGCGGGTTCAGCCCCATGGCAGCGGTCAGATCCGCCATCGAGGCATTGTCGTAGCCCTTCTGCCAGAAGACCTCCATCGCCTGGCGAAGGGCCGCCGTGCGGTCGAAGCTGCGGGGGCGTCCACGCTGGGCCATCGGGCTCGTCACCATTTTATGTATCGATTGATAAAATAAAGTCCTTGACGGCTGGCGGCAAGCGCGTAGCTTTTGTGTATCGTTCGTTACACAAAGGATCAGCCATGGCCGTTCTTCAGGACAAAGTCGCGCTCGTCACCGGTGGCAGCCGCGGTATCGGTGCGGCGATCGCGCGCCGCCTCGCCGCCCGGGGGGCAGAGGTTGCGATCACCTATGCGCATGCGCAGGACAAGGCGGCACGCGTCGTCGCCGACATTGAAGCGGCCGGCGGCAAGGCGCGGGCAATCCGGGCCGACAACCGCGATCCCGGAGCGGTAACGGCGGCCGTCGACGCCGTCGCCGCCCCGAAGGGAAGGATCGATATCCTTGTCAACAACGCCGGCATCTTCGAGACGGGCGAGATTGTGGACCTGACGGCCGAGCACTTCAACCGCATGGTCGACGTCAACCTGCGTGCCGTCTTTCTGGCATCGAGCCGGGCGGCCCGGGCGATGGGAGAGGGCGGGCGCATCGTCACCATCGGCAGCACGCTCGCCGTGCGCGTTCCGTGGCCCGGCATCAGCCTCTACGCCATGACGAAGGCGGCGCTCGTCGGCTTGACGAAAGGCATGGCGCGGGATCTCGGCCCGCGGGGCATCACGGCCAATATCGTCCATCCCGGCTCCACCGACACCGACATGAACCCGGCCGACGGCGAGAGCGCCGATCTGCAGCGCGGCCTTATGGCCATCGCGCGCTATGGCCGACCGGAGGACGTCGCCGATCTCGTGGCTTGGCTCGTCGGGCCGACCGCGGCTTCCGTCACGGGCGCCGAATTCACGATCGACGGCGGCGCCAACGCCTGAGGCCTCAGGCCGGCGCCGCGTCGCGGCCGAAGGTAGCGCTCGCCGCCTCGCGGGCGTGGGCAGGCATCTCGTCGTCCTCGAACAGTTCCGGATGCGCCCGGGCGAGGCGGGGCAGGGAGTTCAGGATCTCGCGCAGGTGCAGGCGCATGGCATCGCCCGCCCGCTGCGCGTCGCGACAGGCGATCGCCCGGACGATCTCCGCGTGCTGGTCGATCAGCAGCGACATGGGCGAGGCTGCCGGCAGGCTGAGGTAGCGTACCCGGTCCATCTGCGCCTTCACGTCCTCGATGAACGGCCAGGCGCTCGCGCATTCCACCGCCTCGGCCAGGGTGCGGTGGAAGGCCTCGTCGTAGCGCAGGAAGAGGCGCTGGTCGTCGCTGGCCGCCGCCTCCTTCTGCAGCGCGATGAGTTCGCCGAGCCGGTCGAGTGCCTCGGGGGGCGCCACCGCGCAGGCTGTCGTCGCCACAGCCACCTCGACCGCCTCGCGCACGAATCGCGCATTGGCGACGTCCCTCATGGAGATTCTCACCACGAAGGTGCCGCGCTGCGGCAGGATGCGCACGAGCCCCGCCTCGCTCAGCTTGATGAAGGCCTCGCGTACCGGCTGGCGGCTGACCCCGAAGCGGGCGCCGATCTCCTGCTCCGACAAACGCTGCCCCGGCAGATATTCCAGCGTCACGATCGCCTGCCTGAGCAGGCGATAGATCTGCGGCGCGATGGCCGCCGCAGGATCGACTTCGTTTCTCACGCAGCTTTCCTCCCGGGCGTCTTGCATTTTGCTATAACCATACTACCATACCAGTTAAGCGAGCGGGATAGGCATAAGGCTCGTTCGCCGGGGAAACCTCTGGGAGATTGCTGATGTTCATCCATCGAGTCGTCCTGTCCGCCTGCGCGGGCCTTGCGGCGCTTGCCGCCGCCACCACCATGTCGAGCGCCGCGCTTGCGGCCAAGTATCAATTGAACATCAACACGGCGCTGACGACGGACGACCCCATCTACAAGGGGCTCGAGCGCTTGCGCGATCGTATGAAGGAGCGCAGCAACGGCGAGTTCGAGATCCGTATCTTCTCCGGCTCGCAGCTCGGCAAGGACGAGGACGTGCTCGAGCAGGCGCGCGCCGGCGCCAATGTCGCGGTCGTCGTCGACGGCGGCCGTCTCGCCGTCTTCGTGCCTGAATTCGGTGTCCTTGGCGGCCCCTTTCTCGCCAGCGGCTACGACGGCGTGCGCAAGGTCGTGACGTCGCCGCTCTTCGACGCATGGGCGCAGAAGCTGCGCAAGGCCTCCGGCCACGAGGTGCTGTCCTTCAACTGGTGGCAGGGTGAGCGGCATCTGCTCACCAACAAGCCGGTGTCGAAGCCGGCGGACCTCGCCGGCGTCCGCATGCGCACCCCCGGCGCGCCGGTCTGGATCGAGACCATCCGCGCGATGGGCGCGACGCCGACGCCCATGGCCTGGGCTGAGGTCTATCCGGCACTGCAGCAGCAGGCCATCGACGCCGTGGAGGCGCAGACGCCGGCCGCTTACGGCGCCCGTCTCTACGAGGTCACCAAGCACATGACCAAGACGGGCCACATCAATCTCATTACCGGCCTCGTCACCAGCGCCGGCTGGTTCGGCGGCCTGCCCGCCGACATGCAGACCGCGCTGAAGGAAGAGGCCCTGGCCGCCGGCGACTTCGCCTCCCGCACGACCGAGGAGGCCATCGGTACCTACGAGAAGGACATGGCCGCCAAGGGCGTGACGATCACCGAGATCGACGTTACCCCCTTCCGCGAGGCGACGGCGGACGTCTACGGCAAGCTCGGCTATGCTGAGCTGAAGAAGACCATCGACGAGATGTTGAAGTAATCACGACGGGCCGCCTTGCCAGGCCCCCGCCCGGGCCGCTGCTTTGGTGGCGGCCCGTTTCCATTCGGAGACGCTCCATGCGCTTCTTGCTCGCGCTGGAGGATGCGCTCGCCAAGCTCCTGCTCGGCGCGATCGTCCTCCTCGTCTTTCTGGCGGCCATGGCCCGCACTTTCGGCCATCCGCTGATCTGGTCCGTGGACCTCGCCCAGCTCTTCTTCGTCTGGCTCGCCATGCTCGGGGCCAACAAGGCGCTGCGCATCAAGGCGCATGTCGGCGTCGATTTCTTCGTGCGCAAGCTGCCCGTCAGGCTGCGCCACGGCCTCGAGATCCTCTTGGGGCTCATGACGCTCGCCTTCCTTCTCACCATGGCCTGGCAGGGCGCGCGTCTGACGATGCTCAACCTCGAGCGCGTCTATGGCGACAGCGGCATCTCCTACGGCTGGGTGACGGGCGCGGTACCGGCCGGTTGCCTGCTGCTCGCCCTCACGCTCACCGTCCACCTCGTGCGCAGCCTCGCCGGCGCCTTCACCGGCGGCTCCCTCGGCCCGAACCTCGTTTTCGCGCGGCCCGACGAGGACATGGCCGGCGCCAGCCACGCCGCGGAGTGACAGGCGATGCTGCTTCTCGGTGCGATCTTCTTCGTCCTGATGTTCGCCGGCCTGCCGATCGCTTTTGCCATCGGCATCGCGGGCTTCAGCTTCTTTCTCGGTGCCGGCTCGATCCCGGTGTCCATCGGCGTGCAGCAGGTGGCCACGGCCTCGCAGAGCTTCCCGCTGCTCGCGGTGCCCTTCTTCGTGCTCGCCGGCCACATGATGAACCGCACGGGCATCACGACCCGGCTCATCGCCTGCTCCAATGTGCTCGTCTCGTGGATGGCCGGCGGCCTCGCCCAGGTCTGCATCGTGCTGTCGACCCTGATGGGGGGCGTCTCCGGCTCGGCCGTCGCCGATGCCGCCATGGAGGCGCGCATCCTCGGGCCGGACATGATCCGGCGCGGCTATTCGCGCGGCTTCACCGGCGCGGTCATCGCCGTCGGCTCGCTGATCACGGCGACCATCCCGCCGAGCCTCGGCCTCATCCTCTATGGCTTCGTCGGCAACGTCTCCATCGGCAAGCTGTTCCTCGCCGGCGTCATCCCCGGCCTCGTCATGATGGCGGCGATGATGTTCACGGCCTGGCTCGTCGCCCGCAAGCGCGGCTACCAGGCGGAGGGCGCCGAACTGCCGACGGCGCGCGACGTATGGCGCGCGATCCGCGATGCCAAATGGGCGCTGCTCTTCCCCGTCATCCTGCTCGTCGCCATTCGCGGCGGTATCTTCACAGCCTCCGAGGTCGGGGCCTTCGCGGTTGTCTATGCCATGCTCGTCGGCGTGCTGCTGCACCGGGAGCTGACCTGGTCCGGCCTCGTCGAGGCGCTCGGCGAAGCAGTGCTCGACGTCGGCGTCATCATGCTCATCATCCTGATGTCGGGCATGGTCGGTTACGCCATCATCTTCGAACAGGCGCCGCAGACGATCGCTGCGGCGATGCTCGGGCTGACGCAGGAGCCGGTGCTCGTCATCCTGCTCATCCTCCTCTTCCTGTTCATCGCCGGGCTCTTCGTCGAATCGACCGTGCTCGTCCTCATGCTGACGCCGATCTTCGTGCCGCTCGTCACGCGGCTCGGGGTCGATCCCGTGCACTTCGGCATCCTGATGATGTCGGTCATCACCCTCGGCGGCATGACCCCGCCGGTAGGCGTCGCGATGTACACGGTCTGCGGCATCCTGCGCTGCCCGGTCGAGGAGTATTTCCGGGAATCGCTGCCGTTCCTCGCCGCGATCATCCTCGTCATCCTCGCGCTCGCCCTGCTGCCGGGCGTCGTCCTGTTCCTTCCCAATATCGTCGGCTGAGGCGCTCTCTCATGGAAGAAACGTTCCGATGGTTCGGTCCGGCGGACCCAGTGCGGCTGAACGAAATCCGGCAGACCGGCGCGCGTGGCATCGTCACGGCGTTGCACGACATCCCCTATGGCGAAGTCTGGCCCCTCGAGGCGATCATGGAACGCAGGCGCCTGATCGAGGCCGATCGGAGCCTCGGCCTGCGCTGGAGCGTCGTCGAGAGCCTGCCGGTGCACGAGAACATCAAGCTCGGGGAGGGGGATCTGCGTCCCCTCTTCGACAATTACCGCACCTCGCTGCGCAATCTCGCCGCCGCGGGCGTCACCACCGTCTGCTACAATTTTATGCCGCTGCTCGACTGGATGCGGACGGATCTTGCCTATCCCCAGCCTGGCGGCGCGCTCGCGCTTCGTTTCGACGCCCATCTCCATGCGGCCTTCGACTGCTTTATGCTGGAGCGGCCGGGTGCTGCGGCGGAGTTTTCGCCGGAGGTGCTGGCCCGCGCGAGGGCGTGGTTCGACGCCTCGACCGAGGCCGACCGACAGCGCCTGCTCGACACGATCATGGCCGGCCTGCCGGGCGCCTACACGCGCTACGACGTGCCGGGCCTGAAGGCCGTGCTCGCACGCTACGACGGCTTCGGCGTCGCGGACCTGCGCGCCAACCTTAAGCGCTTCCTCGAGGAGGTGGTGCCGACGGCGGAGGAGGCGGGCGTGCGCCTGTGTGTGCATCCGGACGATCCGCCGCGACCGCTCTTCGGCCTGCCGCGCATCGTCTCGAATGCAGAGGATCTTGCCTATATCGTCGCGGCCGCGCCATCGCCCGCGAATGGCATTACGCTGTGCACAGGCTCGCTCGGCGCCAGGGCCGATAATGATCTTCCGACGATCGCGCGCCGCTTCGCAGCCCACATCCATTTTGCACATCTGCGCAATGTGAAGCGCGACGCGGACAGCAGCTTCATGGAGAGCGAGCATCTCGACGGCGACGTCGACATGGTGGCCGTCATCGTCGCGCTGCATGCGGAAGAGCAGCGCCGCGCGCGGGAGGGCCGGGCGGATCGGCAGATACCCATGCGCCCCGACCATGGGCAGGTGCTGCTCGACGACGGTTCGCGCAAGACGCATCCGGGCTATCCGCTCGTCGGCCGGCTGCGGGGGCTCGCCGAACTGCGCGGCGTGATGAAGGCGGTGGCCGCGCTCACCTGAGCGGGCCTGACCGGCTTTCGCAGAATTCGGCAACGCGCCGGGGCCTTCGTCCCGGCGCGTTGTCGCTTCAAGCGGCCTCCCGCTCGCGCTGCTTGACGTCCGTGAGGATCTGCCCGGCCACCTGCCGGACGATGGCGGCGAGCGCCTCGAAATCCCTGCGGCGGGAGGAACTGCGTCGCCAGGCAAGGCCGATGGTGCGATAGGGCTCGGGATCGGCGAAGCGTACGAGCCGGATGCGGGCATCTTGCCCGACCTCCACGGGCACGGCGATCTCCGGCACGAGGGTCAGGCCATAGCCGTTGGCGACGAGTTGGACGATCGTCGCCAGGCTGGAAGCCCCGAACTGCTGTCGCTGCGTCGCTCCCGGCATGCCGCAGAAGGTCAACGCCTGCTCGCGCAGGCAATGCCCCTCCTCGAGGAGGAGGAGACGCTTGAGATCGAGCGTCTCCGGCTGAGGCCGCTGATGGGCCGGCATGTCCTCCGCCGCGGGCATGGCGAGCAGGAAATTGTCGTCGAACAGCGGCACGGCGTCGATATCCGGATGGTCGATGGGCAGCGACATCAGGACGACGTCCACCCGCCCGGCCACCAGCTCGTCGAGGAGCTGGGCCGTGAGCGTCTCGCGGATGTTGAGCGACAGCGCGGGATAGGCCTCGGTGATCTCGGGCAGGATGCGTGGCAGGACATAGGGCGCGATCGAGGGAATGATGCCGAGCTGCAGCGGCCCGGACAGCACCTCCTGACGGGTGCGCGCATATTCCATGAGATCGCGCGCTGCCACGAGGATCTCCCGGGCGCGCCGGGCCACCTCGTGGCCCATCTCCGTCAGCTGGACGTCGCCCCTACGCCGCTCGATGAGGACCGTGCCGAGCAAGGCCTCGAATTCCTGCATCTGCATCGATAGCGCCGGCTGGGTGACCGAGCATTCTTCCGCCGCGCGGCGGAAATGACGATGGCGGGACAGGGCCTCGAAATATCTGAGATGGCGCAGAGTGATCATGGCAATCAGTCTTTCTTATCAACTGAGTAAGGTAAAACAATTGGACCTGATACGGAACTATCCTCAATGTCGCGTTCAGAAACGTGAAAGGAGAGGTTCGATGTCGAAATCGACGATGACGACGGCCAGTGGCGCGCCTGTGGCGGACAACCAGAACAGCCTCAGCGCCGGACCCCGCGGCCCGCTCCTGATGCAGGATTTCCATCTTCTCGAGAAGCTGGCGCATCAGAACCGCGAACGCATTCCCGAGCGCACGGTCCACGCCAAGGGCTCGGGTGCCTACGGGACGCTGACCATTACCAACGACATCAGCCGCTACTCCCGCGCAAAGATCTTCTCGCAGATCGGCAAGCAGACAGAAGCCTTCCTCCGCTTCTCGACCGTGGCGGGCGAGCGCGGCGCCGCCGATGCCGAGCGGGACGTGCGCGGCTTTGCCCTGCGCTTCTACACGGAAGAGGGCAACTGGGACATCGTCGGCAACAACACGCCGGTCTTCTTCGTGCGCGACCCGCTGAAGTTCCCCGACTTCATCCATACCCAGAAGCGCCACCCCGTCACCAACCTGCGCTCGAACACCGCCATGTGGGACTTCTGGTCCCTGTCGCCGGAGAGTCTGCACCAGGTGACAATCCTGATGTCCGACCGCGGACTGCCGCAAAACTACCGGCAAATGCACGGCTTCGGCTCGCACACCTATTCCTTCGTCAATGCCGCGGGCGAGCGCTTCTGGGTGAAGTTCCACTTCAAGTCGATGCAAGGCATCGCGACCTGGACCAATGCCGAGGCCGAGCAGGTGATCGGCAAGGACCGTGAATCGGCCCAGCGGGACCTCTTTGAGTCGATCGAGAAGGGCAACTATCCACGCTGGCGCTTCTGTATCCAGGTGATGCCGGAGCTCGACGCCGAAAAGACGCCGTACAATCCCTTCGACCTCACCAAGGTGTGGCCGCACGCCGACTATCCGCTCATCGAGGTCGGCATCCTCGAGCTCAACCGCAACCCGCAGAACTACTTCGCGGAGGTCGAGCAGGCCGGCCTGACGCCCGCCAACGTGGTGCCGGGCGTCGGCTTCTCGCCCGACAAGATGCTGCAGGCGCGCATCTTCTCCTACGCGGATGCGCATCGCTACCGGCTCGGCATCAACCACCACCAGATCCCGGTGAACCAGCCGCGTTGCCCGGTGCACACCTACCACGCCGATGGCGCCATGCGCCTCGCAGGCCACGCCAATGCGAACGCCTATTACGAGCCGAACAGCTTCGGCGGCCCGGCCCAGAACCCGGACTATGCGGAGCCGCCGCTGAAGATCTCGGGCGATGCGGCGCGCTACGACCATCGCGCGGGCAACGATGACTACACCCAGCCCGGCAACCTCTTCCGCCTGATGCCCGCCGACGCGCAGGAGCGGCTGATGGACAACATCGCCGCCGCCATGGACGGCGTACCCGAGGAGATCGTGCGCCGGCAGATCGTGCACTTCCACCGGGCCGACCCGGCCTATGGCGCCGGCGTCGCCCGCCGCATGGGCGTCGACGTCGGCTCGCTTGCGACGGCCGCGGAATAGGCTGCCGCCGCCGATGGGCATCCACCTGCCGCGGGCGTGCTCGCGGCAGGGCCGCTCGAAGGCCTCCGTTCGCCGCCCGACGATGTGCATGACGACCTCCTCTGTGGCGCCTGCAGACGATCCTGCGCGGCGTGACGACGCATTTGACGCACGAACAGCCCGTTCGTTGCGGACGTCGGCAGATCCGGAAAGTCCACAATCAATAGTTATGCATAATGCTATATACAACCATAGGTGATTAGAACCAGAAACGGTCCCGGCATGCAAGAGGGCATTGTGCCGGTGCCGCGCAGCGACCGCCGGCCCTGCTTGCGCGGGGCTGGTGCCGCGCGCGCGGTGCCGGCTCTGCATGGAATAAGCGCACTTGCATCACCCTGCGGCATGAAGCACTGTGCGGCCCTCGTTGCTGTCGAGACGCTGGCATGACTCTGCTGATCATCGGCCTTGCGATCTTTTTCGCTGCCCATGTCTTCACGATGTATCGCGGTCTCCGCGCTGTCGCTGTCGCGAGGCTGGGCGAGGGGGGCTACAAGACGCTCTATTCGCTGGTGTCCCTGATCGGTCTCATGCTGATCGTCTGGGGCTTCGGGCGCTATCGGGCGGAGGGCTACATTCCCCTTTGGGACCCGCCACTGTGGGGGCGGCACCTGGCGCTGGCGTTGATGTGGCCCGTCTTCGTTCTGCTCGTCGCGGCCTATGCGCCCGGTGCGATCAAGCGCAAGGTCCGCCATCCCATGCTGGCGGCGGTGAAGATCTGGGCCTTCGCGCACCTTCTCGCCAACGGCGATCTCGGTTCCCTGCTCCTGTTCGGCTCTTTCCTCGTCTGGGCGGTGGTGGACCGCATCGCCGTGAAGCGGCGTCCCGGCAGCGATGCGGCCGTTCCGGTCGGCTCTCCCCGCAACGACGTGGTGGCGGTCGTCGCTGGTACTATCGTCTATGTTGCTTTTTTGTTCTGGCTGCATCCGCTATTGATCGGGGTACCGGTATTGCCGGCCTGAACGGGGAAAGGAATAAAGCATGTCGGTTGTGGGTGGCGTACGCCGGCTGACGGCGCCGGACATTCGCGCGCGCAAAGGCGGAGCGCCGGTCGTCGGGCTCACTGCCTACCATGCCCCCGGAGCGCGCCTTGCCGACGAGCATTGCGACTTCCTCCTGGTCGGCGATTCCCTCGGCATGGTCCTCTACGGCTACGACACGACCGTGCCCGTGACGCTCGACATGATGATCGCGCACGGTGCCGCCGTCGTGCGGGCTTCCCGCCATGCCCTCGTCGTCGTCGATCTCCCCTTCGGCTCCTACGAGGACGGCCCGCAGGCTGCCTTCCGGGCCGCCTCGCGTGTCATGAAGGAGACCGGCTGCGGTGCGGTGAAGCTGGAGGGCGGCTGCCACATGGCGGCGACCGTCGGCTATCTCGTGGAGCGCGGCATTCCCGTGATGGGACATGTCGGCCTGACGCCGCAGTCCATCAACAGCTTCGGCTCCTTCCGCCCGCGCGGGCGCGACGACGTGGAGAGCGAGGCGATCGCCGCCGATGCCGAAGCGGTCGTCTCTGCCG
This sequence comes from Chelatococcus sp. XZ-Ab1, assembly GCF_029309855.1. Classification (NCBI taxonomy): domain Bacteria; kingdom Pseudomonadati; phylum Pseudomonadota; class Alphaproteobacteria; order Hyphomicrobiales; family Chelatococcaceae; genus Chelatococcus; species Chelatococcus sp. XZ-Ab1. The sequence goes on along the minus strand of NZ_JARKII010000008.1, from coordinate 18,846 downwards.
GCGCCTTCGCGCTGGTGGTGGAGGCCGTCCCGGTGCGTGTCGCGGCGGCCCTGACACGCGCCATGCCCGTGCCGACCATCGGCATCGGCGCCTCTGTCGTCTGCGATGGTCAGATCCTCGTTGCCGAGGACATGCTCGGTCTCATGCCGCGCGTGCCGAAGTTTGTCCGGCGCTATGCGGAGGTCGGGGCCATCGCTTCCGACGCCATCGCCCGCTATGCGCGCGACGTCCGCAACCGGGCCTTCCCCGGCGTCGAGAACACCTATGCTGAACCCGGCTTCGAGGCGCCGGACATCGCTCCTTCGGACGACGAGCCGAGCGCTGCAACGAAATAGCGATCCGCACGCGCATCCAAGACACGCCCGTACCCCACGGTCATCCTCGTACCGACTGGCGAAAGTGTGGGGAAAGCCGATGATGGCGCTGGCCTTGTCGTGGCTGGAGGACTGGCGTGCACTCGTGCCATTCGTGCTCGCGGCGGTTGTCGTCATGGGCAGTCCCGGCCCCTCGACGATCAGCCTCGCCGCGGTCGGCGCGGCCTTCGGATTCCGGAGGTCTCTCGGCTATGCCGCGGGCCTCGTGGCGGGCACGACGACGGTGCTCTTCGCCATCGCCCTCGGCATGGCCACGCTGCTGGGCGCCTTGCCCGGCGTTGTGCCAGTTCTCGCGGCGGCGGCCGGCCTCTATATCCTCTACCTTGCCTTCGACATCGCGACAGCGCCGCCGCTCGACCGCGGCGGCCGCGGTCGTGGCGAAGCAGCCGCGCCCTCCTTCATCGGCGGCTTCCTGCTGGCGCTCGCCAATCCCAAGGCCTGGCTCGCCATCACCGCCGTTTTCACCAGCACGAGCGTCGTGAGCAGCGCCGACTGGAAGGACGCAGCCATCAAGACGGCCGTCCTCGCGGCCATGATCGTCATTATCCATCTCGCCTGGTTGCTGGCGGGCACCGGTCTCTCCCGCCTCCTCCATGATCCGCTTGGGGCGCGGCTGACCAATGTCACGCTTGCCCTGCTGCTTGTCGCCTCCCTCATCGCGCCGCTACTGTGAGCGATGCTTCGGGGTGCGCCTTCAACCTTTCCGGCGCGATGTTCCAGGCAGGGGCGACGGAAGGGTGAGATCAGGCCAGCGGAGGCGGCCGCCGGCGGATCGGCTGCGACTTGACGATGGCGGTGCTCGTCTCGGCCTTGTCGGCGATGCGGTCGAGGATGCGGTCGAGTTCCTCGATGGAGCGCACGAAGAGACGGGCGATGAAGCAATCGTCGCCCGTCACCTTGTCGCATTCGCAGAAGGCCTCGGTCTCCTCGATGAGCTTCTGCACGACATGCAATCTACCTGGCATCGGGCGGATGCGGACGATCGCCTGCAACTGATAGCCGAGCGCCTGGGGGGCGATATCCACCGTATAGGCGCGCACCACGCCCCGTTCCTCCAGCCGCCGCAACCGCTCCGACACGCTCGGCGACGACAGGCCCACACGGGCTGCGAGCTCCTTGAGGGAGAGACGCGCATCCTCCACGAGGACGGCGAGGAGACGTCGGTCGATATCGTCCAGCATGGCGGCCTCATCGGCAGATTGAGCCTTCAGCCTTGCATAATTAGGAAGATTTGAAAACCTGCCTTCCAGAACGCATGGAATGCGCCCGGGCGCCGCATCATCATCGTCAGCGATGGCAATGGTACCGGCGGCAGCGGCCGCGGAGGACGGATCATGAGCGAGAGGTTGCGGGGCACGGCGGAGATGACGGCGGCGATGGTCATCTCCGGCACCATCGGCTGGTTCGTCGTCATGTCCGGCCGGCCTGTACTCGACGTGGTGTTCTGGCGCTGCGTCTTCGGGGCGGCGACGCTGCTCGTCGTCTGCGCGGCCATGGGCCTCCTGCGGGGAACATGGCCGCTTCGCATCCTCGGCCTTGCCGCGCTCGGGGGCGCGGCGATCGTGCTCAACTGGCTGCTGCTCTTCGCCGCCTATTCGCGGGCGTCCATAGGTGTCGCCACGGTGGTCTACAACACGCAGCCCTTCATGCTGGTGGGGCTCGGGGCGCTCCTTCTGCGCGAGCGGGTGACCGGCGCGCAGCTCGTCTGGCTCGCGCTCGCCTTCGCCGGCATGCTGCTGATCGTCGAGGGAAAACCCGCTGCGGCCACAGCCAGCGGCGATTATCTCGGCGGCATTCTCCTGGCGCTTGCCGCGGCCTTCTTCTATGCGCTCGCCGCCATCGTCGCGCGCAGGCTCGCCGGCACGCCGCCGCACCTCATCGCCCTCGTGCAGGTCTGCGTCGGCATCCTGATGCTGGCGCCCTTCGCCGATCTGGCGCATCCGCCGTCCGGCGCAAGGCAGTGGACGCTGCTCGCGACCGTCGGCATCGTGCACACTGGGCTCATGTACATCCTGCTCTACGGCGCTCTTCAGCGGCTGCCGACTCATCTCGCCGGGGCCCTGTCCTTCATCTATCCGATCGCCGCGGTGCTGGTCGATCTTCTGGTCTTCGGCCATCCCCTGCAGGGGCTGCAGATCGCCGGCGCCGTCGGCGTGCTTTTCGCCGCGGCGGCGATGAACCTCGGATGGTCGCTTCCCGGCCGTCCGCTCCGCCGGATCGCGCCGGCGCGAGCCTGCGATTGAACGCGCGGCGGCTCGGCCGGCGCGCGCTCGTCCATGGCGCTCGCCTTTGGCCGGTGACTGTGCTAGGCGACCGGCTGGATGAAATTTGCCCGCGCCTCGCGCGGGCCAGCGGTCTACGGGCTCGATGGCTGATATCTTTCACGAGATCGAAGAGGAACTGCGGCGCGACAAGGCGCTCGCCTTCTGGAAGAAGCACGGCACCAAGGTCATCGTCCTGGCGGTCGTGTTCGTCGCGGCCATTGGCGGCTGGCGATTCTACCAGCACCAGCAGCGCAGCCAGGCGGAGGCGACCGGCGCCCGCTACGAGCAGGCGCTCGAGCTTCTCGGTGCGAACCGGGGCGACGAGGCCGCGGCGCTGCTGCGCGAGATCGAGAACGACGGGTCGACCGGGTACCGCCTCGTGGCGCGCCTGCGCCTGGCGGCGGAGACCGCACGCTCGGATCCGGCCCGGGGCGTCGAGGCCTACGAGGCGATCGCGGCCGACGCGACCGTGCCGGCCGGCCTGCGCGATCTCGCGCGCCTGCGCGCCGTCGTCGCGGGCTTCGACCAGATGGACGCCCCGACCGTGACGGCGAAGCTCGAGCCGCTCGCCACGCCTGCCGCCGTGTGGCGCCACAGCGCGCGCGAACTCCTCGGCCTCGCGGCGCTCAAGGCCGGCGACTACGAGGCGGCGGGCCGCTGGTTCGATCAGATTGCCGCCGACCGCGAGGCGCCGCCGGCCTTGCGCCAGCGCGTCAACATCTATCTCGAACTCGTGCGCAGCGGCCCCGTCGGCAAGGCCGGCTGAGTTCACGAGGTACGAAGCCATGGCTGGCACAGTCGCCATCGTCGGCCGGCCCAACGTCGGCAAGTCGACGTTGTTCAACCGCCTCGTCGGCAAGAAGCTCGCGCTGGTCGACGACCGGCCGGGCGTTACGCGCGACCGGCGCGAGGGCGAGGCACGGCTCGGCGACCTCACCTTCAACATCGTCGACACGGCCGGCCTTGAGGAGGCGGACGAGGCCTCCCTCGCCGGGCGCATGCGTGCGCAGACCGAAGCGGCGATCGCCGATGCCGACGTCATCCTTTTCGTCGTTGACGTGCGGGCCGGCTTGACACCGACCGACCGCGCCTTCGCCGACGTGGTGCGCCGCTCCGGCAAGCCCGTGGTGCTGCTCGCCAACAAGGCGGAGGGTGGCAAGGGAATCGAGGGCGCCTATGAGGCCTTCGGCCTCGGCCTCGGCGATCCCGTGCCGATCTCGGCCGAGCACGGCGAGGGCCTTGGCGAGCTCTACGACGCGCTCGAGGCCCTGCTGCCGCGCGAGCCGGAGGAGGATGAGGACGAGGTTGAGGAGGTTGAGGAGGCCGACCGGCCCGTCCGCGTCGCCATCGTCGGCCGCCCCAATGCCGGCAAGTCCACCCTCGTCAACCGCATGCTGGGCGAGGAGCGGCTGCTCACCGGCCCGGAAGCCGGCATCACGCGCGACACCATCTCGCTCGACTGGGACTGGCGCGGCCGGCGGGTGAAGCTGTTCGACACCGCCGGCATGCGCAAGCGCGCCCGCGTCGAGGACAAGCTCGAGAAGCTATCCGTGGCCGACGGCCTGCGCGCCGTGCGCTTCGCCGACGTCGTCGTCGTGCTGCTCGATGCGACCATCCCCTTCGAGAAGCAGGACCTCACCATCGTCGACCTCGTCGAGCGCGAGGGCAGGGCGCTCGTCATCGGCCTCAACAAGTGGGACCTCGTCGCCGACCGGCCGGGCCTGCTGAAGGAATTGAAGGAAGAGGCCTCGCGCCTGCTCGCCCAGGTCAAGGGCGTGCCGGTCGTGCCGCTGTCCGGCCTCGCTGGCGAGGGTATCGATGTGCTGATGAAGGCGGTCTTCGCGGCGCACGACGTGTGGAACCGCCGCGTATCGACCGCTCAGCTCAACCGCTGGCTCGGCGACATGCTGGCGAGCCACCCGCCGCCGGCGGTGGCCGGCCGGCGCATCAAGATCCGCTACATGACCCAGGTGAAGGCGCGCCCGCCGCACTTTGCCATCTTCGGCAACCAACTGCAGGAACTGCCGAGGTCCTACACGCGCTATCTTGTCAACGGCCTGCGCGAGGCCTTCGACCTGCCGGGCGTGCCGATCCGCCTCTCACTACGCACGGGCAAGAACCCGTACGAGAAGGGCAGTCGGCAATAGGCAATCGGCAGTCGGATCAACGACTGCCTAATGCCTCGCCTTAGGCAGGCATCTGCGGCTTCAGCAGCCGATCCTCGCGAAAATCGTAGATGAGCCCGCTCTCCTGCCACTCCGGCAGCACCAGCTTGACGAGGTGCGGCGCGAAATCCTCCGGCGTGCGCAGGGTCTGCGGGTCCTCGCCCGGCATGGCCGCCCGGCGCATGGCCGTGCGCAGCGGGCCCGGATTGGCGAGCATTACCTTCACCGGCGTGCTGGCGGTTTCGGCCGCATAGGTCCGCGCCAGCATCTCGAGCGCCGCCTTCGAGACCGCATAGACGCCCCAATAGGCGGTGCCCTTGTGCGCCGCGCCGGAGGAGACGAACACCGCCCGGCCGGCATCGGAGGCACGCAGCAGCGGATCGAGCGAGCGGATGAGGCGCCAGTTGGCGGTGACGTTCACAGCCATCACGTCGTCCCACACCTTCGGCTCGATATGACCGAGTGGCGAGAGCGCGCCGAGCAGCCCGGCATTGGCGACGAGCACATCAAGCTTGCCCCAGCGCTCGTGGATGGCGGCGCCGAGCCGGTCGAGCGCATCGTAATCCTTGAGGTCGACCGGCACCAGAGTTGCCGAGCCGCCGAGGGCGCGGATCTCGTCGTCGAGGTCCTCGAGCGCACCGCTGGTACGGGCAAGGGCGATCACATGAGCGCCGGCGCGCGCCAGTTCGAGCGCGACGGCACGGCCGATGCCGCGCGAGGCGCCGGTGACGAGGGCGATGCGGTCGGCGAGGGGGCTGGACATGGACGATCCTGCAGTTGAGGCGCGAGTCTGATCTGGCCCGTCCCTAGCACCATTTGCGCCGCTGGGCGAGGCTGGGAACGCAGTTGTGGAGTTTGTGCAACACTGTTGCCTTCTCAGCTCGCCGGCCTGTGATTTGCCCAGTTTTGCCGCAATGCGGCAGCATCTGACCGGTGTACATGGCGGCAGGCGGAAACCGCAGCTTTGGCGGGGCAATCGTGCTGATATCAGCGAGCATCGATGGACGTGTCGGGTGGCGGCGCTTCGTGCGCGGCGCCGGTCTGGCGCTCGTTGTTGCCGTGGCAGTTGCCATGGTTGCCGGGCGGATGGCCCATGCACGCAATGCGGCCGAGCGCCTCGCCGCCACCTTCGCGGCGTCGAGCCTCAGCGAGCTTGCCGTCCTGTCGCTTGATGCGGCATCGGCCATCGACGGTCAGGCCGTGCCAGCCGGCGAGACCAAGACGCCTTGCCAGCCGGGCATCCTGCCGACAGCCGCGGTTGCGGTGCCGTTGCGAGGCTTTTCGGGGCTTGCTGCCTGCGAGCAGAGCCGCATGCCGCCGACGCACGAGATGCCGCCGCCGCTCGGCCCGCCGCGGCTTCTCGTCATCTGAACCATCTCCGTTTTCGTTCATGACGCCCCGAGGGCATCGCCCGCACGGCAGGATTAATCCGCCGGGCACGCGATGTCCCGGCGGTCGCGGCGGGTGCCTGGAGGCCAGCCTCGGGCCGTGCCGCTGCCGGCGGCGTCCGCCCCTCCCGAGGAAGAAGACATGTCCATGAATCGTCGCAATTTTCTCTCCATCGGTCTCAGCGCCGCCGCCTGTTCGCTCGCGGGCTTGCCGGCCGCGGCCATGACCGGCGTCGGGGCCTCCGCCCAGCAGGCGCCTGATAACCTTGCCGGCCCACCGCAGGATTTCGTCATCGACCCCATCTACATGCGCCAGATCGTGCCCTACGAGGGTCCCGGCCGCCCAGGCACGATCGTCGTGCGCACCAAGACGCGCTTCGTCTATCTCGTGCTGTCAAATGGTGAGGCGCTGCGCTACGGCTGCGGCATCGGCCGCGACGGCTTCTCCTGGTCGGGCGAGGCGACCGTGGCGCGCAAGGCCGTCTGGCCCGCCTGGTATCCGCCGCCCGAGATGCGCAAGCGCCAGCCGGAGCTGCCGGTGATGATGGCCGGCGGCATCAAGAACCCGCTCGGCGCCCGCGCACTCTACCTCTACCAGAATGGAGTCGACACACTCTACCGCATCCACGGCACGACCGAAGCCTGGACCATGGGCCAGGCGGTCTCCTCCGGCTGCGTGCGGCTGATGAACGACGATATCATCGACCTCCACCAGCGCGTGCCGACAGGAACACGGGTGATCGTGATCTGACCTGTAGTTGTGCGGTCGTCAGTTGCCTGAGACGCGGTCGGCTTGGAGCGTCCTGGCCGGGCTTGTCCCGGCCATCCACGCCCCGACGTTGCACAGGCCGGCGGGCGTGGATGCCCGCGACGAGCGCGGGCATGATGCAGAGAGGGCCGGCCTGAAGGTTTCAGGGCTGGCAAGAAAAAACCCGCCTTCTCACGAAGGCGGGTTTTTCATCGGAAGGACGCGGTGATTCAGCCCGCTTCGGCCAGCATCGAGAGCTGACGCGGCGCTTCACCGGAGATGTCGGTGAGCGGCGTCGGATAATCGCCGGTGAAGCAATGGTCGGTGAATTGCGGGCGCGCAGTGTCGCGGCCTTCGTAGCCGACGGCGCGGTAGATGCCGTCGACCGACAGGAAGGCGAGCGAGTCGGCACCGATATAAGCCCGCATTTCCTCCAGCGAATGGGTCGCTGCCAGCAGCTTGTCGCGCTCCGGCGTGTCGATGCCATAGTAGTCCGGATGGGCGATCGGCGGGCTCGCGATGCGGAAGTGCACCTCGGTCGCCCCGGCATCACGCATCATCTGCACGATCTTCACTGACGTGGTGCCACGCACGATGGAATCATCGACGAGCACGATGCGCCGGCCCGCCACCACGCCGCGGTTAGCCGAGTGCTTCATGCGCACACCGATCTCCCGCACCGACTGGGTCGGCTGGATGAAGGTGCGCCCGACGTAGTGGTTGCGGATGATGCCGAGCTCGTAGGGAATGTTGCAGGCCTGGGCATAACCGATGGCCGCCGGCACGCCAGAATCGGGCACCGGCACGACGACGTCGGCCGAGGCCGGCGCCTCGCGCGCCAGCTGTTCGCCCATGCGCTTGCGAACCTCGTAGACATTGCGCCCGTGCACGATGGAATCGGGCCGGGCGAAGTAGATGTACTCGAAGATGCAGGGGCGCATCGGCTGGTCCGGGAACGGCTTGATCGATTCGATGCCTTCTTCGGAGATGACGACGACCTCGCCGTTTTCGATGTCGCGCACGAATCTCGCGCCGATGATGTCGAGCGCGCAGGTTTCGGAGGCAAGGATGTAGCGCCCGTCGAGCTGCCCCAGCACCAGCGGTCGAATGCCGAGCGGGTCGCGGGCGCCGATGAGCTTCTTGTTGGTGAGCCCGACGAAGGAATAGGCTCCCTCTAGGCGCTGCAGCGCGTCGATGAACCGGTCGATGAAGCGTCCGCGGCGGCTGCGCGCGACGAGATGCAGGATAACTTCGGTGTCGCTGGTCGACTGGCAGATAGCGCCTTCCTGCACCAGCTGGCGGCGCAGGGTGAGCGCGTTGGTCAGATTGCCGTTATGTGCCACGGCGAAGCCGCCGCCGTGCAACTCGGCAAAGAGGGGCTGCACGTTGCGCAGCGCCGTCTCGCCCGTCGTCGCATAGCGCACGTGGCCGATGGCGGCCGCACCGGGCAGGCGGGCAATCACCGCCGCGTCGGAGAAGTTGTCGCCGACGAGACCGAGGCCCTTCTCCGCATGGAACTTGGCGCCGTCGTAGGAGACGATGCCGACCGCCTCCTGCCCGCGGTGCTGCAGTGCGTGCAGGCCGAGCGCAGTGACCGCCGCCGCGTCAGGATGTCCGAAAATGCCAAACACCCCGCACTCCTCGTGCAGGGTATCCCCGTCGAAGTCGCTGTCCATCATGTCGTCCACCGCATGCACGGTAGCCCGCCGACCATGGGATCATGGAAACGGGCGGTCACGCCTCATGTCGTGTCAAACCATTGTCGTTGCAATCCGCACTCGCGTCATGCCGCATGTGCGAAAAGCGCGGGTTGCCTCAGTTGTTTCCCCCCACGAGGGCGCGAATGCCCTGCCGGTCGCCCTGTTCGTAGCTGCCGGGCATCTGCTGGGTGCGCTGCTCCGGTACCGCTTCGGCCGGCGGTTCCCCGGTCTCGCCTTCGGGCTTCGGCCGCTTGAGACGTTGCAGGATGGCGGTTTCCGGATCATCCGGCAGAAGCGCCATCAGGCTGTTGCCGGTGGATTGCAGGATGCCGCGCGTTTTGGCGTCCCGCGCCCATTCCGGCTGCATCTCGGGTGTGACCAGCCAGTTGAAGAAGAGGAAGGCGACGGCGCAGATCAGGAAGCCACGGGCCGCGCCGAAGATGAAACCTAGCGAACGGTCGAGCGCGCCGATACGCGAATCGAGCACCAGGTCCGACAGCTGCACCGTGATGAAGGACACGATGATCAGCGTGACGAGGAAAATGGCCGCGATGGCCACGACAAGCGCGATGGTCGGGTTCGAGATGTGCTGCTTCACGTAGGGCAGCAGCGCCGGATGCAGCATCAGCGCGGCAATCGCCGCAGCGGCCCAGGACGCGATGGCGAGGACCTCGCGCGTGAACCCGCGCACGGTCGCCAGCAGGGCCGAGATGACGACGATGCCAAGAACGATGAGATCGAGAAGCGGAACTGGCATGAGCGCGCGCCGTTGAGCCTTGTGTTCGTTATGCCCTCGGCTCCGGTGCCGCTGGCCACGTTGCTGCCTCAGCGCGCTGTATAGCCCGCCGATGGGCTTTCGTCACCTGTCATGAACGAGCCGGGCATCCCTTTGCCGCGGCCCGGCCGCGACGTTGGCGACGAGATCCGCGATATGGGCCGTGCCGGTGAGGGCGAGCGACGCATCGCCCGCCTCGCGGATGGCCGCGGGCGTCACGGCGCGGCGGAAGCCGAGCTTGGCCGCCTCCTTGAGGCGCTGGGCAGCCTGGGCGACCGGTCTGACCGCGCCGGAAAGACCGATCTCACCGAAGAAGACGACTTCGGGCGGTAGCGGCCGGCCGGCGAGGGAGGAGACGAGGGCTGCCGCCGCAGCGAGGTCGGCCGCCGGCTCCGTGATTTTCAGCCCGCCCGCAACGCTCAGATAGACGTCGTGCATACCGAGCCTGAGGCCGCCGTGTGCCTCGAGCACGGCCAGCACCATGGCGAGACGGTTCTGCTCCCATCCCACCACCGCCCGTCGCGGCGTGCCGAGTGAGGTCGGGGCGACGAGCGCCTGGAACTCGACGAGGAGGGGGCGCGTGCCCTCCATGCCGGCGAAGACCGCCGCGCCGGGCGCCGCATGGTCGCGGCCGGCGAGGAAGAGGGCGGAGGGGTTGGGCACTTCGGCAAGGCCGCTGCCCGTCATCTCGAAGACGCCGATCTCGTCAGTGGGCCCAAAGCGGTTCTTGACGGCGCGCAGGATGCGGAAATGGTGGCCGCTGTCGCCCTCGAAGGAGACCACCGCATCCACCATGTGCTCGACCACGCGCGGGCCGGCGATCTGCCCGTCCTTGGTGACGTGACCGACGAGGATGACGCAGGTGCCGGTGGTCTTGGCGAAGCGGATAAGGGTCTGCGCGCTGCCGCGCACCTGCGTGACGGTGCCGGGCGCCGCATCGACGAGGCCGCTCCACATGGTCTGGATCGAATCGATGACCACGAGCCGCGGCGCCGGCCCCTGCGACAAAGTGGCGACGATGTCCTCGACATTGGTCTGCGAGGCGAGCTCCACCGGTGCGTCGGTGAGGCCGAGGCGGTCAGCCCTGAGGCGCACCTGGCCGATGGCCTCTTCCCCCGAGATGTAGGCGATGCGGTGGCCGGCCCGTGCCAGCGCGGCGCAGGCCTGGATCAGCAGGGTCGACTTGCCGATGCCGGGGTCGCCGCCGATGAGGATGACCGAGCCCTCGACGAAGCCGCCGCCCGTCACGCGGTCGAGTTCGCCGATGCCGCTCGCCGCGCGCGGTGCCTGTGCTTCGCTGCCGGTGAGTCCCTCGAGCGGGAAGACGCGTCCCTTTGCCCGTCCGCCGAGCCGCGCGCCCGGCACGGGCATGGACGGGGCGCTCGCCGTCTCCTCGGCGAGGCTGTTCCACGCCCCACACGCGTCGCACTTGCCCTGCCAGCGCTTATAGGAGGCGCCGCAGCTCTGGCAGATGAAGGAGGGCGCACGTCTGGCCATACGCTAGGACGCTGCCGGCAGGTAGCGACGGTAATACCGCTTGCCGAGGTCGGTCAGCATCTCGTAGCCGATGGTGCCGGCGCGCTTGCCGGCCTCGTCCACGGTGAGGCCGTTGCCGATGAGGATGACCTTGTCGCCGCGCCGGACGGCGCCCTCGGGCACGGCGCTGACATCGAGCGTGATCAGATCCATCGAGATGCGCCCGGCGAAGGGGCAGCGCACGCCGGCCACGAGCGCCTCGCCGCCGCTCTTGAGATTGGTGCCGCTCGCCGTGCGCAGATAGCCGTCGGCATAGCCCACCGACAACGTCGCGATGCGCCGCCGGCCCTGTGCCGTCCAGTGGCCATTATAGCCCACCGTTTCGCCATCCGGCGCCCAGCGCAGCTGTATGATGCGCGCCTCGAGCTGAACCACCGGGCGCATCGGGTTGGCGCGTTCGGGGGTCGGGTTGCCGCCGTAGAGCGCGTAGCCTGGCCGCACGAGGTCGAAATGCGGCGCCTGCGGCAGGAAGATGCCGGAGGAATTGGACAGCGAGGCTGGCACGCCGGCAAAGCGCTCGCGCACATGCGTGAAGGCGGCGATCTGCCGGGCATTGATCGGATGCTCCGGCTCCTCGGCCGAGACGAGATGGCTCATGACGAGGCTCGGCGTGAAGGCGCCGAGAAGCTCGGCGTCTTCGGCGAGCTGCAGCGCGGCCTCGGCCCTGAGGCCGAGACGGTTCATGCCCGTGTCGACATGGATGGCCGCCGGCAGCCGGCCCGCACCCGCCCGGCAGAAGGCTGCCCATTCCTCGACTTCCTCCTGCGAGCCGAGCACCGGCCGCAGGTCATGCGCCGGGTAGGCGGCGGCGGTGCCGGGCAGGAGGCCGTTGAGCACGTAGATCACGGCATCCGGCGCCGCCGCGCGCGTGCGCCGCGCCTCGACGAGATGGGCGACGAAGAAGGTGCGGCAACCGGCAGCGTAAAGCGCGGGGACCGCTTGATCGATGCCGATGCCGTAGGCGTCGGCCTTGACGACTGCCGCCGTCTCGGCTCCGCCCGCCTTGGCGGCCAGCATGCGCCAGTTGGCGACGAGGGCGCCGAGGTCGATGGTGAGGAGCCCGCCCGCCTCGTCTTCGCCGATGGCGGGGCGCGGCTCGTTCGGTTTGCTGGTCACGATGTCCGGAGCCTCATGTGGATCGGGCCTCAGGGCCGTTCAGAACTGCTCTGGCAGGCGGTCTTCCTGCGCGAGATTGCCGAAGCGCGTGACATCCGCCTGGAAGGACAGCTGCACGGTGCCAGTCGGGCCGTGGCGCTGCTTGCCGATGATGACCTCGGCCTTGCCATGGGCCTGGTCCATCTCGGCCTGCCACTTGAAATGTTCCTCGGTGCCGGGCTTCGGCTCCTTGTTCTTGAGGTAATATTCCTCGCGATAGACGAAGAGCACGACGTCGGCATCCTGCTCGATCGAGCCCGATTCGCGCAGGTCCGACAACTGCGGCCGCTTGTCGTCCCGGTTCTCGACCTGACGCGACAGCTGCGACAGGGCGATGATGGGCACGTGCAACTCCTTGGCGAGCGCCTTCATGCCCGTCGTGATCTCGGTCAGCTCCTGCACGCGGTTGTCGCCCTTCTTGGACGAGCCGGAGAGCAGCTGCAGGTAGTCGACCACGAGGAGGTCCAGCCCCCGCTGACGCTTCAGGCGCCGTGCCCGCGCTGCGAGCTGGGCGATGGACAGGCCGCCCGTCTGGTCGATGTAGAAGGGGATCGTCTGCATCTCCCGGGCGACGTCGCTGATCCGGTAGAACTCCTCCTCGCGGATGTCGCCGCGGCGGATCTTGTAGGATGGGATGCCGGACTGCTCGGCGATGATGCGGTTGGCCAGCTGCTCGGCCGACATTTCGAGCGAGAAGAAGCCGACGATGCCGCCGTCCACCGTCTTCACCGCGCCGTCCGGCTGCTTCTCGCCGCGGTAGGCCTTGGCGATGTTGAAGGCGACGTTGGTGGCGAGCGACGTCTTGCCCATGGCCGGGCGGCCGGCCAGGATGACAAGGTCCGACGGCTGCAGGCCGCCCATCATGCGATCGAGGTCGTGCAGGCCGGTGGCGAGCCCGGAGAGCTTGCCCTCGCGCTTGTAAGCCGCAGCGGCGACGTCGATGGCCGCGGTGAGCGCATCGGCGAAGCGCTGGAAGCCACCGTCGTAGCGGCCGGTTTCGGCAAGGCTGTAGAGCTTGCGTTCCGCGTCCTCTATCTGATCGCGGGGCGAGACATCGACCGGCGCATCATAGGCGACATTGACCATATCCTCGCCGATGCTGATGAGCTCGCGGCGGATGGCGAGGTCGTGGATCGTGCGGCCGTAGTCCTCGGCGTTGATGATGGTTGTCGCCTCGGCGGCGAGCCGCGCGAGATATTGCGATACGGTAAGGCCGCCGAGGTCGTGGTCGCCAAGGAAGGTCTTCAGCGTGATGGGGGTCGCGATCTTGCCTGCCTTGATGAGGCTCGATGTCACCTCGTAGATGCGCCGGTGCACCTCCTCGTGGAAATGGGCGGGCTCGAGAAAGTCCGAGACGCGAAAGAACGCTTCGTTGTTCACGAGAATCGCGCCGAGCAGCGCCTGCTCGGCGTCGATATTGTGCGGCGCAAGACGGTAGCGGGGCTCATCGGGGCCGTCGAGCCGCGCTGCGAGTGAATTCACGGTTGCCATCGGTCTTCGGTCATCGAGTCGCTGGACGATCAGACTAACACGTCGCCGCGTCCGTCGAAGCGGCGCGGGCGGGCGGCGGCGAAAACGCGGTGCACAGTCCAGCAAAGCGGGGACGACGTTGAGAAGTCGTTAACCTTTCGTTGACCGTGTCGCGCGGGTGACTCTGTCGCACGGAGGCAGGGCATTGCCCATGACGCCGGCGTGTCAATGCAGGTGCGGGGGCTCCCTCGTCATGGCCGGGCTTGTCCCGGCCATCCACGCCTTCGGGCTTGCAATCGTCAAAGGCGTGGATGCCCGCGACAACCGCGGGCATGACGGCAGGAAGGGACGGCACCGGGTTTCAGCGACCGTGGCCGTGGGGCTCCGCAGTCTCTTCCCCGTCCCTACTCCCCGGCGAGCCTCAGCGGGCTGCGCTGGCCCTCGCGCCGGCGCAGCGCGGCTTCCCGCTCGGCGATGTAGGTGCGCGTCAGCGGCACTGTGCCGATCTTCTTGGCGAGCTGGATCTGGAACACCATCATGCCGTCGTGGCGGAAGGACATCTCCGAGCCGGCGAGATAGAAATCCCACATCCGGGCGAAACGCTCGTCATAGAGCGCGACCGCCTCCTCCCGGCGGGCATGGAAGCGCTGGCGCCAGGCCTTTAGCGTCTCGGCATAGTGCAGACGCAGGATCTCGATGTCCGTCACCATGAGGCCGGCGCGCTCGATGGCCGGCAGCACCTCCGACAGAGCCGGGATGTAGCCGCCGGGGAAGATGTACTTGGCGATCCAGGAATTGGTCGCGCCGGGCTCCTCCATGCGGCCGATGGAATGCAGCAGCATGACGCCGTCGTCGTCGAGCAGACGCGCCGCCGTGTCGAAGAAGGTCTGGTAATAGGGCACGCCGACGTGCTCGAACATGCCGACCGAGACGATGCGGTCGAAGCGTTCGGCGACGGCGCGGTAATCTTGCAGCCGGAAACGCACCTTGTCGGCGAGGTTGCGCTCCTTGGCGCGGGCATTGGCGACGCCGAGTTGCTCCTCTGACAGGGTGATGCCGACGACGTCCGCTTCCGCATAGGCGCCGAGATAGAGACCCAGTCCGCCCCAGCCGCAGCCGATGTCGAGCACCTTGTGCCCCGGCTCGACGAGCAGCTTGGCCGCGATGTGCCGCTTCTTGGCGAGTTGCGCATCGTCGAGGCACTGGTCGGGCGTCTCGAAATAGGCGCAGGAATATTGTCTGTCGGCATCGAGGAAGAGGCTGTAGAGACGCCCGTCCAGGTCGTAGTGATGGGCGACGTTGCGCCGCGATCGCGGCATGCGGTTCCACTGCATGAAGCCGCGCAGCCACTTGCGCCAGCGCCGGACAAGGCGCACCGGCAGGGGCGGGCGCGCGAGGCGCAGGTTGATCATGCCGAGCGCGATCAGATCGGCGATGTCGCCCTTCTGCATCGTCAGGCGGCCGTTCATGTAGAGTTCGCCGAGGGCAAGGTCCGGATTGGCGATGAGCGCCGCCACGTCCCGCCGGCCCGCGATGCGGACGCTGAGGGGAGGGCCGCTGCCGTCGCCGACAACGAAGGGTGGCGTGTCCGCCACCTGCACTTCGAGGGTGCCTTGCCGGATGAGGCGCCCAAGCAACGGTCGCAGCAACCTGTCCATACCTGCACCTCCTCCCGGCCTCGCGGCCGTTGCACTGTGCTGGAACGACAGAAAAAGGTTAGGAACGGTTGCCCAGAAATGCAATGGGCGCCAATCACGGCGCCCATGAACTGCGAAGGTGGCTGAAGAAACGGGCTGAAACCGGCGGCTTCGTCCGCCGCCGGTCGCTGTTTCATGGGCTTTGTCTTGCCTCAGACTTGCTCTTCGCCGGCGGCGTCGGCCAGTGCCGCACCCACCTCGAGGCCGAGGTCGTCGAGGTTCGTCTCCTCACGGGTGAAGACGGCCTCGCCGCGCTGCTGGCGCTCGGCCTCCTCGGCGCTGCGGGCGACGTTGACGGTGATCGACACCTCGACCTCCGGGTGCAGCGCCACGGGCACGGTGTGCAGACCGAGCGTCTTGATCGGCGCGTTGAGCACGATCTGCTGGCGCGAGACGCTGAAGCCGCCGGCCGTCAGCACCTCGGCGATGTCGCGCGTGGCGACCGAGCCGTAGAGCACGCCCGTCTCGCCGGCCTGGCGCAGGACGACGAAGCTCTCGCCGTTGAGCTTCTCGGCGACCTTCTCGGCCTCGCTCTTGAGCTCGAGGTTGCGGGCCTCGAGCTGGGCGCGCTGCTGCTCGAAGCGGGCCTTGTTGGCGGTGGTGGCGCGCAGCGCCTTGCCCTGCGGCAGGAGGAAATTGCGGGCGAAACCGTCGCGCACGCGCACGACTTCGCCCATCTGGCCGAGCTTCGGCACGCGTTCGAGCAGGATGACTTCCATGGTGGTTCTCCTTACGTTTCAGGTTCGGTTCTGGCGATCGGGAGCGACGGACGGCGTGCCCGACGTGATCTGGTGTTCGGGCGGGCCGAAGAAGGCCGCCATGACGCCGACGACGGCGAGCACCGGCAGCGCCCAGATGAGGAAGATGACGACGACGAGATAGACGAGGCCGAGGATCAGCGGCCGTCCGGCCTTGCCCATCGTCCAGCGGTGGATGGCCGCGAGACCCTGCAGCGCGAAGGCAGCGGCGAGCGCGCCGGTGAGCGCCTGGGCGAGCACGCCGGCAAAGCCCGTCAGCATGACGCCGCCGGCGAGCGCAATGGCCAGCGCGAAAGGCGCCTGGCGCGGCAGCATCATCAGCGGCAGCGGCGGCCACGGCCGCGGCAGCCGGCCGGAGAGGCTCACCGCCTTGGCCGCGCCCCAGAGGTTGATGACGAGCATCGGCACGAAGGAGGCCGCGGCGGCGAGCGGCATCACGGCGACGATGGTGTCCACCGTCGCGACGGCCGAGAGGCCGCCGGGCAACTCGCCCGCGCCCTCGGCGGCGCCCTCGGCCCCGGCGCCGAGCTCCGCCCTCAGCACGGACTCGATGGCGCGGCGCATGGTCTCGACATAGGCCTCGTAGGACCAGCCGAGCGAGACGGCGCCGGCGAAGGTGACGAGCCCGGCGACCGCGGCCACCCACAGCAGCAGACGGCCGATGGGATACCATTCGGTGCGCCCGTCGCCCGTGGGGCGGCCGAGAAGGCCGAGATAGGCGAGCCACCAGGCGGGCAGGGCGACGCCGAGCGCGAAGGCCGGCGCGGCCGCCCAGCGCAGCGCGATGCCGATGGCGAGCGCGCCGACGGCGGCGGCGACGAGGCCGGCCCGGTGGTTCCAGCCGAGCGCGGCGATGATGACGGGAAGGGGGGCGACATAGGACAGCATCACCGCCAGCGGCGATCCGGTGATCACCACGGTGAAGAGGAGGGCCGATACGAGGCCGGCGCCTGCGCCTGTGACGAGAGTGCTCATCAATCGTCCTGCTGTCCCGCTGCCTTTCGCAGGGTTAGGGGCGGATCCGACGTCCGTCCCAGCAAACTCTCCACGAAGCGTGACGGGAGAGCGACGGGGTTTTCGGGTTCGCTTGCTGCGTCCGGGCGGGCGAGGCGTCCGCCCGGGGCTGTGCGCGGCACCCGGCGAGCCGGATGCCGCGTCCTCCGTCGCCTTACTTGATGACGTAGGGCAGGAGGCCCAGGAAGCGCGCGCGCTTGATGGCCTGGGCGAGCTCGCGCTGCTTCTTGGCCGAGACGGCCGTGATGCGCGAGGGCACGATCTTGCCGCGCTCGGAGATGTAGCGCGAGAGCAGGCGCGTGTCCTTGTAGTCGATCACCGGCGCGTTGGGGCCCGAGAACGGGCAGGTCTTGCGGCGGCGGAAGAAGGGGCGGCGGGGTGCGCTCGACATGGCTCAGTTCTCCTCGGACGCCGTTTCGTCTTCGCGGCGGTCGCGGCGCGGGCCGCGGTCACCACGATCGCCACGCGGGCCGCGGTCGAAACCGCCGTCGCGGTCGCGGCGCTCGTCGCGGTCGCGCTTCTGCATCATCGCGGAGGGGCCTTCCTCGTGCGCCTCGACCCGCAGGGTGAGGAAGCGCAGGATGTCCTCGTTGATGCGCATCTGGCGCTCCATCTCGGCCACGGCCGCGGCCGGGGCGTCGATGTTGACCAGCGTGAAATGCGCCTTGCGGTTCTTCTTGATGCGGTAGGCGAGCGACTTGATGCCCCAGTACTCGGTCTTGCCGACGGAGCCGCCGTTCGTCTCGACGATGCCCTTGAACTGTTCGACGAGGGCCTCGACCTGCTGTGCGGAAATATCCTGGCGTGCCAGGAAGACGTGCTCGTAGAGAGCCATTGAGTGGCCTTTCCTTTACAACCGACGTTCTCTCCGGCGCTGAGCCCTTCGAGCCCTGTCGCCAAGGCCCGAGCGCGCTGTTCGAAGGCGGAGACACGGGACGCCGGGGCGGATGCCCCTCACGGACCTCACCTCGGGATGAGATCCCGTCGGCAAGGCACCGCCGTCCGTTCAGCCCCCGGCCGGAGCGAACGTGAAGCGGGGCCTTTAAGGGATTTTGCGGGGGATGGCAAGGGGGAGCGCCGGCCTCACAGCGCCATCTCGCGATTTCAGGTAATCTGCCGTCGACTGGTGGGCCCCCGTGCTCAACTCACGCAGCCAGTGACGTCGCGAACTCTGGCAAGATGCTTTTGGCTTCGTCCGCCGGTGGGCCAACGGATCATCTGCAGCGCCATATCTTGATCAGGTCCTGTGTGCACTATTGTGCAAAATCAGATTGAAAATGGCTCGAATACATTCAATATCAATATTTCTAGATGGCTTGTAACGGTATTCTGTCCGATTCTTAAGCTGTTTGGGTGGCCGCATCCGTTTCGGAGTTTGAGGCCTTTGAGTAGCTCATCTTTCTGGTTTTTTCCAATTACGCCAACGGTCGCACATCTAGTAAGAAATATTTCCTCGCCCATTCGTCCTAGGCCGTAAACCCATAAACGGCTCTGGGTTCCCTGACGGTGGCGATTGTGATTCAAGCTCCTTTTCGGGAGCTTTGCGATGGGCCGCTACGATCTGACGGATTTCGAATGGGAGGCGATCCGGCCTCACCTTCCCAACAAGTCGCGGGGCGTGCCTCGCGTGGATGACCGGCGGGTTCTCAATGGCATCTTCTGGTGCCTGCGCTCGGGCGCGCCGTGGGCGGACATGCCGGCGCGCTACGGGCCGCCGACCACGATCTACAACCGCTTCAACCGATGGCGGAAGGCGGGCGTCTGGGATCGGCTCATGGACGCGATCACAAGGGCTTACGATG